>NZ_JAKUDH010000001.1:0-907030 GCF_031570495.1 Pseudomonas sp. JL2
CAGGATTTCGTAAAAGTCATGACTCGACTGCTCAACCTCGGTGCCCCAGGCCATCGACTTGCTACTGACCGAATGTTTCGACCTGTTAGCCAGCCGTTCAAATGCCAGCTCGCGCATATAGGTGGTGCGGGCAGCAAGTGGTTTGCGCTTGCCGTGCTTGTCACGATCCCCCCACGCAATCACATCCTTGAACCTGCTTGCTGTTAGGCGACCGCTGCGATCCTGATGCCACTGCTCCGTGCGCTGAAGCTCTACAGAGGCGCTCATTGATTGCCTCCTTGCTGATCGCTTTCAGCATTAACGTCTGCGTTCTCATTAACGGTCGTGAACTCCGCATCAATGGTCTGCGCAATCGTCTTCAGTTCGCCGTGACGAGTTACGCCAATGGCGCCGCGCTGCTGAGGCTTCAGCGCCTTCCAGGCCTTTTCGTAGCCTTCAATACCCTGCTCTTGGGCGATTTTCTTCAGGCTCTCGAACAAGTCTACGGTTGCGTCGGTAGTGTCGCCCTGCGGCACCGCTGCTGCGCCTACGTCGGCAGGCTTGTTCGATGCGGCTGATGGATTTCCAGCCTGCGGCGTAATGTCTATTTCCTCGGCAGACGGCATCTCGTCGTTGGTGTAGACCCCGAGGATTACGTCAGGGGCATGGAGCCGAGCCCATTTTCGAATCGCCAGGTAAGCAATCTGCTGCTTGGGGTCAGTGGCCCATTGGGTAGAGAAGCGCGGGTAGGCCTGGGTCATCATCACCTTGACCTCGCGCGGTATGCTCTCGCCAATCATGGTCAGGCGAACGATGATGCCGAGGCCCTGTTCATCCTCCTTCTTCCAGGCTGCTGTGTAGTATTTCCCGCCCTTGTCGGACTTGTTTTCGTTCACGCGACCCAGGATTTTGTCCCAGTCGCCCAGGTACTCGTATTCGGGGCGGCCTTGAATAGGTGCCCGGGAAATCACGACAGCGTTGATGAGTTGCGCCTCATATCCGAGGGCGCCTCCCTGTGTAACGTGGGTTTTCTGAGCTACGGCGAAGGGGCTGATGCCCCACTGCATCGACTGCATGACGATGGCCATACAGTCTGCTTGGTTTCCTCGGAAGTGCTGAGGAACAGCGGTTTTCCCGCCGGCCATCATCACGGCAAGGTCTGTCATCGACTGCATGCTTTCGCGGTTGAGGATCAGCGCAGTCGGGCTGGCAAAATCCGTTGAAATTGCGGACAGCTGGGTAGATGCGTTCATTGCTACTCCATAGCCGACGACTGTGGTCGGCCTCCGGGGTGATTTCAGGTTCTTTAGAACGACAGGGTGCGCAGCCAGGCCGAAGCCTCGTCATTGGTGACGCAGAAGGCCATGGCCACGACCTCGACCACTTCGCTGGCGCTCGGCATGTTCGAGTCAGCGGGTACGTCTTCCAGGGGCGCGGGGTCAGCTTCTGTCACAACCGCTGGTGCTGTTTGGACTGCTACTGGAGTCGCGACGACTTCTGCGACCGTTGCAGGTGCAGCAGCCAGTGCGCGCAGGCGGGCCAGTTCCTCTTGGTCACGCTGATACTGCGCGTCGCGCTCGCGCTGTTGGCGTTGCTGCGCTTCCATATCGCGGCGCTGCTGGTCGAGTTCATCCTGCTGTTTTTTCAAGCGCAGGCGGTCTTCCTCGGCGCGCTGCTTTCGCAATTCCTCAGCTTCAGCGTCAGCGATACGCTGCTTCTCGCGCAGTTCATCCAGTTCTTTTTGCTGGGCGGCGAGCTTGGCGGCGGCATCTTCTCGATCAATTGCAGCCTTGTGGAGGGTCTCAAGCTGCTCAATAGCGTTGTCGCGAGCGATGGTCGCCTCAGCCTCGAACTCGGCATACTCCTGGGGCAGGATCACCGACTCCTTGACGTTTTTCAGGACGTTTTCGACGTCGGCAGCGCTTCGGCTTGCATATGCAGCAGCGACTGAGCCGAATCGGGTAATCTTTGCCCGGATGGCTTCGACACGCTCAGCCTCGATACGCTCGCGTTCGGCCTTGGCGTCAGCGGCGCGCTTTTCTTCGGCCTTAATCGCTTCGTCAACAGGCGCCTCGATCGCCAGCACGCGATCCTTCAGCGCTTCACCGAATTCCTTCACTTGGTTGACGCGAGCCTGGGCGTCCTTAACCGCCTGCTGATAGGGAATCAGCGCCGTTTTCGTGGTATTGGCCAAGGCATAGCGGACATCGCGAATATCAACGCGAACCTCCTTCGCATTCGCCAGGCCTTCACTGGTAGAGCAGTCGACAACCAGGTTCGCGTAGGTCGTTTCCAGACGGACAATCTGTTCTTCATGTGGCCGATACTCGGCGATATCGGTGACGGCAACTGCAGGAGCAACAGCATTCTTTGTGTCGCCGGTTTCACTCGCTTCCAGGTCGGTCAATACGGCGGCTTGTTTGGCTTTTGCGGACATGACGATTCCTTGCTGCGCCGAGCGCAGCTTGTGGTGGTGTTGTTTATTGGGTGATGCGATCGGCGAGGGCGCTGAGCAGCATCATGAGAGTGCAGAAGGTGATGGCTGAGAACGACCCGCGCCAGATCAGCAAGCGCCGGGCCCGCTGACGGGCAGTCACCTCAGCACCTGGGACAGTTGCGGTACGCTGCAGGATGCCGACCTTTCGCTGACCACGGTGTAGGCGAGCATGGTCATGAGGATGGAGGCGCCGAGGATCCAGTAGAGGCACTTCATTGTTTGGCCCTCACTGCGATACGCCCCGACTTGATCGCCGCTACCAGCTTGGGCGGGAGCACGACAACAGGCAGCTCACGCGGAATGCCAGCGCCTACTATCGCAAGGCTGCGCTCAATCTCTTCGAGCTGCTCATCCAGCAGCGTTTTAACCGGTGCAGTACTCATGACGCCTCCTTGCGCTGCCTGGTGATTTTCAGGAGGCGCTTGCAGTAGTGGTTGAACTCTTCAACGCTGATGGCGCTGCCTTCCATCATTTTGGTGATCATGTGCAGCACGACCTTTCCGGCGCCGGACGGGCTGTCTGGGTGCTCCAGGCTTTCCAGCGCTTCGTCGATCAGGATGTGAGGGCTCATGCTGCAGCCCTTGGTAAAAGCTCGACGTACCTGGACAACTCAGCGGCGCGAATTTGCTTGAGATAGGAATCGCGCTCGCTGGTGGTGATCGCGGAAAGCTCTTCCGCCAAAATCGCCGCCATACGCGCTCTGTCTGCGGTTAGCGAAGGGATCAAGGAGGCAGGGATTGCAGACAGCTCAACCTCAATCCGGTGTGTCGCAATAGAGTGAGCGTTCACGATTTCTTTACCTCCAGGCCCCAAAATTCAGCGATCTGATCCACGGCCGCGTTTATGCGAATCGCCATTTCCTTTCTGTGAGCGGCCTCAAAAGCTCGCTGCTCGGCCGTCAGCTTGGCCTGGGCCTGCAAGGCGTCGTAATCGTGGAAGAGGTCTTTGTGGGTTGGGCGTGGACGGCCCATTTCGTCGAAGTGTCGATCCCATGCCCTG
Source organism: Pseudomonas sp. JL2 (assembly GCF_031570495.1). NCBI lineage: Bacteria > Pseudomonadati > Pseudomonadota > Gammaproteobacteria > Pseudomonadales > Pseudomonadaceae > Pseudomonas > Pseudomonas sp. JL2. Next base: position 3,476 of record NZ_JAKUDH010000001.1, read on the forward strand.
GCCTGGGCACTGTCTGCATAGCTGGTTGCCATGATTGCCTCCAGGGTGGCGGAGTCGATCCAAAAAATTCCGGCTGCACACGATCATTCCGCTGGTTGCCGTTGGGCGCGGTGTCATGTGCATGCGGGATTGGTCGGGGGAGGGTGCCGGTTACGTCTCCGGCGCCAGCCTTTGCTGGCCGTGGCCCAGGGTTTTGAGTCCCTGTGCTACTGGGCTCTACGGGACTTGATGCAGGTGGGCGGTTATAGGCCGCAGTTTCGTCCGCATCGGGGTGTGTCCGGTCGCCGCTGGCGGCCCCAGGCTTTCATCGGGGCAATGGGGCTGGGCCGGGCACACTCCGATGCGGCCTGGTGCTGGGGAGTACCAGGTGCTCGGGCCGTCTCTCCGGCTGTCCGTCGTACTCTTCCGACTGTCAGCGTTCTTGATTTGGCTCATTGGCTAAGCCCCCGCTCATACGGAGCGAGACGAGCACTGCTTTGGAGTGCCCACAAAGACCGTATTGTCCGACGGTCGTGGCGGAGGCGGCTTGATCCCCGCTCTGGATTCTTTTCCCGTCTGGCCCTGTCGCCAAGGCCAGCCAGTGAAATCAGTCGTTGAACCCTGGCTTATCACCGAGACGTTTTTGTCGCTCAGCCACCATCGCCGTGGAATAGTCGAAAGCGGCAGTGGCGATTTCTTCGGGTGAAGCAGGGGTTGAGCGAGCAAGAAGCCCGAGCATCGCGGCGATGGCGATACCTTCTTTGTCTTCAAATTCTGCGCGAGTCATGGTGTTACTCCGTTTCGTTGGCTTTCAAATACCTCCCGGGGTGTGAGAGGCATTTGTAAAGCCAGATGGCCGACCTGAAACAGCAGGGAGCCATCTGTTTGTTGCTCGGCACCTCATGAGCGGATCATTTCCTCGGGATCAAATCCGAACTCACGGCAAAGCGCAGTGGCAACGCCAGATCCCACGCCGAAAGCATCACGCACAAGCGCCCAGCGGTATTGCCCATACTTGTTTCGGTATTTGCTGGGACCCTTGAGGTTTCGAATTGCGCTACGGATAAGGTCCCGCTCCTCGATCTCACATCCGCTCAACTTCATCACTTCTGCATCCTCCGGTTGTTTTCCCAATGCACCCGGTCGCCCAGGTGCATCAGTGAAAAACTCCGTTCTCCACCACGCGCATCGCCCGATTCATATCTCTGGCCGGCGTCACACATTTCATGGACGGTGTTCTTCGCCGGCTGGCTTGCGTGGTTTCGCGTCCTCACATCTGGTGAGCACGGCCAGTTCCAGAGCTGGCATGGCATCGACTATTTGTTGCTCGCACTTACCGGATGAAACCCGGGGTAGTCGATGGCGAGGATCCTGAGCTGTTAAAGAGCGGCGGGTCTGTTGAGGCCCTGGCGAGTCGCTGTGGCGTCTCGATGGATGAACAGTAAGCCAATGCCTAATATCTGTAAATAGGTAATGCCTTATTATTTTCATGTTTTTGTCTCCTGCCGTATCACCAAAGGGAGTAGTTACTTTTCCTTCCAGCTGAGATAGGCTTTGCTAAACCTGTATGGATATACAGCAATATAGGAGGCTTGGAATGGCGAAGCAGGGGAGTAACAAAGAAGAAGCCCGGCGCGAAATGACCGGTCTAGAGCGGTTGGGCCTGAGGGTGTCGAACATGATCAATCACCCGGTGGCGCAGATTCAGCGCTGGGTGACGATTCATCGCCTGGACAGCGACGGAGATAGGGAGTGGGAGGAGGTGATAGGTGTTCTATCCGAGACGGATGGCATAGACATAACGTTCAACGACGATGAGTCGGTGACGCTGAGGTGGGAGGCGAGCGCCGAGGAAGATCGGCCAGTCGAGGTCATCGAAAGGGTAGAGGAGGCGGCGCCTTTCTGACAGGCACAAAAAGCCCGCGCTTTTACCATTAGTGGCTCACCGCCACTATTGCGATACAATCGGAACCTGACAGCCGCAGCCAGAGAGAGCTCTGGTAAAGCCTGTCATCATTCGAAAGGGAGCAGGTATGAAACGGACTGCGGTTGTTGCGATTGCGGTCGCTATGCTGAGCGGGTGCGCGGGGCCAGCCTGGAAGATCTCAAGCGCAACTGATGCGTTCACCCAAAGAACCAGCATGATGGTCACTTCTGGAGATTACACCGCGGGCAACTCGATCCTTATTAGTCCTTCGAAACTATATCCAGTTGTGCGTAAAGAAGGCGAAGAGATATACGTCGGATTGATGTCCAATAGCGATATTCGGATTCCAATTGTGACAGCTCAAATCTGGATTGATCAGAACGAGGCATGGACGATTTCATCGCAGGAGACCCCTATAATCTTGGCGCTCCCATCCTGGGAGTTGTTGTTGGGGCTGAGTCCTGAGGTCACAAAGCAGGCCCAGGCGCAGGGCCTGAATGTCCACAAAATAATGGGCGGTTACACAGTAGCTGGAGGGGACAAAGCCAAGGCGATTCTCAAACAGATGCTTACTGGCCGAGTTTTAAGATTTAGGACGGTTGGTTTCGATCAGGTCGCGTCCCCGGCCGAAGAAGTGGTTCTGGATGAGTCGCTTTCTCAATCGCTCAGATCGGTCGGGGTTGATCCGAGGAGTCTATAAGCCGGGCTGGAGGGGCAGATACAAGAAGCCCGGCGCTGGGTCGGTCGTGGGCATGGCTCACGTGTTTGCTCTAGTAGGTAATGTAAATCGAAGCTCAGACTTACCCCCCGGCCGAATGACTAAGACGCTTCAGGGGCCATCTGATTATCTGAGCCGGAAAAGACCTCCCATCGTCATAGATCATATTGTCCTCCACCTTCATTTCCAGCGTGTCGCCGCTGAAATGTCCGGTGAAAGTCTGGACGGAAGTGAAGCCCTTTAGACTGGGGGTTCCCTCATGGATCAATCTGCGCTCACCGGTTATCCGATCGCCTTCGCGCGTGTAGCTGGTGAGAATCTTTACCCCAGGATGATCGTTGGTGTAGTGCGCCAGTCGTTTGATGACGGTGTCAGGCGCTTCATCGACACGCCACCACGTAAAATGGCTATCGTCCAAAAACAAAACGTAAACGTGATAGTGAAATTGGTCCGGTATCTCGCTCTCAGCGTACCAAAGCCCATCCGGTACCCGATCGCTTGGCGCGGTGCTGCAACCAGTGAGTGCCACTAGCAAAAGAAGAGCCGCAATCTTACGCATGGGAATGCCTTTTTCCACGGTCAGTTAGATTTATGTCGCGCTGTATCTGCCCGACATAGCGCTAAACAAGATTCGCATTCCACACCAGCAGCACTCGCGCCTGAATATAGGCCTCTTCGGCGCGTATTGTCCGCGCCGGATGGAGAGCGTTATCAGAGATCATGCTGAGCTGATCATCACCCATCCACTGGAGCCGCTTGATATACAGATGGCCGTCCCAGGTGAACATGTAGATTCCATCCCCAACGAACTCTCGGATGCTGATGTCAACCAGGAGCGGGTCACGGTGCTTGATTGTCGGCGCCATGGACTGGCCCCAGCCGGTCACCATCTTGAGGTGGAAGTGTTCTTTGAACTCGACGCCCATCTCGCGCAGATGCTGAGGGCTCACCCGGATGTCCTGGAGCATCTCAGGATAGTCGTGCGGGATCTGCCCGCCGCCCATTGCGGCACGAACGTCGTAGTGGGCAATCCACACCTCATCACCGACCGCGCCAGGACGGTAATAATCTAGCTCGATCACGCCGCCGCCATCATCGGCTTCAGCTGCGGCGAGCAGGCGCCGGCGAGACTCCTCAGAAAGCCCCTTTCCCTGCGATGCCAGCATCCCTCGGACTATCTCTGCCGCCGAGGGAGCGGGGGAGTCGTCAACCGATTCGCCTACGTCGTCAGGAATGTTCCCGTAAGAGAAGCCTGGTCGCAGCCCCCAGTGCTCCGGGCCTACGACGTCGGCGAAGTAGGCGATCACATCCATCAGCTTCGACTTGTCGATGCGGCCGTTTTTTACCCAGCCCTGCACCGACGGAGGCTTCACCTGGAAGTCGTCTGCGAGTCTCTTTTTCGATACGCCCTTGGCGATCCGCGCGGCCTCGATGGCGGCGCCTAAATCCGGTCCGGTAAGCATTGCCTAATTAGGCCTATCCACATATAGGTTAGGCAATGGCTTGTCTACGATAAGGTAATGCCTTATATTCATCCCAAATCTCCAGGAGAGAACTCATGAAATCAGCAGAAGCAGCCAAAGAAGCATCCCGCTTGCTGGGCAGCCAGGCGGAGATGGCGCGCCTGCTGCGGGTTACTGCACCAACCGTGAACCAATGGTGTTCCGGTGAGCGTGCTGTCCCGGCTAAACGCGCCTTGCAAATCGAGGCGCTGACCGAAGGCCAGATCAAGAAGGCCGACCTTTGCCCGTCGTTTCCGTGGGCACAGATCAGCTCTGCGCCCAATCAATCCCTTTCAGCCGCTTAACCAACTCAATAGCCAGGAGCATCGAAGCATGTACATGGACCCCAATCAAAAGCGCGCCATCCCGGTGAAGGTTCGATTCGAACCAGTGCTTGATCGGATTCTGCGTAAAGCCGCAACGAAGACCCGCATGCAGCACGCGACCTACCTGTACGAAATCATCGAGTGGGCCGTAGCCAACGGCGTGATCGAGGAGCTGATGCAGGACAAACAAGAAGATATCGCGGGCTGAAGCCCCTTTGGAGGGCCAAATGACCGTAGAGCTTGAAAGGCTGCCTCCTCGGACTCGACAGCGAGTGGAGGAGTTGATGTGCATGAACGGCTGGAGCTTCAGCCGCGCGATCAACGAAATGACAGAAACCGCCATTGCCAGTGGCGCGCTTTCCGAAGTGGGAAGGAAGAAGGCCCAGGTCCTTCAACTGGTGCCCCCAATGAGGGCCTCCGGCAGGGACTCTTCGGGGTAATCCAGAGGGCCTCTGCCAAATTCGGGACGAAAAAAAGCCGGGGTAGTGACCCGGCTCTCTTAAAACGCGTTGTGGAGCAAATCATGCACCAATCCAACCAAACGATCAATACCCCGGCCAATGTCGCGACACGTTTCGCCGGATCTGAAAACGTGTCGCGCACAATCAACTTGTTCAGCTTTGAAGGTTTCGACGTTCGCGTCGTGGTAATCGATGGAGAGCCGTGGTTTTCCGCCAAGGACGTTGCCCATCGTCTTGGTTACGCCAATCCACAAAAGGCGGTTCGGGATCACTGCAAAGCAGCCCGTCCGGTAGGGGTGAACGATTCGTTCACCCTCGGTCCTTCGGCCAACATCATTCCGGAGCGGGACGTTTACCGGTTGGTCATGCGCTCAAAAATGCCGGAGGCGGAGCGGTTTGAGGACTGGGTAGTGGGCGAAGTGCTGCCGAGCATCCGCAAGAGCGGGATCTACGAGTCAGGGGCTCGCGTCATTGCGACCCTCCCTGACTTCTCCAATCCAGCAGCAGCTGCCCGCGCCTGGGCCGAGCAATTCGAACTCCAGCAGGCTGCCAATCAGGCCCTGATTGAGGCCGCGCCGAAGATCGCCTTCGTCGAGCGCTATGTCGAATCAACCGGGCTCAAAGGCTTCCGTCAGGTTGCCAAACTGCTCAAGGCCAACGAATCGCGATTCCGCGAATTCCTCCTCGACAGAAAAATCATGTACCGCATGGGCGGCGAGTGGCAGGCCTACCAGCCCCACATCGACGCAGGGCGCTTTGAAGTGCGCGCCGGTACCAGTGACAGCGGTCACGCCTACAACCAATCCAAATTCACCCCCAAGGGCGTCAACTGGATTGCCGGCCTATGGGCTCAGCACAATCTCAAGGGGGTCGAATGATGGCCAGATCCAGAAACATCAAGCCGGGGTTCTTCTCGAACGAACACCTGGCCGAGGTGGATTTTGCCACCCGCTTACTCTTCATTGGCATGTGGACCGAGGCTGATCGGGAAGGGCGCCTGGAAGATCGCCCGCGCCGCCTGAAAATGGCCCTGTTCCCGGCTGACAATGTAGACATCGAAAAGATGCTCGCCGACCTGGATCATTTGGGGTTCATCACCCGGTACACCGTTGGATCATTCAAGGCGATCCAAATCGTCAATTGGGCGAAACACCAGAACCCGCATGTAAAGGAAGCCAAGAGCACCATCCCTGCAATGCCCGAGATAGAGCCTTGCCCGGTAAAGACTGGTGCAAGCACGATGCAAGCACCAGACCAGCACAGTTCTTTCCCTGCTGATTCCCTCTCTCTTGATTCCGGATTCCTGATTCCTGATTCCCTTCCTCCGTCGCCAGCTCCGGTGGTGGGCAAGGACCTTTTCCCAAAGTTCTGGAAGCTCTATCCGCGCAAGGTCGGGAAGGACAAAGCGGAGAAGGCCTGGGGCAAGCTGAAGGTGACCCAGGAACTGTTCGACCTGATGGTAGCGGCGCTGGCAAAGCAGGTGCTGACCCCGGACTGGCTGAAGGACAAGGGCCAGTACATCCCGCACCCGTCAACTTGGTTGAACGGTAAGCGCTGGGAGGACGAGATCCCTGATGTCGCGAGCAACATCCACCCATTCGCTCCGCGCCGCCAGTCGAACGAGCCCGACTTCGACGACAAGACCTGGGCGCAGAACCTCATGGTGAGCCCATGAAGCCCGTCAACCAGCTCATGGCAGGCATGGGCAACCTACCGCCCATAGAGGCGCAAGAGCAGCTCCATGTGACGCCAGACACCACGGAAGTGGTGAATGGATTGTTCCGTCGGCTCCGCGGCATCTTCCCCGCCTGGCGCCAAGCATGGCCGTCCACCGAGGCCTTGGCGTCTGCCAAGGAGGAGTGGATCAAGGAGTTTGCCGCCCAGGGCATCCGCACGCTGGAGCAGATCGAGTTCGGTATTCAGAAGTGCCGCCGGCTCAAGAAGCCTTTCGCGCCGAGCGTCGGTGAGTTCATCGCCATGTGCGTGCCCAGTCCTGAGGACTTCGGTATGCCGGTCGCCTCAGACGCATGGGTTGAGGCGCTGATGGGCACCTACAGCCATGAAGCGGTGAAGCTGGCTGCCGATGCCACTGGCCTGTTCGACCTGCGTGCAGCCAAGCAGGAGGACAAAAACCTCCGCGCCCGGTTCGAGCGCAACTACGAGGTCATCCTGCGCCGCGCCCAGGCCGGTCAACCACTAGACGGGAAGATCCTCGCCGGCATCGGTCACGACAGCCAGAAGAGCGAGTTGGAGTTGGCCGAGGAATACGCCAGCCAGCGCCAGGCCCGACTGTTGGAGATCCAGGCCATTCCATGCAGCGGCGCAGCAGCGCGGGCGCAGCTCATGGCGAAGTTCGGCAAAAAGACCGGGGAGCAACGGACATGACCATCGACAAACAAAAACTCCAGAAGCTGCTGTGGGCCGAAGCCGCGTCATTCCGTGCCGACTGCGCAGACTGGAAGCGCAACACCGAGGCGCTGCAGGAATTCCTCGGGGAGAAGACCGTGGAGGAGGTGGCGCTTGAGCTGCTGGCGGAGATCGATCGACTTTCCGCATCACCGGAGCGCCAGATCATCCGCGCCGCTGTAACCGAAGCGGTCAAGGGGATCGCCGACGCCGCAGCAGCGGATGCCAAGGCTGGGACGCTCATGGAGATTGAGCAACTCAAGGCCGAGAACGAGACGCTGCGAAGCGTGATGGCTTGCGTAGTGAACGAGATACCCCACCAGACCAGCCGCAATGGCAACGCGCCCGGACACTGCCACGCCATCCCTGGAGTTTGGGATCAAGGTAACGGCGCAAAATCTGGTACCGAATGCGCCTGGTGCAAGGTCTGGAATGCCGCGACGGCTATGAGCAAGGAACGGCCGCTCACCTGTGGAAGCGAGAAAGGCAAAACTCCTACCGAAACGCCCGTTCCAGAGCGCTCTGCCTGTAGGAGCGAGAATCCATGAATCCCGAATACACAATTCGCGACCGAAGCGATATCAGCCGCCTCGCCGGCGCCCTGCACGCGATCGACCTGAGCAAGCCGAAGGTGGTTGTGATCCGCGACGAGAAACGCCCAGACGTCTGCAACCGCAAGATGTGGGCAATGCTCAAGGACGTATCAGAGCAGGTGGTCTGGCATGGCAAGAAGCTGACCAGTGAAGACTGGAAGTGCCTTTTCAGTGCCTCGCTGGAGAAGCAGCGTGCGGAGCCAGGCCTCGACGGTGGCTTCGTCGTGATGGCCGTATCGACCCGCAAGCAGTCCCAGAAGTGGTTCAGCGATCTGTTCGAGCTGATGCATGCCTTCGGCGCTGAGCATGACGTGAAGTGGAGCGCAACTGATCACTGGGACGGCCGCTATGACCAATAAGCTCACCCTCCGCTACATCGCCTGGCAGGTTGCCACCGGGATGTTTGACGCTGACATGTACCGGGAGGCATGGAAGGGGCTCTACCGGCTCGGTTTCGCATCGACCGCATTCGTACTGCGGCTGGCGATGCTGATCACGTTCCCGGTGTCGGTGCCGTTGCTGTGGGGATTCCTCCGCGTAATGGCGCCGATCAACCACAAGCGCCGGAAGGCTCGTAACGAGAAGGCCATGCAGGCCTATCGAAAGCGCTTGCAGGAGGCCGAATGACTATCGAAAGGAAGCAGCCCAAGCCGAAGAAATGCCGAGTCGCTACTTGCAGGGCCTCATTCGTACCGTCGCGGATGGGGCAGGCGGTTTGCAGTCCTGCATGCGCATTGGCCGACGCGCCGAGGCATGAGCCGAAGGCGCGCAAGGCACTCGCCGAAATCGGCCGCAAGGAATTGCGCGCCTCGAAGGTGAAGATCAAGACGCGGGCCCAGCACATGAAAGAGGCACAGGCCGCATTCAACGCTTGGATTCGTGAGCGGGATATCGGACTGCCTTGTGTGAGCTGCGGTCGTCACCACAACGGCCAGTGGCACGCCGGGCATTACCGGACAGTCGGTGGTAATCCCGAGCTGCGATTTGAGCCGCTGAATGTGTGGCGCCAGTGTGCGCCGTGCAACAACCACAAATCCGGCGACATCGTGAACTACCGCATTGAACTGGTGGAGCGCATTGGCGCCGAGGCGGTCGAGTGGCTGGAAGGGCCTCATGAGCCCAAGAAATACACCGTCGAGCAACTGAAGGCGATGACCGCCGAATATCGGGCCAAGACCCGCGAGCTGAAGAGGGCTGCAGCATGATCTACCCAAGCATTCTGAACGCGGTTGTCTCGGCCCTCGCGGCTGAGGCTATCGACAACACCAGCAAACAGGCATGGCAGAAGCTGTACAACTCTGCCGATGAAGAGGAGGGCGGCGACATGGCGACACTGGTCCGCTCCCGCGGCGCTGACACCATCGACCGTACGCAGGTGGACTGCTGGGTTTCCGCCAGGCTGCACAGTGCGCTCGAGCCGAAGCACTGGGATGCGTTGGTGGCGAAGTACAGCACCCACAAAGGGCGCAAGGTGCAAGCTATCTCGGCTTTGCAGGCCCTCATCAGCACCCCGGCACCGAAGCTGTTCCTGTTCAAGGCGACCACCGCCTGGGCTATCCCTCAGCTCAAGGGCGCGCGGCAGAAGGTCATCACCTCCGTGTCGGTAGAGATTCCGCTGGATGCGCCGGAGTGGCGCCGCGAGTCGATGGTTAAGGCTGCGGTGGCGGCCGGACAGGCCAAGGCGAAAAAGGATGAGTCTCGTTCTGCCGACATGATCGTTCTGAAGGACAGCTTCTACGACATGAACACATGGGACAATGACGGGACACCAGAGTCAACTCGACGCCGGTGGCGGCAGGACATTGGCAGAGCTGCTGATGATCTGGTGAACCAGGCGCTGGCTCATGCGGAAGAGATATTGGACGCGGAGGGACTGTTGATTGGAAGGGCTGCGTGATTGCCTGTTGACATCAGTGAGCGAATGAGCGAAATTATCCCCATCCTGTCATTCCTGCGTGTGTAGGAGTGATCCAAAGAAACCCGGCCACCGCGCCGGGTTTTTTATTGCCTCAAGCTTCCCCAAAGCCCTCGCAGCATCTGACTTGTCACGCTGATGAGGGGCCTATTCAGGGCCTCTGCACTCGCAGGGGCTTTGCATCCGCCGAAAAACAAAAAAAGCCCCGACACATTCGGGGCTTTTCGTTTCAGCGCGGAAAAAAGAGAGGGCGACTCCAGAGGGTGCGGACACACCCAAAGGAGACGCCAGATCGCAGAACCAACCTGCAAGCCAGCCAAGGCCCTCACTGCTCGCGCGAGCGGGGCGGAGCCTAGCAGAAAACGACAAGGCTTTGCAGATGCTTAAAGATTGCAGATGTGGAAAGTGCAACAGACTACTTGCCCGTGTTGGCGAGTACACCCAGCTCCAGATCAAATGTTCCCGGTGCGGGACGTTGAATCATGTGAAGGCCGCGAGCCTCGAGCCATCGCCTTTGAGCGACATGAAAGCGGAATCCTCCGCGAACAATCATTTGACTCAAAGGTGACAAAAATGGAACCAGTAACTATTGGTGCAATGCACTACTCCTACCCCGCTTATCAGAGGGCTCAGATCATCAAGCCATCTGACAACGTGGCTGGTGTAATTATTCGGACTGGCGTTTTCTCTGGCCCGGCAGGCTCGTTCATATCTACTGGCACTGCTGCAGCTACAGGCAGTACTGACTCAACTAAGCCATTTTTGATGTATCTGCCGACGTCTAACGTATTGCAGCAACTTCAGTACCCTATTTACCTGCCACCAGGGTATGGCTTGTGGGCCAACAGTAGTTCTTCCGTCTTTGTCTATATCACCTACGACCTGCTCGCATAACGGGAAGGGCCGCTTCTGCGGCCCTGTTCCTTCCTATTCAAGGGCCTCGACGTGATCGAGGCTTTTCGTTTTCGGCTCCACCACACCCATTGCTCCGAGCTGGGAGTGCTGCTGGGGCTGACCTATTCTTCGCTGCTCCCCAGCGTTTGGCCGCTCAAACCGGTCCTTTTCTTCCATCATGCACAGTCGGAGTCGAAGGCATGGAGTTTCTACAGCGCCTGTTCGATAAGCTCGACTGGGCTTTTGCCGGACTGCTCGGCGCAATCGCCGCCAGCTTCTGGCACCGCGATGACCTGGTAGACCGAAAGGCCTGGGCCATCTTCATTTTCTCTGGCGCCGTCTGCGCCCATTACCTGACGGGCCTGATCAGTTCCTATTTCGGGGTGGTCGAGCCGCGCAGCGTTGCCGGTGTCGGTTTCCTGTTGGGCACCTTCGGAGGATCGCTCATCGCCGCCATAACCCGGGCCATCAAAGCCGCTGACCTCTGGGCGTTCATCCGCCAGCGGTTCGGGGGAGGCAACCCACCATGAATCTTGAACTGATCAACTCCATCGCCTGCGGCTTCATTGCCTTGTGGGCGTTCTGGTGTGTGGTGAGCGGGAAGGTGAGGGACGGCATCCTTGGGAAGCTGATCTACTCGGCCATCGCCATCAGCGCCTACGTGGTCACCACCGGACACAACAGCTTCCTGTTCGGTCCGACCGTCGCAGGGCTGACACTGCACATCGCCCTGGCCTTGGCCGGCATCCGCCACCTATTCATGGTCACTTACTGGCAGAGGGTCAAGGCCTGGCTATGTCGGCACCTGAACTGTGAGCATTGCATGGGCTGCGAGAAGAAGCGGTAAAGCGCGACACGTTTCGCGCATCGGCAAATTGTGTCGCGGCACTGAAGAGGAAACCTTATGGGGCAGTTACCCGATATGACCGGCGCATTCATCATGCTCGGTGTCCTTTGTGCGGTTGGAGGTTGGGCTGTGATTGAGGGTCTGATCTGGATCGCCTCTCACTTCCGCGTGGTGCTGGCATGACCAACGTAACCCGCCTTCGCCATGCTCTCCCGATGAGCCAGGACATCAACAAGGCGCTGGCCGATCTGGATTTGGCGATCGCCAAGGCGGTAGATGCAGCCAAGGCCGCCGGGCTGCCCCAGGGCCTGATCGTCGCAGAGCTGCAAGGGCACGCTCACGCGCAGACCCACATCATGGTGAGCAAATGACCGCCAAGCTGATTGATTTCAAGCGCGAGGGATGGAGAGACGCCGCCAAGACCCTGCGAAAGATCGCCGAGGACCTTGATGCTGGCGTCCACCCGGAATGCACCGTAGGAGCCTTGACGCTGATCGGCCCGAAAGGTCAGGTAACCGTATTCGGGTTGGGGCCTAAGTGCGACGACCTGCAATGCCTGGGCGCCATGCGACTGGGTGAGCAAAAGCTGATTGATGTTCTGCTCGACATCGAAGACTGAGGATTTCTCATGGACAGGCCGATGCCGCCCAAGTCGCTGCTGGAACTGTCAGAGCTATCCGACTTCGGTATCCGCCTGATTCCAGCGCCCGAAGTCTGGGAATGGCTCCAGGCCGAGATCCTTGCCGACACCGGCAGCATTCACAACCCAGACCATGCCCACCTACTGGATGCAGATATTCGAGTCATGTGGGCCTCGTCGAGCTTCAACAAGCAGGGCCGCACAGTACTGGGCCAGGCCGAGCAGGTAGCGTTCCGCGCTGGTGGCTGGCAGAAGGCCCGGATGGAGCAACAGATGCGTGATTGGTTCGGTGATGTGCCGAGCTTCATCATCACCCTGGCCGCTGACTACTGCGCCCAGTGCAGCGATGTGGATTTTTTGCGACTGGTTGAACATGAGTTATTTCACATCGCTCAGGCGACAGATCAGTACGGGGCACCCAAGTTCACTCAGGAAGGCCTGCCCAAGCTCTACCTGCGTGGACATGACGTCAGCGAGTTTGTTTCGGTTGTTGAGCGATACGGCGTAGGGCATCCCGACGGTGATTTGGCTCGCATGGTTGAAGCCGCCAAGAAGTCCCCATCGGTAAGTCACGCATCTATCGCCAGTGCATGTGGCACATGTCTTATGAGGTCTGCGTAATGATTGAGCAATGGAAGGTTATTGAAAGCCATCCTGATTATGCGGTTAGCAACTACGGCGAGGTCAAACGCATAGTAAAACCGAAGCGCGGTCGAGGCCGAGTTGGGGCAATCCTCAAGCCCCGCATTCCGGGTGGAGGGGCGTATCCAGCCGTTGCGCTCGCCTGTAACGGCGATGTCATGAATTGGTATGTACATCGTCTTGTCGCCCATGTCTTTATCGGGCCATGTCCAGAGGGGCGCGAGGTCAATCATATCGACGGGAACAAGCAGAACCCGAGACTTGATAATCTTGAATACGTCACGCACAGCGGAAACATGCGACACGCATTCCGCACCGGGCTCCTTTCACGGAAGGGGGCGCGAAACAGCAAGGCCGTCCTAACTGAAGATGACGTGCTAGCCATACGTTCGGAATACACCGGAACATACGGCCAATGCGCGTCGTTTGCGCGCCGCTATGGGGTTAGCCATGCAGCAATCCAAGACGTAGTGCATGGCCGTAATTGGACCCACCTGCTGGCCGTTGATTCTGCTGCAAACAGTCCTGCTGAGGTGGGGAAATTGAACATATCGAGGGCCTGCGGAACCTGTCTGCTCAAGTTGGCCTGATTCTGTGACAGGTTTTGACGGATGAACCCCATATGGCAGTACTACGAAGCGAGGTCAAAGCCTTCATTGTTCAGGCACTTGCCTGCTTTGATACGCCATCTCAGGTGGTGGCAGCGGTCAAGACGGAATTCGGCATAGAGATCAGTCGTCAGCAGTGTGAATCGCACGACCCGACTAAGTATGCAGGGCAGGGGCTTGGCGCGAAGTGGGTAGAGCTATTCCATGCTGCCCGAAAGCGTTTCCGCGAAGAGACCGCGGACATCCCGATTGCCAACCGTGCGTTTCGCCTCCGCACACTTGGGCGTATGGCTGAGAAAGCCGAGAACATGAAGAACATGGCGCTGACTGCCCAGCTGCTGGAACAGGCCGCCAAGGAGGTGGGTGACGTCTTCGTGAATCGCCGCCTTGAACCAATCAAACCCCCTGGATCAGAGGCGGGTGCCGAACCTGCCGCTGAATATGTGTTGAGGCCTGACGAAGATGTCCCTACCAGCCCGTATCTCTGATGGGCTGGTCGCACTGACGCCAAAACAGGCGAACATTTATTGCTGGGGCTTCCAGCCTGAGGCGCGCTTTCGCGATGCGGTGTGCGGTCGCCGGTTCGGTAAGACTTTCCTCGGCAAGGCTGAGATGCGCCGGGCCGCAAAGCTCGCTGCTGCCTGGAACGTCAGCGTCGAGGATGAAATCTGGTACGCCGCGCCGACGCAGAAGCAGGCCCGTCGGGTTTTCTGGCGCAGGCTGAAGCAGGCCATCCCGAAATCTTGGCTGGCGACCAAGCCGAACGAAACGGACATGTTGATCACGCTGAAGAGCGGTCACTTACTCCGGTGTGTCGGTCTGGAGAACTACGACGATCTGCGTGGTTCAGGTCTGTTCTTCATCCTTGTGGACGAATGGGCCGACTGCAAATACGCGGCTTGGGAAGAAGTCATCCGGCCGATGCTGTCGACCTGCACCTACACGCTCCCGAACGGCGAGGTTCGAAAGGGCGGTCATGCACTGCGCATTGGCACGCCAAAAGGATTCAACCACTGCTACGACACGTTTCAAGACGGTAAGCCAGGACATGAGCCTGACCACCGTAGCTGGCTTTACACGTCACTCGATGGTGGCAACGTTCCGCCGGAAGAAATCGAGGCTGCCCGTCGCAAGATGGATCCCCGGACGTTCCGGCAAGAGTATGAGGCCAGCTTTGAGAACTACCAGGGCGTCGTCTACTACACGTTCAACCGTGAGGCGAACCGCACTAGCGAGACGATCAAGCGCGGTGAGGCCCTGCACATCGGCATGGACTTCAACGTCATGAAGATGGCGGCCGTGGTGCACGTCATTCGTGACGATCTGCCCCTGGCGCTCAGCGAGTTCTCGGAGGTGCGCGACACGCCCGAGATGATCGAGAAGATCAAGCTTCGGTTTCCTGATCACAGCATTGCGATCTATCCGGACGCCAGCGGCCAGAACACCAGCAGCAAGAGCGCAAGCGAGTCGGACCTGTCACTACTGAAGAAGGCCGGCTTCACCGTTATCGTGGACTCGACAAACCCCGCGGTGAAGGACCGGGTCAACGCCATGTGCGCAATGTTCGCCAACACATACGGCGAGCATCGCTACCTGGTCAACGTCGACCAGTGCCCGAAATACACGCAGTGCCTAGAGCGCCAGACTTACACCGACAAGGGCGAGCCCGACAAGAAGGCAGGCTATGACCACCTGGTGGACGCACCCGGCTACTTCATTGCCAAGCGCTACCCGATCAAAACACGCACAGGCGGAACACGCCGAATTGGAGGCTTGGCCTGATGCCAGTGCAATCGACAAACCCCGACTACGACGCGCACATCGCCGAATGGGAAATGATGGACGACGCGCTCGAGGGCGAATGCGCGGTAAAGCGCAGCGCGCGCAACTTGCCCAAGCCCAGCGGCATGACTGAGGCCGAGAAGCTCGACGGAGTGGGCAACAAGTACCTCTACGAGAACTACACAGCCCGGGCTCAGTACGAGCATTGGGTTCGCGATGCACTGCGCTCGATGATGGGGCTGGTGTCTCGATTGATCCCTGAGATCGAGCTGCCCGCCGGCATGAAAGGGCTGCTGGATAACGCCACGTCCGATGGATTCGGGCTCAAACAACTGTTCTTCCGGATGGTCCGCCAAGCCATTTCCCATGGCAGGGTGCCGCTGGTGGTGAATATCGATGAGCACGGCGAGCCGTATTTCTCGACGTACGCCACTCGCAACGGCATTAACTGGAAGATTGGTAGCCAAGGCGGGCGGCAGGACCTGATCCTGGGTGTGTTTCGCGAGTTCAGGGACGACAAAGAGGACGAGTACGACCATGACTGCAAGCTGGTCTACCGCGTCTTCAAGATGATCGGCGACGTCTGCCACAGCGAAGTGTTGAACGAGGCTGGCGAGGCAATCGAGGAACTGAGGCCTCTCGGCACCACCGGCACCGATAACCGCCTGGTCAAAGGACTTTCTTATCTGCCCGTGATCTATTGCGGCTCGACGGACAACTCGCCTGAAGTGGACGAGGTGCCGCTGCTGACCATGGCTCGCGCTGCCCTGAAGTCGTACCAGCTCAGCGCCGACTACTTCACGGCGCTGCACCAGACGAGCCACCCGCAACCGTGGGTTTCTGGCCTGGATGATTCTGTAGAGCTGAGTGTGACCGGCCCATCGGCCGCGTGGGATCTTGGTCCAAATGGCAAATGTGGCTACCTGGAGTTTCAGGGCGCCGGCATTGAAGCCGTCCGTAAGGCCATGGATGACCAGAAGAATGCCGCGCTTGAAGCCGGCGCTAAGGTCATGGACGTAGGCGGCACTGAGTCGGGCGAGGCGCGCAAAACCCGCCAGAACGATCAGCACGCCACGCTGCACAGCATTGTCATCACGGTGGCCGAGGCGCTCGAACAGGCTTTGCGATACGCCGCGGAGTGGAAGGGCTACGACCCCAAGCAGGTCACATTCAAGGTGACGCCAGAGTTTGTGATGCCTGAAGTAGATGCCCAGGTGCTCGCCGAACTGCACAAGGGGGTGATGGCGGGCACGATCAGCGCCGACACCTACTGGCAGTACCTCACCACCGGCAAGCTGCCGGAGCGCCCATACGACGAAGAAGCCGATCTGATTAGCGAAGAGCGCGAGTCGGCCGGCATCAACTTGGACAAAGACGATGCCGACGACAAACCTGGCGCAGGCGGACAGCCAGCTAATAGAGCAGACGACTCGCCACTCAGTGATGATCGAGCGGCTTAAGGCCGGTGAGGTCAAGAAGTTCGAGAAGTACCTGCGCCAGATCGACAAGCTGGTGCGGGAGCAGTTGACCCGCAAGGAGCTGACCACCTACAGCCGGGACCGCCTTGAGCAGTTCCTCGCCCGCGTGGACGGCAAGCTGCTGGACATCTACAAGGCCTACGGCGACCTGATGCAAGCCGATCTGGTTGACATCGCGTTGTACGAGTCGAGTTTTGAAGCCAGAAGCCTGAGCAATGCGCTCTCCATCGACGCGGTGGTGCCGACAAACACGGTGATCCGCGCGGCGGTGTTCTCCTATCCGCTGCAGGTGAAGGGGATCGACGGTGGCAAGCTGCTGAAAAGCTTCCTGAGCGGCTGGACCCGAACCGAAACTATGCGAGTCACCAACACCATCAGGCTCGGCTTCGGCCAGGGGCAGACAAACGCCCAGATTATCCAGGCGATTCGCGGTACCGCAGCGCAGAACTTCACGGATGGCGTCCTGGCGGTGAGCAACCGCAACGCGGCTGCTGTGGTGCAGACGGCAATCCAGCATGTGGCCACGACGGCACGAATGGAGACGCTGAAGGCCAACAGCGACGTGGTGCTGGGTTATCGCTGGGTGTCGACGCTCGACCGCAAAACCTCGCAGCAATGCAAGGGCCTGGATGGCATGCGCTTCGACCTGGGCAAAGGCCCGCTGCCACCGGCGCACATCAACTGCCGCTCCACCACGGTGCCGACCACCAGGCTGTCGGAGATGTTCGCCAAGGACGCCACGCGCGCCTCGGTGGGCGACAACGGCGGGGCCCAGGTGGACGCCAGCCTGAATTATTACGAGTGGTTGGCGACTCAGCCGGCGAGCTTCCAAGATCACGCGCTCGGGCCTGTGAGGGGGAGGCTGTTCCGCAATGGCGGCCTGACGCCGGAGAGGTTCGCGAAGCTGCAGCTCGACAAATCGTTCAAGCCGCTGACCCTGGCCCAACTCAAGGAGCTCGAGCCTGACATGTTCACCCGAGCAGGCGTTACACTCGGCGCTCAATCAGGCTGAGCCTACCTATGCTTGTCATCGTCGAAGATGGAACAGGAAGACCGGACGCAAACAGCTTTGTGCCGTTGGAGAAGTTGGTCTTCTACCGCGATTACTACGGCTTTCTCCTGCCCGCGACAGAGAACGAGCAGAAAGCTTTGCTGCTGCGTGCCGCGGCCGATATGAATGGCCGGGAGTGGAAGGGCGTCAAAACGCACGAATCTCAGGCGATGGCCTGGCCCCGACGCAATTGCAGAGTCGGCGTCGAGATCCTATCCGAAACGTTTGTTCCATTCGAGATTGAATGGGGTCAGCTGAGGTTGGCTGTCGAGCTTTATGCGGCCGACAACGGCCTAGGGATATCCGAGCCCGCCTTCGGCACTGAAAAAGAAGGGGAGCGGGTCACGCTGTTACGCAATGACCCTGGCGCGATGCTTCGACCGCCACCTTACGCGTCGAGCAGAGCGCAGTTTGCCGACTATCTCATGCTGCGAGGCTTACAGCTCATTCACTCACAGTAGCGAGAGGGCTATTGTCCGGCGCTGGCTTGGGAAGTACGAAGGGAAAGCCGAGAGTTTTGCTTTCAATAAGTGTGGACTTTTCGATGCATTTTCTTGAAACCGATTTGTCAGTCGTCAAGGGAGTTAACGCTGCGATCGTTTCTGGGATCTTAGTATCGGTTTCCTGTCCGATACTCGTAATCATTCCGTTCGCTAAAACTACGTTCAATTTGGCTGATCCGAGTCCGCTTTTGAATTTCAAAGACCTTTTTTCTCCTGGCAGCGTGACTGCTGTCACGCTTTGCGAGCAGTCTGTTTTGTCGGACACCAAAAGGTAAGGTACAGGGTCGTAGTAAGTGAGTCCTCCATCCCCTAGATCGATACCGGCACATCCCATAAGTGCTGATGAGCCAACAAGTGTCACGAATCCCTTTGCGATGATTTTCATGCTTTTCTTCCTGATGGAGCCGGAATGGCTACTTCGGGAGTGTAGTTAGATTTTTTAGAGCACTACCGGCTGTTTCTCGCAGCGAATCAGCACATTGAAGTGCCCTCTTAACAGTTATTCATGCCTCGACTATGTCGGGGCTTTTTTATGCCCGCAAAGCGGGAAAAACCAACCCAAGGGGTGCACCAAGTGGCAGACGAAAACCAGATTGATCTTGAAGACCCAGCAGTGAAATCGGCCATCGCGGCAGCGGTGGAAGCGGCAACCCAGGGCCTCAAGAACAAAAACACCGAGCTGCTTGGCTCGCTCAAGAGCACCAAGACCGAACTGGACGGCTTCAAAACCCAGTTCGAAGGCCTGGACATCGATGCGGTGAAGGGCTTGCTCAACAAAGTCGGCCAGGATGAAGAGACCAAGCTGATCGCGGAAGGCAAGCTCGACGAGGTCATCACCCGTCGCACCGAGCGCCTGCGCACCGATTACGACAAACAGTTGGCCGCCCAGAAAGAGCGTGCCGATAAGGCCGAGGCCTTCGCCGCCAAGTACAGCGACAAAGTCCTGGCCGACTCGATCCGCGCAGCCGCCATCAAGGCTGGCGCGCTCCCCGAAGCCGCCGAGGACATCATCCTGCGCGCCCGGGGCACTTTCAAACTCAGTGAAGACGGCGAGGCGATCGCCACCGACCGTGATGGCGAGGTCATCTACGGCAAGGACGGGAAAACCCCGCTGTCGCCGCTCGAATGGGCGGAATCGCTGCGTGAAACAGCAACACACCTGTGGCCAAGGGCTCAGGGCGCTGGGCAGACCGGCGACAACGGTGGCAAGGCCACGAAGAAATGGGGCGAATACACGGAAACAGAGCGCGCTGCGCTGGCCGCGTCCAACCCCGAAGCATTCAAAAAACTCCAGGCCACCAAAGGAACTTAACCCATGCCTTCTACACAACTGTCCGACATCTTTGTCGGCGAGTACTACGCGTCCCTCGAGCCGGTAAACAGCCCGGAAAAAACCGCAGTTTATGAGTCCGGCATCGTCACGCGCTCGCCTGTGCTGGATGCTATTGCCTCCGGCAGCCAGGGCACTGCCGAGGTCAGCTACTGGCAAGACCTTGATCCGGATGAGGCGCCGAACATCAGCAATGACAACCCTGACGACCTTGGCGAGGTTGGCAAGGCGGAGCAGGAAAGCATGCGTGCCCGCGTGCTGTACCTCAACAAAGGTTATGGCGTGTCTGATTTGACCGCCGAGCTGGCAAACAGCGAGCCGATGCAGCACATTCGCAACCGCTTCGGTACCTACTGGAATCGTCAATGGCAGCGTTACCTGCTGGGCGCCGCTCGGGGGGTGATCGCTTCGAACATCCTCAACGATGGCGGTGACATGGTCGTCGATGCTGGCGCGACCATCAGTGCGGGCGCGTTCCAGGATGCTGCGTTCACTGCGGGTGATGCTGCCGACGTGTTCTCCGCCATTGGTGTGCACTCGGTCGTCATGAACCAGATGGTCAAGCAGGACCTGATCGAGTACTTGCGCGACTCCACTGGCAAAATCATCCTGGCCACCTACCTGGGCAAGCCAGTCTTCATGGATGACAGCCTGGTCTACGGTCCCGGCCAGTACCTTTCGGTGTTCTTCGGGGAGGGCGCATTCGGCTACGGCGTAGGCAAACCGAATAAGCCGGAAGAGATGCAGCGTAAGCCCGATGGCGGCAATGGCGGCGGTGCCGAGGTCCTGTGGGAGCGGAAAACCTACATCCTCCAGCCTGCCGGCTTCAGTTGGGTTGGTGCAAACAGCCAGAACCTCAGCCCAACGGCGACCCAGTACGCGGCCGCGGCCAACTGGGAGCGCGTCTTCGACCGCAAGCAGGTCCCTTTCGCAGCCGTGATCAGCGGTACCGTCACCCCGTAACTCAGTCTCGGCTGGGCGCTCTATGGCGCCCTGGCCGATCTGGAGAGAATCATGAAGATTATCTACACCGACAATCCGGGAAATGAGCCTGGCGTTTGCTATCGCCTGCTCGACCAGTTCTTCGGCGTCATCGGTTCGGCGAAGGAAGTGGTGGTGGATGGCGATAAGCCCAACATCATCGAAGCCTACAAGCGCGCCGGGATTATCGTAACTGACGGCAAGGCCCCGCTCTTGCGTGAAGACGGCCCAACGGTCGCCGAGTTCATCGCCGCCGGCTACAAGGCGAGCGCCTATCCACCCGAAGGCTATGCCTCGCGCAGCACTCCCGAGGAAATCGCGGAAGCGTTGAAGGCTGAGCAGGATCCGCCCGAAACCGACCCTCTGAAAATGAAGGTCCCGGAGCTGAAAGAGTGGCTCACCAGCAAGGGCATCGCCTTCGAATCCACCGCGCTGAAAGAAGACCTGCAGGCCTTGGTGCCTAAGGAATAAGGACAAGCACATGACCGATTTCATCACCGTTGCCGACGTTGACACCCTGCTGGGTCCTGGCTGGGCCGGCACCGGTGATCCGGTCCTTGCTGTGACCATGGCCAATGCCTGGCTCACGGCCAAGATTAATCGACCCGTTGCCGATCCGACCCCTGAAGCCATCAAGCTCGCTGGCGCTCAGGTCGCGAAAGAGGCGGCGGCGGGCAAGTTGTACACGTCCACGCAGAAAGAAGTGCAGAGCAAGACAGTATCGGCTCAGTCTGGCACCTCGGTCAGCAAAACCTACGTGGCCGGCTCTACCGATCAGTCGGCGGGCGTGAACTTCGCCCTGGCGCTTCTGGCGCCTTGGATCAAGCGCTCAGGCGTGATGATGCTGAAAAGGATCTAACCATGGGGATGCGCGAAGAGATCCAGTCGGAACTGGCCGAGGCGTTTGACGATCCGGATGGCCTGGCCGATGCCGTGAAGCCTGTAGTCGGGGTTCGGAAAGTCCAGGGCGAATATGACCCTGAAACCGGAACCATCCCTGAAGTCATCACAAACTATGCAGGGCGTGGCATTTTCGGCAGCTACCTCAGCAAGGAAATCGACGGGACGTTGATCCAGACGACCGACCAGAAGCTCACCATTCTGCAGAACGAATTATTCATCACGCTGCTTGGCGTTCCGACCGCCACCGTGGCGACGCCTGAAATTGGCGATGTCATCGGTGGCAAGCGAGCCCTGAACGTTAGCCAGGATCCCGCTGGTGCAACCTGGACCGTTCAGTTGAGGGTTTGATATGGCAAATCGCGGAACAGGCCAGTCCGGCAGCTTCGCCCTGAGTCTGGCGGAATTCGCTCAGCAAGCAACCGAAGCCATCGACGCCAGTTTGCGCGAGATCATAATCGAGATCGGTAGCAGCGTTATCCGCATGTCACCAGTCGGCAACCCGGAAATATGGGCGGCAAACGTCGCTCACCGACAGGCCAATACAAGGGCCGCTGATGACTATGACTTCAAGGTTGCCGTTCGAAACACCGTCATCAACCTGACCGACAGCAACTTCACAGAGGCAGGAAAGCTCAAGCGCGGCGTGAAGTATGCCAAGCCTTTGACAAAGACCGAGCGGGATCAGAATTTCAACGTGAACGGGCTAGTTGCCGGTCAGGATTATGTGGGCGGGCGGTTCCGTGGGAACTGGAATTTCTCCATCGGCTCCCCGGACAACAGTTTTCGAATTAAACCGGACCCGACGGGCGAGGCCGCCACGGCTCGGCTGGTCAATGGCGCGCTTGAATTCAAAGCGGGGCAGACGGCTTTCATCGTGAACAACCTACCGTACGCCATCCCGCTTGAGTTTGGACATTCGACCCAAGCCCCTGGCGGCATGGTCCGTATCACCGTGGCCCGCTTCCAGCAGATCGTGCTGGAGGCCATCAGGAACAATCAGGTATGAGCCACAAGATAATCCGCGCGTTGCTGGAGTCGCGCCTGAAAGCCTGGGCATCCACTCGAACACCGACGTTGCGCATCGCTTACCAGAACGTGCCATTCACCCCGAACAACGGTGAAACGTATCTGAGGGCGTTCCTGCTTCCCGCCGGGACCGACAGCAACGACCTGGCCGGCGCCCATCGGCTCTACACCGGGCTGTTTCAAATCACCATCGTGACGCCGACGGGCAATGGTCCCGCCGGCGCCGAGACGATAGCCGATGAGCTCGCCGCGCTGTACCCGCTGAACGATCGGCTTGTTCGCGACGGGATCACGGCCCTGATCATGACCCCGGTCGAGCCAGGCCCTGAGCAGACCGAGGACACAGCCTTCACCCTGCCGGTGTCCTTCCAGTACAGAGCCGACACGACTTAATCCGCCCGTTGGGCAACCCCGGAACCCGCCATTGAGCGGGTTTTGTCATTTCTGCACAGAGGAAAACCCATGAGCGTTTCTATTCCCAACGGCACTACTTTTGAAATCGCGAGTGTGATGAGCCTTGCGAAGCCGTTCACCGCCATCTCCAACGCCAACCCTGCGCTGCTGACAGCGGCGGCCCATGGCCTGGCCGATGGCGACACCATCGTTGTTGACTCGGGCTGGGCGAAGCTGAACGGTCGTCCCGCGCGGGTTATCGACTCGGACGTCGGCGACTTCGCGGCAGAAGGTATCAACACCACCAACGTGAAGGCCTACCCAGCGGGCTCCGGGGCTGGCTCTGTTCGTGCGGCTTCTGGCTGGGTTCAGATTTCGCAGATCACTGAGCCAGCGGCAAACGGTGGCGATCAGCAGTTCCTCACCTACGGCTTCCTGGAAGATGACGATGACCGTCAGCTCCCGACCACCAAGTCGGCCAGCAGCATGACGCTACCGGTGGCGGATGACCCGAACCAGGCATTCGTCGCGGTCGTTGAAGCTGCTGATGAGGATAAGGAGCCGCGCTTGATCCGCGCGAACCTTCCTTCGGGCTCGACCATTCTCTACTACGCCTACGTGTCGATCACCGCGACCCCGACTATGAACCGAAACAACATCATGACTCGGACTATCACGCTGTCGTTCGCATCCCGCCCGACCCGCTACAACGCCTAAGGAGGCCTTATGGCAAAGTTCTCTATCGCGCCAAAGCCGACCTTCACGGTTGATGTAGCGATTCCCCAGGTGGGCGGCAAGCCAGTCATGGTGCCGTTCACCTTCCAGTACCGAGATCGAACCGCCCTGGCAGAACTGTTCGACGCCTGGAGCGCGAAAGCCGAAGCCCTCAACGAGAGCTTCAAGGGCACCGAGCCCACCATTTCGCAGATCACCGAAGCTGAAGTTGAGCAAGGTGTTGATCAGATCCGGGATTTGGTTGTTGCCTGGGGTTTCAGCGACAAGCTCAACGACGAATCCATCACCGCCCTGGTGAAGAGCTGCATCGGTGTTTCGGATGCGGTGGTAAAGGCCTACAGCGATGCCTTCGGCAAGGCTCGCCTGGGAAACTGACGGCCGCCGCCCGGGCGCTCTACGAGCCAGCCGCAACCGCCGAGCAATTGGCGGTATTCGGGTTCTCCCCTGAAGACTATGACGAGACGTTCGAGGTCTGGCCGGACGCCTGGTATTCGTTCCTCGTCATGGACGCCATGGGCACTCAATGGCGCATCGGCGCGTGCGGCGCGACCGGCCTTGATTACGGCGTGCTCCCCAGTGTGATGCGCCTGGTTGGAGTGCCGGCGAACCAGCGGCAGACAGTTTTTCAGGATCTCCGCGTGATGGAATCGGAAGCTATCGCGGTTATGGCTGACATGCGTGACAACCGCCCGTAACAACGGGCACTTATTCAAGGTGAGTCGATGAACATTGCAGAACTCGGCGTCAAGATCGACTCGGCCGATGCAATTCAGGCGAAAACCAGCCTGGATGAAATGGCGAAGGCTGGCGGTCGGGCCGAGCAGTCCGCCGTTTCGCTGATGAATGAAATGCAGGCTCTGGAGAAGTCGCTGTCCACCGGCGCCAAAACCACCCAGGACCTGGCGAAGCAGCGGGACGCTCTGGCCAAGCTGACCAAGACCGGCGCCTATGGCGAGGCTGAGTTCACCAAGATCACCGCCCAGCTCGACAAGCAACAGGTCGCCCTTGCCAAATCCACCATGGATGAGCAGAAGGCGCTCAACAGTTTGCTCGGCGCTATCGACCCGGCCCGCGCCGCCGTGGCGAAGCTGGATAAACAAGTCGAGGATCTGGGTAAGCACCTGGACGCCGGCCGAATCAGCCAAGACCAGTACAACGCATCACTCGGGAAAATCGATAAGGATTACGCCAAGCTTGAAAAGACCGCCACTGGCTTTGATAAGCTCAAATTGGGCTCCCGCCAGGCACAGGAAAACGTAGTTCAACTCGGCAATGCATTGTCGTCCGGTGACTGGGGCAGTGGTGTTCGTGCTGTCGCTCAACTGGGGGCAGGCGCGGGCGCTTCTGCTGCCGGGTTGCTTGCCATTTTGGCTCCGATTGCCCTGGCAACTGCCGCCGTCGGCGCGCTTGGGGTTGCCTTTTACAAGGGCGGTAAAGAGCAGGACGACTTCAACAAATCACTGACCCTGACCGGCAACTATGCAGGCGTGAGTGCCGGGCAACTTGGCGATATGGCTCGCCAGGTGAGCGCCACCATTGGCACAACCGGTGCGGCTGCCGATGTTCTGGCCTCATTGGCTGGCAGCGGCAAGATCGCTGGTGAAAGTTTCGTAGGCATCGCCCAGGCCGCCATTTCGATGCAGGAAGCCACGGGCAAGGCTGTCGGCGACACTGTCGTAGAGTTCAAAAAGCTGGCAGATGACCCAGTCAAGGCCTCCGCCGCGCTCAACGAGCAGTATCACTACCTGACGGCTTCGGTGTACTCGCAGATCGCCGCCCTGGAAGAGCAGGGCGACCATGCTGGCGCTGTGAAGCTCGCGACCGAGCAATATGCCGACGCCATCAACGAGCGCACGCCGAAGATCCTCGAAAACCTGAGCTTCTGGGAGAAGGGATACAACGCAGTCGCCCGTGCTGCTGATCAGTTGAAGAACCTGGGCCGCCAGGACATCAGTGCCGATATTGAGCAGGCCCGGCGAGACCTGGCCGGCGCTCAGTCCGGCGATGTTGGTCTGTTCCAGAACAAGCAGGAGATGATCGACCTCTACACGAATCGGTTGAACATGCTGGAGGATCAGCAGGCGGCCGAGGCCGATATTGCGAAGTGGCAGGGCGAGCAGGCCAAGGCACAGATGAGCGCCGTGTCCGCCATGTCGAAAATCGACGCGCTCACCAAGTCGTCACTGACCAATGAGCAGAAGCGCGCCGACGCGATCAAAGATTACAAGAAGCAACTCGACGATATCCGCAAGGTCGACCCAAAGGATGCTCGGCTCGACCAGGCGGCAATCGACAAGAACATCTCCAACATCAACGCCAAGTTTAAGGACACGAAGGGAGCCACAGGCAGCGTCGACCTGACCGGCTTTAACGACGCGAAAAACATCCTGGCCGAAACCCTGGCCTATTACAAAAACGCCGATAAGGAACTGGAGGCTTCGCAGCGCGCCGGAGTCATCAGCCAGGCGAGCTACACCGAACAGCGGGTCAGTCTGCTGAAACAGGAAGCGGTTGAGGTTGCCCAGGGTTACGAGGCAGAAATCTCTGCATTGGAGGCAGCGAAGACCAAAAAGGGAACGACTGCCTCGCAGATTATCCAGATCGACCAGAAGATCAGCGATGCACGCTCCGCGATGGTCAAGGCCCAGCAGGAAACGGACAGCCAACTCTCGATCATTGCAACCAATGAGGAAGGCCGGCTGCGCAAGCAGACCCTGGCAGTTAGCACATACACCGGGGCGCTACAGCGGCAAGTGGAAACGCTTCAGCAGCAGGGTATTCGTGCTGCATCTGGTCTCGGCCAAGGTGATCGCCAGCGTGGGCTGACGGACCAGCAGAACGGCATCGACGACCGCATCAACCAGCAGCGCCTGGAACTGGCAAATCAGTACGGCGACGGCTCCAGAGGCATGAGCCTCGACGAGTACACGCAGAAGCTCAATGCACTGAAAGCCACGCAACAGGATCTGCACGACACCGTCCAGGCCAACTATGACGACATGACTGCTGCCCAGGGTAGCTGGAGTGCCGGAGCATCGTCGGCATGGCAGAACTACCTGGAATCGGCGCGGGACGTGGCCGGGCAGACCAAAAGCCTGTTCACCAACGCCTTCAGCTCAATGGAGGATGCGATCGTCAACTTCGCCATGACCGGGAAGCTGTCGTTTGCTGATTTCACCAAGTCGATTCTGGCTGACATGGCGCGAATTGCGACAAGGACCGCGGCATCCGAAGGGCTCAGCGCTCTGTTCGGTCTGGCGGCGTCGGCTGCCGGGTCCTACTTCGGCGGTGGTGCGTCTTCGGCTGGCTCAACCCAGGCCGGTTACTCCGGTGACCTATCGGGATTCACTCCAGGCAGTATTCAGGCCAAAGGCGGCGCCTGGTCGGGCGGCGTGCAGATGTTCGCCAATGGCGCAGCCTTCACCAACTCCATCGTCAGCAAGCCGACAGCGTTCGGCATGGCCGGCGGAGGTATTGGCGTGATGGGGGAGGCGGGAGAGGAGGCGATCATGCCGCTGACCCGCACGGCTGGAGGTCAGTTGGGTGTCCGAGCAATCAGTGGTGGCGGCAGTGGCGGCGGGAACGTGTACAACTTCCCCGTGGCAGTTTCCGTGCAGACCACCGGTGACGGCGGCGCGACAACCACGGAAGACACCACGCAACTGGGCAAGGGCATCCAACAGGCAGCCAAGGTCGAAGCTGAAACGGCTATCTCCAGGGGATTGCAGCCAGGCGGCGCCATCTGGCGCGTTATCAACGGGAGGGGCTGATGGCTATCGAAACGTTCACTTGGTCCACCCAGCACGGAGACGCGCCCGAGATTAATTTTCGGGTGCGCACCGCACGGTTCGGCAATGGTTACAAGCAGGATGTAGGAGACGGGCCGAACAACAAGGAAGACTCCTACCCCATCACCCATACGGGGCCGGAAGCGCGGGTGCAGCAGATCGTGGATTTCCTCGACAGACACGCCGGCGCCAAGGCCTTTCTATGGACAACGCCGCTCGGCCAGCTCGGGCTGTTTTCCTGCAAGAGCTACGTGCCCACGCCTGCGGGCGGCGGCGCTTTCAAACTCACGGCCACATTTGAACGGGCCTACCATCCATAAGGGGCAACCATGCCGCTGATCAGTGACATCCAGGTTCTCGAGCCTGGCAGCGAAGTGCTGCTCTTCGAATTGGACGGATCCGACTACGGTGCGGACATCCTGCGCTTCCATGGGCACGCGATCCCGCACACCGAGGCCGAGTTGATCGCCGCCGGCGCCGCAGCCGATGAGCTGCCGGCGAAGCCGATCTACTGGCAGGGCAACGAGTACAGCGCCTGGCCGATGCAGATTGACGGTATCGAATCCAACGGTGACGGCACGGCGGTTCGCCCAACGCTGTCGGTGGGCAACGTCAATGGCCGGATCACAGCCTTGTGCCTGGCTTTCGACGACCTGCTCGAGTTCAAGCTGACCATGCGGCACACGCTGGGCACTTACCTGGACGCTGAGAACTTCCCCGGTGGCAATCCACAGGCAGACCCAACCCAGGAGACGATCGAGGTCTGGTATATCGACCAGAAAACCAACGAGGACGGGGAGACGGTGACATGGGAGCTTGCGAGCCCGGGCGACGTTGGCGGTGAGTCCATCGGGCGCCAGGCCACGACGCTGTGCCACTGGTGTCTCACCGGCGGTTACCGTGGGCCGAACTGCGGCTACACCGGGCCCTACGTCACGAAGGACGGGGTTGTCACCGATAACCCTGAACTGGACGAATGCGACGCCACGCTGGGCCGGGGTTGCATTCCACGCTTCGGCGAGGGGAACGCCTTGCCCTTCGGTGGATTCCCTGCCGTTTCCCTGATCGCCCGGAGCTGACCATGCGCAAACACATCTTGACCGCGATCCAGATGCACGCGGCAGAGACCTATCCGGCCGAGTGCTGCGGTCTTCTTCTGGCCCTGGGCCGAAAGCAGCAGTACTTCCCATGCAAGAACATCGCGACCGATCCGAACGAGGAGTTCAGCATCGATCCGGAGGAATATTCCGCGGCTGAAGACCTGGGCGAGATCATCGGTATTGTTCATTCGCACCCTGACGCCACCAGCCGGCCGTCGCCACGCGACCTGGCGATGTGCGAAGCCACGGCCATGCCCTGGCACATCCTGAGCTGGCCGGAGGGCGACTTGCGGACGGTGGTACCCGCCGGCGAGACGCCATTGCTGAAGCGCCCCTTCGTCCACGGTGCCTGGGACTGCTGGCAGGTCTGCGCCGACTGGTACAAGCGCGAGTGGGGGCTTGAGTTCGAAGCCTTCAAGCGTTCCGACGGCTGGTGGGAGAATAAGAACAACGCCAGCTTGTACGAGGCGAACTACGAGGCCGCCGGGTTCTACCGGGTCGACCAGCCACAGCGCGGCGACATGATCGTGATGGAAGTGGGCCGCACGGCTCACCCGAACCATGCCGGGGTTTTCCTCGGTGCTGACCCGGGGCTGCCTGGCGAAGACGCTGAGACCTTCGGCCCTGGGCCGTTCCTGCTGCACCACCTGTACGGGCGCCCGAGCGAAATCATCGTCTTCGGCGGGCCTTGGCTGGATAGAACTTGTCTGGTTCTCAGGCACAAAGATGCACAACCATTTGAATGATGCGGCAGCGCTACGGGAGATACTTATGAGCGGGATGGTAAAAAGACAGAAGCACCTCCCTGAGCCAAAAGAGCCAGGGAAGCTGCTTGAATGGCTTAGTTTTCAGATTTCTTTGACTTGTCTGGGTACAGCCCTGCTATCAGAGCTTGCAATGCAAGGTGATGCCCGGACGATCCATCAGCGTAACTTTGATCCGCTGGCAAAATCCCAATGAGACTTTCCGCGCTTGATTTGATCGCATCCCGCTTCGCTGGGTTAAGCGCGGCTAGCGATGTGCCGATTAGGGTGATTGCAGATATCGTCCCTATTTCGAAAGGCGTTAGTACGGGTTTTTCGCTCATTTTTCTTTCCTTGCGTTAAAGGCGCCGAAATTGGCGCAATCCCAGTCCTTGGGCTTGCAGGCAAAGGACTGGGGAATCCTTCTATAAGCTCACACCGCCACCGGTATCGGGCCTTCGGCTGAGCGGGCGCGGCATCATGGCCTTTATGAACTGCCTAACTGGTGGCTATTGGCGATTAATCAGTCGGTCGAATAGTTGCACCAGCTGATGCTAGGAGCGTTATTTGCTAGGTAACCAACCAAATCCTTTCGCCCCCAGAAGGTGAGCCTTCCATCGGATGATTGCATTGCCAGCACTATGGGGACCTGAGGAAAAAATTTTCCATAGTAGGCGCTCACCTCTTCTTTGGACTTCTCGGATGACACTGCTGCCTGCCGCACCATAACTGACGCGAAAGACGTTCCACTCACAACGAAATACGCACCCCTGAAATCGGACATCTAAACCCCCCCCATTTGTTTTGAAGGCACAACGCTACTACGATGGGATCCAATCCAGTTACTGTGCTTTCGTCCATGCTGGATGCCCAGACAGTTTGTGGGGTATCTTGCTGCCATCTTCCACAGGAGTGACCCCATGAGATTGTTCGTAGGGGCTGATGGGGATTGGTAGTGGCGGGCAGAGCTAAGACTGGTTCCAGTTTGCAAACTCGGCGAGGGCTTTTTTCAAGGCTTCTTCTCGGGTCAAAGCCTGACCGGTCTCTAGCGAATGATGCCAATGGACTACGGCGCTGAGCATTACTTCAAGCGAAACCCCATTCGCATCTGCCTCTTGCTGTAGCCGCTCAAACGATGCTCTTGGCAAAGCTACGGGCATGGAGGTTTCATCCTCGGAAACCAGGCTTATTTCGGTAATCTCCGGTTGATCGTCAGCATCGACAAGCTCTGAGACGTCTCTATTGAGCGCGGCGGCCAGTTTAACCAGCGCTGTCATGCGCGGTTTGGACGTACCCATTTCATACCTACTGATCTGCGGAACGCTTAGCCCGCTTGCCTTGGCAAGCTCGCGTTGCGTCATCCCCGCATCCGCGCGTAGGCGGACAAGCTTGGATGGGAAGCCTTTTGGGTGATGCATGGTGATTCCATAGTTTCGTATGGACACATGATGTTCGGGAAACATTCTTCCTGCAAGGAAATGATGCCAAATGATGTTGACGAGACGTCGTAAATGATGCCAAATGATGTCAAGTGATTAGCAAGGAGGTGTAATGATGGTCTGCGAAAAGAAAGGGCGTTACCCATTGAGCCTGGATATGTCTGTTAAGGGGCAGGCTGAGCGAGAAGCCAGAAAAAATAGACGCAGCTTGAATGCTGAGCTTGGCCTTCTGATTGAGGAGGGTCTGAAATGGCGGGAAGCACAAAGCAAGCAGGCAGCAGCCTGAAAACGAAGAAGCCCCAGTGCGGGAACACTGAGGCTTCGGGAAACGAGATCAACTTCGAGGAAGAAATCGTCATGTCGAATATTAGCACAGAGGCTAATAATGTCATCCCTTTTGCCTTCGAGGCGAGGAGCGTTCGCGTTCAAGAGGTAGGTGGGGCGCCATGGTTCTGCGCCACTGATGTCTGCTCCATCCTTGGGTATCGCAATGCTCCGGATGCCATCGCCAAGCATTGCCGAGGAGCTGGTATCGCGAAACGCGACATCAGCTCTTCAGGTCAGAAGCGCAGCCTAGCCTTCATTGATGAGGGCAATCTTTACCGGCTCATCATCAAGAGCAGGAAAGTTGAGGCTCTGCGGTTTGAGACCTGGGTGTGCGACGAAGTCCTCCCATCCATTCGAAAGCATGGTCAATACATCGATCACCATAGCGTCATGGGCGACCTCGTAGGCGCAGTAATCGGAACCAGTGGCGAGCACGTCCTTGATCGAGTGATTGACCAGAAGGCGTCGCCGATTCCTCATGGCCTCCAGCGCAGCTTCAAGCACACCATGAAGAGCCGGCTTCGTTCGCGCTTTAACGTTCCGCGCACCGCCTTGATTCCGGCGGAGTACCTGAACGACGCCTGCAACTTCGTGGTGGCTTACTCCCTGGAAGGCGAGTGGATTGGCCGAGCCGGCTTGAACACCCACGAACTGACCGACAAGGAGCTGTACGATGTGGGCTTCCTCATCCATCACTTCTTGGCGGTGAAAGGGATCTATGAGCGATGGGGTGTTGGTAGCGCGCTAAGGATGTTGGGGTCGCCAATCCCGGCAGAAATTTCCGATCACTTCAGCGATGCGATGATGGCTATAGGCGAATTAAAAAAGCGCTCGGCCGACATGGATGTCGCGGCAATCCGCCTTGGCCTGCGGAATGGAAAGACGACTCGATCTGCCGCAGCCTGATTATTCAGCTACGCCTAGACCTATAGAGGCAACCCCGCACATGCGGGGTTTTGGTGCTTCCTCTGCGCAATGGTAGAGTCGCCTCAAATCCAAGCGAGGGACCGATATGAAAGTTTCCGTAGGCGCGGTAGCTGTTGCTTTGCTGGCGGGGTGTGCGTCCTCCGCCATTCCGGTTAACCAGGCGGATCCGGTGCCGCGCGATGAACTGTATGCTTTTCAGGCCAAGCCGGCCGGTCAGAGCGGAAAAGTAACCGTCGTTAGGGATTCGGGAATGGTCGGCTCTGGCTGTGACATTGTCGTATACGTTGATGGTCGCAAGGCCGCGAAGCTTGGCACCGGCCAACGCGCATCTTTTTACCTACCACCCGGCAATCCAAGCATTGGTGCGGGGCTGGCCGGCTCCGGGTTGTGCGGAGGGGCAGCGGTGCGAACAATTTCAGCCACCGTGCAGAATGGAAAGGAAAGCCTGTATCGCATCAGTGGAGATATGGGTGGGTTCTATATAGGACCGTATGTCGATTACAACTAATTGAGTTTTAATCAAGCCGCCTCCGGGCGGCTTTTTTACGTCCGGAGAAAGCTATGCTGGCAACCGCTGCACATTATCAGCCAATGACTACGATTATGTTGTCTGGATCGCTTGCCAAAAAATTCGGTCGGGTCCACCGCCGTCTTCTCGACTCAGGGCAGACTTGGGAGGCATTTAGGGCGCTGAAGGCAACGCTTCAGGGCTTTCAGGAGGAAATTCAGCGCCTGGATCGTTTAGGTATGCGTTTTGCGGTTTTCCGCAATAGGAAGAATGTCGGCGAAGAAGAGTTTGGATTAGGTGGCGCCAACGAAATACGGATCGTGCCGGTTGTGCGCGGGAGCAAAAGGGGCGGATTGATCCAGACAGTTATCGGTGCGGTTCTGATTGTCGCCGGCACGTTTCTTTCGGCCACTCCGTTTGGCGCCCCGTTGATCGGCGCGGGCATCGGCCTCGTCGCCGGCGGCGTCATCCAAATGCTCAGCCCCCAAGCATCGGGACTCAAGCAGAGCGCCGGACCTGAGAACGCCCCGTCCTACGCCTTCGGCAGCGCCAAGAACACCACGGCCAGCGGCAACCCCGTACCGATCTGCATCGGCGAGCGCCGGTGGGGCGGGATGATCATTTCCGCATCGATCTACGCCGAAGACAAACAGTAACGAGATCGCAGCAAGCAGGCCGCCCATGAGGCGGTTTTTTTACGCCTGGAGGAAAGTATGGGCGCAGCACGCAAGATCGACATCCGCGGCGCCAAGGGCGGCAGCAGCAAGCCAAAGACCCCAAAGGAAGCCAGCGACAACCTGCGCTCCACAAACGTCGCGAAGCTGCTGATTGCTGTTGGAGAGGGTGAGTTTGAAGGCGAACCAGCGGCGGCCGATATCTACCTGGACAACACACCAATCAATGACGCCAGCGGCAACGTCAACTTCCCGAACGTGAAGTGGGAGTGGCGTTCGGGCTCGGTCGATCAGGCCTACATCCCTGGCATTCCGTCGGTTGAGAACGAAACCTCGCTGAACATTGAGCTGCGCAGCGATGCGGCCTGGGTCCGGTCTGTCACGAACATCCAGCTGTCGGCTGTGCGCCTGCGCTTCGCCTGGCCCGCGCTCCAGCGCCAGGACGATCAAGGCAACATTGGCGGCTACCGGATCGAATACGCCATTGACGTGGCTACCGACGGCGGTGCCTATCAGCAAGTTCTGACCGATGCTGTGGATGGCAAGACCACCACCCGTTACGAGCGGTCCAAGCGTGTTGATCTGCCCGAGGCAACCACCGGCTGGCAGATCCGCGTCCGCCGCATCACGCCGAACCAGAACAGCAACAAAATCGCAGACACCATGCTGATCGCCGGTTTCACTGAGGTAATCGATGCGAAGCTGCGATACCCGAACACCGCGCTGCTGTACATCGAGTTCGACGCCGAGCAGTTCACCAACATCCCGGCCGTTACCGTGAAGTGCAAAGCCAGGAAGTGGCAGGTTCCAAGCAACTACGACCCAATCAGTCGCACCTACACCGGTACCTGGGACGGCAGCATGAAGCTGGCCTGGACCAACAACCCTGCGTGGATCACGTACGGCATTTGCACCGAGGACCGTTTCGGCCTGGGCAAGCGCATCAAGTCGTTCATGGTCGACAAGTGGGAGCTGTACCGGATCGCGCAGTACTGCGACCAGTTGGTGCCCGATGGTCTGGGCGGCACTGAGCCGCGCTTCCTCTGTGACATGAACCTGCAGGGCAAGGCTGACGCCTGGACGCTGCTGCGGGACATCTCCGGCATCTACCGGGGGATGACCTACTGGGCCCAGGGCCAGCTGATCATGCAGGCCGATATGCCGCGCGCCCAGGACTTCGACTATGTCTTCACCCGGGCGAACGTCATCGACGGGAAATTCTCCTACGGCAGCGCCTCGGCGAAGACCCGGTACACCCGCGCCCTGGTCAGCTACGACAATCCGGCGAACAACTACGACACTGATGTCATTCCGTTTTCGGACCTGGACCTCCAGCGCCGCTATGGTGACCGGCCAACCGAGTTGAGCGCCATTGGCTGCACGCGCGCATCCGAGGCTCAGCGGCGGGGCAAGTGGGCGATCCTGAGCAACAACCTGGATCGCACCGTCACCTTCAAGACCGGCATGGAAGGCGTGATCCCGCTCCCGGGCCACATCATCCCAGTGGCGGACTCGCTGCTGGCCGGTCGGGAGATTGGTGGGCGCATTTCGGCTGTGGCCGGTCGCGTTGTAACCCTGGACCGCGACACCCTGGCGAAGGTTGGCGACCGACTGATCATCAACCTGCCCGGCGGCCGCGCCGAAGGGCGCACAGTACAGAGTGTCGCCGGCCGCGCCGTGACCGTGACCGTCGCCTACAGCGAAGCGCCGCGGGCGCAGCTTCAGTGGGCGCTCGACGCTGACGACCTGGCGATTCCGCTTTACCGAGTGCTGCGGACCAAACGCACCATCGAGGGCGACTTCGAAATCAGTGCGCTGCAGTATGAGCCGAGCAAGTTTGCTTTCATCGACACCGGTGCTCGCCTGGAAGACCGGCCGATCAGCGTTATTCCGATCACCGTCGTTCCGGCGCCCGCCAGCGTCACCCTGACGGCGAACTCTGTCGTTTCCCAGGGAATAGCTGTAGCCACGATGACCATCACCTGGCCCCCTGTTGAAGGGGCTGTGGCGTATGACGTCGAATGGCGCAAGGACAGCGGCAACTGGATCAAGGTCCAGCGCACCGGCTCGACCAACGTAGACGTGGTAGGCATCTACGCGGGAGCCTACGTGGCCCGCGTGCGCGCGGTGAGTGCGTTCGACATCTCGTCGATCTGGCGTAACTCCGTGCTGACGGAGCTCAAGGGCAAGGAGGGCCTGCCGCCGGCGGTGTCGTTCCTGACGGCATCCTCACTGTTGTTCGGCATCGGCCTCAAGTGGGGCTTCCCTGCTGGCGCCGAGGACACCCAGCGCACCGAAATCTGGTACGGCCCAACCAACGTCCTGGAGAACGCCACCAAGCTGGCCGACCTGGCTTACCCCCAGAGCGACTACAACCTGCAAAGCTTGCTAGCCGGGGCCACGTTCTTTTTCTGGGCGCGCCTGGTGGACCGCACCGGGAACATCGGCCCGTGGTATCCAGTCGGTAACGGGGTATTGGGCCAGGCCAGTTCCGATGCCGGCCCGATCCTAGACATCCTCGAGGGGAAGATCACCGAGTCGGAACTCGGCCAGCATTTGCGCGATGAAATCGAGAAGATCCCAGGCCTCCAGGACCAGATCGATGCGCTCGACGACATCCTGCTCTATGACGCTGCCAAGACCTATGTAAAAAACGACATCGTTCGTCAGGGCCAGCGGCTGTACCAAGCAATTTCGGCAGTACCGATCAATAACCCGCCGCCGAACGCCACCTACTGGCTGGATGTTGGTCAGTCGGTCGAAACGGCCAACGGCCTGGCACAGCAGGTTGCGACCAACACCGTCAACATCACCGAGCTCGAAGCCACGGCTACATCCTTCGAGGCGCTGCGAGCTTCATGGCGTGATGACAACGGGGAAGGAGATCTTGCCGATGCCATTGAGGGCGCGAGAAGTGCAGCGTCCTTCGCCCAGGAGGTCAGTGCTCGAGCCTCCGAAAACGAAGCCTCAGTGCGGCGCCTGACCGCCCTGGATGCCCAGGTAGCTGACAACGCCGCGAACCTGACCACCCTCGAAGAGGTAGTAGCCACCAACGAATCGGCGACTTCGACAAAGATCAACCAATTGACCGCAACGGTCGGCAGCAACAGTGCGGCGATCCAGCAAACCTCGCAGGCCCAGGCATCCACAGATGGGAAGCTTTCAACAATCTGGTCCGTGAAGATGGAGCTTTCCTCGAGTGGCCAGCGATATGCAGCAGGTTTCGCACTGGGCCTGGAAACAGGGCCCGGCGGTACGACCTCCAACTTTGTCGTCAGAGCTGACACGTTTGCGGTGATGAACACCAACGCCCAGAACCCGGAATTGTTTTTCGCGATTACGGGCGGCCAGACCTTCATCCGCTCGGCCTTCATCCAGGACGGCACGATTACCACAGCGAAAATCGGTTCGGTGATTCAGTCGACCAACTATGTCTTTGGGCAGACCGGGTGGGCGATCTACAAGTCCGGTGGTTTCGAGATGAATGGTGAAGTAGCCGGCCAGGGGCGAATGGCATTGAGCAGCAGCGGCCTGAGGTTCTATCACCCCAACGGCAACCTCGCTATTGACCTGAGCGTGTGACATGACGGGATTGGTTATCAAAAACTCGGCAGGCGTGGTCATGGTCGATATGACGATGAACATCAGCCAACACCAAGGTTCGGTGGACACCGGTTCGGCGAATGGTTCTGTTGCAATTCCAGCGGTGCCAGTGGGAAAGACGAGGTTTTATATCGTCGTCCCGCTGGTTGATTTGCAGCGGGAGAAAGGCAAGAAACCGGGCGTCACGATATCAGGCAACACGCTGTCTTGGACCTATTCATATTCAACAAGTGGCTGGGGCTATTTTTCAGCAAACTGTCGAATCCATTATGGGTATTACTGATGCCGCAACTAAGGGTTTACAAAGAAAGCGGAGAGATTCTGTTTGATACCGCGTTGATAAGCTACGGTCTTATAAAAAGTGGGCACATGGCGTACCAGCAGACCTGGCAAAGAAGGACGCTCATATCCTCGCAGCTTGACCCTAATAATGGGGCAAACTGGACGCCTGTAACGGTAACCGTAAATCCTGCTCACAAGACCGACGCATTGCATGGGTTTACGGTTGCCAACGCTACTTCGCCAATCGTGTTTATCGTAGGTCCTGGGTGCCTCAATGGCACCTTTAGATCCGGCAATGACATAACCTTTTATTACTCTAACGCCGGTACAAGCACAAAGTTCTATTGCTTCGATCTTATGGCGGATAATATTTCAGGATCCCCCTATTTGAAAACGTGGGATGCAACCGGGAGGATTACATTTAACTCGTTGCAAACGCCATTGAACGTGGTGAATACAATACAAGCTCCGGGCCCTGGGGTTCTTTCTGGCGGACGATACGCAACCACCTACGCGAGCGGCTATAACTACAGCCTAAACAGTGGCCCTGTTAACGAATATAACTGGCCTCGCCTTATATCAAGAGTAGATATTCCATTGGGCGCGGGTTTTGAGTATGCAGTCTACTTGCCGTGGAGCAGGTCTGTCGGGATTAATGATAGCTTTCCCTTGGGAGGATTTGATTCCTACAGTCAGTATGGCGGGATTGAGGGAGCTTTCGGTGGGTCTGGGAATATATCATTTATTTTCGGGGCGTCGGCTGGTACTACGTATGACGACACAGTTCCCTCTTCGAATACAGGGTTTTTCAATCTCCCCACCGACCGATATCCGGTGGCACTGGTGATCAAAACCGACAATTTGCCTTTTCCTTACAACTGACAATTCGATTTAAATCGACCCGCCGACAGCGGGTTTTTTATTGCCTGAAAAAAGGATAACTCCATGCCCTGGTACAAAACTGGGACGGTCTCCGTCACCCTGAATTCCAACGCGGTAACAGGTACAGGCACCGCTTTCATCGTGAACTGCCGTGTCGGTGATGCGTTTCGTGGGCCGGATGGCCGATGGTATGAAGTCACCAACGTGGCGAGCAATACTGCGATTTCCATCGACCCCCCCTACATCGGCGCGACGGCGTCTGGCGGCAGCTACGCTCTGGCGCCAATGCAGGGCTACGTCAAGGATTCCGCTGATGCCTTGCGGGCTATCGTAAACACATACGGCGCCCAGCTCGCCGCACTGAAGACGACCGGCAACTACGATATTCTGCCGATCAGCAAGGGCGGTACCGGCGGTACGACTGCGGCTGAGGCGAGGAGCGGGCTGGGACTGGGCACCGCCTCTACATCCACACTGACAACTTCAGCAGCGGACACTACTGCGGGTAGGGTTTTGAAGGTTGGCGATCACGGCATAGGGACTGGTGACGCTCCCACGGGGAATACGCCAGCCGGTAAAGTGCTCAATACCCTTATCGGCAATAGCATGTTCGCCACCACTGACGCATCACCGTCAGATTTTCCGGCATCACTTGGGTTTGGTACTTTCCCGATGGGAATTCATTTGAGCAGGAGTCCTAATCTGGCGGCTCAGTTCGTTATGACAGCGTCAACGAACCCGACGTCAGGTTGCTACTTCAGGGCGAAGGCTGACGGTACTTGGCAGAATTTCAGAAGGGTCTATACCGCGAATGACGTTGTCGGAACAGTTTCTCAAGCGGGTGGCGTGCCTACAGGCGCTATTGTAGAGAGTGGTAGTAACGCAAACGGATACTACGTCAAGTTTGCTGATGGTACGATGATATGCGCAAGGACTGACGCATATCCTACTTTGGACGTAAACATAACTTCAGGTACAATGTTTCGAAGCGCTGCGATATCCCCAGTCGCATGGGCAGTAAGTTTTATATCTACGCCTAGAGTAATGGTCAGTTCGTCTTCTTCTAGCGGTGTAGGGTGGATATCTAAAGGTGGTTCCGCCACAGCATCTAGCACTCCGCTTGTTTATGAAATTGAATTAGTAAGCGCTACTCGCTCCGTCAGCATCGAGTACTTTGGCTTTGGGAGATGGGTTGCATGAAAATTATTCTTAGTCCGCAGCGCCGAGACGATACGCTGGAAGTGATAAAACAAGGTGACGTACTTGTAGTTAACGGAGAGTCATTCGATCTATCCCGGGTTGGAGAGGGTGATACATTGCCAAGGAGTGCGATCGAGTCGATTTGGTTTGCTGGTCCTGTTGATCGTATCAATGGAGAGCTGACCCTCGCGCTGCTCCTGCCGCTTCCATGGAACTACAGCCAAGAGCAAGCCTTCCCGGTTCCACTGGAAAACGTCCCCGATGGATTAGTTCTCTTCCCTCGGCCACTTAGCGAGGTAAGCGCATGAGCAATATTGACTGGTCCCAGTTGATCACCAAGGCCATGAAAGATGCCGCTGCGGCTGCCGTTCAGTTGGTCAATGCCAAAGCAGAACTAACCGCCAGGAATAACAAGGCTGTCGTCCAGATCGCTCGTATTCAGGACCGAATTGACACCATCGGCTTCGGTATCGACATAGGTGAAGCTACTCCCGAGGAAGAAGCCGAGCAGGCTGCGCTTCTGATTACGCTAAAGACCTGGAAAACTTACAAGTACGCCCTTGGCAAGGTCACGGTTCAGCCAACCTGGTATCAGGCGCCGGTATGGCCGGTCGAGCCGCCAATCCCGGAAATCATCGCCGC
Source organism: Pseudomonas sp. JL2 (assembly GCF_031570495.1). Lineage (NCBI taxonomy): Bacteria > Pseudomonadati > Pseudomonadota > Gammaproteobacteria > Pseudomonadales > Pseudomonadaceae > Pseudomonas > Pseudomonas sp. JL2. Next base: position 43,231 of record NZ_JAKUDH010000001.1, read on the forward strand.
CCCCATGCGGTCCGCATCCGAAACCATCTGACCCAAATCGAAGCCCCGACAGTCGGGGATTTTTTTCGTCTGGAGAAAAGTTATGACCGCAACCGAAAGGGATCGCGACATCCTCGCGCGCACGCTGTGGGGAGAAGCCCGTGGCGAGAGCTTCGCCGGCCAGGTGGCCGTGGCCTGCGTAATCCGCAACCGCGTGAACGATGGTAAGGACCGGTCGTGGTGGGGCGAGGGCTACGCCGGCGTCTGCCTGAAGCCGTACCAGTTCAGCTGCTGGAACAAGAACGACCCGAACTATCCGTACCTGAGCGGCGCCAAGCCGATCCCGCCGAAGCAGTTCGCCCAGGCCCAGCGGGCGGCGGATCTGGTGATCTCCGGCCAGGAGTCCGACATTACCAAAGGCGCGACCCACTACTACGCCACCACCATGCCGAAGCCGCCGGCCTGGGCCAAGGGCGCCACGCAGACGTTCCGCCTCGGGCATCACATCTTCTTCAAGGACGTCCCATGAGTCCCGTCACGCTGAAGCTGCTGATCGCCGGTGTGGCCGTGGCGCTGATCCTGGTCATGAGCGCGACTTGGAAGGTCCAGGACTGGCGCTACGGGATGAAACTGGCGGAGCAGGCCGGCCTACATCAATCCGACCTGGACAAGATCAGCAGAGCGGCCACAGCCCAGGCCCAGGCAGAACAGGATAAGCGTCTGGCCCTGGAGCAGCGACTGGCCGCCAATGACCAAACCCACCACAAGGAACTGAGCGATGCTCAAACGAATCAGGCTCGCCTGCGCGATCGCCTTGCCACTGCTGATTTGCGGCTGTCAGTCCTCCTTGCCGAGGATCCAGCCAGTTGCAACGGAGTGCCTGCCACCGCCGGCGCCGTCGGCATGGTTCATGGAGCCCATCGAGCCCAACTTGACCCAGCGCATGCTCAAAGAATTATCGGGATCACCGACGACGGCGACCGGGGACTGATCGCGCTGAGAGCGTGCCAGGCGTATGTCAGGGAATTGAATCAGCGATAGGGCGGATCAGCTCGGGCCCTTGGTTCCGCACGTTTCCGATAGCCCGGTCAACCTTGAACCACTCGAAGGCCTCGGCCGGCTCGCCCTGCTGCAGAACGATCTGCTCGGCGCGCTCCTTGGGTGTGCTTGGGTCGAGCCATTCCCGGGCAAGGTCTGCATCCAGTACAACCGGTCGGCGGTCATGGATATCGACCATGCCGCCCTGGCTGTCGGCGGTGATGATCACGAAGCCGTCGTGCTCACCTGGATCACGGTCACCGGTAGGGAACTGGCCGATGGCGGCGCAGAAGATCGGGGCCAGGTCACGCCGGCGGATCAGGTAGGGCTGCTTCTTCGGCCCACCCTCATCTACCCACTCGAACCAGTTATTGATCGGCGTGATAGCGCGGTTCGGCCAGATCGCCCGGTAGAACGGGCCGTGGGCGACTTTCTCGACCCGGGCATTGATTGGTGCGGCACGGTCCTTGGCCCAGTGCGGTCGCCAACCCCAGCGCACTAGGTCGGCATGCAGTATGTCGCCTTCCTGGTGGATGAGGGCGAGCTGCTGCGACGGCGCGCCGTTGTACTTCTCCAGCGGCAGGTCGCCGGCGGAATTGACCAGGGCATTCGGCATGCTCAGCGCCGCCACGAAGTCGTGAATACCCGTGTACTGGGAGAGTCGTCCGCACATGTTCATTCCTCCGGCTTTAGAGTGTAGCTGGGCGGTTCAGGCTTCGGTGCGAAACCGAGTCCACCGCAAGCCGCACAGTCGTCGCGCTTACCAAAGTGGTCCTGGCATGCCGAGCACGGAAGGAACTTTGCCATCTCAAAAAACGGCCTGACCTTTTCCATAATTGAAAAGTGCTTGTTCTCCGTAGCGACCTGCACCACGTCCAGCATCCAGCGGTACACGTCCGGATCCTCTGTGACCGGGTACACCACGCCCTCGACCATCCGTTCTGTCGCAACCAGATCGAATTGCCGACCGCCATCCAGCGTAAGGGTCAGCCCATCGATGCGACCGGTGGTATTGGCGTAGCTGAACTTCAGCATTAAGCCCGTCCCATCCCGGCATACCTTGCCGTCATAGGGTTGAAGTTTGTTCCCCAGATTGTTGTCGAGCATCAAAATTGAATGAAAGATTTTCCCAAACCTAGGGCCGCCGCCTTTCGGCACCACGTCATAGCCGTAGGACGGACGGTAGAGGATAGGACATGCCTGCAACTCCTCCACGGCCAGCCAATATGCAGCGTTCGCCATTTCATCCATGTCGAACTGGTCCAGGGGGTTGATCAGGCCTTCTTCCGTCAGTCGGGCTGATATCTCATGGAGCGTGGACCTGTGTCTCTCAGGAGACTGCATCCGAAAATCGTGGTCATCAAGGGTATCTCGCCAATGCTTGAGCCTTAGCGCTTTCGCCTGTTCGAAGTTCATGGTTGGGGTTCGCTTGCTGAATACTGTTTGGATATACAGTAATCGAGGGGCGATGATTCGGGCGAGGACTGGGCGACGAGCTGCGGTCTTTCAGTCAGATGACATCATTACTGCCAGGCTCATTTTGATGAATTCCTCGTTTAGGTCCAAGGTCGCCAAGGCTCCGCGCACATTGGCGGACACCTGATTCGATCCTTGCCTATCTACCCAATTGGTCAGCTCCATGATGGCTGCTTCCAGGGCACGCTGGTTTTCGTTGATCTTCGAAAGCAATGATGGGAGCAGGTCGAGATTCTGCATTGGCGACTCCTACTTCGGAGAAATAAGCGTAGCAGTTCGGGGTAAGGGTGTTCGGTCGGCAGAACGCCGCAGGAGGGTGGTGATTTATGCAAGATCGGCATAAAGGAATGGCCAGATGGCTAATAAAATTCAGGCTGTTTCGGGATGCAATGGGGGTAATTTCCGGTCCGCAATCATTTTAGGGGATGCGGAAACATTGGCTGATATAGCAATGATTTTAGGTTAATTGCGGACCAGAAAACCTATTGCACGCCACGGCCTGATTGACTTCCACTAAGGACTTAAAATCCCCCGCTCGTAAGGGCGTGCCGGTTCGATTCCGGCTTCGGGCACCATGAATATCAAGGGCTTGCATGACATACCTCATGCAAGCCCTTTTTTTTCCGAACATACTGCCTCCAATCAGGGCCGCTCCTACAATGGCGCCCATAAAATCGCTTCTTCCCAGGCTCATGCCGGTTCCCTATCGATTCACATTGAAGTGCGCACAGGGCGCGCGAACATAGCATTGAAAATACGCTGACCATAGAGGCCGACGGCCAGGCCGAGTACGATCAGGACCACCGCCAGTACTTTGCTCACCGGCACACTTTCGTTGAACACCACTACCGAGCCGAGCATGCCGAAGATCGGCACCAGCAGAGAGAGCGGCGCCACTGTGGAGACCGGATAGGTTTTGAGCAGCGAGTTCCAGATCCAGTAAGCGAACAGCGTATTGGGATAGACCTGGAACAGGATCGACAACACGGCAGTCGTGTTCACCTGACTGACAAGCGCGGTGTAGCCGGCGCTGCCGTTCACCGCGTAATCGAGGGCGAACAGCGGAATCGGTGCAAGCGCACTGGACCAGACCAGAAAGCCGAAGACATCCTTGGTGCTGGCCTTCTTGTTGATGATGTTGGCAACGCTCCAAGACGCCGCGCCCACCAGTACCAGCAATACGCCGGTCAGGCTCACCGAACCGTCACTGATCTTGATGATGCACAACAGCCCCGCGAGGGCGATCAACATTCCCAGCACCTGGAAGCGGGTCAGCGCTTCCTTGACCACCCAACCGCCGAGCAGGATGGTGAAGAACGCGCTGAATTGCAGCACCAGCGACGCGATGCCCGCCGACAGCCCGGCCTTGATACCCAGATTGACCACGCCCCACAGACCAATGCCGAACACCAGGCCATAGCCGATGATGTAGCGCCACGGCACTTCGGGTTTACGGATGAAGAAAATCGCCGGTAACGCACAGAGACTGAAGCGGATACCCGCCAGGATGAACGGGTCGACGGTGGCCAGTCCCAGTTTGATCACAGAGAAATTCACACCCCAGATTGCCGTTATCAATACAGCCAACACTACGTGCAGTGGTTTCATGGATTATTTGCCTTGATGAAGGAGGTCGGTGTCACGCCGCGGAGGTTCAATTCGTACGTCGCCAACGTCAGCCTGTCATTAACCATGGTGCGGATTTCGCCCTGTTCGATCACGTCGAGCGTCATGTCCTCGGGTACGCCGAACATCACCGTGGCGGCGCTGCAGGTTGCCGGTGACAGCTCCTGTGGCACCGACGCGCGGAACGCCGAATCGTTGGAAAGTTACTTGGAAGTCAGTCCCAGGTAGAACCAGTACAGCAGGGCGACTGCGCTGATAGCGGCACCCAATATACAAACGGCGACCCAGCCAAAGTGTGCATAAGTATAAGTAGCGGCTATTGCACCCAGACCACTGCCCACCGAATAGAAGCACATGTAAGCGGCCACCAGTCGGCTTTGTGCATCGGGTCGTGCGGCAAAGATCAGGCTCTGATTGGTGACATGGACGGCTTGCACGGCGAAATCCAATAGCACCACACCTACCGCCATGGCGAACAATGAGTGTTCAACGAACGCCGTAGGCAGCCAGGACAAGGTCAACAGTGCCAACGCGACGCCCGTGGTGCGATTGCCGAGCCCTTGGTCGGCGAGCCGTCCGGCCCGTGCCGCTGCCAGCGCACCGGCCACACCGGCGAGTCCGAACAAACCAATCTGCGTGTGTGTCAGCGACAACGGCGGCGCGCTGAGTGGCAGTACCATCGACGTCCACAACACACTGAACGCGGCGAAGATCAGCAGGGCGAAGGTGCCCCGGACACGCAATGTGCGCTCGGTCAGGTACAACTGGAACACCGATCGCAGTAATTGCCAGTAGCCGCCTTTCGCCGGTGGCGTGGTGGAGGCAGGCATGGTGCGCATCAGCACCAGTGCCATGCCGATCATCAGGGCGGCTGAGACAAAATAAACACCGCGCCAGCCGGCCAGATCAGCCACTGCACCGGAGACGAAACGGGCCAGCAGAATTCCCAGCACCACGCCACTGGTCACGGTGCCGACGGCTTCGCCACGCTGCTCGGGACTCGCCAGCGAAGCGGCGTAGGCAACCACCACTTGCACCACGACCGCCATCATGCCCACCAGCACCATCGCGCCGAGCAACATGCCCCAATCCTGCGACACGCCAACTGCGCATAGGGCCAGAGCCGACAGCAGCATTTGTGTAAGGATAAGTTTCTTGCGATTGAGCAAATCACCCAGCGGAACGATGAACAACAATCCGACAGCATAACCGGCTTGTGTCGCGGTCACTACGACACCAATCGTGCCCGACGAAACCGACAGGCTGGCAGCCATCGACTCCAGCAAAGGCTGGGCGAAGTAGACGTTTGCGACCGCCATGGCGCAGGTAATTGCAAAAAGAAAAGTCTGATAGCGACTGAGCTTGGAGGTGTCCCGGGTTTGGGGTGCTCGCGTGTGCCCACCGCTGTATTTTTCGGCTTCGATGTCCATCTTTACCGGGGCATGAGACTTGAGCGGCATCACTCCTTCCTTGGAATATGTGGTTTCGAAAGGAAACCGATTCGTTGATTTCTATCAAATGAAGTTGTTAAATGCAACCAAATTTATAAAACATTTTCGTCTGACGTTAGAAACTTTCCCCCCCTTCCTACTGACTCGCCTCCAGGAGACCCATGGCCAGACAGGAATTACTGGCGCAGAGCGAATGCCCGGTCGCTCGCACGCTTGAAGCGATCGGAGATCGCTGGGTATTAATGATTATTCGCGACGCGTTCGACGACGTTCGCCGCTTCAGTGAGTTTCAGAAACGTCTTGGTCTCGCCAAGAACATCCTCACGGTCAAGCTCAAAATGCTCGTCGAGTTGGGCGTATTCAACATCCAGCCGGCATCCGACGGCAGTGCCTACAAAGAATATGTGCTGACTGAAATGGGGCGCGCGGTGTTTCCCATCGTCGTCAGCATGCGCCAGTGGGGGGAGCGCTACTTGTTCAACACAGGGGAGAGCTATTCAGTGCTGCTCGACAATGAATTGTCGGAGCCGGTAGAAACCATCGCCGTACGTTCCAAGGCGGGCAAGGTGTTAACCCCGGCCGATTGTCATCGACGGGTCGTCAAGCGCTGGGGTTGACGCGAGTCGAAACGACTGGTCGACAGCAACGGATCGCCGATCAAGTGGTCCGAGGCGCCGAAGAGTTGGCTGAATCGAACGAAGACCTGACCGACCATCTAAAATCAAGGGTTTGCGAGCGAAAGCTAATGCAAACCCTTGTTTGTTTCTGCTCCGTGAAACCATCTTATCCAAGCTGCGCTCACAACCTGCGCCGAAATGCCTCGAGAATCTCCCGCGTGCCCTTTTTCATTTGCAGTTGCGCGATAGCGTCCAGCGGATGCCAGAGGCAGTCGCTGATTTCATTCTGTGGCCGGGCGGTCTTTGAATCGGTGACCGCGGCTTCGAACACGTGGTGTTCGGTTTCACCGTCGCTGATGCGCATCAGATAAAGCAGGTTGTGCGCGTCCAGCCCGGTCTCTTCTGCCAACTCGCGTAGTGCCGCCCCAGCATGGGTTTCGCCGCGCTCAACGGTTCCACCAGGCAATGTCCAGCGGCTGTTTGCCTTGCGCACGAGCAAGATGTGGCGATCTTCCTCGCAGATGACGGTCGCTCGAATTTTCATGGCCTTGCTCAATCCGTGACTGTCATTAAATTGAAATATAAATGCAATATTTGAGCCCGATGTCATACGGACTGTCCACTACAGTTTTTACCGGGGCCTCTCTGTACGACCGCGCCAATCGTCGAAAGACTGAACTTCATTTCATCCCCGCACTCGCTATGTGTCTGGACTGGGCATTGGACCGATCATCGCCTCGACTGAATCAGCTTGGAAAAAACGTATCCATGTTGGGTGGATAGCCAACCTCGGGTAGAGGGGAAGTGAGCAGACATGACCACGGTTGAAGACTTCAAAATCAAATCCCACGAGCTTCTCGTGGAACTGGACGCGGCCACTTCAGAAATGATGGCGCTCGTCGACGCACATCAAACGAGCGGGGTGATTTGGGAGCAGGCCGTCCAGCGCCAGCATGACGCTTATGAACGGTGGGTCGCCTATCTGAATGAGCGTGGATAGACGCAAGTTCGGGCGGGGGGACGCGATGGCAGATTCTTTGAACGGACCGTCAGGGGGTGTGCCTAAACCATAGACCTTAAGAGGATTGGACCATGTCTGAACTAGCCAGCTATTTCTGGATCGGCGTTGTGGTGCTTTTGCTGCTTGTGGATCTGTGGGCGATCATCAGTGTCTTTCGCAGTGACAAGACTGTCGGGACCAAGGCGGGATGGGCGCTGTTGTTGATCATCTTGCCTGTGGTGGGCCTGGTCATCTGGGGCGTTGCCGGCCCTCGCGGTGTGAAGGAAGGCCCGTCGTCGCCAGAGCACAGCAAAGGTTAGGGACCCTTCATTGGTTTTTCCAGCGCCCACCGGTGGTTTCGCAATCTTTCTGTGCTTGCGCCAGTTGCTCGGTGTTGTAGTAGTACCGGGTGACTTGCGCATCGTCAGGGATGTTGGCTGACTCGCCGCCACGGTCCTTGCTGGTTGAGTGCGGATTGGCCAGGGATTCCTGAGTCAGCCGGGCCTGGCACGTCGCTACATAGCCTTGGGCGCAACGTTCGACCTGGTTCTTTTCAGTGCTCAGTGCACCTTTGCTTTCGTTGCTGCACGACCAGCCAATCGCCTCGGCTGGCACGCCTTTGTATTCGTAACAACTATGGGTTTCGATCTTCGGTATCGCTTGGCTCTGGGACCGAGTGATTACATCGCAGCCTTGCGCCATGGCGACGGCAGGGCAGGCACAGGCGATCAACAGCAGGATTCTGGCGTACATGGTGTTCTCCCTCTAGCGGCTTTGCTCCGATACATATCCATATCGAGGCGCAAAGAACGCCAGCGTTCCATCGGTTTTCCAACCGGTAGAGCTTGGGGAAGAGCCTGTGCAGCGCAATGCGTTAGCGGAACTTGGGCAATGGTCGCTCGGCGGGCTTGAGGGACGTCAGCGCGCTCTGGATAGAGGGGGCGTCTTTTTCGATGTCATTGAGACGATCCCGGATGCGCACGGCGGTAGGGTGTCCGCCCTGGTGGTCGACCCAGTCAGCGATTTCTTTGCAGGCTGCCGCCAATCGCGCCTGACGCGATTCCAGCAAGGTGAGCACGGTGGTGATGGACTCTTTTTCAGACATGTCGCACCTCCATTGAGTGTGTATAGGGCAGCACAAAACCCGCCAGCAGCGGGTTGTACCGATAATTAAGCGTAGTTGAGTTGTTTCGGGTCTGGCGAAGAAAACGGCGCACGGCCGGACGGCCGGTGCGCCAAAGAGGGGTTGCGGACTCAGCCTGACTCTTTTACCCAGGCCGGCGCGACACTGGCTCGCCAGCGCACGTCGGTAATACCGTATTTTTCTGCCAGTGGTTTTGACACCCGCTTGACCTTTTCCCTCCCGAATTTGGGGATGCGCCCGACACCCGCGTCGCAACTGGCCCAATGCCAGGCTTCGGAATTGTTCATCACTTCTGCACGAATGATGAATGACTTGGGCTCGCCATGGAGCATGTAGTCGATGATGTAAAGCGATGGCCCGCCCATAAATCCTCCCTAATTAGTTCTATACGGATGGATGCAGAGGCGGGCGGAAAATTCCATCGGATCTCCAGACGGTCAAAATCGGGGGGGGCGCGGCGAGGCTCGCGGTCGGGAACCAAACCCGGTTAACCTTCTCCAAGCTGGGCTTGGGCACCAAGGGCCATGGATCGTAGGCGAGTCAGTGCGATCACCATAAAAGGCACACAATGAAAATCTTCGCCAGGGTGTTGTCTCTCGTAGCCCTTGCCAGCGCTTTGCTGGGATGCATTGGCGCTCCCATCGAGCTGACTGCGCAGACCGAACAGCGCCTTCGCACGCTGCCGCCGATCCGCTTTCTGCTGACGTTCGATGACGGGCCCAGCGCATCATCTTTCTGGAACCCGAGCATGGGCGTGCTCGATGCCCTGGCGCAAAACCCGGTGCAGCCGGGGATCAAGGCGGTATTTTTTGTGCAGACTCGAGCGTCGCGGGCCGGTGGCAGTGATATCGGGCGTTCGGTGATGCGTCGTGAACAGCAGGAAGGGCATGTGCTGGGCTTTCATACCGCGACCTCCGGGCACAGCAACCACCGGTTCCTCAGCCCAGATGAACTGGAACAGTCGCTGCTCAATGGGAGCGCCGACATTGCCGCCATCACGGGGGCAGCTCCCAGCCTGGTGAGGCCGCCGTTCTGGAGCTTCGACACCCGCACCTTCGCGGCCTACCGGCGCCATGGCCTGCACATGTTGCTCACTGATCTGAGTGCCAACGACGGCAAAGTCTGGGGCATCACGGTGAGTCCGAGACGGCGAATCAACCTAATACGTCAGCTCAGCGAAGTGCGTGAACGTATCGCCGGCGGGCAGATACCTGCCGTTGACGGGGTCATTCCGGTGGTGGTGACCTTTCATGATCTCAATCGCTACACCGCGCGACACGCCCGGGAGTACCTGCAGATTCTGATCGACGCTGCCCAGGCGACTGGGGTGAAGACCGACACCAAGCCATTTTATGACGACCGTCAGGCGCTTGAGCGAGCAGCGCTGGCTCGCACCGTCAAAGACGGCACCGAGCCGGTGCAACTGCCTGGGTTGTGGAACAGGTTGTGGGGTTCGGGCTCACCCTGACGAGTATGCCGCTCCCGGGAAATTGCGACGCCCGGTTGATGCCCTGGTGCCAACTGAGTGTAAGGTAAGGGGCGTACCTTAGGTTTATCTAGCAGGAGGTAACTATGAGTGCTGCGATGCTAACGAAAGTGCACATCAACGGTTATGACGTACTCAGTGTGAACAGCGGCCCATGGCGGGTCTGCACCCAAGTGGACCGGCTTGGCTCCTTTGCTTCCCGTGAGGAAGCGCTGGCTTACGCGGCGGCGTTGCCGGTACGCAGAAACCGAAGCGAGCGATCGGCTAACACTAAATAGCAGCGCTAGAAGGTCGTGTTCGCAGGTCAGAGTTGGCTGCACGCGCGCAACCCCGAAGGATGCTGCGCACGCAGCCAACTCGCCCCAGTGGTTCAGGTATTGGCCAGTTCCAGCGGGATCTCCAGAGTGAACAAGGCCCCTTGACCAGGCCCATCGCTCTGGGCGTAGAGACGACCATTCATTTCAACCGCGGCCAGAGCACAGCTGTGCAAGCCAAATCCATGGCCGTCCTTGCGGGTCGTGAACCCGTGGTTAAAGATTCGAGCCTGGTTCTGCGGCGCAATACCCTCACCTCGATCCTTGACGCTGAGGCGTAATGTACTCTCAGCGACGATCTGGATCCCTAGCGTCATTTCCCGCGGATGCCCGGAAACATTCGACATTGCGAATTTGGCGTTGCTGATCAGGTTGATCAGGATCAACAGCAACCTGTGCTTGTCTCCCAGGATGGTGGGGATGTCCTGAAAATCCTTGATGACCGTGACATGGTGGCGGCTCAGCGCGCCTGCGTTCATGCGTAACGCATCTTCAAACAGATCCCTGACATTGAGCGGCTCGATCAATCTCGCGGCGCCAGCGTAGGTTTGTTGGGTGGCGACGATTTCCTTGATGTGGTCAATGCTCTTGGTCAGTTGTGCCAGCTCGTCAATGAGCAGTCCCTGTTCGGCATTGATGGACTCGACCAGCTCATTGAAATAACGAGGCAACAATTTGCCTTTTTCATCCAGGGTAATGAAACGGCCCAAATCCTCGGCATGCTCATTCATCATTTTTACCGCTTTGCCCAGACCGAGCGTCTTGCTGTTTTTCAACTTGCGGGTCACCAGGTCCGCCGAAATATTCACGCTGTTGAGAACGTTCCCCACGTTATGCAACACGTTGGTCGCGATCTCGGCCATTCCCGCCATTCGCGCCGCCTCCACCAGCTCACGTTCGGCCTGCATCAACTCGCGAGTGCGATCTTCCACCCGTTCTTCCAGCCGTTCATTGGAGAATTGCAGTTCCTGGTTAATCTGAGTGATGAGCGCGGAACTGCGAACCAACCGCGCAGCAAGGTAGATCATCAAAATGGCCATGAGGCCGGCGCATACAGCCAGATAGATGTGATATTGGCGTTCGGTCTCGGCGGTCCTGCGTTGGGTTTCGTTCAACAGCTCGTTAATACTATCCAGCTCTTGAGCGACCGGGATCACACTGATGCGGTCAATGAGGTCATTGACGATCGGTTGTTCCTGGATAATTGATTCGACATGTTGTGTCAGCGTGGTAAAGGACGGCTGGTAGGGCTGGGGCAGTTGGGCCATGTATTGCTCCAGCGCATTGAGCTGGCTCCTTACTTCTTCGGCCTTGTCCGAGGTGACATAAAGGGCGTACTCAAGCGTTGTCAGAGTCAGGTCAAGGACACTGGAGGCAATCTCTAGGCGGTTTATCGGAGTGTCGGCGTCCATCTCCCTGAGCCGTGTCTGGATGTCGTCCTCGGCAAGTGGCAGCGCATCCAGAGCGGTGCGTAAGCGGGTGTTGTGTTGCTGGAACTGCTCCACCAGCAGGCTTTTGTTCTTCACCGCCTCCACATAACCCTGGCGCCTGGACGCCCAAAGGGCCGCCAAAGGGCCAGAATTGTTGAGCTGCTCCAATTGCTCCCATCGACTGGCCGCTTCAGGTGGCGGGGTCAGCGACAGGTTGTTATTGATGCCGATCTTCTTTCGCAGGATTTTGACGTTCCAGTTGGCGTCGGATTGTTTGAGTTGGCGGATGAAATCCCGGGATTCGAAATAGGTGGAGGCGTCGTAGGTGTAGGACTTGACTAAAAAGAAAATCAAGGCCGAAAACACAGCAAGCGCGACAGCCAATAAGGCGGGCCATTTATATTTTTTAATGAGAGTGGTCACGCGGTCCTCCCGTCAAGGCTCTTGATCGGGCAGATCGGTGAGTTGCCAAGACAAGGCAGGATTGCGGCGCTTGGGACGATGGGTGGAGTGTTTGTTTGGTGTTGTATAGGTGGCGTGGGTCTGCTTTTGCCTGGGTGCACGTTGAGCTCCCTGCTAACGGTGGCGTGGTACGTCAATGACGTGAGTGTAGCGCTAAGGAGGCGGGGCGATGGGGGAGGCTGGCGGCGGGCGCAGATTAAGTCGGCCGCCACAATGGCGGCCGACTTTTGGCTTGGTCTATTACAACGGTCACAGCTCAGGAATGAACCGGATAATCCACATATCCACGCTGGTCGCCACCAAAGAATGTGCTCGGATCCGGCGCATTGAGTGACAACCCTTCGCGAATTCGCCGTGGCAGATCAGGATTGGCCAGAAACGGCCTGCCGAACGCGATGATGTCCGCGCGGCCGTCGATCAGCGCCTGTTCTGCCGTCTTTGGATCGTAGCCGCCGGCGATCATCAGTACGCCGTCCCAGGCTGCACGCAACTGACCGATAATGGCATCCCAGCGCGGATCGAAGTTCTCATCTTTTACAGTGCCGACGACGGCGGGCTCGACGAGGTGCAGGTAGGCCAAGTTCCAGTGGTTCAACGAACGCACGATATGGCCGAATGTAGCCTCAGGGGTTTCATCACCCATGCCCATGAAGCGCCCCATGGGTGTCAGACGCACGCCCACGCGTTCTGGACCGACCTCATCGACTACGGCAGCCACCACTTCCAGTAACAGGCGAGCACGATTTTCCAGGCTGCCGCCGTAACGGTCAGTGCGCTGGTTACTGTTACTGTTGATAAATTGATCCAGCAGATAACCATTGCCCGCGTGAATTTCCACACCATCCATTCCGGCGTTCATCGCATTGCGTGCAGCCTTGCGGTAGTCGCTGATAATGCCGGCGAGCTCCGAGGTTTGCAGCGCTCGTGGCACCGGCACATCACCCCAGACGCCGTGACCATCGGTATCGACAATGAACGTCTTGCCAGGTACGGGTAATGCACTCGGGGCAACCGGCAGCGCGTTGTCGGGCTGAAAACTGGGGTGCGATACGCGGCCCACATGCCAAAGCTGCATGAAGATCAAACCACCCGCCTCATGCACGGCGTCGCTGACTTCGCCCCAGGCCTGCACCTGTTCATCGCTGTAGATGCCCGGCGTCCAGGCATAACCCTGGCCCTGTCGGGATATTTGCGTCGCTTCGGTGATGATCAAGGCGGCGCTTGCACGTTGGCGGTAGTACTCGGCATTCATCGCTGTCGGAGTGTCGCCCGGTTGCCCGGCGCGAGAGCGTGTCAGCGGTGCCATCGCCACACGGTGGGCAAGTGTGTACGGACCTAATGCGATGGGACGAAACAGATGTGGCGTCATGGTGTTCTCCAATAATCGAAAAGTGCAGGCAGGGTGGCGTCTGACCTGGGCCAGGCACTGGCTGTACTTAAGTTAAACGGCGCGATGACGCCTGATAATCCACACACTTCGCCACGCTGCATTGCGTGATTTGCAATGCAGCGTGGGTTCATGACGGCTGCTGCGAGCGAGTCAGGGGAAGGTTCAACCAGCGCCGCCCTGTGGCATTCGCGATGGCATTGCCAATGGCCGCAGCCATTGGTCCCTGGACGATCTCGGCGGCGCCGAGAAACGGTTGTCCCGGTTGATCGAGCAGATGGACGTCGACCTTTTTGGGCACTTGCGAAAAGCGCAGGATCGGGTAACCACTCCAGTCGTAGCTGCGAATGCCTCCGGGGTCATAGGCGACTTTTTCATACAGCGTCCAACTGGTTGACTGGACGACCCCCCCTTGCACTTGGTTGCGCAAGCCGTCGGGATTGACGATCTGCCCAACGTCCACGGCTGTGACGACGTGATCGATCTGCACTTCGCCAGTCTGAGGGTGCACCTGAAGGCGCACCGCGATGGCGCAATACCCCATGATGTTTTTGTAGCGGGCGAACGCGAAACCTATGCCCGCGCCAGGAGCGCTGCTTCTTTGCGGCCAGGCAATGGCGTCGCGAACTCGCTCCACCACGGCTCGCGCCCTGGGATCGGTCAGATGGGCAAGGCGCAAGGCAACTGGATCGACTTCGGCCTTGATGGCCAGCTCATCCATGCAGGCCTCGATTGCGAAAATGTTGATGTGCGCGCCGAGTGAACGCATGGCCGATGTGCGAAATGGCATCTCGGTAACGAAGTTCATGTCGATGCGCGTCGAGCCCAATGTGTACAGGGGCACCGCGTTGCGATCGCCGTCGCCTTCGGGTTGTGCGATAGGCACCGAAGGCGCAGAGATGAAAGGGCGGGCCAGCAGCCGCGCCGGCAGCAAGCGTCCGGCATTGACGATGCGTTCGTTATGAGGCGTGGTCCATAGCTCGCAGTTCCAGTCCTGCAGTCGACCCTGCGCATCAAGGTTGGCCTGGACCTCGGTAATCATCGCCGAGCTGTAGGGCTCCCAGAGATTTTCCTGTTCGCGCATCCACTGCACCCGAACCGGGGTGCCCGGTAGTCGCATGGCAATCAGCGCCGCGTCGGCCGCTGCATCGTCCGCGCCGTTGTGACCATAGCAACCCGAGCCTTCGGTGTGGATACAACGAACGCGCTCGGGTGGCAGTCCTGTCATTTCGGCAATCCCGGCGCGCAGGGGGTACACACCCTGTGTGTGGGTCCAGACCGTGAGGGTGCCGTCCTTGAGCCAGGCCACGGCGCATGACGGGCCGATGGAGCCGTGCATCAAATACTGTTTGGTTACGCGCGCGCGGTAGCTATGGTGGGGCACGTCTTGCGGGGTACCTTCATGACTGATTGGATAACGGCGTGAGGGGAGCCGTTCGAGCAAGGTATGGATCGATCCAGACTCGGGGATTGCCTGACCACCACTCCAATAGGCCGACTCGTATCCGCTGCGCATGGCCTTGATCGCTTGCCATTCATCAAGCGCCACCACGGCCAGATAATTACCATCACGAATCACTTGCACGACCCCAGGCAGCATCTTGATCGATTTCGCATCGAAGACCTCCAGCCTGCTGCCGGGACGCGGCGGGCGGATGACTCGCGCATGCACCATGCCTGGCAGACGAATGTCTTGAACGAACGCGGCACCGCCGCTGACTTTGGCCGCAATATCCAGCCTTTGCAGCGAATGGCCGATCAGCTTGAATTGCGTCGCCGGCATGACCGGCGATTCGGCCTTGGCGTAGAGGTGCAGATCGACATTCTTGACGGCGTCGGCATAGCTCATTCGCTGCCCGGTGGGGCCGAGAATGATGCCTTGCTCGGTGCTCAGCAGTGCCGGCAATACCTCCCAGCTACGCCCGGCCGACTCCAGCAGTAACTCACGTACCTGCGCCGCCGCGTTGTACAGCGCGGTCCCACTGTCGAAAATACTGTGGCTACCGGCGGTGTAGCCTTCGTTAGGTGTCAGAGCCGTATCGGCGGTAAGCAAATTGATCGCCGCCGGGGAGACTTCCAGGCGTTCCGCGGCTATTTGCAATAGGGCTGTCTTGACGCCGGTGCCCAACTCAACCTTGCCGGTGTAGACGGTGATGCCATCTGCGCCGACCCGGATCCAGGCATCGAGATAGGGGTTGGTGCGCAGGCTGCCGGGCAGGTCCGGCGCCCGCACTACCGTGCCAAGCGTATCAACTTCGGTGTCTGCCCATGCGCGTCGGGTCATCGGCGCGAGGGTGAATGCCATCAACAAGGCGCCGCCCTTCAAGAAGGCGCGGCGACTGTGAGTCATCTCTTTAACCTGCGTCATAGCGAACTCCGGTTTTGCCTGGCTACAAGGCTGATCGCGTCGATAATTCGCAGGTGGGTTCCGCACCGACACAGGTTGCCTGCCATGTACTGGCGTATGGTCTGTTCGTCCGGGGACGGATTGCTTTCCAGCAATGCCTGGGCGCGCATCAACATACCGGCGATGCAGTAGCCGCACTGGGCCGCCTGTTTATCGATGAAGGCCTTCTGTAAAGGGCCGGGGCGCTCGACGGTGCCGAGGCTTTCAACCGTTCTAACCTGTTTGCCGTCAAGGCCCGCGCAGGGTGTCACGCAGGAAAACACAGGCTTGTCATCGACAATGACGGTACAGGCACCGCATTGGCCCAAGCCGCACCCGTATTTGGCGCCATTGAGCCCCAGGTGATTGCGCAGCGCGTAGAGCAGCGGCATGTCAGGTTCCAGCTCCAGTGTCTGGGGCGAGCCGTTGACATTGAGAGTGACTTGGGTCATTTCGTCTCCTGGCGTATCGCTTCAAGGGTGGCAGAAAGGTCAGTCCAGGGTTGGTCGGGACTGGCCTGGTGGCGCAGGTATGACGCCAGGGCTGAGAGTTGGGCGTTGTCGAGGCTGGCGGCAAACGGCGGCATCACCGGACCCGGCACGCCCGGGATGGCCGGGATGCCATCGAGTACGGTTTTCAGGAAGTTGCGCGCGCTTGAGGCTTGTAATGCTGACGTACGATTCAACGCCGGACGCCCGTCGATTTCGCGCATCGGTGCCGCCGCGCCATGGCAACCGGCACAGGCGCTGGCGAAGAGCATGGCGCCACTGGCTTGGGCGGCGGGCTCGGCGCTGGCAGCATCGGGATGGATTTCCCTGATCACAGCCCTGCCGGGCAGACTCAGCAAGTACTCGGCAATCGCCTCTGCATCGGCCACCGGCATGCGTGCCAGGCCAAGACTGACCGCACGCATCGGTCCAGCCGCGGTGCCATGCCCCTCCACGATTTCCGCGCGAAGGTAGCGCACCAATTGCTCAGTGCTCCATGCGTTTGCACCACGGGCCATGCCGAGTAGCGAAGGCGCTTGCCAACCCTCCACGGAACCGCCCGCCAGGCTTTCGCCGCTCTTCTGGGCACCGAGTAAGTTCAGAGGTGAATGACACCCTGCGCAGTGGCCGGGCCCTTGGACCAGATAACGCCCGCGATTCCAGGCTTCAGATTGTCGTGCTACTGGCGTGAGTGGCTTGGCGTGCAGGAACAGCAGATTCCAGAATGAGACTAGCGGGCGGATGTTCATCGGGAAGTTCATGTCGTTTTGCATGGCCGGTGAGTCCACGGCAGGGCCGCTCATCAAGTACGCATAGGCGTCAGCGATGTCGTCTGTGGTCATGCGCCGGTAATGTACGTATGGAAAGGCCGGGTAAAGGAAGTGACCATCGCGTGAGATCCCTTCGCGCATCGCCCGCTCGAATGCCGGCAGCGACCATTGGCCAATTCCGGTCTGCGGATCCGCAGTGATATTGGTGCTGTAGAGCGTGCCAAACGGCGTTCTTAGCGGCAGGCCCCCCGCCATGTATTGGCCCCCGGGTCGTGTATGGCACACCGCACAATCGCCCGCCTCGACAACGCGAGCACCGCGTTGCAATTGTGCGGAATCGAAGGTTCGCGGACGCTCGATGGGAGCTATCGCCGGACGCCACATCAGCATCACGGCCCCGATCGCGCCTACCGAAGCCAGGACCACGGCGCTGATCCATAACGGCTTGGCTCTGATGAAACTGCCCTTCATGAAAATGCCCGGTGCCGCAGACGCGCGGTCGCAAGTGATGATGAGTTGGGGGTCATGAACAGCTCCTCGGTCAGCCTGGGAAGGGCGCCGGAGGAGAGACCTCTGCGCCAAGTGCCGAAGGTAAGGAAGGTGTGGCTGTTGGAGTATCCGCGGATCGCGCAATAGCCTGTTGCGCCAAGCGCAAGGCGAGTGCGCGTTGCATATGGCGCATCACTCAATTGCTCATGGGGTGGATTCTGCGGATCGACCGCTGCCTTTAGCCTTGACGCCACTTTCTCGAACTCAACGAGGTGTCATCATGCTCACGGGTAACCCGGCGGCAACGGCCAAGGCCGAACAATCTGCTTCACTCTCTGGCCTGATGGTCGCGTTCCTGGCGTTTTGCTGCGGCGCGGTCGTTGCCAACCTTTATTACGCTCAGCCAATTGTCGAACTGATCGCGCCGCAGATCGGCCTGTCCAGCGCCAATGCCAGTCTGATTGTTTCGCTCACACAGTTTGGTTATGCGTTGGGCCTGCTGTTGCTGGTGCCACTGGCCGACCTGATGGAAAACCGACGCCTTGTCGTGGGTTTTACCCTCGCTGCGAGCGTGACCCTGTTGTGTGCCGGTCTGACGCATTCGCCGTCGATGTTCCTCATATTGTCCTTGCTGATCGGTCTTACCTCAGTGGCGGTGCAGATTCTTGTGCCGCTGGCGGCGCATCTGGCGCCGGAAGCAACGCGTGGGCGCGTTGTTGGCAACATCATGAGCGGGCTGTTGCTGGGCATTCTGCTGTCACGTCCGCTGTCGAGCCTGCTGGTGGAAGTGTTCGGCTGGCGCGGGGTGTTTTTCAGCGCCGCGGCACTGATGGCCGTCATCGCCGTGATTATGGCGACTGCGCTGCCGCGGCGTGTGCCGACTCATCAGGCCACGTACCCGGCGTTGATCGGTTCGGTGTTTGCGCTTGCCCGTCGCCACCCGGTTCTGCGGCAACGTTCGTTGTATCAGGGCTTATTGTTCGCCAGCTTCAGCCTCTTCTGGACCCTCGCGCCCATCGAGCTGATACGTAACCACGCGTTCAGTCAGGCGCAGGTTGCGATTTTTGCGCTGGTCGGAGCCGTCGGTGCAGTGGCAGCACCGATTGCCGGGCGCTTGGCCGATGCTGGGCATGGCCGCCGCGGGACGCTGGCTGCACTGCTGTTGGCACCCGTCTCGCTATTGATCGCGGCGCTGCCTGGCAGCAGTTACCTCTGGCTGGTGGTGTGTGCAGCGCTGCTGGATTTCGCCGTGCAACTGAACATGGTGCTGGGCCAACGAGAGGTGTATGCCATCGACCCGCACAGTCGCGCGCGCCTGAATGCGGTTTACATGACCAGCATCTTCGTGGGGGGTGCCTTGGGCTCGTTGGTGGCGAGCCCACTGTATGAACATTTCGGCTGGAACCTGTCTGCCGTGACGGTGGCATTGTTGCCTGCTCTGGCTTTGCTAATGTTTCTGGGACGTAAGGCAGAGGCCTGAGCGCCAGGCGTCGGTGAAAGGTGTGAGGTGCGTTCGTACAAGACGGCGCGAGACGAGTGATGCACAATCGTCTGCGTTCCTTTTCGACCGGATTGCACCTATGGACAAGCTGCTGGCATTGAAGATGTTTGTTGAAACCGTGCGTTGTGGTGGTTATTCCGCCGCGGCACGCAAACTCGGCATCTCGACATCTTCGGTGACACGCCAGGTGGCAGGACTCGAAAATGAGTTGGGCGCCAGTCTTCTTAACCGTACGACTCGCAACACCAGCGTTACCGTCGCTGGGCAAACCTATTTCGAGAAGGCCGTCGCCATTCTCGATGCCATTGATCAAGCCGATGCCGTAGTCGCCGACCGTGGCATCGAGGCCCAGGGACGCCTACGGATCAGCGTCCCGGTGGAGTTTGGTCGACGAATCATCGCGCCGCATCTGGGTCGATTGCTTGCTCGTCATCCAGGACTCGAAATCAGCGTGTCGTTGAGCGATCAGGTCAGCGACCTGCTGAGCGAACAGATCGATGTGTCGGTGCGTCTCGGATCGTCGGTGGTCAGTGAGGATATCGTCAGCAAACGGGTAGGGGCCTTCCAGCGCTGGGTGGTGGCCAGCCCGGACTATCTGAGTCGTCACGCGGTGCCGTCTCATCCCCGTGACTTGCTGGAGCTACAATGCCTGCGCTTCGATTACGGTGGTTCGCACCACCACTGGACGTTCCAGGGCGAGGACGAAAGCATCCAGCTCAACGTCCACGGTCGCCTGCAAAGCAACAACGCCGATATCCTGCGTGAAGCGGCGATCGCCAGCGGCGGGGTGGCCTTGCTGGCCGACTGGCTGGTACGTGACGACGTCGCCGCCGGCCGGCTGGCACGGTTGCTGGAGCATTATGAAGTCAATCCCGGCAGCGCGAGCAGTTGTATCAATGCCCTGTATTTACCCAATCACCGGGGCTCCAGCCGGATCAATGTGTTCATTGATTTTCTTGAGGAGATCCTCGCGCCTGATCGATTGGATAACCGCTAGCGCCAACTCAGGTGCGTAGTTTTCTGTCGGGAGAACCGGGGTGGCACAACAGAAAACGCATGCGCCAGAAACGACAAAGCCCTGATTAATCAGGGCTTTGTCGTATAAAGATGGCGGAGGCGATGGGATTCGAACTCATGGACCTGTTACAGTCGACGGTTTTCAAGACCGTTGCCTTAAACCACTCGGCCACACCTCCGTATTGCGTTGCGGGCGCCATAATACCCGAATGAAACACACTGTCAAACTCTCTACGTAGCTTGTTACAGAGCGTCTGTTATCATCCTTGCCACTGAATGTTTCAAAACCGGAGGAGTGTCGCCATGCGCGAACAGGATTACGCAGTGAACAACAGCGTGCAGGCTGAGCAGCTAGAGGTTAGCCGCGTCCTGCGCAACACTTATGGCCTGCTGGCACTCACGCTCGCTTTCAGCGGTGTGATGGCCTTCGTTGCACAACAGATGCGCGTCGGCTACCCGAACATCTTCGTGGTGCTGATCGGTTTCTACGGCCTTTTCTTCCTCACCAACAAGCTCCGCGATTCGGCCTGGGGCCTGGTTTCGGCCTTCGCCCTGACCGGCTTCATGGGCTTTCTGCTCGGCCCGATCCTCAACCGTTACCTGGGAATGCAGGGTGGCGCCGAAGTGGTCAGCTCGGCATTCGCCATGACCGCGCTGGTGTTCGGTGGTCTGTCGGCCTACGTGCTGATCTCCCGCAAGGACATGAGCTTCCTGAGCGGTTTCATCACCGCAGGCTTCTTCGTGTTGCTCGGTGCGGTAGTTGCCAGCTTCTTCTTCCAGATCAGCGGCCTGCAACTGGCAATCAGCGCCGGCTTCGTGCTGTTCTCGTCGGTCTGCATCCTGTATCAGACCAGCGCCATCATCCACGGCGGCGAGCGCAACTACATCATGGCGACCATCAGCCTGTATGTATCGATCTACAACCTGTTCGTCAGCCTGTTGCAGCTGTTCGGCCTGATGGGTCGCGACGACTGATTGCATGCGTGATATGAAAAGCCCGCTTCGGCGGGCTTTTTTTCGTCCCCGATTTTTCGTTATGGCCAATTGCCCGCAAAAAAGCCGAATCGTGATGGCGCCTTTGAATAATTGATCTACAACTATGACAAGGGATTGCATTGCCAGGGGCGGCATGAGGTAAACCGGTCAACCACCGCGCGAAATCTTCGCCATGTTCCCCCCCGATATCGTTCGCATTCGGCTATCCGAGCCAGGTCTGATTGCGCCCGTTTTTCAGGCGCCAAGGAGGTGTACGCACGTCACTGAGCGTTAACCGTGAGCCGGCGGGGGCAACGCGCCCTGGCCCAATAACAAAGGAAGCCCTGCGCATCAATCAGGAGATCGATGATTTGGCAGGCGTTGCCCCTATAAGGAGATACCGATGATTAAGTCCCACGCAAAGATCCTTGTACTCATGACCTTGGCCGGCGGGTCGTCCATGGCCAATGCCGGCACCTTCCCTGATTTCGGCTTCGCCCCTCCCAAGAGTGAATATTCCGGCCCTGCGTTCCAGCTCAGCCAGAACTATCCCACCACTGCCCCTGGCGCCGCGTCGATGCCAGCGTTCTTCAAGATTCTGCCAACAACACGCAGCAATGATTTTGAAACCTGGCGAGCCTATATGGAGGGCGTCAAGCAATACTGTCTGGAGGGCAACGCCGAGACCAACTGGAATGTGCAGAAAAACGCCGTCCGCCAGTGGTATCACATGCCCTGGCAGCATTACGGGCCGAGCGGGCGTGAAGGCATCCACGGGCTGACTCGAGAGGCGCCTATTCAGCCTAAACAGCTCGCTCACACACAGTTGGAGTCCGGTCAGACTTATGCGGTGGGGATCTATAACGATATCGGTGCCTTTACCATCGGCCAGGTCTGGAAAGATCCGCAGAACCCTGACCCGAGCTTCACTTCAAAGCCCAAGAGCTTCCCCAACGGCACCGTGGTGTGTAAGGCGTTGTATGCCGACATCGATGTCAATTCGGTGCCGTCATTGGCCAATCCCTTGCTGCTGGATGCCTACACCGCCGTCACGTTTACATCCACTGATCGCGTCGTGAAAAAAGTCGCATTGATCCAGATGGACATTGCCGTGCGTGACTCGCGTGTCAGCGAGACCGGATGGCTCTTCGGGACCTTTCAGTACAACGGCATCGATAAAAGCAAAGGCGACTGGGAAAACCTGGTGCCGGTCGGAATCATGTGGGGTAACGACCCTGAAGTGACCAGCAGCGAGTTCACCAATCCGACCCCGACAGAAACCAAAATCAACCCTGCGTTGAAGCAGACCGCAATCAATGCCAATACCAAAGAACTGCCGCCGACCCACCTGGGTTGGAACGGACGCCTCAATGGGCCGGTGGACAACCCGCAGGCTTCATGCCTGAGCTGTCACATGACCGCTGAATACCAGCAACTGGCGATCATGAACCCGACTTTCCAGGCCAACCCACCAGCGCCGGGTACTGAAGAGTGGATGAAATGGTTCCAGAACATCCCCGCCGGCCAACCCTTTACGCCGGGCACCCAAAGCACGGACTACAGCCTGCAATTGTCCGCGGCCTTGGCCAACTTCTATGACTGGAAATGTAATCACAGTGGCGTCTATGCCGATGGCAAGAATGCTTGCGAAAAAATCGTGCCGCTAAAATTGATGAAAGCAAGCAATGCGCCTCAGGATGAGGTGCAAAAAGTGCAGCGCAGTCCTGAGCTGGAAGACCTCGAGTAACATAAATCCCGGCCTCGGATGACACCGAGGCCGGGTCAGGTTCATGCCATGGGTGGCAGTCGCCGCTTGACCGGAGTCTTCTTGACGATGGCGGTGTTGGTTTCTGCCAGAACATTGAGCTTGTCCAGCAAGGTGTCCAGTTGCTCCATCGAACGCACATGCAGCCGAGCGATGAAGCAGTCATCGCCGGTGACCTTGTCACATTCGGTAAATTCAGCGATGGCCTGGATCTGCCGTTCCACTTCTTGCAACTGCCCCGGTAACGGGCGAATACGCACAATCGCCTGGAGCTGGTAGCCGAAGCACTTGGGGTCCACTTCAACGGTGTACGCCCTGAGCACGCCACGCTCTTCGAGCCTTCGAAGGCGCTCGGCGACGCTGGGGGAAGACAGGCCGCTCAAGTTTGCCAAGGCCTTGAGGGAGCGTCGGGAGTCTTCCATCAGCGCGCTGATGAGGATCTGGTCGATGTCGTCAGTCATTTTTCACTCCGTTAGGCCAATGCTCGAAGTTGCCTTGATAAAAAAGGTCGAAAGCCAGTTTAGCCTTTCTCGTGCCATGGAGGAGCGCCCCTTTGGCTCGGCATACTGTGCCCACTTGCTGAAGGAGCCTGAAGATGGACAAGACCTTACGTCGCGGTTCGCTGGAAATGACCGCCGCCATGTTGATTTCCGGAACCATCGGCTGGTTCGTGCTGGTTTCCGGTGTGCCGGTGCTGGACGTGGTGTTCTGGCGCTGCGTGTTCGGTGCTGCGACCTTGCTGCTGATTTGCGCCGGTTTCGGATTCTTGCGTCCGGGTCTCCTGACGCGTACCACCTTCTTGCTGGCGGTGCTCAGTGGCGTGGCGATCGTGGGCAACTGGGTGCTGCTGTTTGCTTCGTACTCCCGCGCGTCGATTGCCATCGGTACCGCGGTGTACAACGTTCAGCCGTTCATGCTGGTGGGATTGGCGGCGTTGCTGCTGGGGGAAAAAATCACCGCCCAAAAGCTGTTCTGGCTGGCGGTGTCGTTTCTCGGCATGTTGGCCATCGTCAGCGCCCACGGCGAGCAAGGGCAGAGTGGCGGCAACTATCTGACGGGTATCGCCCTGGCGTTGGGCGCTGCCTTGCTGTACGCCATTGCGGCGTTGATCATCAAGCATCTGACCGGGACACCGCCGCACTTGATCGCGCTGATTCAGGTCAGCACCGGTGTGTTGCTGTTGGCACCCTGGGCGAACTTTTCGGCGTTGCCGCAGCAGCCCGAGGCCTGGGCTAGCCTGGTAACCCTGGGCATGGTTCATACCGGCGTGATGTATGTGTTGTTATACAGCGCGATTCAACGGCTACCCACCGCAGTGACCGGCGCGTTGTCGTTCATCTATCCGATCGCGGCGATTTTCGTCGACTGGTTCGCCTTCGGTCATCGCCTCGAGTTGCTGCAGTGGCTGGGTGTGGCAGCGATCCTGCTGGCGGCAGCCGGCATGCAGCAGGGCTGGGGCATCAAGGTGCGCCGTCCAGCCCTGCCATAACCCATCGTTCGGCGCGGGTCAGAAGATGTAGTCGGTGGTCAGGAAGTTAGAGTCCCGCCCGCGGATGATGTCGCTGATCAGCGCCTTGTTGCTGTCCTGGAACTTGGTCGCCACCAACGTGCGGATCGAAAAGGTGCGCAGCGCATCGTGGACCGACAACGTGCCCTCGGCCGAGTTTTTCCGGCCGTTGAACGGGAACGTGTCCGGGCCACGCTGGCATTGGGCGTTGATGTTGATACGTCCGACCTGGTTGGCGAAGATGTCCACCAGTTTGCCGACTTCGGCCGGGTTGTTGCCGAAGATGCTCAACTGTTGGCCGAAATCGGACTCGAGCACGTAATCGACCACGGTATTGAGGTCGCGGTACGGCACGATGGGGACGACCGGGCCAAACTGTTCTTCGTGGTAGACCCGCATTGCAGTGTTCACCGGATAGAGCACGGCCGGATAGAAGAACGAACCGCGGGATTCGCCACCGTGTTCATTCGTCACCTGCGCACCTTTGGCGGCGGCATCGGCCACCAGCGCCTGCAGATAATCGACCTTGCCCGCTTCGGGCAACGGTGTCAGTGCCACGCCATCTTCCCACGGCATGCCAGGTTTCAGGGCGGCCAGCCCGGCGTTGAATTTCTCGATGAATGCCGGTGCCAGGTCTTCGTGGACAAACAGGATCTTCAATGCCGTGCAGCGCTGGCCATTGAAAGACAGCGAGCCGGTCAGCGCCTCGCTGACGGCGTTGTCCAGATCCACATCCGGCAGCACCAGGCCCGGGTTCTTTGCGTCCAGGCCCAGGGCGGCACGCAAACGGTGCGGGCGCGGATGGAGTTTTTTCAGATCGCTTGCAGCTTTGTTGGTGCCGATGAAGGCAAAGATGTCGATCTTGCCGCTGGCCATCAGCGCGCTGACGGTTTCCCGGCCGCTGCCGTAGATCACATTGATCACACCGGCCGGGAAGCTGTCGCGAAATGCTTCCAGCAGCGGCCGCACCAGCAGTACGCCGAGTTTGGCCGGCTTGAACACTACGGTATTGCCCATGATCAATGCCGGAATCAACGTGGTGAAGGTTTCGTTCAGCGGATAGTTGTAGGGGCCCATGCACAAGGCCACGCCCAGCGGCACGCGGCGGATCTGCCCGAGCGTATCCTGTTCCAGCTCGAAACGGCTGGAGCGGCGGTCCAGTTCCTTGAGGGCGTTGATGGTGTCAACGATGTAATCGCAGGTGCGGTCGAATTCTTTTTGGGAGTCCTTGAGATTCTTGCCGATTTCCCACATCAGCAACTTGACCACCGCCTCGCGTTGTTCGCGCATGCGCGCCAGGAACGCCTCCACATGGCGGATGCGTTCTGCAACACGCATCGTTGGCCACTGGCCCTGGCCGCGGTCATACGCGCGGACGGCTGCGTCCAGGGCGGTGAGCGCAGTCTGTGCATCCAGCAGCGGCGTGCTGCCCAGTATCACTTGTTCGTCCCCCTGCGGGCCTGCCAGGTACACCGGGCTGCGAACAACTGCCAGCGGCCCTTGCCAGGTTTGCAGCACGCCATCGATCAGGTATTCGCGCTGCTCGATCTGTCCCTCGAGGCGGTAGGCCTGCGGAATATCGGCAGCGCTGGGAAACAGGTTGGCGAAGAGGTTGGCTTGGGTCATGTCGTTACTCCATCAATGAAATGAGCCATGGGCTGACGGCTTTCAGGCGTAAATCGCTTTTAGGGTTATACGCCCAAATGGCGGTGCGTTTTAAGTGCCGGGGGGCGAGGGACAGGATTTTATCGGCGTCAGGCAGGTGTGGAGGTGGGCAGGCGGGACTCATTGTCGGTTGGCATGGCGAGTCGCCAACACATGGCTGCGACCCGCCCTGAAGCGCTGGTTTACCAACGCATCCGTACCCCCAGGCTGCCGATCAGCCCGTTGAGGTCGTTGTCGTCGACGTCGCTGCTGTAGTCAGCGCTGATGTAGAGGCTCACCACCGGTGTAACCCGCGCCACCAACCCCAGCCCTACCTCGACGGTGGAAGATTTGCGGCTGCTGCTGATCTTGTCGACTTTGTCCAGGGTCAAGGTGTCGGCACTCTGGACCGTGTGCCAAAGGTTGGTGCGCACGTAGGGTTCCACGCCCAGGCCGTTGACCTGATACGTCCCTTTGAGGCGTGCCCCGACGCGCCCGCTCCAGGTGCTCAGTTCGTTGCCGGAGCCGTTCTCGGCATTGGGGCTGTCGAGGGTGATGCGCTGGTTGATCAGTTGCGCCTGGGGTTCGACCACCCAATGGTCGCTGATACCGATGGGAAAACCGCCTTCGACCGACAACGTGACGGCATTGCCTTCAGCGGCCTGACGCTGGCCTTGCTCGGTGCGGCTGTAACCGTTGACGCGCCCGCCGCTGGCACTCAGGTCCACATGCCAGCCTGCCGGCCCGGTCAGGCTCCAGTACGCCCCCAGATGGGTGCCTTGCAGGTTCAGTGCTTCTTTGCCGGGCTCGGCCATGGCCGGTGTCACTAGCGTGCCATTGACGCGGGTGATGACCTGGTTCTGTCCACTGATCAGGCCCACGCGTTGGGTATGGCCGCTGTCGTTTCGCAAGGTGAAGAGGGCGGGGCTCTTGCTGGAGGTGGGGTCAGTGTTTATGGATGCGGTGCCCTGGCTGTCGGACTGTGTTCGGTCATACCAGAGTTGCGACGTCTGCTCGGCGGGCCAGGCCCATACCTCCATGGACGAACACAGTAACAACGAAGTCGAGATTGTGTAGAAAGTGGTAGTGATCTCTTGTGGACGGAGGGAAGTTTTCATGGGGGCCTGCCTTGCAATCGCATGCGTTTCTCGCTTATGGCGTCTCTCCTACCCCGAACGAGGGGCGACCGAATGGATTGAGGCAAACCTCGGGCCGTCCGCTGTAGCGGGGTTCCGAGGCTTGCCCCTGACTGTATTTCCGGGGGTAGTACGTTGTA
Source organism: Pseudomonas sp. JL2 (assembly GCF_031570495.1). Classification (NCBI taxonomy): domain Bacteria; kingdom Pseudomonadati; phylum Pseudomonadota; class Gammaproteobacteria; order Pseudomonadales; family Pseudomonadaceae; genus Pseudomonas; species Pseudomonas sp. JL2. The sequence goes on from NZ_JAKUDH010000001.1 coordinate 70,459, forward strand.
GTCAAGAAGACCGGTGCCGTCGCGTCAAGAAAATGAACGATGAATGGCAAACTGAAATCAGAGCCAATAAATAACTGATTTTTTTCGGTTATCCAGATCAGTGAATTGACGTCAATCCACCGTTTCCCCTCTGGTTCATCGACTCACCATTTGATTCGAACGCCGATGTTGCCCGACACACTGCGTTGTTGCGTGCTGTCGAGGTCATGGCTGTAGTCCGTCGCCGCATAGATGCTGACCGTGGATGCCAGGCTCACGATGACGCCGACGCCCAGGTCGCCGGTGGAGGCGCGCTGCTGGGTCTCGATCCGATGGGCATCGTCGAATGTCACCGTATCGGTGCCGGAAAAGGTGTGCCAGACATTGGCCCGCAGATAGGGCTCCACCGGCGTGCCGCTGACCAGGTAGCGACCCTTGAGCCGGGCGCCGAGGCGACCGGTCCAGGCACTATCGGCATCGAACTCGACCCTTGAGACCCCGTCGTCCTGCGTATCCAGAGAGATCTTCTGATGGATGACTTGGACCTGGGGTTCCAGGACCCAGTCAGCAGTGACAGCGAATGGATAACCGGCCTCTGCCGACAAGGTCAGGGCGTGCCCGCGATTATCGATTTTGAGACCGCGTTCGGAGCGGTTGTCGCCGTTGAACCGTGTGCCCATCACCACCGCGTCGACATAGCCGCCGCTGGGGTCGGTGAGTGTCCAGTACAACCCGTAGCTGTCGCCGTCGAGCTCTATCTTGCCGGCGTGTCGGCCCTCAAAGCCCAGGTTGAAACCGTCGACCTTGCCATTGAGTTCGGTATGGCCGACGAAGAAACCGATGCGCTGGGTTTGGCCGCCGGACATCGGCGCGCTGTACAAATCGTTGCCCACCTGAAAACCCTTGATGGACCCGTCCAGCCGCGGGGTCACCGTGCCGGCCCAGGTCTGGTCCAGATCCTTGCCGTAGACCCGGCCCCAACCTGCTCCAAACGCACCGGTTTCGGTAAGCAGGCGCTGGTCGCCCTGACGATCATGGAACGTGCCCAAGGCCATCAGGGTCAGTTGCGCGGCGGCGGGAGGCAGCACCGACCAGTTGGGCACTTCCGGGCGGTACAACGGGATGGGCGCGGCACCGGGCACTGCCGCTGGCAAGGCCGGCAACGTCGAGCTGGGCGCCGCTATCGGTCCGGCGACCAAGTCTGAGCGCAGGTACCAGCTGTTTTCATTGCCGGCCACGCCGCCTTTGAACAAACGATAATCGAAGGCGCCGGCCGAGACCGATTGCGCCAGCGAGAAGGCACCGATGTCGCTGACCGCGCCACCCTGAGCCTGGACCAGCTCGATGCCGTTCTGGGTGGTTTGTGCGCCCATGCCGCCCAGGTTCGTGACCGTAATGGACGTGCTGCCTGTGAGTGTTCCGCCATCGACCACCAGTTTGTCGCTGGAAGAGTCGTCGGCGCCGACCACCGTCTGCAGGCGCAACTGGCCGTTCGTACCGACATAGTTGCCTTGCACGGTGAGGGTGTCGTCGGTGCGGGTGTTCTCGCGGGTGAGGTCAATGATCCCGTTGTTGTTGAGGGTTGCCAGCTGGCCGGCGGTAAACGGCGCGACGCTGCCCTGGGTCGACGTCAGGGTGCTGCTGTCATCGATCGTCAGCGTCCCGGTGCCAGTGGCGCTATCACCTAGCACCAGCGCGTCATCCAGATCCAGGCGTGAGTCCCGGATCAGATTGATCGTTTCCCAGTTGGCATAACGGGCTCCCGTGCCGGAGGTGCTGCTCTCAAAGGTCAGTAGGTCCTGGCCCAACCCGCCATCCACACTGGGCGTGGTGGCGAGCCCTGTTTCGTCAAGGGCGCGCAATACCGCCGTGTCGCTGCCTTCACCCATCAGAACAGCCGAGTGAATGAGGCCACCGCTCCACTGCAATCGGTCATCGCCGGCACTGGCCCGGACTTCGCCGATGATTTCGCCACCGCTCACGGTGATACGGTCGTTGCCACCGCTGACGCTGACGTTGCCGCCGATACGGCCTGCGGACAGGATGATGGTGTCGTGGCCGAAACCGGCCACCAGGTTGCCGATGATCTGCCCGCCCGACATGTCGAACACATTGTCATCGAGTTTCATATCGACCCGGCCGATGCTGCCGCCGGACATTCGCGCAATGTCGCCGTCTTCGAACGCATCGACGATGGTGCCGCCGGTCATCGTGAACTGATCGAGGCCATCGCCTTGGGAGATGGAGAGAATCCTGCCGCCATTCATCACGAACTCATCGCCCTCCGAACCTTGCTCGACGTCGCCGTCAATCACGCCGTTGGCATTGATCTCGATGCGGTCGATCCCGGCGTCGAAAATGACGTCGCCCTGAATGATACCGCTGCCATTGGCCGGCATTGTCAGGCTGTTGTTGCCAGAAAGGTCCGTCAGTCCAGGGCTGGTGCCGCTGTCACAGACATAAACGTCATCGCCCGCCGTTGGCGTCAATGTGCAAGCCGCCATGGCAGATTGAGCGGATAACAGGAAAGGGGCCGATACGCATACCGCGTGGAACAGCCGATTGAAACCTTGATCGCGCAAGCTCATGTGCTATCCCTCTGCATCGGCACCCGTGTTATGCCGGTTTCAGCATCGGTTGCACTACAGAAGGCACGCAGGGCCTGGCAACGCTCGCTGTATGGAAAGGACCCTAACAACGAATAACGAGCGTCGCTACTGTCAGAACTTACAGGTATTGCAGGTAAAGAGCAGTGTTTGGCCTCACAAATGCACTTCCACGCAAAGCGGCAGGTGATCGCTCAGGTGTGTCCAGGGTTTGCTGCCCAGGATTTGCGGGGCATGGCTGGTGGCGTTGCGCAGGTAAATACGGTCCAGACGCAGCAGGGGGAAGCGGGCCGGGTAGGTCCTCGCCGGACGACCGAGGTGGTGCTCGAAGGCTTCGTGCAGGTATTGGCGACGGGCGAGGGCGGTATTGCCGCGCAACTGCCAATCGTTGAAATCACCGGCGATGATCACTGGGGCGTCTTCGGGCAACGAATCCAGCAGTTGGCAGAGCAACTTGAGCTGCAACTGCCGATGGCTTTCCAGAAGGCTCAGGTGCACGCAGATTCCGTGGACCTCGGCATGACCCGGTACGTCCAGCACGCAATGCAGCAGTCCGCGCCGCTCGGGACCGGTGATGGAAACGTCGAGGTTACGAAACTCGCGGATCGGGTATTTGGAGAGCAATGCATTGCCATGATGGCCATCGGGATACACCGCGTTACGGCCATACGCAAAATCGCTCCACATGCTGTCGGCGAGGAACTCGTACTGGGACATTGGCGGCCAGTTCTCGTAGCGCGAAGCGTGGCGGTCGTGTTCGCCCAGCACTTCCTGCAGGAACACCAGGTCGGCCCCGGTGCTGCGTACCGCTTCACGCAGTTCGGGCAGGATGAAACGACGGTTGAGGGCGGTAAAACCCTTGTGGGTATTGACCGTCAGAACCCGTAGCCGATGGACCGCTGCGGGCGTGTCCAAAGGCGTTGATTCGGCGGCTTGCCGGTTGGGATCGCCAGTCACGTTCACTCCTGAATCAGACGTACCTGTTCATGCGACTTATGGTGGCTGCCGCAGTTCCGGATTTTTCCCCGTTGCCAGGTCAATCACGTCACCCGCTGAGCCACCGTTATCGCGAGCAGGCTCGCTCCCACAGGGTAGGGGGCATCGCTTTTGTGACATCCCTCACACTGGATTGGCGGTGGTCAGATGAACACAATTTCATAGGGCAAACCCATGCGATCAAGAATGACCCGTGGCACCAACGGTGCGATGCCGCTGGCGGGCTCACCGTTGAGTTGGCTGGCGTAGGCGTGCATGGCGTGCCGTTTGCGGGCGGTGGTCCAGATATCCAGGCGCAGCTTGCGGGCCCGGTGCCAAGGGATCTTGTTTTGCTCACGGACCGGCCAGTGCCAGGCCCACACCGGCAGCTCAATGAACACCGCCTCAATGCTTTCGGCGGCCAGGGCCCCGGCGCGGCCAACGGCATCATGGTCGCTGTCACCATCCTTGCGCCAGGTACTGAACACAACGTCGCCCGGCTTCAAGTACCGAGCGATGAAAGCGCTCAGTTGGGCCTCATGGTCGGCGAGGGTTTTTTCCGGGAAACCACCGCGCACCCACTGCATGCCACGGGCCGGTACCCCCAGGCGATGCAGGGCGTCCACGCTTTCCTGGGGATGGGGGCGGTAGGCATGCTGGCGCTCATCGGTCCACAGCGGTGAGCCGGGATGGCTGATGCTGCCGTCGGTGACCGAGATCAGCAAGATGGGATGACCCAGATTGCTCAGCAACTGGAGCAGACCGCCACAGGCGCCGACCTCATCACCCGGATGCGGAGCAAGGATGACGGCGCGTGCGCCAGCGGGAATAAGGGTCTGGGTACTGATGATGGGAATGTCGGCCAGCTGGGGGGCGCTGTTCCATATTTGCGGATGCTGTCGACCTGGCAAGCGAGAAGCGAGTTTCATGAGAGACGTCCCTGTTTGTATTCAATCTTTCAGCCATGCACCGGGCCGATTGCCCGGTGGTGCCCACCAGGGCCTGACTGCGAGCGGCGATGTTCCGATCCTGGAATCTACCGCTCGCCAAGTATTGATCATGTTGGGCGATTCGTCGCGCCCCATGTTGTTGCGAATGCTGTTTTTCTGCGCGGGGACTTGAGCGGGTGAACAAACCGCGTCCCTGCGGTTGTGTTTTTTCACCCGTTTATCGAAGGTTTATTCCTCCTCCTCACGTTGCAACTCGAACAACAACAGCGAGCGGCCGGTGACGGAGTATTCGTAGTCAAAATCGAAACGCTCCTGGCCACGCACCTTCGGCTGGTTAGTGTCGACCATGCATGTCCAGAAACTGCCTTCGGGCACTTCCGGCAGGCGGAAGTTGACGATGTCGTGATGGGCATTGACCACCAGAAGCAGGGTCGCGTTGCCACCCTTGCGACGAATACCGGTTTCCTGGGCGCGCCCGTCCATCAGCATGCCCAGGCACCGACCGTGGCCGTCGTGCCATTGCTCGGTGGTCATCTCGCTGCCATCGGGGGCCAGCCAGGTGACATCCTTGACGCCCAGGTCTTCGTTGTAATTGCCCACCAGGAACCGCCCGCGCCGCAGGATCGGGTAGGTCAGGCGCAGTTTGATCAGACGCTTGACGAACTTGAGCAGCGCCTCGCCATCCTCACTGAGGTCCCAATTGACCCAGCCGATCTCGCTGTCCTGGCAATAGGCGTTGTTGTTGCCGTGCTGGGTCCGAGCGAACTCATCGCCAGCGACGATCATCGGCGTGCCCTGGGCCAGCAGCAAGGTCGCAAAGAAGTTGCGCATCTGTCGCTGACGCAGTTCATTGATCTCAGGATCGTCTGTCGGGCCTTCGACGCCATGGTTCCAGGACAGGTTGTTGTTGCTGCCGTCCTGATTGTTTTCGTCGTTGGCTTCATTGTGTTTGTCGTTGTACGACACCAAGTCGTGCAGGGTAAAACCGTCGTGGGCGGTTACGAAGTTCACCGAGGCGTATGGGCGACGACCGCGCTGGTTGAACATCTCGCCTGAGGCGGTCATGCGGCTGGCAAAGTCGGCGAGTTGGCCGTCGTCGCCTTTCCAGAATGCGCGCACCGTGTCGCGGAATTTGTCGTTCCACTCCACCCAACCTGGCGGGAACCCACCCACCTGATAACCACCAGGGCCGCAATCCCACGGCTCGGCGATCATTTTCACCTGGCGCAACACTGGGTCCTGGCGACAGGCGACGAGGAAACTGTGGCGCTCGTCGAAGCCATCGTGGTATCGACCCAGAATAGTCGCCAGGTCGAAACGGAAGCCGTCGACGTGCATCTCCGTGGCCCAGTAGCGCAGGGAGTCGGTGACCATCTGCAACACGCACGGGTGACTTAGGTCCAGGGTGTTGCCGGTGCCGGAATCGTTGATGTAGTAGCGTTTGTCATCCGGCATCAGCCGGTAGTACGAGGCATTGTCGATGCCGCGCATGGACAGGGTAGGGCCTTGCTCGTTGCCTTCAGCGGTGTGGTTGTAGACCACGTCGAGGATGACTTCCAGGTTGGCCTCGTGCAGGTGCGCAACCATCTCCTTGAATTCGGCGATTTTGCCGCTGGCCAGGTAACGCGGGTCCGGGGCGAAGAAGGCAATGCTGTTGTAGCCCCAGTAGTTGGTCATGCCCTTGTGCAGCAGGTGCTGGTCATTGACGAACGCGTGGACGGGCAGCAGCTCCACCGATGAAACACCCAGCTTGCGGATGTGTTCGAGCACATCGTCCACCATCAATCCGGCGAAGGTGCCTCGCAGGTTTTCCGGGACAGAGGGGTGGCGCATGCTGATACCGCGAACATGGGTTTCATACAGGATGGTCTTGTCCCACGGCACACTGACACGCTGGTCGTTGCCCCAGGTGTGGGCCGGGTCGATGACTTTGCATTTGGGTACGAAGGGCGCGCTGTCGCGTTCATCGAAACTCAGGTCGCCGTCCGGGTGGCCGATGGTGTAGCCAAACAGTGCCTCGGACCACTTCAGCTCGCCGACCAATTGCTTGGCGTAGGGGTCGATCAGCAGTTTGTTGGGGTTGAAGCGGTGGCCATTCTCCGGGTCGTAAGCGCCATAGACCCGGTAGCCATAGATCATCCCCGGATGGGCGTCAGGCAGATAGCCGTGGTAAATCTCGTCGGTGTACTCCGGCAGCTCGATACGCTCGAGCTCGACTTCGCCGGTATCATCGAAAATGCACAGTTCAACCTTGGTGGCGTTCGCTGAGAACAGCGCGAAATTGACCCCCAGGCCATCCCACGTCGCACCCAGCGGGAAAGGCAGCCCTTCACGAATCCGCGAAGCCTCGATAACGGGCGGCGGCGTAGTGTTTTTTGGATGGGTCATAGTTGCTCCTGCAAAAGACAGACAGATACGGCAATGCTGTTCACTTAAAATCTATTCGTTTCACTGTGGCGAGGCAGCTTGCTCCCGCTGTGCCGCCTAGCGGCACCATTGATGGACACCGCGCATCCAGGCGTCGGCCTGGTGTGGCGTCAGCACGCGCCCTTGTCAGCACGGGGGCGCATGCCCTTGAGGCGGATGTCAGGTATGGATCAGTTAGCCGGCGGCTTGCGCGGCGCTCGTGGCTTTTTCTCCACAGGTTTTTCCGCCGCGGTGCTGACAGCGGCAGGTTTGGCTGCAGGCTTGGCCTTGGGCGTAGTGCTTTTCGTGGCAGGCTTGGCTGCGGTGCTCTTGGTCGCGGCAGGCTTGCTCGCCGCTGGTTTACCGGCGGCCTTGGCGGGTTTGCTCGGTGCCAGGGCTTCGGCCTCGGCAAGTTTGCGAGCCATCTCCCAGTGGCGTTTTTCCTGCCCGGCAGGCTTACCCTCGGATTCCCAGATCTGATAGGCGAATTCACGAATGCGTTTATCGTCGGTACTCATCGCAGTGCTCCTGACTGAACTCAAGATTGGATAAAGACATTGACCGGGAAATCCCCCAGCGCGTCGCTGACCATCAGCTCCCTTTGGGGTGTGACTGCCGCGCTGGAAAAAAGTCCCTTCAGTTTTTCATCCCCACGGGCAAACGGTAGTGATACGCGGGTGTCGCCCCAGTCCGATGCAGCCACCAGCGGCACGGCACCGTTTTCCAGCAGGCGAGCTGCATGGATCGGTACCACTATGATTGCCCGTTGTTGCTCATGCTCACGCATAAAGGCCAGGACCCGTTCGGCCTGCGCGCCAACCACTTGCAATGGCTGATAGCGGCCTTGCTGGAACAGCTGCAAGTGTTCGGTGCGTACGGCCAGTGTCCTGGCGATCAACGCTTGCTTGACCCTGCCATCGCGCCAAGTGCTTACCAGTTGCGCTGGGGTGCCTGGTGTTTGCATTGCCTCGCGGCGCGCCAGGAAATCCACCGGGCGGCGGTTGTCCGGATCCACCAGGCTGAAATCCCAGAACTCATTACCCTGGTACAGGTCCGGTACACCAGGCACAGTCATGCGCAGCAAGGTTTGCGCCAAACTGTTGAGGGCGCCCGCCGGGGCGATGACCTGGACCGCTTCGGCGAGGGCGTTGCGCAGAGGCAGCCCCTCATCACCGAGCAACAGCCGCTCCAGGAACAGTTGGGTCGCCTGCTCATAAGCGTCGTTGACGGCCGACCAACTGCTTTGCAACTTGGCTTCGCGCAAAGCCTTGCGTTGCCATTGCCACATGCGCTCGTTGTAGTCGGCCAGTGCCGTGTGGTCGTGCACATCCAGGTCTAGCGGCCAACTTCCCAGTAGCGCCTGGTACAGAATTAGTTCATCACCGGCTGAAGGAGCGGCGGGGTCGCTGTGCAGCGATGGCGCAAGAATGCGCCACTGGTCCACGCACGCCATGTACCAATCAGCTCGTTCGCTGATGACCGCCAGCCGCGCCCTGGTGTCTTCGCCGCGCTTATGGTCATGGGTGGCGGTGGTCATCAGGTTGTCAGGGAAATGCTCCAGCCGTTCGAGGCAGGCGTCATGAAACGCTTGCGGCGGGGCGCTGAACCGTTCGGTGTTGTAGCCCACGTCATTGCGCGACAGCAGTACTGCCGAACGATAAAGCGCCGTGTCTTCCACGGCCTTGGCGGCGGCTGGCGAGGTCAGTTGCTGGAAGCGCACGCAAGCATGGCGCAGCCGTTTGCGCTGACCACCCCGTGGGCGATCCCGCCAGGGCATCCCGCCGAGCCAGTCGGCCAGGTAGTCGAGCACCGGCCAGTCGGCTTCGCTGAGGGTCTGTCGGGCGTCTTCCAGGCCCTGACGAAAAAACACATCGTCTTCGTTGGAGCGGCCGAGCGGGTTGATGTAGGTGCGGTACACCGGGAAGTGCACGATCAGTTCCTGCAACGCGCGGCGAATGGCGCCGAGGGTCAGGTCACGGGTCATCACGTCGTCCCGCGCGACTTGCAACAGGGCCTGGGCGACGCTTTCGAAGTCTCCGGCCAGGGAACCATTGAGAATCTGTTGACGGGCCAGACGCGCTTCTTCGATGAAGTGCGCCGGTCGCTCGCTGTGGCGACTCCAGAACTCGGCAAGGGGTTCGGCACCGGCCGGGTCATGCTGCAGCAACGAGATCTGGTTCATGAACTCGTAACCGGTACTGCCGTCGATGTTCCAGTCCCGACGCAGGCTCTCGCCATCGCCGAGGATTTTCTCAATGAAAATGGGCAGGTGCCGCGAGGGCGAAAGCGAATCAAGACGCCTGCGCAATTTGCGGCAGTAGCCGCGAGGATCGGCAAGACCGTCGATGTGGTCGATCCGCAAGCCGTCCACCAATCCTTCGGATATCAATTCGAAAATTTTGGCGTGGGTGGCTTCGAACACCGCGGGGCGCTCGACCCGCAGGCCACCCAGCTCATTGACGTCGAAAAAGCGCCGCCAGTTGATGTCGTCCGCCGCCGTGCGCCAACTGGCGAGCCGGTAACTCTGGCGCTCCAGCAATTGATGCAGACGCTCGAACCCCTCGGGTTGCCGGGAGTCGTAGGCGCGCAAGTTCTCTTCGATGGTGGCCTGGATACCTGGCTGGCTGGCCAGCTCTTGCAATTGCTGCTGCAGCGGTCGGGCCAGGGTATGGGCGTCGGTCTGGTAGTTCAGCGTGGTAAAACGCTCGGCCAACGCCTTGAGGGATTCGGCCTGTTCGGATGGCAGCGTTTCGGCAGGTTTGAGTAATTCGCCGTACTGCATGGGGCAGATAGGGAAGTGATGCTCGTAATGCTCGGCCAGGAAGCTGCCTTGTGTGGCATCGAAGCGTAACTTCAGGGTGCCTTCCTGCAAGGCCACTCCGTAGTCGCTGCCTAAAAACGGCAGCAACAGTTGGCCCTCCATCAAGGGGTCGGGAGAATGCCACTGGATATCGAAAAACTCGCCGAAGGGGCTCAAACGTCCCCATTCCAGCAGGTCCTGCCACCAGGGATTGTCATTGCCGCCGACGGCCATGTGGTTGGACACGACATCGAGGATCAACCCCATTCGGTGCTCACGCAGGCTGGCGACCAGGCGTCGAAGCGCCGCTTCGCCGCCCAGTTCCGGGTTCACCTGGGTCGGATCGACCACATCGTAGCCATGCATGGAGCCGGCGCGGGCTTTGAGCAGTGGCGAGGCGTAAATATGGCTGATGCCCAACGATGCGAAGTACGGCACCTGGGGGATGGCATCGTCCAAGGTGAAGCCTTTATGAAATTGCAGGCGAAGGGTCGCCCGCAATGGTTGGATCAACGTCTGATTCATCGGTCACGCTCGTTCGCCTGAAGCCTTGCGCAGGCGAGGATTTCCAGACGCCGGGCGGCGCCCGGGTCATCCAGCAGCACCTGGCTGTCACACGCCAGGCGACGCCGCCAGTTGGGGTGGGTATCGGTAGTGCCAGGCAGGTTGGCCTGCTCGTCGATGCCCAGGGCGTCTTCGAGGGGCAGCAACACCAGCGGCGCACGGGTATGGCCGAGAAAACGCACACTGGCGTCGAGTATCTCGTCGGTATCCTGGTGTTCTTCACGAAAGTTCTGCGGGTCCTGATTCAACACATTGCTCAGGCCTTCACGTTCACGCTCGCGGTGTCTGCGCCAGTCCATCTCGGTGTGGGAATCGATCAGGTCCAGCCGGGCATTCCAGTCGATATCGTGGCCGTGCCACCAGCCATTGAGGGTCGGCAAGTCATGGGTACTGGTCGTGGCCAGGGCATTGTCCGGCCAGTCGAGGATGGGTTTGAAGTGGGTGTTGTCCTGTTCGAACAACAGCACGCGCATGCCGAGGATCGACCGGGCGCTGAGCTTCTCGCGAAGGCCCTCGGGCACGGTGCCGAGGTCTTCGCCCAGGACGATGGCTTGATGGCGATGGGATTCAAGGGCCAGCAGACGCAGCAGGTCGTCCACCGGATAATAAAGGTAGGCGCCATCGCTGGGCGGGGCGTCGTTGGGGATCACCCACAGGCGCTGCAAGCCCATCACATGATCGATGCGCAAGCCGCCGGCGTGGGCGAAGTTGGCCCGTAGCATCTCAATGAACGCGCGAAAACCATTGCGTACCAACCCCTCTGGCGAGAATGCCGAGATGCCCCAGCCTTGGCCGGAGCGGTTGAGGATGTCCGGCGGTGCGCCCACGGTCAACGAGGCGAGCAGTTCATCCTGCCGACTCCAGGCCTGGCTGCCTCCACCATCGGCGCCTACTGCCAGGTCAGCGATCAGGCCAATGCCCATGCCGCTGGATTTAGCCGCGCTCTGGACGCGCTCCAGGCACCGGGTAATCAGCCACTGGCAAAACGCGTAGAAGCCGATTTCGTCGGCGTTCTCCTCGGCAAAATGCGCTAGCGTCGAACTACGCGGGTTGCGCCATTCTTCGGGCCAATGGCGCCAGTCCAGGCTCTCTCCCCGAGCCGCACGTTCGGCCTGCAGGGCTTCGAAGCGGCAATGATTCTCCAGGGGTTCGCCGCTGGTGTGGCGGAAACTGCTGAAATCCTCATGCAATGGATGCTCGCCCTGGCTGAAGCCGTCGTACAGGGCGCGCAGGACTTTCTGCTTGGCCTGGGCCGCCACGGGCCAATCCACCAGCGGTTGTTCTTCCAGATTGCGCAGTTGTTTGGTCAAACCAGTGGCGTCAATGGCCGCGCGCAGCGCGCGTTCGCCGAGAACGGTGCCCGGCGCGGCATAGAGACTGTTGAGGAAGAGCCGGCTGGACGGTGAATAGGGGCTGTAACGGCCGGTGTCGCTGCTGAACATCGCGTGCATCGGGCTGATCGCCAGGGCGTCGGCACCGCGCTCGCCGGCGACCCGTACCAACTCCTCCAGGGCCTGGGTGTCACCGAAACCTCCGTCGCCGGGGCGGCGCAGCGCATATAACTGCGCGCTCAGGCCCCAGGCGCGGGGCGTCGGATTATCTACCGCATCGGCCACGCTATAGCAATGTGCTGGCGCGACCGCCAGGGTGAAATGCTGGTCCTGGATGCTGACGTGCTGGTAACCCACCGGGACCATCCCCGGCAACCTGGCGTCGGCGTCGAGTTTCAGGTTCAGTGTGGCACCATCCTCGAGCTGGATTTCGCAGGGCGTGGCGGCTTCGAAGTAGCGGCTCAGATCCACGCTGGCGCCGACATCGGCGGTGATCAGCGGTGGCAATTGATGATTCTGTTGGTCCTGCTGCAATTGCAGCAGGCTGGCGTCGATTTCCTGGGCGGTCCCGGCTGGATGGCCCAGACCGATGAGGACTGAACGCAAGACGGCGGGCGAGACTTTCTGCGCCCGGCCGTTGGCGTCGATCCAGTCCACCGCCAGGCCCGCTCGGCCGGCGAGAATTTCCAGTTGCGCATCGCTCATAGGCGCTCTCCAGTGATGTTGGGCAAGTTTGCCGCGTGCGTCAGACTGACCAGCGCGCTGTAGGGCGCCAGGGCCCCTTGCTGCAACAGACCCATGGCGTGCTGCGGATGTTCGAAAAGAATCTCGGCCTCTTCTTGAGCGGTATGCTTGACCGGCTGATCGCTGAGGTTCAGGTCAATGCGCAACACGCTGCCGTCGCCCATGCGCCAGCGTGCGCTGACTGCGCCATGGCCCAGCACTTCGGCGTCCAAGGCCTGGGCTCCGGGCAAGCGCGGGACGATCACTTCACGGCGGACTTTCAGCAGTTGTCGATAGAGTGTTTCACTGGCTAGTTGCTCAGCGTGCTGCGCCTCCAGCTCAGGCCTCGACACCTCGAAGGTATCAGCCGCGTTAGGATCCGGGATGCGCTCACGCTTTTCGGGATCGGCAAAGGCACTGAACGCCTTGAACTCGTTGCGCCGACCCTCACGAACCAGCTCCGCCAGCTCGCCGTGATGGCTGGTGAAAAACAGGAAGGGTTGCCGGGCGGCTACTTCATCGCCCATGAACAGAAGCGGAATCATCGGCGACAACAGCAACAAGACCGTCGCCGCTTGCACGGCCTGAGGCGGGGCCAGTTGGTGCAGGCGTTCACCCAGTGCCCGGTTGCCAATCTGATCGTGGTTCTGCAGAAACAGCACGAAGGCGCTGGGGGGCAGGTGACCGCTGGGTTCGCCCCGGGGCTCGCCGTGGCGGTTGATATGGCCCTGGAAGACAAACCCCTGGCTGAGGCAGCGTGCCAATTGTTCCGTCGGCTCTTGGGCATAGTCAGCATAATAGGCGTCGGTTTCGCCGGTCAGCAGCACGTGCAGGGCGTTGTGCCCGTCATCGTTCCACTGGGCGTCATAGCCGTGCTCCAGCAGGCTGGCCTGGTTGTGTTCGTTTTCCACGGTCAACCAGACATGCCGAACCGGATCTACCTGTTCGCGCACCCTGGCGGCCAGTTCCTGGAGAAAATCCGGATCTTCGATCGCATGCACGGCGTCCAGGCGCAGTCCGTCGAAACGGTATTCCAGCAGCCACATTAGCGCATTGTCGATAAAGAAGTCCCGCACCTCGCGGCGCCGGAAGTCAATTGCCGCGCCCCAGGGGGTGTGCTTGTCTTCGCGGAAAAAACCTTTTGCGTAACGGTGCAGATAATTGCCGTCGGGGCCGAAATGGTTGTAGACCACGTCCACAATCACCGCCAGCCCGTGGCCGTGGGCGCTGTCGATCAAGTGCTTGAGCTGTTCCGGCGTGCCGTAGGAGGCCTGGGGAGCGTAGGGCAGGACGCCGTCGTAGCCCCAGTTACGGTCACCGGGAAACTGCGACAGCGGCATCAGTTCGATGGCGGTTACCCCTAATCCAGCCAGGCGCGCCAGGTGCTGTTCGACGCCTTGGAAACCACCGAGGGCGCCGACGTGCAACTCATAGATCACAGCTTCATGCCAGGGGCGCCCGGACCATTGGGTATGGCGCCATCGGTAAGCATGAGGGTCGACCACCACGCTGTGGCGGTCAATGTCACCGGCCTGGGCGCGGGACGCCGGGTCGGGAACCTCCAGTTCGCCGTCGATGTTGTAGCGATAACGAGTGCCGGCGGGGCAGCGGGTCTGGATCATGAACCAGCCATCGGCCTGGGGCAGTAGCGGTATTGAATCTCCAGTGTCGAGTTCGACACTCACAAAAAAAGCATCCGGGGCCCAGAGGGCGAAGCGGGTGTGCTCGGCATCGAGCATGACCGCGCCATGGGTCCAGGTTTCAGGCGTCCTTGACGGCATTGTTACCTCATTGTCTGGCCGATTTACCCAGTGACTTGGCCACTAGCTGTTCATAGAGTTCGGCGTAGGGTTCCACGGCCTTGCACCAGTTGAATGGCGCTGACATGGCCCGGCAGCGCATCGCGTTGAGCAGGTCAGGGAACTCGAAGACCTTGAAGGCCCGGCTCAATGCCTGTTTGTAGCTTTCGGCGGTGGACTCATCGAACAGGAAGCCGGTGATGCCGTCTTCGATGGTGTCCGCCAGCCCGCCGGTATTGCGTGCCACCGGCAGCGAGCCGAAGCGCTGGGCGTACATCTGGCTCAAGCCGCAGGGCTCGTAGCGTGAAGGCATCAGCAGAAAGTCGCTGCCGGCGAACATCCGCCGCGCGTCGGTTTCGTTGAAACCGATGCGTACACCGATGCGTCCGGGAAAACGCAGCGCCAGTTCACGCATGGCTTGCTCTTCCTCCGGTTCGCCGCGACCAATGATCGCGATCTGGCCCCCGGATTCGACGATGAACTCGGCGACGGCTTCGGTCAGGTCCAGGCCTTTCTGGTACACCAGGCGCGATACCACGGCGAACAGCGGGCCGCTGGAGTCGTCGAGACCGAACAGATCGCGTACATGAGCCGCGTTCACGGCTTTGCCTTCCCAGTCACCCATGGCGAACTGGCGGAACAAGTGCGTATCGGTGGCCGCGTCCCAACTCTCATCGATGCCATTGGGAATGCCGCTGAGCAGGCCTTGTTGTGTTTTAGCCGCAAGAAAACCGTCGAGCCCGCAACCGAATGCCGGGGTAGTGATTTCCTGGGCGTAGGTGGCGCTGACCGTGGTGATATGACTGGAGTAGGCCATGCCGGCCTTGAGAAACGACAACTTGCCGTAGAACTCCATGCCTTCCTGCTGCAGCGCGTGCTCCGGGATACCCAGCTCCGGGCATGAGGCCAGGCTCACTACGCCCTGGTATGCCAGGTTGTGAATGGTGAACAGGGTAGGCGTGCGTTGTCCACGCCAGTGCATGTAGGCCGGCGCCAGACCGGCCGGCCAGTCATGGGCGTGGACCAGATCGGGGCACCAGTGGATTTGGGCGAGGTTGGCGGCGATATCAGCTGCGGCCAGGCCCAGCCGGGCGAAGCGAATGTGGTTGTCGGGCCAGTCGCGACCGTTGTTGGCCCCGTAGGGTGAGCCTTCACGGGCAAAGAGTTCCGGACAGATCAGTACGTAGATCACCAGGCCGTCGGCCATGTCCATGCGCCCGATCTTGCAGGGCGGCAGCGCGGCGTGGCCGCCCAGTTCACCGATGATGTGGATCGGGTTGCCGCTGTTCATCACCTGCGGGTAACCGGGGATCAGCACCCGCACGTCATGCAGGCCGGCCATGGCCCGGGGCAGGGCGGAAGAAACATCGCCCAGGCCGCCGGTTTTGACCAGGTCGGCAATTTCCGAGGTTACGAACAATACCTTCTTGCGATTGGGATTCTGCCTGACGACCGGGAGCAGTGCCTTGCCGCCGGTGGCCAGCACCGGTGCCGTCGGCGAGTCAGTCGCCAGCGGAAGTTGAGAACGGACTTGCTGTGGTTCCAAGGCAGCACTGATCATAACTTTCTCCCATTTTCTCGATCTGTTTCCGGCAAGCGCCAGAGCTGTTGTTTCATTGGCCGAATCCTGCGGCCAGGCGCACAAGCGCTACGCAAGGTAAGCAAAGCGCTGCCCAATGCGGTTAAGCGAATCAGGTGAAGGGGCTGCTTCAAGGACTTGCAAGGACTGCACCAGCCGTTGTTGCCCTACCTCTAACCTGACCCGTCGCCGTTGCGAAAAGTTTCCACTTTTTTTCGTCTGGACGACCGGTCGGTTTTCTCCCCGGTTTGGCAGTCTAGGTCAGAACCTAGAGCGGTGCGGCGCGCTTCGTCGAATTGTCCGACAATCAGCTTTGTTGGCGGCAATGTCTTACACGACAAAGCGGGATACGCACCGACGAAGTGCAGTTTCTGGAAACGTAATGGGTGTATGGGGAATGGGGGTGTTTCATCGGCGTGCGCGATGCAATGGCGCGATGCACCATCAGGGGGCGGGTGAAATAGAGGCATTTTAGTGGCCATTGTTGGCCCGGAAATACGCTGTTTCTGTGGGAGCAGGCTTGCTCCCACTTAAAACGTGTTCAGTCGCCAGTGGGGGTCAACAGGCGGATCGGTTTGCCGGCCGCCCAGGCTTGCAGGTCTTCGATCATCAAGGAATAGAACTTCTGATAATTGTTCCGGGTGACGTAACCCACGTGCGGTGTGGCCAGTAGATTTTCCAGGGATCGGAACGGGTGGTCGGATGGCAAGGGTTCCTCGGCGAAGACGTCCAGGGCGGCACCGGCCAGGCGTTTGTCGCGCAGGGCGTCGATCAGGGCGGCTTCATCGACGATTGGACCGCGTGCGGTATTGACCAACAGCGCCTGGGGTTTCATCCAGCCCAGCGCCTGGGCGTCCACCAAACCGCGGGAGCGCTCGCTGAGTACCAGATGCACCGAGAGAATGTCAGCCTGTTCGAACAGTTGCTGTTTACTCACGTAGGTCACACCCACTTCTGCGGCCCGTTCAGCGGTGAGGTTCTGGCTCCAGGCAATCACCCGCATGCCGAAGACCTGGCCGAACTGAGCTACCCGTGTGCCGATGCTGCCCAGGCCGAGGATCGCCAGGGTCTTGCCATGCAGGTCGCCGCCCAAGCCTTGCTGCCATAGCCCGGCGCGCAAGGCATTGGCCTCCTGCACCAGGTTGCGGGTCAGGGCCATGATCAGTGCCCAGGTCAGCTCGGGGGCTGCGTGCTTGTAGCTTTCGGTGCCGCATACCTGGATACCCAGTTCTGCGGCTGTCTTGAGGTCCAGGGCGGCATTGCGCATGCCGCCGGTGAGCAACAGCTTGAGGTTGGGCAGGCGGCACAGCAGGCCTTCGTCGAATGGCGTGCGTTCACGCATCACGCAGATGACTTCGAAGCGGTGCAGGCGCGCGGCGAGGGTGTCGCGCTCGGCAGGGTACTCATGAATAAATGTCACCTGGCCGATGCTATCGAGCACCGACCAGTCCACCACGTCCCGCGCTACGTCCTGCCAATCATCGATGACTGCTATTTGCACCGCCATGGAACACCTCGTCAGGGAATGGGTTTGTTCAGCCAGCCCAGCAAGGCCTGGTGGAACCGGTCCGGCTCCTCCATCTGTGGGGCATGCCCCAGATGGGCGAACTCCACCAGGGTCGACTGGGGAATCAATTGAGCCACCTGCTTGCCCAGCACTTCATACCGGCCCAGTTTGGCTTTCACGGCCGGCGGCGCGATGTCGCTGCCGATGGCGGTGGTGTCGGAGGTGCCGATCATCAGCAGCGTCGGTACTTTCAGGTCCTTGAATTCGTAGTAGACCGGCTGGGTGAAGATCATGTCGTAGATCAGCGCCGAATTCCACGCGACTTGCGTGTGCCCCGGCCCCTTGTTCAGCCCGGCCAGCATGTCCACCCAGCGCTCAAACTCCGGTTTCCAGCGGCCACCATAGTAGGTCTTGCGCTCGTAGTTGCGGATACCGTCGGCGCTGAGTTTCAGTTCGCGCTCGTACCACTGGTCCACTGTACGGTAGGGCACGCCGAGGGCTTTCCAGTCCTCCAGGCCGATGGGGTTGACCATCGCCAGCCGCTCGACCTGATCGGGAAACTGCAAGGCATAACGGGTGGCGAGCATGCCACCGGTGGAGTGGCCGAGCACAATGCTTTTCTGCACCCCGAGGGCCTTGAGCAGGGCCTGTGTGTTGGTTGCCAGTTGGTGGAAGCTGTACTGGTAATGAGCGGGCTTGCTGGACGTACAGAAACCGATCTGATCCGGGGCGATGACCCGGTAACCGGCCTCGCTGAGGGTCTTGATCGAGTCGCCCCAGGTGGCGGCGCAAAAATTCTTGCCGTGCATCAGCACCACGGTGCGGCCATTGACCTCGCCTTGGGCCGGCACGTCCATGTAGCCCATTTGCAACGATTGGCCCTGGGACTGAAGGGGGAAGTGCTTGAGTGTGTAGGGGTATTCGAAGCCTTGGAGTTCCGGGCCATAGGCCGGGCCTTCAGGCGGGTTTTCGGCCTGGGCGAACAGCGGCAGGGCGGCCGTCAGAAACAGGCTGGGTAACCAGCGAGCAGTGGAACGCGACATGGGCAATCTCCTTTGGGCATCCGGCCGATCCTGGCGTGGCCCGATTATGGCGACATTAACCACAGGCAACCCAAAGTCGCGAACGTTCAACCCATCCAGCCCAGGGTCGCGAGGGCAAGTGCGCCATAACGCAACCCTTTGGCCAGGGTCACGATCAACACAAAGCGCCGCCACGGCTCGCCCATCACGCCCGCCACCAAGGTCAGTGGATCGCCGATGATGGGCATCCAACTGAGCAGCAGCGACCAACGCCCATAACGCTGATAATGCACGCGGGCCTTGTCCAGATGCGCCGGACTGACCGGAAACCAGCGCCGATCCTTGAACTGCTCCAGGCGTGTGCCCAGCCACCAGTTCACCAGCGAGCCCAGTACGTTGCCCACGGTGGCGACCCCCAGCAACAGCCAGGTTTCATAGCGTTCGCTGAGCAACAGCCCAACCAGCAGTGCTTCGGATTGCAGCGGTAACAAGGTGGCGGCACCGAATGCCGCCAGGAACAAGCCGATGTAAGCCTCGCCCATCAGTGGGCCGGGTAATCCGCCACCACGGTTTGAGTCCCGTCGCTTTTCAGGCCGATCACCTGATACGCATCACTCATGCCGTCCGTTTCCATACCGGGCGAACCCATGGGCATGCCAGGCGCGGCCACACCGAGCAGGTCGTTCCGTTTGCTCAACGCCAGGACCTGGTCGGCCGGGACATGCCCCTCAACGAATTTGCCATTGATCTGGGCGGTGTGGCAGGAGCGCAGGTTTGGCGCAACACCCAGGCGTTGTTTGACTGAACTCATGTCGGTTTCAACATGGTCGTTGACCTTGAAGCCGTTTTCTTGCAGATGTGAAATCCATTTTTTACAGCAACCGCAATTGGCATCGCGGTGTACGTCAATGGTGATCGGTTCGGCGGCCTGGGCCAGGGTGGTGACAAAAAACGCGCTCAGGGCGAGCAGGTGCAGGGGATTGGCCATGGGGACAGTCTCGTGTCGAACAGTTTGGGAGGAGGATAACAGAGTAGCGAGCGTGAGCTGACAGTGGGCTGAGGGGCGGATTACAGAGTTGTCAGGTTGGGGGCGATGCTGATTCGAAGTTCGGAGCAAATTCACCCGCCACCGCAGAACCCTGCGGGAGCGAGCCTGCTCGCGATCGCGGTGGTTCAGCTTGGCCAGTGTCGACCTTGCCGCCGTCATTGCGAGCAGGTTCGCTCCCACAGGGTCATGCGCAAACAGCCTGGGGCGCTTTAGCGCCAACTCATCTTCAAGCCGCCGAACCTGCCTGGGCGCTCCTCCAGATGTGCCCTTGGGCTTGCACTTGTTCGTGGAGCCGTTGCATCGGCTCCGAATGCAAGGTGAGCGGGCGATCCAGGGCGCCACGGTGAAACAGCGCCTGCCAGCCGGGGTCGCCTTCAGCAGGCATGATCCCGGTGAAGATGAATCCGGCGTCCATCAATCGTTGGTAATCGTCGGCAAATTGCTGACGCAGTCCGAGTCGCACTGAAAGTGACCAATGGGCCGGCAAGCGCAGCAGTTGCCCGGCCAGGCGAAGGCCTATGTACCCGGCCACAATGTCGATTCTTCCGGGCAGCTGTCGGATTTGAAAAGGCTGTACCGAAGGCGATGGCGCCTCGAGCGAGGTACCAAACAGCGATGCCAAGGGTTGCGTCAGCCATTGGCATGCCGCGGGCCATTTAAGGTGCGGCAGCGGGCGGCGATGGCCGCTGACCACCTGGCTGCCGACCACGATGGTTTCGGCGTGGACCGTGGCGAAAGGTGAGGGCACATGGTCAGGCAGCAGCCCGGTGTCATGGAACCCCAGGCGTTGTGCCAGACGCTGGCTGTAGCAATGGCTGGTGACTTGCTTGATCGACAGCCTGGCAAGTCCGAGGTCCTGGCAGCTGTCGAGTAATTTCTGCCCCAGGCGCGTCGCAATCTGGCCGCCCTGCACCGCGGGGTCCACCGCGATCAGGGCCAGTTCCGCGTCTTCACCATCGGGCGTCTGCCGACACAATGCGGCATGGCCGACCACGCGGTCATTCTCCACGGCGACCATGGAGTGCCAACGGCTCAGCAGGTTGTGCAGGCCAATCATGTGTGGCAGGTAGACGTCTGGCGAGACGTAGTGATCGCCGTAAACCCGGCGGAACAATTCGCTGGTTCCGACGCCATCCGTGGGCCTGAACGGTCGGATGACCACGCTGCTCATCCGGCGTGCCTCGCTGTCAGCGGCGCATAGGTGCGGCGGTCGATGATCGACAGGTGCTTGCCAGAGCGTGGATGGCGTTCCAACGCTTGCAAGGCGCAGGCCTGGACGTTCAGGTCGAGTTGGTCGATACCCGGATACTGTTTGGTCAAGGCAGCTTTCAATGTGTTGGAGAGTGACTGGCAAGCCTGGGTTTGCCCGCCAGGCACCCACTTGAGCAACACGCGGTCGTTGTTCTGTGCGTGCTCGATGATCAATTGCCACTGAAGGTCACCGCCAATGCTGCGGATGATGTCGCTGATTTCCTGCGAGAACAGTGAGAAAACGCCTACCCGCACTCGCTGGCTTTTCGCGCTGCGGCCCTGAAGCGCGAACTTGCGTCGCGGGGTGCCAACCGGCTCGCGCCAGCACGCTCGGTCGCCCACTGGATACCGCACGATGGGCATCAGGGTCCGGGTGAGGTTGGTCACCACCAGATTGCCGGGCCGATCGCACGCCTGGATGACCTCACCGCTCAGTTCATCGATGATCTCTACCCGTATCTGTTCGCCGAACACGCGGTGCTCGCCCAGGTTGCAGTCCGGTGCGCTGGCGCCCACCAGCCCGGCGTCGACGCTGGCATAGCCGATGGAGGCGAAGCGTGCCTGTGGGAAGGCGCGCTGCAACGCGGGCAACTGGCTGTCGAACAGGTTTTCTCCGCCGAACAGCACGGTGGTGATGCCGGGCAGCGTTCGTCCCTGTTGATCCAAATGGTCGGCAAACGCCAGCAGGTGCGCAGGCACACCGGCCAGCACATTGATGCGGTGGCCGGTCACCGCCTCGGTCAGCACGTCGAGATCCACCGCCCCGGTGAACGGGAATTCGGTGATGGCTACATCGACTTTGCCAAGGGCGCCATGAATGAACAGGAAACTGGCGTACAGGTCTCCGGAAAAGAACAGGTTGGCGATTCGATCACCAGCCCTCAATTGCGCTGACAGGCTCTGACCGAAGCAGTTGAGCATCCGCTGCCATTCAGCGCGGGTGTACACCGACAGTTTCCCCTGACTGGTCGTGCCGCCGGTTTTGTAGATCAGCGCGTCTTCTATTTTGTCGGTCAGCACGTCCCAATTGTCCAGGTCATGACTGCCGGCCCAATAGTCGGCGACGTCGACAATGGGGACATCCTCCAGAGCGCAATTCTGCGCGGGTAAATGCCGTAAAGACTTGCGGTAGAACGTTGAATGCGTACGAATATGGGCGAGCCATTGTTCGAATGGTAAAGAGGTGCTCATCAGGGTTCTCTCGGACTCTAACGTCCGCTTATTCAATTACACGGGAAAACAATCAAGCGGTGAGTCTGCGATCAATCACCAGCGGTACTTTGCCGCTGTGTTTGTTATGTTCGAAACTTGTCGCCGGACAGGATTGCACGTCCAGTACGAGCATTTCGGACTCCACCAGCGTGGACAGCAGTTCGAGGCCCATGACCTGGCTCCGGACCGTTTGTGCATTGCCATCGGCGCGAATCAACAGGCGTTCGCAGCCGCTGCTGTGGTAATCGAGTACGATCTGAATGGCCGTTTGTGCCTGCTCAGCCAGCTCGTGGGTATTGATCAGGTACGTCACGATGCGTATCAGGGCGCCGTGGCGCTGGCGCAACTCGAACCGGGGTGACTCCAGGCCACACGGGCAGGGAGCGGTGAGCCAGCGCCCGCAATCACCAACTTCGTAGCGGTGAAGGGGCTGCGCTTGGCGTCTGCGCGAAGTGAACAGCAGCCGTCCGGTTTCCCCCGACGCGACCGGAGCGTCCAGTTCCAGCTGGACGATCTCCAGGTATTGAATGTCCTCCATGAGGTGGAATACACCCTCGCCGCTGGCAGTGCAGGCATGGCCAAGGGGACCCGCGTCGACGCTGCCATAGATGGCTGAGCGAATACTTGTCACGCCGCAGTCCTCAAGCAACTGACGGCAGCCTGGCCCCAGGTGCTCGCCGCCCAGCATGACTTTGCGCACGCCGCCGTAGCCTTGAAGGGTTTCTCGCTGGCTGGAAAACAGGCGCTGCAAGGTACTTGGCATGCCAACCAGGGTATTGACCTTGTGAGCGACGATCATCCGTGCGATCTCTTCAAAGTCCGCATCTGACGTCGCACCCATGGGGTAATGCACGGCGTTCATGTGCTCCAGTATTTTCGAGAAGCTGAAGAAGCCACCGTAGAGGTTGCCGCCATAAAACAGATTCATCACCCGATCCTTCGCCGGATCCAGACCGGCCGCGCGCAGTCCATCGGCGGCGGCCCGCATGTGGCGATCAAAATCGCGGTAGCTGTAGGGCGACAGCACCGGTGCGCCGCTGCTACCACCTGAGCGGAAGAACAACTGGGCCTGGGGTGCGGCAGGCAGCGCCAGGAATGCCGCTTTGTCCATGATCGGCGTCGAGGGTGAAATGGGTGTCGTGGTCGGCGGGGCGTCCAGTGTCACACGATGACTGGCGACCTCAGGTTCAAGACCGACCGATACCCGACGACTCAATCGTTGCAGCGCGTAGACGCCGTCGTGAGGCTCGCCCTCGTAGCCTTGCTGGATGTCTGCGGTTGCCGAGATGCGGGTCACGCCGGCGGCTAAGACGCGACGTGCCAGTTCAGGCGCCCGTTGCGGTTCACAGATCAGTGCGCAGCTCTGCAACACGTTTCGCCAGGGCAGCAGGGTTTCGGTGATCAGTCCGTGGGGCACCGGTCGTAACAAAAGCGTGCGAAACAGTGGCGATGGCAACAGGTCGCGGTGATGCTCCCAAATAATGCGCCAGCCGTGGCCTTCCCAAATCTGGCCGGTTTGTCCTGCAAAGCTGTGGTCGAGTCGGGCAAGTGCCGTGCGGGTGGTGATCTCGCACGCTTCGGCTGCACTGGTTTCCAACGCTGGCCATTGTCCGGCGCGTCGTTCAAATGCGTCAGCCAGGGCGTCACCCAGTGCCAGCATCTGAGCCGGCTCGTCGCTGTCCACCAACAGCCACTGGGGACTGGAACAGGCTTGCTGATCGAGGCGGCAGACCTCATCCACCAGACTGTCCAGCGCCTGCTCGTTGACGGCTTGCGGCGTGACATAGGCGAAGCTGATGCGATGTCCCCAATCGATCCAGCGGCAGCCGCTTGGAAGCTGGTCACGCATGGCCTTGAGTGCTGTCTCGCCACCCCAGGCGCTGACGCCCTGGGCCAGCGCGAAGAGACGCCGGCACTCGTGGTAGGGCACTGGCAGCACCGCAACGTAATCGCGCAACTGGCCGCTTGGGTCGCAATCGAGGAACGTCGCCAGCACCCGCGCCGTCAGGTCTGCATCGCGCGTGCTGGGTCGCAGCCAGTTGACGTTGCCCGCCAGCAGGCTTTCCAGTGCCGCGAAGAACCCCAGCAGCGGAGCATTGCCGGGGGTGACATGCACCACCAGCCCCAGGGGTTGCCAGCTTTCGAAAGGGCCATCGCTATAGTCGATTCGGCGCAGCGAGCGCGCGTCCGCCCCCAGCTCCCGTTCGAGTTTGCGGCTCAAATGCTTGCGTTCGCAGAAGGCGATCAGTGCCTGGCGCTGGTCGTCGTCCAGGAGCGGAGTTTGTTCTGGGGCCCGCAGCATTTGTGCGAACGCCTGCGCACAATCGAGCACGCTATCACTGGGGGGCGGTGCGTCCAGAAGAGCAGGCAGTTGCGTCTGCAGGCGTTCAAGGGCTGTATCGAGGGGCAGATCAGCGTGCAGTTGGCCATTGATGAGATACATATCAATTCTCCTTGATCAATTCGGAAGCGGCCATGGCGCAGCTTCGGCTGGCACTGGTGCCGGCCCGGCCGTGCAGCTCGAACCATTGGGTGTTCAGGCCGCACTCACAATTGGCCGGATGCAGGGTCGCCAGGTCGCTCATCACCACGGCATGGGCGGGACTGGAAGAGATGTAAGGCGAGACGAACGACAACAATCCCGCCTCGCCGAAGGGCTGGACGCTGAAGTTCGAGGGGTGACGTATGAAAGCTTTCGAATAGACCGGCACATGAAACCTGTGATGCGCACATTCGATGTACGGCACGGCGTGCTCGACGGCACCGTAACCGTCGCGGCAGCGGTACGCCTCAATGCCCAGTTGCCGGGTGATGTGTTCATAGACCTCGTGGCGGGGGATCTCCTGGGCGGCCTGTTTTTTCCAGCCGCCTCCCAGAAATACCAGGGAGTCGGGGGCAAGTTTGAGGTTCGGCGTCGCGGTTTCACGCATGCGCTCAAGCGCATGACACAGCAGCGCCGGGAAGCCAAAGATCCGCACCGGCAGGCCCTCTTCGGCGAACTCCTGAAGGGCCCGGATCGCGCCAAAGACATCGAACTCATGACCTTTTCCGGTGCGCCGCAGCGCATGAAAAATCCGATTGGCCGGCGCGAAGCTGCGCAAGAACTGGTCTGTATGAGCGGTGCCGACGTGATTGACCTTCTCCGGTTCGTGACTGAACAACAGGTAGTTGCAGGGCGAATCCGGCGTGAACCAGCCGTAATGTTCAAAGATACGCGCCACCATGCCCTGGGCCGCGGCCATGCTGCGCTCGTCGTAGCGCATGCGGCTTTTCTGGCCGCTGGTGCCGGAGGATGTCAGCTCTAGCGCGTTCTCGCCGGTGGGGCTGAGCAACAAGCGCTGTTTGAAGTAATTGGCGTAGATGGGCGGCAAGCGCGACCAGTCAGTCAAATGCTCCAGATCCTCTACAGCCAGGCCGTTGGCGTTGAGCCAGTGTTCGTAGCCGGGGGTGTGGTGGCAATGGAACAGGCTGATTTGGGCCATGGCCCGATCAAACAGACCAGCAGGTACCGAATCGGGATCGTAAGGCTGCGCCAATGCACACAGCGCATCGGCGTGGGGAAAATGAATCATGGGTAACGTTCCTAAGGGAGGGGATTTTCAGACGTGAGCGGCCGGTTGCGACAGGAACAGACGCAGCGCCACAAGGCAGCTGAGCCCGGCAATGCCGACCATCAAGGCAAAGGCGTTCAGGCTTGTTCCGGCGCCCAGCAGCGCGAGCAGTGAGCCGGCGGTGCTCATCACTGCGATGGAAATCATCCCGACCATGGCCGAGACCAGCCCTTTGCTGTCGTCGCTGGCGAACAGCGCCAATCGATACAAGGCCGCGTTGCCCATGCCCAGCCCCAGGGCGTAGAGCGCCAGGCCGCTGACCAGCGCGGGTACGCCAAGGTTGAACGGGCTGGCGATCACCAGTGCGATGAGGCCGGTAGACAAGGGCCACAGGCTGTAGCGCAATACCCCGCGCACGCCCACCCGCTCTACCAGGTGATTGAGCAGGAGATTGCCAAGGATCACGCCCGAGAACACCGGGATTTGCCACAGGCCATATACCAGGGGCGACAGGCCCTGGTCCTGGATCAGCAGCAGAGGGGACAGACCGATCCAGGCAATCAGCGGCAGGCTCATCAACCCCAGCGCCACGCACGCGGCCATGAAGCCGGAGTGACCCAGCAGCGCGCCATAGCGCCTGATGAGTGTGCGCAGTTCGAACGGCTCCAGGGCCGGTTGCCGGGGGCAGGAGTGCACCAGACCGGGGCTTCGGGGCATGAATGTCCATAAGGCCAGCCAGCTCACTGCCCCCAGGCCTGCCAGCAACATGAACAGCTCGCGCCAGGACAGCCATTGCAGCAGCAAGCCACCCAGCAGCGGCCCCAGCAAGGGCGAGAGGAGGGCGAGATTGCCCAGCAACGCCATGACCTTCACAGCGTCCGACTCGTTGAATACTTCCTGTATGGCCGGGTAGCTGACCGCGATCACGAAACCCAGCCCCATACCCTGGATCAAACGAAGCCCGTTGAATCCCTGCATGTGGGTGACCAGGGTGATCGCCGCGCAAGCCAGGACAAAACCGGCACAACCGACGAGCATGAATGCACGACGCCCATAGCGATCGGATAACGGACCGATCAGCCACGGCAGCAGAACACCGCCCAATAGATACAGATTGAAGGCGTAGGGGATTTGATCCGCGGGCGCATCCAGTTCCCGGGTCACCGCGAGCATGGCCGGCATGACCAGGTCGCTGGCCAGATAAGTCAATAGTTCGAAAAGAGCGATAGCCAGGCAAAAACCTGTCAATCGTATTGGCGAAAGAGTTGCCAGCAAGTTTTGCATGATTTCCAACGTTGATTTTCGGTAAGGAGGTAAGCGCCTCTTATTCGAGAATACGTTGGGGGAATTCAGGGCCGAAAGAAGTCTTCCCCTTTGTTTGTGGCAGAAATATGAGTTAATTCTGTAAGACAAAAGTCCGCCAGGGGCGGACTTCTGTGGTGATGCAGGTAATTAATCTGATGGGCTTCGGTTGCGTGAGTACGCCCGTTCGGCTGTACCATGAGACCCCGTCTGCTGCCCGCCATTTCCAAAACACGGTATGGGGCTGGCAAGCACGGGGATACAGAGCGGATACATTCAGGAAATTGGCAATGACTCAATCGCAACGTTTGAAATACTCGATTCTGGTGGTCCTCGTGGTTCTGGCGATCATGCTGGGACTGACCTGGATGCAGAACAACGGCATGATCAGCGAGCAGCTGTTTCAATACATCGCGATTGCCGTCGCGGTCATCGTGGTCGTGATCAACGGCGTGATGCGACGCAAGGTCAAGCCCTGAGCGCAGGCGTCACTCCCCGCCCTGGAGCACGTGCATGGCCTTGCGGTGCAAACTGTAGGTCTTATCGGGGTTAAGGGTGACGACACCCTCGCTGCACAGGCGCTTCAACACCTCGCGCACGCTGAGGAAGGACAATGGAATGTCCAGCCCCAACAGTTGACTGTGTACGCCCCGCACACCCAGGCTGCGGTTTTCAACGGCGGCCTTGAGCAATGCATCGATGACCTTGAGGCGAATCAGGCTGGTTCTGAGGCCGAAGCTCTTGAGCAAAAGCCTGATGTGTTCATTGCTACCTCGTTCTGCCGGCCTGTCGAACAGGTTGTGAGTGGCTGTCGCCGGAACGCCGGTCGACCTGGGCTTGCCCTCCATGGGCTGACGCGCGTCATGCATGCAAAAACTCCTTACCAGCCTGTTCAGAAAAGGTCACGGATACTCTCCTGTAATAGGACGAACGAACGCGGCCAATCATGAAGGCAAAAAGCTGAAAAATTTGTCTGGAGGCGATCAAACGCCCGTAGTCAGGCGGTGCCAGGCCATTAATTTTTTTTCATCCCATTCGTTTTCAAGGGAGGCACATTCCGGCCAGGCACGCGGTATGTGAATTCCCAGGCAGCCGTCCTGGTTTTAGAAAGTATTGGATCAGGAGTGAACGTGAGAATGTCCGGGCAGTTATCGAGGTTTGGTCTCGCAGGTGTGTTTTTCGCAGTGAGCCTGGGGTTCAGCTGCGTCGCCAGCGCTCAAAGTGATAAAGAACAGGCCAGTGCCGAGATCCGTCGCACCAGTTTTGGCGTGCCACATATCCGGGCTCAGGATGAGCGCGGGTTGGGCTACGGCATCGGGTATGCGTACGCTGAGGATAATTTATGCCTGCTGGCCAATGAGATCGTCACGGTCAATGGTCAACGCTCGCGCTACTTCGGCCCGGAGCAGGTCACGCTCGAACAGCGGGAGAACCGCGTCAGCGATGTATTTTTCAACTGGCTCAACACGCCGCAAGCCGTTTCCGGTTTCTGGCAAGCCCAGACGCCTCAAGTACAGCAACTGGTCGAAGGCTATGTGGCGGGCTACAACCGCGCCTTGGCCGAACGCAAGGCTATCGGCCTGCCCGAGCAATGTGCCAGTGAGTGGGTGCGGCCGATCACCGTGCTGGACCTGGTCAAACTGACCCAGCGCCTGTTGGTGGAAGGTGGCGTCGGCCAGTTCGCCGAAGCCCTGGCGGGCGCTCAGCCGCCACAAGCGACGGCGGACGCTGGCGAGCCGAGGGCAGGTTTTGCAGGCGCAGCCACCCGGCAGCAGCGTTTCGCCCTGGAGCGTGGTAGTAACGCGGTCGCCATCGGCAGTGAGCGCTCCTTCAACGGGCGTGGGATGTTGCTGGCGAACCCGCACTTCCCATGGCTGGGGGGCATGCGTTTTTACCAGATGCACCTGACCATTCCCGGCAAACTGGACGTCATGGGCGCGGCCCTGCCAGGCTTGCCCGTGATCAACATCGGTTTCAGCCAGCACCTGGCCTGGACCCACACCGTCGACACCTCCAAACATTTCACGCTGTACCGTCTGCAACTCGACCCGAAAGACCCGACCCGCTACCTGCTCGATGGTCAATCCGTACCGATGAGCCAACAGACGGTGACGGTGGACATCAAACAACCCGATGGCCAGGTGCAGAGCGTTTCGCGGGTGGTCTACGGCTCGCAGTTCGGTCCGATCGTGCAATGGCCCGGCCGGCTGGACTGGGATGACAAGTTCGCCTACAGCCTGCGCGATGCGAACCGGGAAAATGATCGTGTGCTCGCCCAGTGGTACGCCATGAACAAAGCCGTCACGCTCAAGGACTTGCAGAGTGCGGTCCATGAGATCCACGGTATTCCATGGGTCAACACCCTGGCGGTGGACGATCAGGGGCAAAGTCTCTACATGAACGTGTCGGTGGTACCGAACGTCGATGCCGACAAGTTGGCCCGCTGCAGCGACCCGCGGGCAGGGCTGCAACTCATCGTACTGGACGGCTCGCGCGGCGAATGCGCCTGGGATATCGATCCCGAGGCCGTGCAGAAAGGCATTTACGCCGCCGACAAGCTACCGCAGTTGTTGCGCCGCGATTATGTGCAAAATTCCAACGATTCGGCCTGGATGGTCAACCCTTCACAACCCTTGTCCGGTTATTCGCCCTTGATCAGCCAGCAAGACCAACCGCTGGGCCTGCGTGCGCGTTTTGCTCTGCAGCGGCTGGGTCAACTGGCCAAGGACGGGCCGGTGAAGGTCGATGACTTGCAGCGTATGGTCATGGACGACCAGGTCTACCTTGCTGATCAGGTGATGCCCGACCTGCTGGGCTTTTGCGCCGGTGACCTGGGGGCCGATGCCGTGACGTTGACCCAGGTGTGCAACGATCTCAGGGTCTGGGATCGAACCGCTGGCCTGGACAGCGGATTGGGCTTCATTCATTTCCAGCGCATCATGGCGCAGTTGCAGAGGGTGCCTGATTCATGGCGTGTCCCGTTCGATCCGCAAGACCCGCGACATACTCCAAACGGCCTGGCGATTGAGCGTGCCCCGGTGCACAAGGCTGTGCGTCAAGCCATGCTGGCCTCGCAGGCCTCTGTGAAGGCCGCCGGATTGCCCAAGGATAGCCGCTGGCAGGACATCCAGGTTGCCAGCAGTGGCAGCCGGCAGACGCCAATCCACGGCGGCCCCGGTGAGCTGGGGATCTATAACGCGATTCAGAGCGTGCCAGGGGCCAACGGCAAACGGGAAGTGGTCAGCGGCACCAGCTATCTGCAAGTGGTGAGTTTTGATGGCAAAGGACCTCGGGCTGAAGGTCTGTTGGCATTTTCCATTTCCAGCGACCCGGCATCGCCGTATTCGGCCGACCAGACCCAGGCATTCTCGAAGAAGCAATGGAGTGCGCTACCGTTCACCGAACAGCAGATCAAAGCCGATCCGCACTATCAGGCGGTGATCATCCGTGAGCGTGATGAGGCGGGCAGGGTGGCCGCGCACTGATCGCTGTTGTTTTACACAAAAGCCGCGACCTGATCAGGTCGCGGCTTTTTCAGTTGGACGGCCGTTGACCGATGGAGTTGAGGACTGGATTGCCGTCCTTGTTCTGCGTCAGGTAAACCGGCAGGACTTTGGGCAACGAAGGCACCAGGTTCTTCACTTCGTTGAGGTTGTAGATACCACCGATACGCAGGGCGCCCGTGCTGTTGTCGGCCAGCATGACGGGATGATCGAGATAACGATTGATCAGCGGGAGTGCATCGCTGAGGGCAAGGTTGTCCAGCACCAGCTTGCCGTTGCGCCACGCCAGCGAGCTGTCGTTGGCATCGACTTCACGGATTTGCGGTTGGTAGTCGCCGGCTTTGTAGCTGGCCTGCATGCCCGGCGACAGTTGTGAGCCGTTACTGGCAAGTGCCTGGTTGCTGGTCACCCATACCGAGCCCTCCACCAGCGTCACCCGGACCTGATCCTGATACATCCATACATTGAAGCGAGTGCCGGTCACGCGCACCTGGCCCTGGCCGGCCCGTACAACGAACGGGTGGCGTGTGTCATGGCTGACGTCGAAAAACGCCTCGCCCTTTTTCAGCGTCACCCGACGCTCATTCTTGTAATTGGCAAATACCAGTTCACTGCCCAGGTTCAGTTCTACCTGGCTGCCGTCACCCAGGGTGATGTGACGCACGCTTGTATCCGCTTCGAATCGTTCGTAGGAGTTGGCAACCCAGCCCAGGTTCCAGCCCGTGTAGGCGGCCAGGGGTATGCCCAGCACAAGCACTGCGGCTGCGACAGCCATCCGACTCCAGCGGGACCGAGGTCGCGGTATTGGCGCGGGAGATGGTGCCGCTTCGACACGCGGAAGATGATCGGCCACGGCCCAGATCTCCAGCATGGCTTGGTATTCGAAAGCGTGCAGGGGATCGGCATCGTGCCATTGTTTGAATGCCAGCCGTTCGGCGTCGGTGCAGTCGACGGCGTGCAAACGCATGCACCAATGCGCGGCCGCATCGGTAATGGCGTCGTATTCGGCTTCCGAGAGTGTATGTTCGGTCATTGACTCTTCCTGGTTTGCCGCATTCTAACCTTCGGCATGACCTGTCGAGAACCGCCATCATGGCGTTTGCACATCAAAATGAGCCTGTTTTTTCCGGTCAAAGGCTCGAACACCGGTATGTCGTGGTTATAGCGTGGCATACATCTCGTGAAAAAAAGATCAAGACCCGTCCGCGCGCAGCGTTCGCAGAGGCAGTTTAAAACGTGGCAGCGGGACTCAAGGGTGGGGAGTCCAGCTGTCGACCCAGCTCACAGATGAGTAGCGTCATGGAGTCGGCGTTTCGCAAGATCACGTCGATGCGTGCTGTCGGTGAACCTGGATCCAGAAAGATACTGCGCGCCTCGCTCATGCTTCTGGCGCCGGTCATCTTCAGGATTTCCCGGGCCATATCCCGATGCTCGGGGAAAAGCTCCAGGCTCTTGAGCCCGCCGGCTGCACTGTCCCAGCCCATGAACAGTTTGGATCGTGGCGTGGTCAACGACAGCCCGTTGCGTTGCTGGTCCTTTTGATAATTGTATTTTGAATGTCCGAACTGAGTGGCATTGGAAATCAGGTCCAGAAACGGGAGTGCCGCGTCCAGATAGACAATATCGAGCGTGTCGAAAAGCTGATGAGAAACTTCGTGGATAAGCACCGCTGCCTGGGCGTGGGCATCGACATTGAAGGAATCCGGGACCGCGTCCTTGTACCAATCCAATCCGACCTCGAAGAAATACTGGGTGAGATAGATTCTTCCTGCCGTTTCCGGTTCGAGCACGAATGCAGTGGCTCTATCGTCCATGTATTTCAAACGGCCGATTACAAGGCGCTTGGCGTTGCGAGTTTCCCAGGACGGGTCGGCCAATGCTCGGCACAGCGGCGAGACGGCGGTGTGTATTTTCTTGATCAGGCTGGCGTCGACTGTCCTCACCCCAAAAAAGGCCTTCAGGAAGGTATCCAGCCGAGAGCCCGGCGGGACCTGATGTTTGATCTGATCCAGATTATGCAGGGCGTTGAATGAGTAATACCTGGCCACCTCCAGGGCCTGCTCGATCATGTTTGCGTAAGCCGGGTATTTGCGGCGTATTTGCGCCATGCCCCGAGCCTCAATGTTGAGCGACGTTGAAGCCTTGTAGTCGCTGTAGGAATTGGCCAGCGTTGACATCACTTTGCCGTAGCGAATGGTCTGCCGTTGTGGGTCTACGGTCCATTGCTGGTTATCAGGCGACTGCCTCAGTATTGGGCCCTCTCCCTGTTCATGGACCACGCGCCAGACCTGATTGGCTTTGGCCACCTGAAAAACCATGCCGGCAACAGGTGCGTAAAGCTTGTCGGACCCTGGGGCCCTGTAGGTTCCGTCGATCCGGTTCTTCTGCAGATTGTGCAGGCTCACCTCCGTGGCTTCGAAGGCCCGCAGGTTGGTGCGCGTCGGGGCGGTGGAGGCGATGTCTTTCCAGCGGGGCGGGGTCGCCATGGAGGCGTTCTGCGTGCCGGGACCTATCGGGCCGAGCAGGCCGAAGGTGTCGTCGCGATTCAGGAAGCCAAGTGAGACCATCTCTGCCGCGCCGGCGATGAAGTCGTGCAAGCCTGCTTTCCAGTCATGCTGCTGCAGGGATTCAGAAGAGGCCTTGAAGTCTTGGTAACTTTCCCAAAGCGTTTCGATAAACGTCAGTTTGCCTTGCAACTGCCGCCCCACCAGTTTGACGCCGGCGCTGAACAAATGCAGGGCCGTTTCCCAGTCAAACTGGCGGTTTTTTTCTGTTTGTGCGCTCAGCATGTCCGATAACAGGGTTGTATTGTCGTTGAACAATACATCGAACAGGTTGGTCTTGATCGGATTGGAAGCCAGGGTGATTTCCGATAGAGAACCGACCGTGGCGGCGAACAGGTTCTTGAACGTGGCTTGCTGGCTTTCGGGAAGTCGACGAATCAGCAGGTCCTGCAACGCGCCCGGCGTGTTGAAGGCTGCAATGAGGCTGGCCTGGTCCTTGAACTCGGTGAAGTTGTGGCCCGCATGGTAGGGGGAATACAGCACATGGGGGGCAGTATCATCGGTGCTTGATCCGATCAGGTAGAGCCCCAGTGCCTTGATCGCCGCAGTTCCCCGGGTTTTGATCAGCTCCAGTGGACGAATCAACGCGCTGGCGCCGTCCACTGCCTGGCGTGCGATGGCATCCGGCATGTCCAGTACCTGGCGAATCAAGTCAAACCCTGTGGGCGAAAGGTGCTGTTGTAGATGCAGTGCGTGGGCATGTTGCAACAGTTGCCAGGGCAACTGCCGGCGAAATCGCTGCTTTCTTTTCTGGCCATCGGTTGAGGTAGTGGAGAGTTCGTCCAGTACGATCTTTTTATAGGCGGTGGGGATGTCCAACGACAGCAGCATTTGCCTGACAGCCGTCTCGTTCAGGCTGTCGGGCAACGCGCGCCCGGAGGTCGAGGATACCCTGAAGCCTGTCTTTTGAGTGAAGTCGGCATGATTGAGGGCGAACTCGGTCAAGCTGCTGGCGGGCCCCGCCAACGCATGGTTCGGGGTGATCAACAGGGTGGCGGGATCCAGGTCTTTTACGGCGAAACGCGCATCCAGGAGCGCTTTGAGCTTTTTGCTCACATAGGTGTGCAGGGGCTCGATACCGTCCAGATAATCCTCGTCATCGTCGACACTGCTTCTGTATTGCTCAAGCAGGTCAATCTGTAGGCGCTGTTCTTCAAGTGGTGCGGCGCCAAGCCAGGCGGGGAGTTTCTGTTGCAAGCGGATCGCCTGGGCGATACGTGTGGCGTGTGTCAGATTGGTAGGCGCGGCCTTTTCAAGCAATGTGCCCAGGCTTTTTACCCGTTCAGGCCCTGTCAGTTGCCAGTCCCCGCTCTTTAGCGTGCTCAGATACCTGTATTGGGCCTCGAACAGTGCGTTGAACGACTTCATCCGATTGAGCAGCACGTTGTCTTCGATCAGCTCAAACACATCCAGTTGATAGCGTCCATGGGGCTTGCGTTGGGCGGGCCAGAGGTTGGCGAGCAGACCAGAGCGCTTTCGTGAGTCGAGCAGGTGGCGATTCAATTGCTGGGTGGCAAGTTCGACTGAGGCAAACACTTGTAAACCATCGGCCGGTGTCCAGAGAATTGCCAGGCCGGAATGAGGCGTATCCAGCCCGCCGCGTTCGGTCAGCAGGAAACAATTGGCCAGCGGCAAGGAGACGGTTTTGCCGTCCTCGGTACATGCCAGCCTCAGCGAATAGACATCGGGCCGGAAGCCCTTTACCCCGATGCGTTGAGTGCGGTCCGGATATTCGGCATCAAAGGCAAAGACCGCGGCGATAAGGTCGCGCGCGGCGGGAGACAGGGTTGCGTTGAGTTCTCTGAGTTCGGCTTCTGCACGTATTCCCAGGGAAAAGACGTTGGTCAGTTTAGGAAGAAGGCCTTTCAATGCGTGACGCAGCGAGGTGTCGCTGGAGAGTGGCAATCGGCTCAGTTCGGCATTCAAGGCCTCTTCGACACTGGCGTAGCTCTTGATCTTCCTCTCCAGTTGATCAGCCATGAAATTGGACGGGCGCAGGTCCCCGTAAAAAACCGGCTGCGTGCCCCAGTGTCCAGCGGTTTTTTGCGTCAGCAGGTTTTTGCCGATCAGGCTGCGTATGTCCAGGGCCTTGTCAACGAGCGCGTGGACGTCCACGTCCCCCTGGCGGGACATCTCCATTGCGAAATGAAGGTTTTTCGACTGTTTGCCGATGATCGCATCAGCCAGAGACTCGAATACCGGCCACGTCACCGCCTTACCTGACACCTGGGGATCGTCAAAGCGCAGGAAGCGGTTGCGCTCCTCCAGGCTGAGCAGACTGTAGAGTTCTTCCTTTCGCCCCGCGCCGGTGGGGGCATTGAGCAGCGCATCCCTGAAGCCCAGGTAGTTGTCGACTTTCTCAAGGCCGTGGCTGGGGGTATAGAGATAGTGTCCCTTGGCGCTGATCATCAAAGAACCCGCCAGCTCTACGTAGAGCGGCTCATATTCCCAAAGACGCAGGGTTTCGATAAACAGCAGCGGTTCGTCCGGGCGAGATGGCCTGTACAGCCGCAGCAGTTCCTGGGCGTGTGCCTCGGTGAGTTGTCTTTTCTCCCGCTTGATCAGAATCGTGGCTTGTAGCGCATCGCTGAGAACTTGGGAAAGAAAGCGCCGGCGCGAGGTATTGAACGGGCCGGTGGCGTCCCAATAAGCGTCGATACAATGGGCAAGGCTGGGGATCAGGTTGCTGGCGGTCACCTTCAACACGCTCTCCCATTGACGCTTGTTTTGCGGTGATACGGTGATGCCTGGATGAATGAAGTCAACGTCTTGCCCGGCGGGCCGACCCTGGCTGTGGAAGTAGGCCAGGACCGCCTCGCTGAGTGTCATGCTTCTGGTCAACTGGCTTGTCTTCTGATTCCCCGCGCTACTCCACGTGCTCATGGTTACGCGGGTCTGTCGATGATCAAAGTTGGACAGCACCTCATTCAAGATCGCGTCAAGCATCGTACTGAGGGAGGGTAACTTGATCAGTTCATCCACCATTGTTCGGGCGTTGAGGCTTTGAGCGAACTCGATGGACTCGACCAGGGTGTTGAAGACGTCACCGTCGATACGTTGCCGGGTAGTCCTGATCGCGGAGGTGCTGTTGAGTTCGGCGCGCTGGGAAATCGATAACAGCCGAAAAAGATCGTCACGCTCGGCTGGACTGTCCAGCATCGCTTCCATCTTCTCTTCGAGAGCTTCGGGGCTGTCGAATTTTCTGATTCCGCCGTAGGGCGTGTAGAGGAACGCAGGCTGGGTCTGCGCTGCGTCTGCGTCTGTCAGCGCTTTGAGCACAAGGCAGCCGGCCAGCGGGATCGGCGCGTTTGCGTCGACCTGCAAGCGAATCGTTTCGGCAGACATGGGGGGCGTCTGTGCGGCGCGCAGCGTGTGGTTGGACAGGGACACGTGGTGCAGCCAGTCGAGGTCGGCCTGGGTCAATCCGTGGGGGGCGTTCAAGTCCTCCAGGTTATTGGCGGCCAATACCTCGGGAAATAATAACGGCGTAGTTGCAGTGGTCATCGTTGCTTCTCGCTCAAGGCGCCGCGAGGCGGCACGTTTGGTGGATGAGCGGCCAGACTAGGCAACGATCAATGAGCCAAGGTGGTACATAGTTACCGCACCCAAGCGCGGTGATCAGCGTAATCCGGCACGAGCAAGCTTTGCTCCGACAGTGAAGCGGTGTTTAATCAGCCGGCTGGTTCCCCTTACGCTGTTGCTACCTCCAACAATCACTCTGGAGCTTCAGATGTCTGCGCTATCCGATCATGCCGGTTCAAGCACCCTGTCTTTTTCCGCTTTGGTGAGCTTGCTGGAGAAAATATTCCTGCGACACGGCACGTCGGCCGAGGTCGCCAGGGCCCTGGCCGAAAACTGCGCCGGAGCCGAACGTGATGGCGCCCACAGTCATGGGGTGTTTCGCATTCCCGGTTATGTCTCGACGCTGAAAAGTGGTTGGGTCAATGGTCAGGCAGTACCCACGGTCGAAGATGTGGCATCAGGGTTTGTACGGGTGGACGCCGGTAACGGCTTCGCCCAGCCGGCCCTGGCCGCCGCACGTCCGTTGCTGGTGGCCAAGGCCCGCAGCGCCGGGATTGCAGTGTTGGCGATCCGCAACTCCCATCACTTCGCTGCCCTGTGGCCGGATGTCGAGCCGTTTGCCTATGAAGGTCTCGTGGCATTGAGCGTGGTCAACAGCATGACGTGCGTGGTGCCTCACGGTGCTGACCGTCCACTCTTTGGTACCAATCCCATTGCCTTCGCTGCGCCACGGGCCGATGGTGAGCCGATTGTCTTCGACCTGGCCACCAGCGCGATTGCCCACGGTGATGTGCAGATTGCTGCACGCAAGGGCGAGTCACTACCGCCAGGAATGGGGGTGGACAGCCTCGGTCAGCCGACCTGCGATCCGAAGGCGATTCTCGAAGGCGGGGCGCTCCTGCCTTTTGGCGGACACAAGGGCTCGGCGTTGTCGATGATGGTCGAGCTGCTGGCGGCCGCCCTGACCGGTGGCAACTTTTCCTTCGAGTTCGATTGGCACAACCATCCTGGGGCCAAGACACCCTGGACCGGTCAGTTGTTGATCGTGATCGACCCGAGCAAGGCCGCCGGGCAGAACTTCGCCGAGCGCAGCCAGGAGCTGGTCAGACAGATGCATGGTGTCGGGTTGCGACGGCTGCCGGGTGATCGTCGGCACAACGAGCGCAGCAAATCCAATGAGCGGGGGATCGCACTGGACGAGCAGACATTGGCGCAGTTGCGGGAGTTGGCGGGTTTGTAAAGCCGGCTTCGGATGAGGCTCTGGCGGTTCACGCATCTGTGGCGAGGAAATAAATCTCCTCGCCACACTATCAGTGATCATTCAAACAGGTTTTTGCCAAGGGCTTAACGGCGTCCGAGCAACAACCCCACCACCAGGCCGAAGCCTGCGGAAATGGCCACGGTCTGCCATGGATGTCCGCCGATATAGACTTCGGTGGCATCGACCATCGGCCGGGTCCGCTCCCGTGCGCTGGCAACCGAATCCAGGGCTTGTTGCAGCTTCTGCGAGATCTGGTCGCGCAGGTTTTCAGCGTCTTCGCCGACCAGTGAGGCGCTGCTTTTGAGCAGCTTTTCCGATTCCTCAATCAAAGCCTTCAGTTCACTGAAGGCTTGATCCTTGATTTGCTCTCCATTCCCTTGCAGCGTGCTTTTGCGAGCCATTGAGGTACTCCTTGCTGATGATGGCAGTGAACAATGGAGTGCTGCCCTTGAGCAAAAGTTGCAGCGTCTGGCAGCGGCAGCACTGTGGATCATAAAACGTGGTTAAGACGCGCCTCTTCAAGGTGTAAGATGGCGCATATTTACGCAACAGGTAATTCCCATGAGTTTCAATCTGGCTGACAAGCCCCTGGCCGAGCGCGCGGCACTGGAAGACGAAAAGTCCCGACTTTTTGAACTGTGGCAAAACAATCTGGGCAAGGCCAAGGGTGACGCGGCCCGGTTGTTCGGCGAGCGTTCCAAGCGCAAGGGCAAGTGGTCCGAATGGGTACGTGCCGAACTGGACGGCATGTCGCCGCCTGAGTACGCCAACATGGTGCGCAGTGAAGTCAATCGTCTGATGGCAGCCAACAAATAAACCTCAGGCAAAGGTCGCGATGATAGCCTCACGCACCTTGACCACGGCCGGGTCCATCTGTGTATGGGTTCGCCAGCCCAGTTCGATCGGGTAGCGGGGCAGGTCCAGCGGGCAGGGCAGCAACGCCAGGCCACTGAGGGAGGCGATCGCCGCGGCGGCATGCAGCGGAATGGTCGCCACGGCCTGGCTGCCCTTGAGCAGGAACGGCAGGGCGGCAAAGTGGGTGGTCGAGGCACACACCCGCCGGCTCAGGCCAAGGCCGGCCAACCCTTCGTCGGTGATGCCGATGAACCCACCGGAAGACACGAGCAGATGCTCGCGGGCCACGAACGCCTCCAGGGTCAGCGTCTGTTGGTCCTGCGTCAGGCTGGCCGGGTCGACGAGACAGGCGTAGTCGCCTTCGCCCAGTACCTGACGGCTGAGCAAGCGTTCGGTAAACCCTCCCGCCGTGATCGCCAGATCGAAACTGCGCTCCATCAGCGCCCGGCCGACGATCTGGCTATGGGTCTGGCGAAAAATCAATCGCAGCCCCGGCGCGCGTCGTGCCACGTCCTCAATCAAGCGCCGGCCATGGGCAATTTCGAAATCATCGGACAGCCCGACGATGACCGAACGACCTTCGTAATGACTGGCGCCGGGGTCAACCATCGCCAGGCTCTGGCGACATTTATTCAGTGCGTCGCTGATCACCGGTTTGAGCTGATTGGCCCGTAAGGTCGGCGCCAGGCCGCGGCCAGTGCGCACAAACAATTGATCGTCATACAGGTTTCGAAGCCTGCGCAGCGCCGCGCTGATGGCCGACTGGGTCACGCCCAGGCGCAGCGCGGCGCGGCTGGCGCTGGATTCATCGTGCAGGGCTTCGAAGGTCTTGAGCAGATTAAGGTCGACATCCGCGATATTCATAACACTCATATCATTTAGCAGCGTATGGGGCTTTATTCATGATCGTCTGGCATCTGAAAATCAGCAACCCCAGATGATCGAGGAGTTGAAAACCATGCCCAAATCCATTGTGGCTGCCCTGCAGATTGGCTCGTTGCCCGGAGGCAAAGCTGACACCCTGGCGCAGATCCTTTCCTATGAAGATGCCGTACGCCAGGCCGGAGCACGCTTGGTGGTGATGCCCGAAGCGCTGCTGGGTGGGTATCCGAAGGGAGAACGCTTCGGTACACAGCTGGGGTACCGGTTGCCCGAGGGGCGCGAGGCCTTTGCTCGTTATTTTGCCAACGCCATCGACGTGCCGGGCAGTGAAACCGAGGCCTTGGCCGGGTTTTCGGCGCGCACGGGGGCAAGTCTGGTAGTGGGTGTCATTGAGCGTGACGGCAGTACCTTGTACTGCACCGCCCTGTATTTCGAGCCCGATGCCGGCCTGGTGGCCAAGCATCGCAAGCTGATGCCCACTGGCACCGAGCGTCTGATTTGGGGTAAGGGCGACGGCTCGACTTTACCGGTGATCGACAGCCAGGTCGGTCGCGTAGGCGCGGCGGTGTGTTGGGAGAACATGATGCCGCTGTTGCGCACCGCGATGTACGCCAAAGGGGTGCAGGTCTGGTGTGCGCCGACGGTGGATGAGCGGGAGATGTGGCAGGTGACCATGCGTCATATCGCCCACGAAGGTCGTTGTTTCGTGATCAGCGCCTGTCAGGTTCAGGCCTCGCCTCAGGCGCTGGGCATTGAAGTGGCGAACTGGCCCGCCGAGCGTCCCTTGATTGCCGGCGGCAGTGTAATTGTCGGCCCCATGGGGGACGTCCTGGCCGGTCCGCTTAAAGGCACAAGCGGGTTGTTGACCGCCGAAATCGATACCGATGAACTGGTACCAGCGCGCTACGACTATGACGTGGTCGGCCATTACGCCAGGCCAGATGTGTTCGAACTGGTGGTGGACGAGCGGGCCAAACCCGGCGTGCGTTTCACTCGTTGATTTACCAAGTGGCCGCGGTACCCGGCAAGTCCAGGGTGCCGCGATCCACGAAGCGCAGGGTGCCGAACAGTCCACCGGCCAGTTTGCCTTTGAGTACATAAGGCAGGTTGTCCAGGCTTTGGGTCTGGCTCAGGCCCAGCGTCTGGCGCAGCACGGAGAAAGCCGAGATGCTCACTGGCACGCTCAGTACCGCCTCGGAGAACCGTGGGATGGATCCGGTCTGATCGCTGACCCCCGATGCCAGTGTCCGGCCATTAACCTCGAGGTCGAGCGCGACACCGTTGTAATCGATGGCGGTTTCGTTAGGGTTCTGCAATCGCAGTTTCACGGCAAAGCGCATCTCCAGCTCCTGGCTGGGCAACGGTTCGATGCCCACCACGGTGATGTTCAGCGGATCGCGGTGCGGGAAGAGGGCGCAGGCGCTCAGACTGAGCAACATCAGGAAAAGGGACACACCGAGGGCTCTGCGCATGGATAAACTCTCACGATAATAGGTAGGGCAAACGGGCGAGCTGTTGAGCACGATAACCCACATTTCTCTCAAACCACCGCACATCACGCGGTTTCCCGTCCAGTTCAATCCAGACAGGGCTCATGGCTCCTGACAGTTTCTGACACCAGGCTCTGCTAATCTGCGTCAATCGTTTTTTCCGGATCGTCCATCGTGTCGCGTACCACTCGACTGCTCACATTATTGCAAGTCTTGCGAGGCAAGCGCTGCCCGGTTACCGCTGCGACATTGGCGGCCGAGTTGAAAGTGTCCGAGCGCACGCTCTACCGCGATATCGCCGAACTCTCGGCCCTGGGGGCGCCGATCCAGGGCGAGGCGGGCATTGGCTATGTGTTGCGCAGCGGCCTGTTCCTGCCGCCATTGATGTTCACGGCTGATGAAATCGAAGCCATTGTGCTGGGGCTGCGCTACGTTGATCAGCGTGGCGACGAGGTGCTGGGCAAGGCCGCCGCCGACGCTTTGGCCAAGGTGGCCGCAGTGCTGGCGCCTGACGTCCGGGATGCCCTGCGCAATCCCACGGTGTTGCCCGGGCCTCCTGGCTATGGCTACCCACAGAATACGGTGGAGCTGAATGTGTACCGCCAGGCCATTCGGGCTCAAGCAAAGCTGCATATCGACTACGCCGACGTGAACAAAACCCCCAGCCAGCGCCTGATCTGGCCGTTGGCCCTGGGTTTTTTCAATGAGGCGCGGGTAGTGGTTGCCTGGTGTGAGTTACGCGGCGCCTATCGGACCTTTCGCACTGATCGGATTGCTTCTGCCACCGAGCAGGGCGAGCGCTATCCTGGCCGGCGCAGCGACTTGTTGCGCGCCTGGTTCAAGCTGATGGAACTGGACGAAACGGGGCGTTTCACTCCTGACAAAAACTGACACAAGGCTGTTCTAGCATGGTGTCAGATCGATAAAACAAGGAGCCCTACCATGTCCAATCCCGTCTCTTCCCTGGCCCCGGCCATCGCCGGCTACATTGCGGCCGCCAATGCCCGTGACAGTTCGGCGGTGACGCGTTTTTTCGCCGAGGATGCCAATGTGTTCGATGAAGGCCAGCACCGCGCCGGCACCCAGGCCATCGCTCAATGGATGGAAGACACCGCCCGGCGTTTACAGCCTCGGGTCGAGGTGCTCAATGTGCAGCAACGCACCGGTAAGGTGCTGGTGCATAATCTGATCTCCGGAACTTTCCCCGGCAGCCCGCTGGAGTTGCGCTACACCTTCCGGCTCGACGAGCAGGGGAAGATCAGTCGGCTGGATATCTCGATCTAGATGTTTGCACGTTGGTTCGTCAACACCTGTGGCGAGGGGGTAAATCGCCCTCGCCCCAGGGTTTTGCTTGAATTCACAGGCAGGTGAGATCACTCACTCAAAGCCACCGACATGGCATACTCCCCGACCTCGTTTTCCGGATCAGGGCCGTATGACTTTCGACTCCCCCTTGAGCGCCTGGCAGCATGCCATCGAACACCATGGCTTTGTCCAGGATGAAGCCCAGGAACTGGCCATCATGGCTCTGCAAGAGTGCCACCAGGCACTGCACGAGGGGCGCAAGTCGATCCAGGGGGTTTATCTCTGGGGACCGGTCGGCCGCGGCAAGACCTGGCTGATGGACCGTTTCTACGAAAGCCTGAGGGTGCCGGCCCGTCGTCAGCATTTCCATCATTTCATGGCCTGGGTGCATCAGCGCTCGTTCCAGCTTACGGGCACGCCGGACCCTTTGCAGGCATTGGCTGCAGAA
This sequence comes from Pseudomonas sp. JL2, assembly GCF_031570495.1. Classification (NCBI taxonomy): domain Bacteria; kingdom Pseudomonadati; phylum Pseudomonadota; class Gammaproteobacteria; order Pseudomonadales; family Pseudomonadaceae; genus Pseudomonas; species Pseudomonas sp. JL2. The sequence goes on from NZ_JAKUDH010000001.1 coordinate 112,894, forward strand.
CTGAGCCAAGAGGTCAGGGTGTTGTGTTTCGACGAGTTGTTCGTCACCGACATTGGCGATGCCATCATTCTGAGTCGTCTGTTTCAGGTCATGTTCGAGCGGGGCATGGTGGTGGTCAGCACCTCCAACCTGCCGCCCGAGGAGCTTTATGCCAACGGCCACAACCGCGAGCGATTCCTGCCCACCATCACGGCGATCAAGCAGCACATGCAGGTTGTGCCGGTGAACGGATGGCAAGATCATCGCCAGCATCCGGGAGCATTGCAGCAGCGCTACTGGCTACGCGACGACGGACAACCCGATCCGTTGGAGGCTGTTTTTGCCCAGTTGACCGCAGGACAGGCGTCCAACAGTTTGCCGATTGAAGTTGGCCATCGTCTGCTTCAGCCCGTGCGGGCCAGCGATACGGTGCTCTGGAGTCGTTACGCGGATATGTGCGAACAGCCGTTCTCAGCCATGGATTTCATGGCACTGTGCGACCGTTTCAAGGCCATCCTGATCAGCGACGTACCGAGTCTGAGCGCCGAGCAGCGCGAGGGACGCATTGCCCGTGGAACCGAAGACGGGGTTGAAAGGGTAGAGGCTGGTGATCGTGAGTTGCCGCAGTTGTCCATCCATGATGACGGTGTGCGGCGTTTCATCGCCCTGGTCGATGAATGCTACGACCGCAAGGTGCCGTTGTACCTTTCAGCACAGGTGCCGATGGACCGGTTGTACACCGAGGGCTATCTGCAATTCCCGTTTCGTCGTACGCTCAGTCGCCTGCAGGAAATGCAAATGCAGCGTTTTGGTCAGTCCGCCTGACCGTATCCCGCCGACGGCACCGGAGCCGCCGGTACTACCGAAGTGAGATGGAACGCCGTGGAAGAAACCAGGGACATTCTTGTATTGCAAGCCAGCTATACCAATGCAGTCCACGCCGAAGCAATCTGTTATGTGCTCAACGGCTATGCCGAAGATCCAATGGGCGGTGGCCAGTCGCTGCCGCCGGAAGTGCTGCTGCATCTACCCGAGGAACTGGCCAAGCGCCCCCATGCTTTCAGCGTACTGGCTTTCGTCAACGGCGAACCAGCGGGCCTGGTCAATTGCTTCGAAGGTTTTTCGACCTTCGCCTGCAGACCTCTGGTCAATGTCCACGATGTTGTGGTGATGAAGCCGTTCCGCGGGTTGGGGGTGAGCCAGAAGATGCTGCAGAAGGTCGAGGATATCGCCCGCCAGCGTGGTTGCTGCAAAATCACCCTGGAAGTGCTTGAAGGCAATGCCATCGCCCAGGCCAGCTATACCAGGTTTGGCTTTGCCCCAGGCATGTTCGACCCGGCCCATGGCCGTATGCTGTTCTGGACAAAGCCCCTGTAGAGGCCGCCCCTGTGGTAGCGGGCGAGGGCGGTGGTTATTTTTGCACGACCCGCACCGCAGGCGCCTTGGGCTGCATCAGGCTGAAGTCGATCAAGGCCTTGCGCTGGTGTTCATAAGGGTTGCCGATCAACAGCGGGCGGGCCTTGAAGTCATCGCTCACCAGGCTTTTGCTGCGGTCCAGCTCATCAAAACTCAAACCGGCCAGGTCTGCCCAGGTGTGGATCAAGTGAGCGCTGCTGTAGGGGCGTGACAGGTCACCGCTGAAGTTCCAGTCATGAGTTTCACGCCACTTGGGCGAGGCCCAGGCGATGAACGGAATGGTGTACATCGGCGCGGTCGGCTTGCCTTCGTTGCGGCCAAGCGTGCTATGGCCCGGCGAATCGAACACGTCTTCACCATGGTCCGACAGGTACAGCAAAAAGCCGTTGGGGTCGGTTTTGGCGTAGTCCTTGATCAGGCTGGACACTACGAAGTCGTTGTACAGCACCGCGTTGTCGTAACTGTTGTAGGTCGGGACCTGGTCGTCACGCACCCCCGCCGGTACGCCCTGGCGGTCGGTAAACTTCTTGAAGGTGGGCGGATACCGGTACTGATAGCTCATGTGGGTGCCGAGCAGGTGCACCACGATCAGTTTGCGCGCAGCGCTGTCTGCCAGGGCCTGGTTGAACGGGGCGATCACATCGCCGTCGTATTGCGCCGCGTTCTGGTTGCGGTTGTTGTTCAGGTATACCTGCGCATCGGCCTGTTGAGAGAAGGTCGTGAGCATGGTGTTGCGCTTGGTCATGGTCTGCTGGTTAGTGATCCAGAAGGTCTTGTAACCGGCCTGCTTCATCATGCTCACCAGGGACGGTGTGCTCAGGTAAAGGTCTGGGTTCTGTTCATCGGCGAACGTCAGCACCTGCTGCAGCGCTTCGATGGTGTAGGGGCGCGGGGTGATGACATTGTCGAAAACCGAGAGCTGGTCCTTGAGCTTGTCCAGTTCCGGGGTGGTTTTCCTTGGGTAACCGTACAGGCTCATGCGCTGGCGGTTGGTGGACTCGCCGATGACCAGCACCAGAGTAGCGGGCTGGTCGGCCATGGCGTCCTTCAGGTGGCCCAGGGGGGCGATCTTGCTGGCGCTGTGAAGCATGCCCTGCATGTTTTCCAGTTGTTCGCCATAGCGCCGGTAAGCAACCAGCATCTGCCACGGCACGGCCGGCTCGATGCGACTTTCGAATTTCTCCAGGCCACCGGCAAGCGTGCCGGCACGCAGGGTGTGCTTGACTAGCGGATAGCCGACCACCGCCACCACAATCGCAGTCGCCGCGACCATGGCTTGGCCGCGGGGCAGGTACACCGGGCGCAGACGTGTCCAGAGCCAATATCCGAAGGCGGTATGGGCCAGGAAGGCCGCCAGCATCCACCAGGCAAAATACTGCGTCATGTACTCGCCGGCTTCGGACACGTTCGATTCGAACATGATGAAGATGACGCTCTGGGAAAACTCCTGCTGATAGATGAAGAAATAGCCCAGGCTGGCCATGGAGCAAGCCCACAGGACCACGCCGATCAGCGCAGCAAGTAAACGGGTCCGGGCAGGAAAGAGCAGCATGGGCGCAAGCCACAGCGCGCTCATCACGAATGCCTGGCGAAACCCGGTGAACCCAGAGGTGTCGGTCACCAGTATGAGCAGTTGGGTAATGCCCGAGAAATACCAGAAAAACAGAAATAACCAGCCAAACCCGGCCCAGTCGAAACTTTTCGCAGTCGTTGTGCTGCGTTTGAACAAACTCATCAAGCGCTCCAGCCTTCCTGTCGACGAAGCCGCTGGCACCCATTGGATGCCCATAGGCATGCGCCGAACTATCCTAAAAGGCCGGGAGTATCGCGATGGAGGTGTGAAAAATTTGTGAGATATTTGGTTACAAGACGAATGTCGGGGGCTGTGGCGAAGGCGTTTCTTGTGGCGAGGAAATTTATTTCGGTGGTCGCGTTGCCACCTCACGCACTGAAACCCGCGCACTCAGGGGCGGGACCGCTACGCGCTGCGGCAGGGACACATGCCCTTGGCACGGATGGGTATGCATGGAAATGACACCGGTTTGTCCAGTGCCACTTCCGGCGCCGCGCCTCTGCTCGGGGGTTACCGAGCCAGGGCCTGGCTCTGATGGGACAGCTGGGAGTGTTGCAACTGCATGCGCAATTGCGTCACCTCATCAAGCAGCAGATCACGCTCTTCTTTGAGCAGGCGTAATTCGTCGCGACGAATGGTCACGTAAAGGGTTTGGGGAGGACGTGCGGTAACTACGGAGTCCATTGCTCACCTCGCAAATGGCGTACATCAACTATAGAGATGTCGCCAGTATTTGGTCGACACCTCTACTATCGGCGCCGATTCTGATTTCTTTTGCTTGTGATTGGAACTTTTTTATTTTTCATGGTCGCTGTGTCTTTGGCCGGATCTGGAGCGTTATCCCTTGTGATCGCTCGAATTACCCGGAAACTATGCAGCAATGCTCTGGACTAACCTCCACTCGTCGATTGAGCTAAACCTTTGACACACCTTTATTTGTAGTAGGGAGCATCAGCACATGCAACTCGGGATCATTGGACTGGGCCGCATGGGCGGCAATATTGCGCGGCGCCTGATGCTCAATGGGCATACCACCGTCGTCTACGATCGCAATGCCGCCTTTGTTGAAAACCTGAGCCAGGAGGGCGCAACGGGCGTCGCGGATCTGCCGCAACTGGTGGCCGGTCTTGAAAAACCACGGGCTGTCTGGGTCATGTTGCCTGCCGGCGCACCCACCGAAGACACGATTAACGTTCTCAGCGAGTTGCTGGAGCCGGGCGACGTCATCATTGATGGCGGTAACACGTACTACAAGGATGACATCCGTCGCGCGCAGGCGTTGTCGGTCAAGGGCCTGAATTATATCGACGTCGGCACTTCCGGCGGCGTTTGGGGCCTGGAACGCGGTTATTGCATGATGATTGGGGGGGACGCCGAAGTGGTGAAGCGCCTGGACCCCTTGTTTGACAGCCTGGCACCAGGGATGGGCGATATCCCGCGCACCCGCGACCGCAAGTCCGACGATGATCGCGCTGAACGCGGCTACATCCACGCGGGCCCGGCCGGTTCGGGGCATTTCGTGAAGATGATCCACAACGGCATTGAATACGGAATGATGCAGGCCTTCGCCGAGGGCTTTGACATCCTCAAGACCAAATCCAGCGAAAGCCTGCCACCTGAGCAGCGATTTGACTTGAACGTGGCCGATATCGCCGAAGTCTGGCGTCGCGGCAGTGTGGTGTCGTCCTGGCTGCTGGATTTGACCGCCGACGCCTTGGCCAGCGATCCGAAGTTGGACGGCTTCTCCGGTGAGGTTGCCGACAGTGGTGAAGGGCGCTGGACCATCGAAGCGGCCATTGAGCAAGCGGTGCCGGTGCCGGTGCTCTCCAGTTCATTGTTCGCCCGTTTCCGCTCGCGCCAGCAGAGCACCTACGGTGACAAGATGCTCTCGGCCATGCGCTTTGGCTTCGGTGGTCACGTGGAGACGCCGAAAAAATGACCTCGATCGGCAGGAAATCCAAGGCAGAACCCGCGCCGCCGACCACGCTGTTTCTGTTCGGCGCCCATGGCGATCTGGTCAAGCGTCTGCTGATGCCGGCGCTGTACCACCTCAGTCGCGACGGGCTGCTGGGGGATGGCCTGCAGATCATTGGCGTTGACCATAATGCTATCAGTGATGTGGACTTCGCCCGGAAACTCGAGGATTTCATCCGTCACCAGGCGGCGAGCAAGGGCGGCGATGCCGACCGGGCGCTCGACCCGGTGCTGTGGGCCAGTCTGGCTCGGGGCATCAGTTACGTTCAGGGTGACTTCCTCGATGACAGCACCTACGAAGCACTGGCGGCGAAGATCGCCGCCAGTGGCACCGGCAACGCGGTTTTCTATCTGGCGACCGCGCCGCGCTTTTTCAGTGAAGTGGTCCGCCGCCTCGGCGCGGCCGGGCTGCTTCAAGAGCAGGATGATGCCTTCCGGCGTGTGGTGATCGAGAAACCGTTCGGTTCCGACCTGCAAACCGCCGAAGCGCTCAATGCCTGCCTGCTCAAAGTCATGAGCGAAAAACAGATCTACCGGATCGACCATTATCTGGGCAAGGAAACGGTGCAGAACATTCTGGTCAGCCGTTTTTCCAACAGCCTGTTCGAGGCCTTCTGGAACAATCACTACATCGACCACGTACAAATCACCGCCGCAGAAACCGTTGGCGTGGAAACCCGTGGCAGTTTCTATGAACACACCGGCGCCCTGCGGGACATGGTGCCCAACCACTTGTTCCAGTTGCTGGCGATGGTGGCCATGGAACCGCCGGCCGCCTTTGGCGCCGATGCGGTGCGTGGTGAGAAGGCCAAGGTGGTCGGGGCCATTCGCCCCTGGTCGGTGGAGCAGGCCCGCGCCAACTCGGTGCGTGGCCAGTACACCGCAGGCCACGTCGACGACAGACCGGTCAATGGTTACCGCGAGGAAGCCAATGTCGCGCCCGACAGCAATACCGAAACCTACGTCGCCCTCAAGGTGATGATCGATAACTGGCGTTGGGTCGGGGTGCCGTTTTACCTGCGCACAGGCAAACGCATGAGTGTGCGGGACACGGAAATTGTCATCTGCTTCAAACCGGCGCCTTACGCGCAGTTTCGCGATACCGAAGTCGATGAACTGCAACCTACGTACTTGAGAATCCAGATCCAGCCCAATGAAGGCATGTGGTTCGACCTGCTGGCCAAGCGGCCGGGGCCGACCCTCGACATGGCGAATATTGAACTGGGATTTGCCTACAAGGACTTCTTCGAAATGCAACCGTCCACGGGCTACGAAACCTTGATCTACGACTGCCTGACCGGCGATCAGACCTTGTTCCAGCGTGCCGACAACATTGAAAACGGCTGGCGTGTGGTCCAGCCGTTCCTCGATGCCTGGCAACAGGACGCGACGGTCCAGTTCTACAAGGCCGGTGAAGATGGTCCGTCGGCCGCAGATGACCTGCTGACACGCGATGGCCGCGTTTGGCATGCGCTCGATGAGTGATCAGGTGAAACACCCCATCCGCTTTTTACTCAGTGACATGGACGGCACGCTGCTGCTGCCCGACCACAGTCTCAACCAGCGCACCATCGAGGCCGTTCGCTCGCTGCGCGAGGCGGGCGTGATGTTCAGCCTCGCCACCGGGCGGCCGCCCCGGGCGATGTTGCAGCAGATCGAAGCCTTGGGCGTGGACCTGCCTACCGCCGCGTTCAATGGCGGTACGCTGGTCCACCCGGACGGCAGTTTCCTCGCCGTGCACTACCTGCCACCTGAGGCGGCTTTGGCGACGCTGGCCTTGTACGCCGACCAGCCTGATATCGAGGTCTGGGTGTTTGCCGACGGTGACTGGCTGGTGCGCGACGCCAACGGTCCGATGGTGCCGGTGGAGACGCGTGGGCTTGGCTATCCGCCGGTGCAAGTTGAGAGTTTCGAGCCTTACCTGGAACGTATCGACAAGATCGTCGCCACCAGCGCCAATACGCAGCTACTGGTTGAGCTGGAGGCGCGCTTGCATCCGCTGCTCAAGGGCCAGGCTCAGGTCTCGCGTTCGCAACCGATCTATCTGGATGTGACGGCGATGCGGGCAAACAAGGGTGAAGCGCTGGCGACCCTGGCAGCGTTCTTGGGGGTGCCGTTGGAACAGACTGCCGCCATGGGCGACGGTGGCAACGATCCGGCGATGTTTCACCGTGCGGGGTTGTCGATTGCCATGGGGCAGGCGGAGGCGGCGATTCAGCGTCAGGCCGATGTCATCACCGCAGCCAACACTGAAGATGGCGCGGCGCTGGCAATCGAGCGATTCATTCTGGCTCGATGAACCACGCAAATCCTCAGGGCCGGTACCGCACCACCACCGCCCGATACGTGCCATGCAGAGAGTAGCCGCCCACCAGGATCTTTCCGTCTGCCTGCAGCGCCAGGGATGTGGCGGTGTCGAGGCTGTAGCCCAGCCGAGTGCGGACCCAACCGCTGCCCTCACCGAAATCCGGGTCGAGGCTGGCGTCCGGCAAGTGCCGGGCCAGAACGAAGTCCGTTTCGATACCGCCGATGGTGGCCCCAGCGGTCACTAGCTTTGCGTCCGCTTGAAGCTGGGCCGCCGTCCACTGACTGGCGCTGTTGCCAAATGTCAGGAGCTGACACTGTCCTTGATTGCAACGAGGGTCCGGTTTGCCGTCGCTGCCCACTCTTAGCGACAGGCAATGCATCGGGTCACGGCTGCTGCCCAGTGCTTGCAGATCACCGTCTGGAAGTTGGACGATCTGGCTGACCATCACGCTGTGCTGCTGAGTCGTGATGGACAGGAAACCGTTCTCGCCAAAGCTGTCATCCAGTGTGCCGCTGGGATCATAGCGGGCCATCAAACCTTGTTGGGGCACGTCAATCACTCCGCCGACCACGATGCTGCCGTCGGCCTGAAGCGCCATACAACCCAGCCAAGTGTTTTTCAACAGATGCCGGACCATCACAAAGCCGCGGTTGTTGAACGAAGTGTCCAATGCGCCGTCCGGCAGGAGCCGGATCAGGATGCCGACATGGTCAGATAATTGGTAATGATGGTTGGCGAGGATGAGGATCCGGCCATCGGTCTGCACCCGCATGTCACAGGCTTCAAGACCCGGTACGCCGGGTGGGAGCCAGGTGTCGCGCAGACCTTGGGAGAGGTTGCCGCACAGCCGTATGACCTGCCGCCCGGCGCTGCCGAAGCTTTGAACGGCGCGGCCCTGCTGATCGAACAGCGCGATGGCGGGCAGGGTGCGGTCGCTGTTTTCGTAGTGCAGACCGGACAGCAGGATACGGCCGTCGGGTAATTCCATCACCTTGCCTGCCGTGGCTTCGAAGCCGCGCTCAAAAGAGCCGATCACATAGCCATGGTGTCCGAAGTTCGCGTCAGCCGAACCGTCGTGGTTGAGCCGTGCAAGCCCGAACCGGCTGCCTTCGGTCGTTTCGATCCGGGCTGCCACCAGGATCCTTCCGGCATGATCGACCGTCAGGCCCGTGGTCAGGCTCCCGAGGCTACCGGTGAAATGCAACCAGGCTTTACCGTTATCGGCAAAGCCTGGGTCGAGATGGCCGGCACAGGTCGCGGCCGTCGGCATTGCAAACGCGGATTGATCGAGCATGCATGCCTCTCCTTGCGTGTCGATAAGCCCGGAGGGGCGACGACTGCATGAGGGCAACATTCAATCCCTGAATGTGACAATGCACAACTATCAGACTCTGCAGAAACAGCAGCGAATCGTGCCAGAACACTGGCTTTTCGATCCAGTGCAAAGCCTGCAATCCATCATCAGGTTTACCGCTAAGGATTTACTCAGGCATGGACCAGGATTGCAGGGTGTAGCCTTCCTGGCTCAACTCGGCACGGGCCTGTTTCAAGCAGTCAGCCAGTTGGGCCGGGTCGGTGTAGGCACTGCTTGGAATCTGAGTGCGGCCAATATGAGTATTGGTGCGGTCAATGACGGTCAGGCTCAGTTCACCATTACCGTCTTGTGGAGCCCAGGCCACGCATTGAAAAGGACGAAAGGCGCGGTCGGCAATCAAAAGAGCTTCGTTGATACGGAGCGGGGCGTTCATGGCGTTATCTCTTAAGTATGCCCAATCAAATGATGTGCCGTCGGTTGGGCGTACCGGGCGGCTGGTTACTTGTACTGATGTCTTGTAAGGGGGGGCAGGTCACACATTCCTTAAATAAATTTCGATTTTCTTTCAGACCCGGCTTTTGGACTTTTGTTTGAAAGCTTGATGAAAGATTCCAGCGGGCGACAACTAACGAAACGCGCGCTTATAACCACTTTAAAGCGAACTCGATAATCAATTGATACAAGCAGGTGTCAACTTCTTGCTACTGTTACATGCAGGTTCGCCAAACGACTGTTTTTCCTCATATTCCTTATTTTGGCGCCAAGGATCAGTCATGATCGAAGCCAGTACGTCGCGTCGTCTGCTCGTGGTTGATCCCTGCGATGATTGCCATCGCCTGTTGCCCGGATTACGCACCATTGGCTGGGACGTGGAGAGTTGTTCCCTGGAACATGCGGGCGATCGAACGTGCGATGTGGGCCTGTTGCGACTTCAACCTTTTCATCTGGAACGGCCGGAGGCGGTCAAGGAGTTGATCAGTCGCAGCGGCACCGAGTGGATCGCCGTGCTGAATCAGGAAGTGTTGCGTCTGAAGAATGTGGGGGATTTTGTCTGCGAGTGGTTTTTTGATTTTCATACCTTGCCATTCGACGTGTCCCGGGTTCAGGTGACTCTGGGCCGCGCCTTTGGCATGGCGCGTTTGCGCGGACAGGGCTCGATTCACATCAATGAGCCCGAACATGAATTACTGGGCGACAGCAAACCCATTCGGGAGCTGCGCAAATTGTTGAGCAAGCTGGCACCTGCCGAATCGCCAGTGTTGATTCGCGGTGAAAGCGGCACCGGCAAGGAGTTGGTGGCGCGCACGCTGCATCGCCAATCCCATCGGCGCAACAAACCGTTCATTGCCATCAATTGTGGCGCGATACCGGAGCACTTGATCCAGTCGGAATTGTTCGGGCACGAGAAAGGCGCTTTCACGGGTGCCCATCAGCGCAAGATCGGGCGGATCGAAGCGGCTCACGGCGGCACCCTGTTTCTGGATGAAATTGGCGACCTGCCGTTGGAGCTACAGGCCAATCTGTTGCGTTTCCTGCAGGAGAAACACATCGAGCGGGTCGGAGGCAGCCAGCCGATCGCCGTCGATGTGCGGATTTTGGCCGCCACCCATGTGGATCTGGAGGCCGCCATCGAGCACAAGCTGTTTCGTGAAGACCTGTATTATCGCTTGAACGTGCTGCAGGTGCTGATGGCGCCGTTGCGTGAACGCCATGGCGATTTGTCGATGCTGGCCAGCCACTTCTCGCATTTCTACAGTCAGGAAACCGGTCGCCGGCCTCGCAGTTTCAGTGAAGACGCGTTGGTGGCCATGGGCACGCATGACTGGCCGGGCAATGTGCGTGAGCTGGCCAACCGGGTACGTCGCGGCCTGGTGTTGGCCGAGGGGCGGCAGATCGAAGCGATGGACCTTGGCCTGACAGGTCATCAAGGGCCGGTGGCGCCGATGGGCACCCTTGAAGACTACAAGACCCGTGCTGAGCGCCAGGCGCTGAGCGATGTGCTTAACCGGCACAGTGACAACCTGAGTGTTGCTGCCCGCGTGCTGGGCATATCGCGGCCGACGTTCTACCGGCTTCTGCACAAGCATCAAATCCGCTGAATCAACCCTTGCACTACTCGATGTGAGAGCGAGCCTGCTCGCGGTAGCGGTGTGTCAGTCACCAACAGGTCACTGATCTACCACTACCGCGAGCAGGCTCGCTCCCACAGGGCACTGCGTTAGAAGTAATACGGGAATTTCAGGCTAAAGGTGAAGTCCGGTGCATCGTCGGTCAGACCGATGGACAGGTTGGGGACGATGGTCAGGTTGTCGCTGGCGGCTACGGTCATGCCGATGTTGAAGTAGCCGGCATTGGCGTCGCTGGAAACCACCGATTCCCAATCCCCGCCGTCCTGTTTGAGCTTGCTTTTCTTTTGTATGAGGTCGGAAACCGAGAACGACATACTCATCTTCTCGTTCAGCGCGAAGGCAATGCCCGCGCCGATCTGGAAGCTGTCGCCGATCCGCACCTTGCCCGGTATCCTCTGGTTGACGGTGGAGCTTATGTCGTCGAAGGACTCTTCGAAGTTATGGGTGTAGGAAAGGCTGCCGAACAGCACTGCCGGATCGAAGGTCTTGACCAGCGAGATCCCGGGTGTGATCGACCATACGCCGTTGCCGGTGGGCAGGTCTTCAGGCACGAACAGGTTGGTGTTGGCCTGGGACTGGCGCAGCTTGATGCCGAACGGCTCCTCGCCGGTTGGTGCCTTGACGCGCAGAGTGAGCACCGCGTCCGGGCTGTTGATCGATTCGTCCATGAACTTGTAGGCGATGCCGAAGTTGACGTCACCGATGGTGGGATCGCGGGTAACGGTTTCTTCGCTGGTCACCCCGGCTGCCCCTTGGTTGGCACCGCCGGACTGATAGGTGGATTCGCGGTAGACCACCGGTACGTTGAGGTCGAACTGCCAGCGATTGTCGAAGTTGTAACGGCCGGTGAGGTCCAAGGTCCAGGTGTCGGCCTTGATCCTGTCCAGGTTGATGTTGCCCAGGAAAATCGAGTCCAGGGCCAGGAAGCCGTTCAGAATCAATTGTCGTGTGTCGTAGCGCGAATAGGTCACGCCGGTTTCGAAGCTGAACTTGCCACCGCCAAAAAAGCCGCTGGCCTCGTCATAGAGGTTGGAGACACTCTGGGCGGGCTGCGAATCATCGGCCAGAGACTGCCCGTAACCGCTGCCACCGGCCGCTGCGCCGCCAGCCGCAGTCTGGTTGCCTTTCATGTCGGCTGGGGATTTGGCCAGGCGCTTGGGCGGGGGAGCAGCGGGTTGATCCTCGACCTGGCGGACTCGCTGTTCGAGTACCGCCAGGGCTCTTTGCTGGACCTCGTATCGTTGTCTGAGCTCGAGAAGCTCCTGCTTCAGTGCTTGAATGTCGGCGTCAGGTGCTGCTTGCAGCAGGGGCGCCGGTAAAAGAGTGCTTACGCACATCACAGCGCGCAACGATACGGATCGATACATGAAATATGCCGTCCCTATTTGCCCAGTGGTCGCAAGGCAGCGTAGTTCAATATCCGAGATTGCGCAGTCCGCGCAGCTGGGTCAGGTTGCAGTCCAAAGCCCCGGCGCTGAGGCCGTTGTTGTTCAACACCACGTTGAGTTGCGTCATGTTGTTGACCAGGTTGCTGTTACCCAGCAAGCGAGTGTTTTGCAGCAAGCCGCCCTGGGCGACTTGTTGCAGAGAACTACCCTGGTTGTGGTTGGCCTGGATCGCCATCTGCACGCCGCTGCCGGTGGCGGTAACCGCGACACTGCCGGCGGCGTTGCTGCCGCTGATGGTTTGGCCTTTGCTCAGCAGTTGGCCTTGAGCAGGCACCAATGCGGGTGCCTGGTTGCTTTCCCTGACGTTGATGCTGACGCTGTTGTAGGCGGAATTGCCATCGCCCGCGGCGCGCACGCTCTGGGTCACGCCCTGGCCACCGGCCAGGCCCGCGCCACCGACAATGTTGCCGCTGCCCTGTTGCGGGGCCTGGCCATTGCCGGTCTGCTTGATCGTTGAGACATAGAACTGGGGTTTGACGGTGGCCGCCTGGATTTGCATGGAACTGCTCGCACCAATCAGGTCGCCACTGGCGTTGCGCCAGGTGCTGCTCATGACGATGCCGAAGCTGATGACCCGTCCGGGCATGACATAGCGTCCACGCAGTTCGGCAAGCTCCTGATCCTTGACTTCGATGGGTTTGAATCCGGCGTGGGCATGGCCCGACACAGCCGCGGCAAGGCTGGCAAACACCAGCCAGCGTGAAGTTTTCATGTGCTGCTCCCGGAGCTTCCTGCTCCTTTTGTACTTATGGTTGGCGATTGGTCGGCGATTAGAAAAAGTCGCTCTGTATGAAACCAAAATCCATCAGCTCTGCATCTTTGACCGGATTGAACCCGTCCAGTTTGTTACGCGCCGTCAGCGGTTGCGGAGGGGTACGCAGTGCGTTGGTCTTGTCGTAACCCGGGCCGACGATGGCAAACACGATACCGTTCCAGCCTTTGACGAAATCATCATGGGCGTAGCGCTTGTGCCCCAGTACGGGGTCGGCGATATAGACCCATTGCCGGTCGGCTCGCTGCAATACCACGAAGTGCTTGTAGCCACGGATGTCCATCAGGACCACCACCGGAATTGTCACTGCCTCGAGCTTTTCTGGCGGTATCCGGTAGCCCCGGGCGCGCATGCCGATGCTTTCCACGTAGCGCTTCATATCGAGCATGGAAAATCCCTGGGTGCGGACCAGGTCATGGTCGGCTTTGACCAGCATGCCCTTGATGACGTGCTCTTCATCCACGTCAAGCCAATAGGCCTGGCGCAGTACCGTGGCCAGCGCGGCGGCGCCGCAACTGAAATCGGTTTTCTGTTCGACGATGTCACTGAACTTGCGCTCGCGCACACTCTGTACTGGCTTGTAGACCAACATGCCGCCGGGTAGGGCAGCGACCGGCATTTGCGCAGCTTCAGCCACGCCGGCCAGACAAAGGAGCAGAGAAAGGGCTGCCGCTCGCATGATCGATACGCCTTATGCACACCTGGGAAAGAAGCCCCGTTTCCGGGGCTTCGTTTCGATCGCGCTTACATGCAAGCCCTGCAACCGGCCGAAATGGACAGCGAGTTGCTTTGCTGGTTGCCCACGCCCGCCGACACGTTGGCGCCGCCGTTACCGGAGAAGCCGTTCATGGAGTTGGTCATGGTCGCGTTGTTGATGACAGGGTTTTTCCAGCCATCGCGGGTCAGCACTTGTTGAGTGTTGCTGCCGGCCAGTTCGAAAGTGCCCACGGCGGAGAACTTGAACTTGTCGTCATCGTGACCGCCGCCGTATCCGCCTCTGTTGCCCCAGCCACCATGGTCGTCGTCTTCGACGGTGCCGGTGCCTTTGGCCTTGAAGGTGCCGGAAGCGGCATAGGTGCTGGTGAGGGTGTCGGTCTTGTAGGTCCGTACGCCCTTGTTGTCGACCACAAGGCCGGTGGAAGACTGATCAGCCGAGGCTGCGGCCTCTGCGACACGTCCGCCCGATACAGCGATGGCCAGGTTGTTTTTCTGTTGGTTGAAGTTGCCGGCCGTCACGTTGATGCCGATGTTGCCGGAGCCATTGTTGCCCGCATTGGTGAGCGAGGCGTTGTTTCGGGTCGAGTTGTTTTTGACGTAGTTATTGTTATTGACCTGCATGGCGCTGGAGGTCGCGACCGCCGAGCCGAAGATGAATGCTTCGTCAGCGGTGGCAATGGCGGCGGCGTTGTCCTGCTGGTTGCCATCGCCGGCGGCGATGTTGGCGCCCATATTGCCGTTGCTGCCATTGAGCGAGTCAGCGGCTTCAGCCGTGTTGCGGGTGGCCTGGTTGGTCACCACGTTGCCGTCGCTGTTCTGCTCATCCATCACGGTCGCGCTAGCCCCGGCGGTGATCGAAAGCAGTTGTTCAAACGACGGACCTTGCGGACCGTGATTGCCATGCCCGTTGCCACGTCCGTTTCCATCAGCCTGTGCAGCCATTGCCATGACAGCGGCGAGAGCGAAAACCAATGGTTTAAGTGCCATTGTTGGTTTCATGGTGTTTCTCCTTGCGTGTCGTTGGTTAAGTGTCAGTACTTTCTTATGCCCACGGTTTTCGGGTCAGTCAGCGACCCGGATGCTCAGGGTGTTAGCCATGCGGTTCCCCACCCCGGCACTCTGGTTCACCTGGATAACCCCTCGGCTGCCGGTGAAGGCCTGGTCGCTGGTGACGACCTGGCGACTGCCGGTTGGGGTGCCAGTTGCTCCTGAGTTTGGTAACAACGCCACGTTCTGTTGAGAAAGGGCGCTATCGTCGATGCTCTGCGGCCGGGCACTGATGCCCACCCGCATGACATTGGCCATCTGGTTGTTGGCCCCGGCGGACTGGTTCACGCCCAGTACTCCGTTGCCGTTGCTAAATGAGCTGCCGCCGATGCGGGCCGTTGCGTTCATCGACGGGTCGGCCGCGGTGTCCAGTCGTTGACGCACGACAGTGGTGGCCTGGGCGTGAGTGCCGATGGCGATCGCCCGGGTGTTGGTCTGCTGGGTCTGATCGCCAGCGGCCTGGTTGACGTTGAAGTTGCCGGTATAGCGGCTGCCGGAATCCTGCAGATTGGCATTGCTGATCACCGCCGCGCCCGGATCGGCGAACGCGGTGGACGAGCCGAGCAGGGCAAGCAGAAACAGGGTTGGCTTCATGTCACTGACCTCCGGCCAGCCGGCCCAGCGGGGCCAGCCCTGAACTCAGCGAGCGGTTGATCGTGCCGGAGATGGCACCACCGTTGCCGCCACCGTGACCGGCGCGCATGCCCGGCAAGCCGTTGGGGTTGGTCACGATGTTCAGACCTTGTACGCCGGTGTTGTTCGGGTTCACGGCGTTGCGGATCGACGAGCCGCTGGCGACGCTGGCGAATTCGCCGTCGCTCAGCTCAATGCTGGCGGTCGCTTGATTGACTCGATCAGATGGGTTGGCGTTGACGGTGCTCGGGTAGGGGTCTTTGCCACCGTTGCGACCGATATGAACGGGCTGTACGTCACGGGTGAGCACAATGACGCCGTTGCCCTCGGCCTGCACGGGGAGGCTGAACGTCGCGCCAGCGGCGCAGCCGATCAACAGCATGCAGGTCAAGCTTCTATTGAAAGTCCCCACGGCATCGATTCCTTCTTCGGTGGGCTGGCCTTGGTCCAGCGTTGCGAAGGAGGAAGAGCAGGTGTTGTGCCGGTTATAAAAAATCTATCAAATTCAATGGGTTGGTATATTTCAGAGGAATTTCGCCCAGCACCTGTTTCATCCGTGAGACAGGCCGATAGAAGGCTAATGGCCGGGCGCTATCGCTTGGCTCTGGTTCAAGGCTTCGCAGCAGGTGTTTCAAGAACCTGACAAAGGCACTGGAAAAACCATCGAAGTGCTCTGGAGCCGGGTTTGCCAAGACTGGGGTGTTTCAAGAGTGGTACAAACAGAGGGGTAAATCAGGCTTGGAGCAGTCGAGTCACGGTTGCAAACACCCGTTCCCGACGTTGCGCCCAATCGCCTTCAATAACCTGGAAGGGTTGCTGATGCCGAACCAGCCATTGCTCGATAGCCTCGAAAAACCTCATTCGGTCTTCCAGTTCGGGTTGGCAGCGCAGGCCGTCGCCCGTCCATTCGACCTGTTGCGGGCTCAGCAGCAGGTGCAAGTCGTAATGGCGGGCCAGCAAGGCCGGCTCCAGCCAGCTTGGGCAGTCACCGAACAGGGTTTGGCTCCAGAGGATGTTGCTCAACAGGTGGGTGTCGAGGATCAACAACGGTGGTTTACCGGCGCGGGCTGCGTCTTCCCAGGCCAACTGTCCTGCGGCGATATCGGTGATGTCTGACAGGCGGGTCTCACGCGGATTCTGCTCCATGAAGTGGCGAACGTATTCGTCCACCCGCAAGCCGCCGAAGTGCTCCTGCAACTGCGCCGCCAGCCAGCTCTTGCCGCTGGACTCCGGGCCGGTGAGCACCATCACCTTCATGTGCGCAGGACCGGGTCGGCGCGCCATTCGCGCCAGCCTTGTACGGCCAACAGGGTGAACAAAGCGTAGAGCGCGGCGGTCAGGTACAGGTCCTTGTAGATGAACAAGCCCACGAAGATGATGTCCAGGGCGATCCACAACGGCCAGCATTGCACGCGTTTTTGCGCCATCCACCACTGCGCCACGAGACTGAAACCGGTGAGTGCAGCGTCGAGCCAGGGCTGGGCGGCGTCGGTCCAGTGCGCCATGGCAGCACCCAGCATCAGGCTGCCTGCCGCGCCGACCGCCAGGCCACGCAATACTGAAGGCGCGCCCAGACGGGTGATTTGTCGCCCCTCATGATGCTGCCCCGCACGAGTCCATTGGTACCAGCCATAGAGTTGCAGTACGGCGTAGACACACTGCAGCAACATGTCCGAGTACAGCTTCACTTCGAAGAAGATCCAGCTATAGAGCAGCACCATGACCAGGCCGATCGGCCAGCACCAGGGGTTCTGCTTGACGGTCAACCAGACAGCAATCACGCCGAGGGCTGCGGCAAACAGTTCAAGCCCGGACATGGCGATTCCTTGGGTAGTAGAAGAAGGCGGCGATTGTAAACGCTGGCGCCCGTTTTTCTATGCCTGGTAAACCTTCTTGAGCAGGCGCAGCAATTCTTCGCGCTCGGCACCGTCAAGCGTTGAGGTGGAGTCCAGGTCGCTCTGTGCGGCGATTTGCTTGAGTTCCTTGAGCAGGGTTTCGCCGGTTTTGCTCAGGAATATCCCGTAGGAGCGTTTGTCGGGCTTGCACCGCACCCGCACGGCCAGTGCCCGGCTTTCCAGCTTGTTCAACAGGGGCACGACTTGCGGCGGTTCGATCGACAGGGCCTTGGCCAGATCGGTCTGCATCAGGCCGGGGTTCTGGTCGATGATCGCCAGGGCCGAAAATTGGGCGGGCCGCAGATCGTGGATGGCGAGTCGACCGATCAGGTTCTGGAACAGTTTCAACTGGGCGCGACGCAGGGCGTAACCGATCAGATCATCCAGCGCGGAGTCCAGCGGGGCCTGTGCGTCGGTACCGCTGGCCTGGGGCTCGGCGGGTTCGGCAAGCTTGGAAGACTTGGCCATCGGAGGGAGCATCCTCAAGGTGAGTGATTAACAAGGCTATCCATTTTGCCGAGGTTGAAGCGCGATGGCTATGGTGGATATCGAAATCGTGATTTGTCGCTTTGTCCTGTCCGTTGGGAAAAATACAGATAAATGGATTAATAGTTAATTGACATAACTAGTTTTCGAGTTTAATTTTTGCTCATCTTCAGCCAAGAACAAGAGAGCACGCCCGCCATGAGCAATTACGAAGGTCGCTGGAAAACGGTCAAGGTCGATATCGAGGAAGGCATTGCCTGGGTCACCCTCAATCGTCCGGAAAAACGCAACGCCATGAGTCCGACGCTCAATCGCGAGATGATCGACGTGCTGGAAACCCTGGAGCAGGACCCGGCCGCCGGTGTACTGGTGCTGACCGGGGCCGGTGATGCCTGGACGGCCGGCATGGACCTCAAGGAGTATTTCCGCGAAGTGGATGCCGGGCCTGAAATCCTGCAAGAAAAAATCCGTCGCGAAGCCTCCCAGTGGCAATGGAAACTGCTGCGCATGTACGCCAAGCCGACCATTGCCATGGTCAATGGCTGGTGCTTCGGTGGCGGCTTCAGCCCGCTGGTGGCGTGTGACCTGGCGATCTGCGCTGACGAGGCGACCTTCGGCCTTTCGGAAATCAACTGGGGCATCCCGCCCGGTAATCTGGTCAGCAAGGCCATGGCTGATACCGTGGGCCATCGCCAGTCGCTGTACTACATCATGACCGGCAAGACCTTTGGCGGGCAGAAAGCCGCCGAGATGGGACTGGTCAACGAAAGCGTGCCCCTGGCGCAACTGCGCGAAGTCACCGTTGAGCTGGCGCGTAACCTGCTGGAGAAAAACCCGGTGGTGTTGCGAGCAGCCAAGCACGGGTTCAAACGCTGCCGCGAACTGACCTGGGAGCAGAATGAGGATTACCTGTACGCCAAGCTCGATCAATCGCGCCTGCTCGACACCGAGGGTGGTCGCGAGCAGGGGATGAAGCAGTTCCTCGACGACAAGAGCATCAAGCCGGGGTTGCAGACCTACAAGCGCTGAGACGACGGTGCGGCGGGTGCCTATCCTGCGCCCGCAGGCTGTTGTTCAAAAGCCCTTGGCGCTACTGTGAATGTGTTCCCTATAAAGACAATAAAGAGGAATCACCATGCTGGACGTGCCCCTGTTGATCGGCGGCCAGTCGTGCCCCGCCCGTGACGGTCGGACTTTCGAGCGTTGCAATCCGGTAACCGGTGAAGTGGTCTCCCGTGTGGCGGCTGCCACGCTGGAGGATGCCGACGCCGCCGTGGCCGCCGCGCAAGCTGCGTTTCCCGCCTGGGCAGCGCTGGCGCCCAATGAGCGACGCACGCGTCTGCTGCGTGCCGCCGAGCAATTGCAGGCGCGCACTGGCGAGTTCATCGCCGCCGCCGGCGAGACGGGCGCCATGGCCAACTGGTACGGTTTCAACGTGCATCTGGCGGCGAATATGCTGCGCGAAGCCGCGTCCATGACCACCCAGATCAACGGCGAAATCATTCCTTCGGATGTGCCTGGTAGTTTCGCCATGGCCCTGCGTCAGCCGTGTGGTGTGGTGCTGGGTATCGCGCCGTGGAATGCCCCGGTGATTCTCGCCACCCGCGCCATCGCCATGCCGCTGGCCTGCGGCAACACCGTGGTGCTCAAGGCTTCTGAAATCAGCCCGGCGGTGCACCGCTTGATTGGCCAGGTATTGCAGGACGCCGGACTGGGCGATGGCGTGGTCAATGTCATCTGCAATGCCCCGGCAGATGCGCCGGCCATTGTCGCGCGGCTGATCGCCAACCCGGCGGTACGCCGTGTCAATTTCACCGGCTCGACCCATGTCGGGCGCATCGTTGGCGAACTATCGGCGCGCCACCTCAAGCCGGCATTACTGGAACTGGGCGGCAAGGCGCCGTTGCTGGTGCTGGATGACGCTGACTTGGATGCAGCGGTAGAAGCCGCCGCCTTCGGGGCGTACTTCAATCAGGGGCAGATTTGCATGTCCACCGAGCGGCTGATCGTCGATGCCAGCGTGGCCGATGCCTTTGTTTCCCGGCTGAGCGCCAAGATCGCCACCTTGCGTGCCGGTGATCCTGCGGCCGGTGATTCGGTATTGGGTTCGCTGGTAGACGTCAGTGCCGGCCAGCGTATCAAGGGGTTGATCGACGATGCCTTGGCTAAAGGCGCGACGCTGGTGGCGGGAGGGCAACTGGACGGCAGCATTCTGCAGCCGACCTTGCTCGACGGCGTCACTCCAGACATGCGCCTGTACCGCGAAGAATCTTTCGGTCCGGTGGCCGTGTTGCTGCGTGGTGAAGGCGACGAAGCCTTGTTGCGTCTGGCCAACGACTCCGAGTTCGGCCTTTCGGCAGCCATTTTCAGCCGCGATACCACTCGGGCGTTGGCTTTGGCCCAACGGGTCGAGTCGGGCATCTGCCACATCAATGGTCCGACCGTGCACGACGAGGCGCAGATGCCCTTCGGTGGAGTCAAGTCCAGCGGTTACGGCAGTTTTGGCGGCAAGGCGTCCATCGAGCATTTCACCCAGTTGCGCTGGGTGACGATGCAGAACGGCGCCCGGCATTACCCGATCTGATATCCGTCGCATGCGGGCGGCGGCGCGTGGACATCGCCGGCCCGATGCAGGCCAGACATAACAATAACAAGGCCGCAGCCAGATGCTGCCACGCTCCGCTCGCTTCGCGCGGGTTCGGCGTGCCTTGATGGAGGAAATGTACGTGAGTGTTGAGTTCAGATCGTCCTCCCGAGCCGGCCCCGGGCGCTATCGCCAGGTGTCGATTGGTCATCCAGCCGTTGAAGTCAGAGAAGAGCAGGGCATCCTGCACATGCGCTCCCTGGAGCCGTTGGCTGCGTTGCCGACGCGCTTGCTTGATCGCCTGGTGCATTGGGCCGAGGTGCGCCCGCAACAGACCTTTATTGCAGCCCGCCAGGCGGGCGGGGACTGGCGTCGAGTCAGCTATGCTCAGATGCTCGACAGCGTGCGGGCCATCGCTCAAGGTTTGTTGAGCTATGGCCTGTCAGCCGAAAAGCCCCTGGCGCTGCTATCGGGTAATGACATCGAGCACCTGCAAATGGCCCTTGGCGCGATGTACGCCGGGATCCCTTATTGCCCGGTGTCGCCGGCCTATTCGTTGCTGTCCCAGGATTTCGCCAAGCTGCGGCACGTTTGCGATTTGTTGCAGCCGGGGCTGGTGTTTGTCAGCGAGGCCGCGCCGTTTGAGCGGGCGATCAATGCGGTGCTGCCGGCGGACATCCCCTTGATCACAGTGCGCGGGGAAATGGCCGCAAGGTCCAGGGCAAGCTTTGCCAGCCTGCTGGCGCAACCCGGTGGTATTGAGGCCGAGCGCGCCTTTGCCGCCACCGGACCGGACAGCATTGCCAAGTTTCTCTTCACCTCGGGCTCCACCAAGCTGCCCAAGGCTGTGATCACGACCCAACGCATGCTCTGCGCCAATCAGCAAATGCTGTTGCAGACCTTTCCGGTGTTCGGTGAAGCGCCGCCGGTATTGGTGGATTGGTTGCCGTGGAACCACACATTCGGTGGCAGTCACAACGTCGGCATCGTGTTGTACAACGGCGGCACGTTTTACCTGGACGACGGCAAGCCCACCGCCCAGGGCTTCGCCGAAACCTTGCGCAACCTCAAGGAGATTTCTCCCACTGCGTACCTGACCGTGCCCAAAGGTTGGGAAGAGTTGGTCAGTGCCCTGGAGCAGGACGGCGAGTTGCGCGAGCGGTTCTTCGAGCGCATCAGTCTGTTCTTTTTTGCCGCAGCGGGTCTGTCCCAAAGTACTTGGGACCGGCTCGACAAGGTCGCCGAACAGCATTGCGGCGAACGCATTCGCATGATGGCCGGGCTGGGCATGACGGAGGCGTCGCCGTCCTGCACTTTTACCACCGGGCCGTTGTCCATGGCCGGTTACATCGGCTTGCCGGCACCCGGCTGCGAGGTGCGGCTGGTGCCGGTGGACGGCAAGTTCGAAGGGCGCTTCCGCGGACCGCACATCATGCCCGGCTACTGGCGCTCGCCGCAGCAGACCGCTGAGGTGTTCGACGAAGACGGTTTTTACTGTTCGGGCGATGCGATCAAGTTGGCCGATCCCCATGACCCGCAATTGGGCCTGATGTTTGACGGACGGATAGCCGAGGACTTCAAGCTGTCCTCTGGGGTGTTTGTCAGTGTCGGGCCGCTACGCAACCGAGCGGTGCTGGAGGGGACCCCGTATGTCCAGGACCTGGTGGTGACCGCGCCGGATCGCGAGTGCCTGGGCGCGCTGGTGTTCCCACGGCTGGCTGAATGCCGGCGTCTGTCAGGCCTGTCCCCGAGCGCCAGCGATGCCGAGGTCTTGGCCAGCCCACCGGTACGCCAGTGGTTTGCCGATTGGCTGCAACGTCTTAACCGCGAGGCGAGCGGCAACGCCAGCCGCGTAGAGTGGATTGCCTTGCTCGATGAGCCGCCCTCCATCGATCGTGGTGAAATCACCGACAAGGGCTCGATCAACCAACGGGCGGTGTTGCAATGGCGCGCGGCGAAAGTCGAGGCGCTGTATTGCGGCGAAGATCTGTCGATCCTGCGGGCGAACTAGTCGGTCCAGACCCAAAATCCGTGACAGCAAGGCTTGCCATCAATGTTGTCTGGTCTGCCGCCATCGCGAGCAGGCTCGCTCCGACAAGGATCTATGGCGGACCCATTGTGGGAGCGAGCCTGCTCGCGATGGCGGTCTGCCTGCCCCGCTGATTTTCCTGCGCTCGATTGCTCTTGCGTTCGCTCCATACCCCCGCCGTGACACACCGTCCCAAGCCTTCTACTATGGCGACTCTGTTTTCTCTGGAAGAACCTGGATGAGTAAGCCCGGCCAAACGGTGCTGGTCGCATTGCGCAGGATGATCGCCTCAGGCGAGCTGGCGGGCGGTGAGCGCTTGATGGAAATTCCCACGGCTGAGTTGTTCGGTGTTTCGCGAATGCCGGTGCGCATGGCGTTTCGTACCCTGGAGCAGGAAGGGCTGCTGGTGCGCTTCGGTGGTCGCGGATTCCAGGTGCGCTCGGTCAGTGCCGAGGAAATCGCCGGGGCCGTGGAAGTGCGTGGTGTGCTCGAAGGCCTGGCCGCGCGGCAAACGGCCGAGCGTGGCTTATCCGAAGAGGGGCGAGCGGCACTTGAACAATGCCTGGTGCAGGGCGACGAACTGTTTGCCAAGGGCTATGTGACCGAGGATGACCTTGAGGTCTATCACGACTTGAACATGCGCTTTCATCAGGTGATCGTCGAGGGCAGCCATAACCCGGCGATTGCCGATGCCCTGGCTCGCAACGATCACCTGCCATTTGCCTCAGTCACCGCCCTGGCGGTGGATCGTCAGAACATGGCCGGCGAATTTCGCCGCTTCAACTACGCCCACATGCAGCACCACTCGGTGTTCGATGCGCTGATCCATCGCCAGGGAGCCCGCGCCGAGGCAATCATGCGCGAACATGCCAATGCGACTTTGCGTTATGCCGAGGTGTTCGGCTCGACGTTGGCTGATGAGCGGATGAAGGTGATTGTTCGGTCGCAGTGAGCGCGCATACGGCTGGGGGAGCTAAGCTTGCTTGCGATAGCCGTCTGTCAGCCGATAGCAATGCTGACTGAGTCGCCGCCATCGCGAGCAAGCTTTGCTCCCACAAAGCTCTTCCCTCAGGGTATTGGGTCAGATATCCAACACCAAAAGTGGCGTCTTCGAGCGGGAGCAGCACGGCGTGAACTGGTCGTTGCAAGCCTGTTCAGCCTCGGTCAAAAACATATCCCGGTGCTCCGGCACACCTTCCAGCACACGCGTCAGGCAGGTGCCGCACACGCCCTGTTCGCAGGAGATCGGAATCTCGATGCCATGGCTTTCCAGCACCTGGACCACGCTTCGGTCGGCGGGTACTTCGAAGACCTGACCGCTGCTGGCGACTTTCACCGAGAAGCTGCCGTCCGCGCGGGTGTCGGTGGGCGCAGCGGCAAAGTACTCGCGGTGCACACAGCTTTCCCGCCAGCCCTGAACCTTGGCGGTGTCGAGGACATGCTGCATGAAGCCACCGGGACCGCACACATAGAGGTGCAGATCCTCACTGGGGGCGGCCAGGACCCTGGCAGCGTCCAGCATGGTTGCAGGCTCTTCATCGAAGTGCAGAAACACCCGGTCGGCATAAGGCGATTGGCGCAAGCGTTCGATAAAGGCTGCACGCTCCCTGGACCTGGCACAGTAATGCAGTTCGAACGCCGCACCGCTCTGGGCCAGGTGTTCGGCCATGCACAGGATCGGCGTAATACCGATACCGCCGGCAAACAGCAGGCTACGTCGAGCCTCGGGGGCAAGGGGGAACAGGTTGCGCGGTTCGCTGATCAGCAAGCGCGCGCCTGGCAGAATCTGTTCATGCAAACTGCGCGAACCGCCTCGGGACGCGGCATCCTTGAGCACCCCGATGAGGTAGCGATGCCGTTCCTCGGGATGATTGCACAGCGAATA
This sequence comes from Pseudomonas sp. JL2, assembly GCF_031570495.1. Classification (NCBI taxonomy): domain Bacteria; kingdom Pseudomonadati; phylum Pseudomonadota; class Gammaproteobacteria; order Pseudomonadales; family Pseudomonadaceae; genus Pseudomonas; species Pseudomonas sp. JL2. The sequence continues at coordinate 137,084 of NZ_JAKUDH010000001.1, forward strand.
CTGACGAATCATGCCGTTGGGCAGGTGTACGTCGATATGGGCACCGGCGGTGAACGCCGGTAAAGGCTGGCCGTCGACACTCGTCAGCTCGTAGCTGCAAATGTCCTGGGCTTCGTTGTGTCGGGCCGTGACCTGGACTTCAATCATGCTCGCTGCTCTCCCTGATGGGTGCTGGCAATCAATCCCGCTTGTGGCTCGCGCTCACGGGCAATCCAACGATCCAGCACTCGACGCGACTGCACGCCGCCGGCATCGATATTGAGCTTGAGCAGGCTGCGTTGCGGGTGATCCAGCAGGTTGCGCTGCTGGCGTTCGAGCATCTCCAGGTCTTCGCTGAAAATCTTGCCCTGGCCTTCGCGAATGCTGGCGGTCAGTGCTTCGTCCTGGGGCTGGAAGTGCCGGGCCATGCCCCAGAAGTACCAGATGGATGTCTCGGTTTCCGGGGTGATGAAGTCCACCACGATGCTGGACGCCTTGCACTGCGGCGCGGCGTGATACCCGCCGTTGCCGGCATGGGCCACGCCGACTTCGATCAGGACGTGGCTGGGCGGGGTGAAACGGCAGATCTGCCAGCGGTCCACCGGCACGTCGTCGGCCAGGTTGTTGCCGCGCAAGGCCATGCGCCAGAAGGGCGGGGCCATGATGTTTTCCATGTGCCGGGCGGTGACCACTTCGTCACCTTCGACCGTGGTCACCGGCGGCGCCTCGTCGATTTCCTTCTGGCCGATGCTGGAGGCGTGCACGTAGGTTTCGTGGGTCAGGTCCATCAGGTTGTCGATCATCAGGCGGTAATCGCACTGGATATGGAACAGGCCGCCGCCGTAAGCCCACTCGTCACTTTCGGCCCATTCAAGATGATGGATCAGCGTCGGGTCAGCCAAGGCCTGGTCACCGGGCCAGACCCAGATAAACCCATGACGCTCCTGCACCGCAAACGTCTTGTTGCAAGGGAATCCCCGGACCCGTTGCCCGGGCATTTCGACGGTCTTGCCGTCGCACCCCATCACCAGCCCGTGATAGCCGCACACCAGGTTACCGTTTTCGACATAACCCAAAGAGAGCGGGGCGCCGCGATGAGGGCAGAAGTCCTCGACGGCCGCGACCTTGCCTTCATGCCCACGGTAGAAAACCATCTTCTCGCCGCAGATCTGGCGGCCCAGAGGTTTGTCAGCGATTTCATCGGGGGTGCAGGCAACGTACCAGGTGTTCTTGGGATACATGACGGATCTCCGGGCGGATGTTGTTGTGCTTATGGATCCATTAACTCTCTTAACTATTTCGGTTGTCAATATTTTTGGTGTCCTAGTAGACGGTTGGCAGTCTTTAATGGATCCATTTGCTTCGTTTTCGACGAAAACAAAACTGCACAAATCTTCCAGACACCCTCGCCGCCAGCGGTTAACCTGCTCGTGCTGATACACAAAACGAGACTGCCCATGACAACGCGCAACTGGATCGATCTCAAGCAGGACGCCACGTCCGGCATCGAGACCGTGCGCGCGCATTTCGAGGGGCATGCCTACGATCCCCATTGGCACGACGCCTATCTGGTGGGCGTGACCGAACAGGGCGTGCAGCAGTTCCATTGTCGCCGCCAGCAGCACAACAGCACGCCGGGCAAGGTGTTTCTGCTCGAGCCTGGCGAGTTGCATGACGGCAACGCGCCCCACGCCAGCGGTTTCACCTATCGCACGTTGTACCTCGAGCCACAGTGGCTGGAGCGGGAACTGCGGTCGTTGTTCGACGTGGCTCCGGATAATGCACAGCTGGGATTCGCCGCCACCCTGGCCGACGATGCGCGGCTGGCGAGCGCCACGGCCATGGCGTTCCAGAGTTTGCATCAGCAGGAGATGCGCATCGTGCGCCAGACGGCCCTCGACACCTTGCTGGCCAACCTGACCCAGCACCTGCACTGGCGTGCGCGGATCAATCCCGATCCGCGCCTGCCATTGGTGGCGCAGCAGGCCCGTGATTATCTGCACAGTCATCTGAGTGAAGACATCGGGCTGGATGACCTGGCACGGGTCACCGGGGTGGACCGTTTTCGCCTGACCCGGGCCTTCAAGGCCGCGTTCGGTCTCGCCCCCCATGCCTATCTGATCCAGTTACGCCTGGCCCGGGCCCGGCGCTTGTTGGCCCGTGGCGAAAGCGCGGTGGCGGTGGCGGCGATACTCGGTTTTGCCGACCAGAGTCATTTGGGTCGCTGGTTCCAGCGCGCCTATCGCCTGAGCCCGGCGGACTACCGCAAGCGTTGCTCAAACGTTCCAGACTGAGCGCGGTTGGGTGGGGATGATCAGGCTACGATCATTCACCGAGATGTTGCTCCATGGACCAGTTGCTGCCGTTCGCCTTGTTCGCCTTTGTTGCCTCCATCACCCCGGGCCCGACCAATATCCTGGTGCTGAGCCACAGCTCGCGCTTTGGCCTGGCGACCACCTTGCCAATTATCCTTGGCGCCTGCGCCGCCGCAGCCTTGTTGGTGTTGTTGGTGGGCACCGGATTGGGCGATGTGCTGGCCCGTCATGCAACGCTCCAGACTTTGCTGTCATGGGCCGGAATTGCCTGGCTGAGCTGGATGGCCTGGCAAATATTCAGCACGCCAGTCCAGGCCATCGACCCTGAACGACCCATTGAGGGTCCGCGTCTTGGCTTGGCGGGGGCGGCCGGTTTGCAGTTGGTCAATCCCAAGACCTGGATGATGGCATTGGCGGTGGTCAGCGTCTTCGCCGGCACCGAGGCCGACCGCACCGTGCGGGTGCTCTGGCTGTCCCTGGCGTTCTTCGCGATTTCGATCCCATGCATGACCGCCTGGGCGTATCTGGGCCTCGGCGCCGCCAGATTCTGCCGATCCACCGTGGCCATGGGGCGGTTCAATCGGATCATGGCGGTGTTGTTGCTGATGTCGGCGTGGTTGACGTTGGTGGTGTGATCCTGATCAGGCGCAAGCATCTGATGCAGACCTGTCAGCGACTGGCCATGGAACCTGCAACCCCTTGCAACGGTTGGGCGGTTTAAAAACAAGCTCATTTTGGAGAGGATCGCCCACGCCCCGGCTTAGCGTATTTCAAAATTTCAGATGCTTAATCGACCCCAAGGAAGGAGGTCCATCATGTCCACTGTCGATTCCCATATCGATTTCATCCAGGCCAGGCTACCGGCCTGGTTGAAACAAGCTTCGCGCCACCGCCAAGAGCGTTTCAAGGTCCTTGCCCAGCAATTGCAGCGCGACAGCGATGCGCTGAACGCACGGCTTATCGACCTGCCAGCGCCGGAACCCTTCACACTCGATTTGCTACAGGCTCAACCGCCCATGCAGGCCTGGCGCCCGATCAATGGCCGCGGCAGTGTTTGCGACGCAGTACGGCGGGCAAGGGTCAGGCGCGAGCACTTCGGCCCCTCTCTGTCGGTGGTGGAGGCCGCCATGCGCAACTTTCCTCCTGCTGATGCGGCCACCGGCAGTTCTTTCGATAAAACCGGCGAGCTTTTCATCAAGGGCAAGCCTGGAGAGTTTTACCGTTGGGGTGCGCCGTCAGACACCACAGCATTGCCCACGACCCCTGCCAGTTTTGCCCGAGTCTGTCGGCAGGTGGATGTGGGCGGTGCCTACCAGCGTCTGCTCAAGCAACGCCTGCCGCCTATCGGCGACGAGGTTCCTGTCGTGGCTGACGCCTATATGGCCTACGCGCGCAGTCTGCTCGCCTATGACGCGTACGAGGCGAAGCTGGATGGACGCCTGGACGAGACCGGCGAGCGACTGTTGGCCTATGTCGGGGTGCGCCTCGAAGATCGTCCGGTGGCTTCCCTGGCGTGTGAGGTCAAGGGCCTGGAGGTGCTGTCTGCGCCGTTGTTCGGCGCACGGGTGTATTGGGGGTTGAAAGGGGACGCAAAAGGCGTTCGCCCGGTCGTCTTGCACCTGCCCTATGACGTGGTGGCCCCGATCAGGCAATTTCCCAGCCTGCAGGCCATGGCCGCAAAGCTGACCGAACTGGTGCGCAAACGCAGTTACCGCCAGAGCCTGATGCGTTACCTGCCGGTACGCTTGCAGGCCCGCTTAGGTGAGGCCCTGCATGACCAAGTGGAGTGGGAGATAAAAGACAACCTCAACCTTTTCCAGGAAATCCACGCGCGTATTGTGGGTTGGCGCGAAGGCGAGCTTGGCGAGGAGGGTAATCCCCGGCGCATTCGGGTGCCTGTTCCCCATGTCCCCTGGACCCTTAGCGATGTTCGCGAGGATCACTGGAATGATCGCTATCACGAATGGCGCACCCATACCCTGAGCAATGCCTCGGCGCTGATGATCTCGACCCGGGACCAGGACTGGCAGGCATTGCTGGCACGCCTGGAGTATTGGGAAGGCCTTGCCGAGCGTTCATTGATGCTGGCTGTCAGCTTCATTCCGTTCTGCGCTCCCATGGGGATGGCTGCGGCGGCGGTGGGCGGGGTGCGCCTGGTGTATGAGTTCTTTGAAGGTATCCAGGCGCTCAACGAAGGCCACGCGCAAGAAGGCATCAATCACATCTTCAACGTGCTGTTCGGGGTCGCCCAAGGTGCCTATCTGGGTTTCATCGGCGGGGCTGTTGAACCCATGCCCGTGCATGACGGCACGACGCGGCTGTGGAATGGCGATGTCACGCCCTTCCAGGCGCGACGCTTGCCGCCTGTGGAGGCCGAGCAGGACGCCTGGGGTGTCTGGCGTATGCCAGACGAGGCATGGGTGCGGATCGATGGTCGTTATTTCGAGGTGCAAGGCACCGGCGAGGCCCTGGGGCTGCGCCTGCCTGCCGGTCACCGAGGCGTGACCCCGCCTCTGGAGTGGAGCCGCGCGCGCGGCTGGCAATGGGCACACCGCAATCCCTTGCAGCGAAGCAATCTGGAGTTGCTGCGCAACTTTGTCGAGACGCCCGCCGAGCTGGACGACGCTATGCTCCTGGCCGTACAGCAGCAGGTCGGTATCAGCGAGGCGCATCTGCGCTACCTGCAAGTAGGCGGGCAGCCAATGCCGGCCATATTCGCCGATGCCCTCGCTGAGGCACGCAACTGGCAATGGGTGCAGCAGACCGTTGGACGCTTGCGCGCGGGTGAAGCACCCGGGAGCGCGCACATTCAGGTCACGCAAACCCTTGTGGATTTGCCCGGTTGGCCTGCGGACATGACGCTGCGCTTGCACGATGGCGAGCAGGTTCACTCCGTGGGCGACAGGGCCACCACGCGTTTTCTCGATCTGGACAAAGCGGACCTGGAGCATCATGCCTGGGCGGAGCGTATCCTGGCCGGCCTTCGCGCGGACGAACAGCGCGTGCTGCTGGGGCAGAGTTCTATCGGCCTGCGCCCGGTGGAAAGCAGTCGGTTGTTGGCCAGCCGCTGGGCCGATTATCTTGAGCGCAATGTTACGCAGGTGACTGCTGGCATGGCCTCGTCCACCCGGCTCGATCCGTTGGCCGCTCCGATAGTTCGGGCTTTTTCCGGGCTGCCTGAATCCATCGCCAACGAGCTTGCCCGGCAGTCTCAGGGCCAGGACCGGGTGCGGCTGCAAGCAGGCCGGGTGACGGGACGCCTGGGTAAACAATGCGTAGAAGCCCTGACTGAGCTGCGCCTGACTCGAGCCTTGCGCGATCTTGAGCGGGGTGAAAGCAGCGCGGACCGGGACCGCATTGTCATAGGCCTGCTTGGCAATGCGCCGCAACTGCAAGGCCGGTTGCACCTGCGGCTGTTGTCGGACAAGTTGTTGGCTCCGCTCGAGGTGGGAGAGAACGGCCCCTTGAAAGTCATCCGCCAGGACGGCGGGAAATACCATCCCTTCGACGAAAGGGGAAATGAGCTGGCTGGGGATTCGAGCCTCGAAGAGGCGCTGCTCAGAGCCATGCCGGATGAGGCCCGCAATGCGCTCGGCTTGAACATCTGGGCGTCGACCAACCTTCGCAAGGTGCTGGTGGAGCAAGCCCTTGGCGATCGCCAGAGGCTGCGTACGTACCTGTCGCTCAAACGCACGGGCAACGACGCAGCTGCCCTGCAATGGCAGAACGGACGCCTGGGTTATCCGCTCAGTGGGCGCGGGAAACTTCCTTTGCAGGGCTGGCGCCACCGTGTGGAAGGGCGTCTTGAACGCCTGTTTCCCTACTATGCCGGGGAATCGCTGGCCAGGCTTCAGCGTAGCCTGGCCGATCAGGCCAGGCGCGAAGGCATCAGCCTGGACACCCTGGTGACCCGGTTGAGCAACGATTGGGCAACGCTGGACGAAGGCCTGCGTCAGTGGGAGGTCCATGAGGGGGTTCATCACCCCGTCGAGAGCGAATATACCCGTGCAGATACCATCGCCATGCGCAGGGAGGTGGCGCAGGAGATCCGTCGCGCCTGGCGCCGTGAGCCGGATCCGCTCAGGGAGGATAGCGAGCTGACTCTACGTCTGTCGGGGTTGAACATCGGCCGGCTTCCTCCCATCAGCGCACGTTTCGAGCATATTGAAGAGCTGACGTTGGCTCATCTGGGGCTGAGCGAAGACCCTTCGAATTTCCTGAGGTTGTTTCCCAATATCGACACGCTGCGCCTGCATGGCAATGAGCTCACCGCCGTGCCGGTAGCGGCGGGTGAGTTTCGCTCTCTGGAGGAGCTGTCATTGGGCAGAAATCCGCTCAATATGAATGCTGACACCTTTGCCCCCTTGATCGGCGCCGACCGTGCTACTGGTTTGCGAGAGCTGCAGCTGTCCGAGGTGAGCAGTGGCTCGGACCCCGTGGCCAGTGCCAATATGGTCGCGGCCATCGGCCGCCTGGCTGAGTTGCCGTCCCTGCGTGAACTGGTCTGGTCCGACAACTTGCATTTCACCCCCCAGGAGCTGGAGGCCATCACCGCTTTACCAGGATTGCAAGCGCTGGACCTGGTTCGTTGTGGCCTTCGTCTGGATGAACAGGGCAGTGCATTCTTGCGTACCGCCACGGCCCTGGAGGACCTGCGCTTGAGCGGTAACAACTGTCGGGAATTACCCGATCTGCCGGAGCTTGCGCACCTCAAGGAGCTGGAACTGGCCAACGCGGGGCTCGATCGGGTACCGGCATTGGCCCTGGCGCTGTTGGCCAGGCCTTCATCCGATCCGATCTTCCTCGACCTCAAGGGCAATCGCATCAGCAACATCCAGGATGATCTGATTCCTGCCCTTGGCAACATGCCGAAGACGAACACCCTTGGGCTCTGGCTCGAAGATAATCCACTGCCCAGCACCCAGATCCGCGCCCTTCGCGCATTGGACCCCGAGGCCTTTCGCTACACCGTCGATGACTGGCTCCGTGACTTCCCCGACCTCAAGAGTGCATTGGAAGTGGCTCGCGACGATGCCGGAGGGCGGCGCTTCATCGATTGGTTCTGCGGCGCCATCCGTGACGCAGACGCCGATCAACCAGGCGGCCTGGCCCTGGGAGATCGTCAGAGGGCTGCCGGTATCCTGCAGTACTACACTGGCTACCCCGACCTTTATACCGAGCTGTCGGGGCGTATCGCAGATTTCGACCAGCAATTGGCCCAACTGCGTACCCGCTTGCAAGCGCGGGTTCTGGACAGGCAAACACCAGACGTTGCCGAGCTGGAGCTGCATTTCCTCATGTTCGGTTCGGTTCAGCGTGCCCGCCTCGAACCCCAGGGCATACACTTTGCGAGGTTCCTGACCAACCATTATGACTATTGGGGCCAGGTGTTAAGCGGCCGATATCCCGAGCTTGTGCAACGCCGGGCCGCGATGACCCGTGAGGGTTTCATCAACTGGCTCAGTGACGCGCAGGACACATTCAACAGCAATGATCAAACGCCCCGCGTAGGGGAACTGGCCTGGCGCCCGTATCTGGGGTTGATGTCTCGCGATTGGCTCGACGGCCTGGCCATCTGGGACACGGTGGAGGAAAACCTGGTGGATGCCTTCAGCGAGCCGGTGGATCCCTCCCATTGGCCGCAGGTATTGCTGGATAACCTGGCGCAACCGGACGCCGACCTGCCCAGCGCCCTGGAGTCAATCACCCAGCCCACAGGGACGATGTGGTATCGGGTGAGGCTCGAGGCCGTAGCGGATGTGAACTGGGCCGCAGGCGAGCCGGTGACGCTCACCGAAGACCAGTTCCGGCGCACCATGGCGATCTACCGTTCGGTCAAGAGCCGGGAAGTCGAGGCCATGGTGCATCGGATAACCACTGGCCTGGTCACCCCTTGGTGGTCGCTGCGACCGCAATAACCTGTGCCGGCACACCTGCCGCGAAGCTGTGGCGAGGGCGTAAATCCCCTCGCCACAGCGCCCTTGCAAAGGGGCGCATCAGGCATCGTTACACGGCGCAGCCATCGTCGCGGGTGAACACCAATGCCTTCAAGCCGCACTCCATATCCGCGTCGGGAAACTCCGGGGGATTGGCCAGGCGTTCCACGAACTTCAGGCCAGGCGCTTCGCGGGTGACGCCGTCGATGAGGAAGTCCGGGCCGGTGGCCGGGTCGTTGCTGCAGGCCAGGACCGTGCCAGTGGCGCACAACAGTTCCGGCAAGCGCCGCAGGACTCGCTGATAGTCCTTGGTCAGCAGGAAGCTGCCTTTCTGAAAGGTGGGGGGATCGATGATGACCAGGTCATAAGGGCCGCTGTTGATCACCTTGCCCCATGACTTGAACAAGTCGTGGCCAAGAAAACTCACCTGGCTCAGGTCATGGCCGTTCAGGCGATGGTTGTCGCGGCCACGACTCAAGGCCGCGCGCGACATGTCCAGGTTGACCACATGCTGTGCACCGCCGGCGATGGCTGCCACGGAAAAACCGCAGGTGTAGGCAAACAGATTCAACACTCGCTTGCCGCTGGCGTTGGCGCGAACCCAGTCGCGGCCGTAGCGCATGTCGAGGAAAAGACCGTTGTTCTGCTTCTTGCCCAGGTCGATCCGATAGCGCAAGCCGCCTTCGACCAAGGTCCATTCGTCCAGAGCCTCACCCACCAGCCACTGGGTAAGGCTGTCGGGAAGGTAACGGTGTTGCACGGCCAGCGTATGGGCCTTGCTCTGTTGCCAGGCCGGGGTAACGGTGAGGGCGAGCAGCATGGACATCAGATCGTCCAACTGCGTCGGCTCAGGCTGCTTGAACAACGAAACCAGCATCACCCCTTGTAGCCAGTCGACGGTGATCTGCTCCAACCCCGGCCAGCAGCGACCGCGACCATGGAACAGGCGCCGGGTTTCTTCCGGCACCGAGGTCAGGGCCGTCAGTAAATGGGTCTGCAGGGTTTGAAGGGCTTCAGGGTTCATCGGACAAGGCCAGCAATGCGAAAGGCCGGCATTTTAACCAGCCTTTCAGCAGGTGCAATCTGTGGCGAGGGGATTTATCCCCGCTGGCTGCAAAGCAGCCCTGCCTGCCAACTCGGTGTGCCAGGAAGATGGAGTCTGCTGCATTGGGGCTGCTTCGCAGCCCAGCGGGGCGGTGCGACGTTTCGCTAAATCCCCTCGCCACAAAGGTGCTACCTAACTGCCGCTAGTAGCCAAAATGCTCGCAACCTGTTGCGGCTGACAGTTGAGGTAGGCCGAACGCTTGAGCCAGCTCGGGTCCGGGTACCAGGAAAACATGAATTGCCCGTCCTTAAGTTTGTCGATCACCTTGCGCGCCACCTGCGGGCGGACGGCAGGGCAGCCCAGGCTGCGGCCGATGCGCCCCTGACGCACGCTCCACAACGGGTTCACATAATCGGCGGCGTGGATCACGATCGCGCGGTCGCGGGCCAGGTCATTGAAGCCCGGCTCCAGACCGTCCATGCGCAACGAGTATCCATGGGCGCCCTGATAACTTTCCTGAGTGCGAAACAGTCCCAGGCTCGACTGGAAACTGCCCAGGCGATTGGAGAACTGGGTGGCGAAGTTTTCCCCGGATTTTTGCCCGTGGGCCACCAGGTCGCGCAATACCAGCTTCTTCTGGCGCAGGTCGAAGATCCACAGGCGACGGGCCGTGGAAGGTTGCGAGTAGTCGATGACCGCCAGGTGGCGGGCTGGGCGAGCGCCGTTGGCGACAGCGCATTGCATGGCGCTCAAGGCACTTTTGAGCGCTTGGGGATTGAGTTCCGGCGCCGCGTGGGTGAGGCTGTTGTAAAGCGGCTGAGAATTTCCTTTGTCGGCCAGCGCCGGGCTGCACATCACGCCAAGGCCGGTGATGACCAGGCAGAGTCGGCGCAAGAGGCTTGCTGAAGATGGAAAATTCCCACGGTGGTGTTTGTTTGCGGCATCCCGTCCGATTTGGTTTGTTTGCATGATGGCGGGTCGTACCTGTCGCAAAGTTGACCGTCAACGGGACGGCCATGGATTGGAGTAAAGCAGTTGTTCAAAAAGTCCGCATGTTACCTGAGCCTTTTATTGCTCACTGCGCCATTGGTCGCAACAGCCGAGCAAAGCGATCCGGCATTGGTGCAAACCACCTTGGCCCAGCTGTCGCTCAACTGTCCCGAGCTGGCCGCAGGCGTCGACTTTCCGACGATGATGAGTTTGCAGGCGTTCTACGAGCAAAACGCAGGCCAGGAAGTCTGGTCGGACGATGAGCGACGGATGGCGTTGCAGGCACAGTTGCAGCAACTGGCCGACGACGGACTGGACCCGGCACGCTACAGCTTGCCCGCAGAAGGAACCGCCCAAAACCCCCATTGTGTAGACATCGCCATCAGTCAGCGCTACTTGCAAGCGCTGTATGAGCTGCGTTTCGGATACCTGCCTCAGGACCGCCTGGAGCCGGTGTGGAAGGCCGACCCGCTGCCACAGGATCGTCAGGCCGAGGTGTTGGCCATTGCCGGGTCGGGCCTGCAGGACTTGGACGAGGCCTTTGAGCAGGCACGGCCGAGCCTGGCGCTGTATCGCAACTTGCGTGAACTTTACGCCCGGCAACGGCAACAGCCCTTGCCCGAATGGCAACCGGTGCCCGGCGGCCCCTTGTTGCACCCGGACAAGCGGGACGCCCGCGTACCGGCCCTGGCCCAGCGATTGTTCAGCGAAGGCTATTTCAGCGCGCCCCCCGTGATCATCGACGATCACTACAACCCCGACCTGGTGGCAGCGATGAAAAGCTTCCAGCTTCACCATTCGCTGCAAGCCGATGGGGTAGTGGGGCCATGGACGGTGACGGAGCTGAACATCAGCCCGTTCATGCGGCGCGAGCAGTTGCGCGTCAATCTGGAGCGCATGCGCTGGCTGGCCCGGGACCTGGAGCCGGACAGCGTACTGGTCAATGTGGCGGCGGCCCGGTTGACGGTCTACCAGGACGGCGCAGCGGTCTGGCAAACCCGCACCCAAGTGGGCCGCGCGGACCGGGAAACCCCATTGCTCAAGTCCCGAGTGACACGACTGACACTTAACCCGACCTGGACCATCCCCCCGACTATCATGCGTGAAGACAAACTGCCTGAGATTCGTCGGGACCCAGAGTTCTTGAGTCGACACAACCTGAGGGTGATCGATCGCGATGGCTTGCCGTTACTGGCCCAGGACATCGATTGGGAGCATCCCGGCGGCCTCATGCTGCGCCAGGACCCCGGTCCGCAAAACCCACTGGGTAAAATGGCGATCCGCTTTCCCAACCCGTTTTCCGTGTACCTGCATGACACGCCCAGCCAGTCACTGTTCAGCAAGGAACCGCGGGCGTTCAGTTCGGGGTGTGTGCGAGTCGAACAGGCCATGCAGTTGCGTGACTGGTTGGTGAGCCCGGCTGAACGTCTGCGCACCGACACGCTGCTGGCCAGCGGGCTGACTCATGAGTTCAGGCTGGCCAGGCCGGTGCCGATTCTGTTGGGCTACTGGACAGTGCAAGCCGACAACCAGGGGCAGGCGGTGTACATCCCGGATATCTACAAGCGTGATCAGCTCCTCTCCGCCGCCAAGGGCAGCGTGCTCTGATGGCGGTCAGGCGCACTCGCTGCTGGCTTGAACCTGTGCAGTCTCCTCGCGCTGCGGAAACAGCCGCCGGCCAAGGTCATAGGCAGTGGCCAGGTGAAGCGCCGGTTCGAGGGTTTCCGAGTCGAGCAAACGTTGGGAACTGACCACCCGGGCGCCGCAGTAATCAAAGATGCCGTGGTCGATTTGCGCGGTCATCGCCTGGCCATAACCGTGGCGCAGGAACGTACCCTCATCAGCCCCGCCCAGGGCCACCAGATGCACCTGCAAACGCTGCAGTTTTTTGATAAAGGGTTTATCGAGGCTGAAATCGAACGCCCAGCCGTTGGAAAACACCCGGTCGATCCACCCTTTGAGCAATGCTGGCATCGACCACCAGTAAATGGGATACACCAGCACCAGCGCATCTGCGCGGTCGATTCTGGCTTGTTCGGCCACAACGTCCATGGGCGGTGAGGCCTCGCGGTGGTGTACCGCGTGATCGGCGAAACTGAACCGCGGATCGAAGCCTTCGGCGGCCAGGTCGGCGATCTCGAACGTATCGACGGGATTGGCTTGGCTCAGGCCTTGGGCGATTTTTTTCGCGAGGCCGTGGGTAAGGGAATGGGGATCGTGATGAGCGACAACGATGAGTGCGTGCATGGCAAAACTCCTCATGGCAATGACCGGTATCAAGCAGGTATGCTTGGTTAAGTTACCTTTAGTAAGTTGCGGTTGGTAAAGTTAGTATGTCAAGCCTTGATGAAAATTCGCGATCTTCTGCTGCTCCCCGTCGACGCTTGTCTCGCGAGGATCGGCAACGGCAGCTGTTGGATGTCGCCTGGCGGCTGGTGCGAGAGGAGGGCAGCGAAGCGCTGACCCTGGCCCGCCTCGCGGAACAGGCGGGGGTAACCAAACCCATCGTGTATGACCACTTCACCACTCGGTCCGGGCTGCTGGCGGCGCTCTATCAGGATTTCGATGCCCGTCAGACGGCGCTCATGGACGCCGCCCTGGAAGCGAGCGAACCGACACTGCAAAGCCGCGCGGAGGTGATTGCTGCTTCGTTTGTCGAATGCGTCCTGCTGCAAGGCCGGGAGATCCCGGGGGTGATCGCGGCGCTGACCAGTTCGCCAGAACTGGAGCGCATCAAGCGCGAATATGAGGCGATTTTCCTGGACAAGTGCCGAGCCGTCCTGGAACCGTTCGCCGGTACACGGGCCATCACCCAGGCGAGTCTGCGGGCGATGCTGGGCGCGGCAGAAGCCCTGTCCAATGCCGCTGCCACCGGGGAAGTCAGCGCCGCCGAGGCCAAGCAAGAGCTCTTTGTGACCATCGTGGCGATGGTGGATAGAGCCGCCCGCATCGGCGCAACCTGAACCTTCCCCATCGCGAATGGCCCGAGCCCCCTGTGGGAGCGAGCCTGCTCGCGATAGCGTCAGCCCAGTCACTGCACTTTTATGAAGCCGCAGGCGATGGGTCGCACCATGGCAAGGCAATCGTCCGCGTATGGAGGCGTCAGGCGAGCGTCTGTAAGCATGAGGTGACTGGACGGCCTTTTTCACGGGCAAGCCCGCTCCCACAGGGATTTTCGAGGGTTGCAAGCAGCGTTGGGTCTATGACTTCAGGGCGGCAGACAAAGGCTTGGCACGCTCGCTGCAAGAGGCTGTTCAGGCCCACTGTAAATACATTCAAGTGGGCAACCCTGTCGGTCAACGAAGATCGAGAGCCAGCAGGCCGGGGATAACGGTAGATCGGGGCTCAGTCGCCGGATCGATACCGCACAGAACAGGCAAAGACGCCTGGAACCGCAAGGTTTCAGGCGTCTTTTTTTTTGCTTTCAAAACCGTGATGGGCTTTTGTCGGGTGCTTTTATGAATTCCAATGTTGCTTCCCTGAACAAGCTGCAAACACTGATCGTGATCGGCAATGGCATGGTCGGCCATCACTGCGTCGAGCAACTGATCGAGCGCGGTGCCCTCAATCATTACCACCTGCATGTGTTCAGCGAAGAACCAATGCGCGCCTATGATCGCGTGCATCTGTCGGAGTATTTCTCTGGCCGTGACACCGAGTCCCTGGCGCTTGGGCAAGCCTCGTTGTACCAGACCCCTGGCGTCACGCTGCACCTGGGCGTGCCGGTGCTGGAAATTGATCGCGAGGCGCGCCAGGTGGTCACTGCCCAGGCTCGCATCAGCTACGACAAACTGGTGCTCGCTACCGGCTCTTACCCGTTCGTGCCACCGATCCAGGGCGCCGAAGGCGATTCCTGCCTGGTCTATCGCACCCTGCAAGACCTGGACGCCATTCGTGCCGCCGCAAGCAACGCCCGCCGGGGTGTGGTGGTCGGTGGTGGTCTGCTGGGCCTGGAAGCGGCCAATGCCCTCAAGACCCTCGGCCTGGAAGCCCATGTGGTGGAGTTCGCCCCACGATTGATGCCGGTACAACTGGATGAGCAGGGCGGTCTGGCCCTCAAGGCGCGCATCGAGAAACTGGGCGTCGGCGTGCATCTGTCCAAGGGCACTCAGTCCATCAGCGCCGGTGAACAGTACCGTTATCGGATGAACTTCGGCGATGACGATTTCCTGGAAACTGACCTGATCGTATTTTCTGCCGGCATTCGCGCCCAGGATGCCCTCGCTCGCCAGTGCGCTCTGCAGATCGGCCCGCGCGGTGGCGTGGTGATCGATGACCATTGCCTGAGCAGTGACCCGGACATCTACGCCATCGGCGAATGCGCAGCCTGGAACGGCAGCATCTTCGGCCTGGTCGCTCCGGGTTACCAGATGGCCCGCAACGTCGCGGCTCGCTTGTGCGGTGAAAGCGCCGAGCCGTTCACTGGCGCGGACATGTCCACCAAGCTCAAGTTGCTGGGGGTGGACGTAGGTTCCATCGGCGACGCCCACGGCAATACACCGGGGTCGCGCAGCTTCCAGTTCATCGATCAAACCAGCGCCAGCTACCGGAGACTGGTCGTGGACGCCGATGGCAAACGAGTGATCGGCGCGGTCCTGGTGGGCGACAACAGCTACTACGACACCCTGCTGCAATACATGCAGAACGGCATCGCGTTGCCCAAGGAGGCTGCCGGCCTGATCCTGCCGAGTTCCGAAGGTGCACCCACGTTGGGCCCGGCAGCACTGCCTGCGGCGGCGACCATCTGCTCGTGTCACAACGTCACCAAAGGCTCGATCTGTGCGGCCATCGACAGCGGCTGCACCGACCTTGGGCAACTGAAATGCGATACCAAGGCCGGCACCGGTTGCGGGGGTTGCGCCGCCCTGGTCAAGCAGGTGTTCGAGCACGAACTGATTGCTCGCGGCGTCAGTGTCGACAAGAGCCTGTGCGAACACTTCGCCTATACCCGCCAGGAGCTTTATGCCTTGGTGCGGGTTGAAGGCATCATCAGCTTCGACGAGCTACTGGCCAAGCACGGCCGCGGGCACACCGGTTGCGACTTGTGCAAACCGGCGGTGGGCTCGATCCTGGCGTCGTGCTGGAACCAGCCGATCATGGACCCGTCCCTGGTGCCGTTGCAGGACACCAACGACACCTTCATGGCCAACATGCAGAAAAACGGCACCTATTCGGTGGTGCCACGCATCGCCGGGGGCGAAATCACTGCCGACAAGCTGATCGCCATCGGCGTGGTCGCCAAAAAATACGACCTCTACACCAAGATCACCGGCGGCCAGCGCATCGACCTGTTCGGCGCCCAGTTGCACCAGTTGCCGGATATCTGGGCCGAACTGATCGAAGCGGGTTTCGAAACCGGGCACGCCTACGGCAAGTCGACCCGCACGGTGAAGTCCTGCGTGGGCAGCACCTGGTGCCGCTACGGCGTGCAGGACAGCGTGCAAATGGCCCTGACCATTGAAGATCGCTACAAGGGTTTGCGCTCGCCCCACAAGCTCAAGTTCGCGGTGTCCGGTTGCACCCGCGAGTGCGCCGAAGCCCAGAGCAAGGACGTCGGCGTGATCGCCACCGAGAAGGGCTGGAACCTTTACGTGGCCGGTAACGGCGGCATGCGCCCGCGTCACGCCGAGCTGTTCGCCACCGACCTGGATGACGCGACCCTGATCCGCTACATCGACCGCTTCCTGATGTTCTACATCCGCACCGCCGACAAGTTGCAGCGTACGTCGGTCTGGCGCGAAAGCCTGGAAGGCGGCCTGGACTACCTCAAGGACGTCATCATCGAAGACAGCCTGGGCCTGGGGGCCGAACTCGAAGCCCAGATGCAACTGGTGGTCGATCGTTATGAATGCGAGTGGGCCAACGCCCTCAAAGACCCGGACAAGCTCAAGCGCTTCCGCACCTTCGTCAACGACGGTCGCGGTGATCCGGATGTTCATTTCGTCAGGGAGCGCGGCCAGCGCCGGCCGGTTCACGCCCACGAGCTTCACCTGATTCCCGTCACCGAGGAGGTGCTCTGATGAGCCAGTCAAACGTCGTTCGTATCCCCACCCGCAACGCGGCCCAAAGTCCCGTGCAATGGCGTGCCCTGTGCAGCCGCGAGGATCTGGTGCCCAACTCCGGCGTGGTCGCCTGGCACGACGGCAGCCAGGTGGCGCTGTTGTACCTGCCCGAACAGCAGGACAAACCGCTGTATGCCATCGACAACCGCGACCCCAAGTCCGGGGCGAACGTGATCGGTCGGGGGCTGTTGGGCAGCATCAAGGGTGAACTGGTGATCGCATCGCCCCTGTACAAACAGCATTTCCGCCTGGAAGACGGCCATTGCCTGGAATACCCGGAGCAGCGTCTGCGGGTGTGGCCGGTGCGCCTGAATGGTGATGTGGTGGAGATTGGCGAAGACTGATCCGCCTCTGACCGGGGCGCCACAATGAATCAGGCAATTTAAGTGCATTGGCTTGCCTTTAACTGAAGTTGGGAATCAACAATGAAAACAGCCGCTCAACTGGTAAGACTCAAGAGTGTGCAGAACCAGCAGGTTCACAGCATCGCGCCGGAGCAGACCGTGCTCGAAGCGCTGCAGATCATGGCCGAGAAAAACGTCGGCGCGTTGCCGGTGATCGAAGACGGTCAGGTGGTTGGCGTGTTCAGCGAGCGTGACTATGCGCGCAAGCTGGTGTTGCAGGGACGCTCCTCGGTGGGCACTTCGGTACGCACCGTCATGAGTGCTCCCGTGGTCACCGCTGATAGCCAGCAGAGCATCGACCGCTGCATGGAAGTCATGACCGATAGCCACCTGCGACACTTGCCGGTGCTGGATAACGGCCAGTTGATGGGGTTGTTGTCCATTGGCGATCTGGTGAAGGAGGCGATTGTCGAGCAGGCGGATTTGATCCGGCAGCTGGAGCATTACATTCGCGGGCACTGAACCCACAGGGAATTTATCTGTGGGAGCAAGGCTTGCTCCCACAATGGTGCGAAGTTTCGCTAAATTCCCTCACCCCAACATCAGCAATTGCCGGATCAGATTCGGCGTACTGCCGGTCCAGCGCTTGAACGAGCGGCGAAAATTCGCCGTGTCGTTGAAGTTCAGGTATTGCGCCACTTCCTCGTTGCTGAACCCCTTGACCTGGTACAAGTACAACGCCACATGGGTGTGCACCCGGTCCACCTGTTGCTGGAACCCGGTATGGTGCTTGTGCAGCTTGCGCTTGAGCGTCGCCGGGCTCATGGCGAAAGCCTGGGCGATCTGTTCCAGGCTGGGCGTCTGCTGCACATGGCTGTGCAGGTAGTCGTAGACGCAGTCCAGAAAGCTTGCCGCGAAACCCAGTTGATCGAGTTGGTCTCGGGCTTCGATCCGCGCCACCTGGCCGGCGGTGGCCGACACGTTGGGCCAGGGCTGGGCCAGGCAGTGGCGGGGCAGGCGCATCAGGTCCAGCGGTCGATTGAATTGCGTCTGTTCACCCAGATGCACCCAGTACTGTTCGACGTAACGCGGCTCCTCATGGCGAAAGCTGCATTGCCAGGGCAGCCGTTCGCCGCTCAGCCATGCACTCATGGCAACCATCGAAGTCATGCTGGCTTCCAGTATGAAGCGCCATTGTTCATCCGCACCGCAACTGTCCAGCCAATGGATGTAGGCGTAGTGCTCGTCCAACAACAGGCGCGGCGCGGCCAGGGGGCTGAGCAGTGCTTGCTGGTCAATCAGGGTTTCCAGGGCCTGATGCAGATTCTGCGCGTGGCGTAGCGCATGGCTGGCTGGCCCGTAATGCCCCGGCAGCAGCCGCTGGCCAAAGAGGAAACTGCTGTCACTGGCATCGAGCAGGCGTCGGCTGTTGTCGATCAGGCCAAGAAACTGTTGCGGGCTGATGCGGCTCTGGCCAGCGAGGATATCGTCGTGGAACAGCCCGGTGCCACGCAGCAGGCGGTGGCTGTCGATGTCACGCGACAGTGCCAGATCGATCAGCGCGGCAGGCTGATAGTGCCCCGGAATGAAGCGGCTGTCGGTTTCATACCAGCAGGTCTTGAGGGTCATGGGCCGGCCTCAGGCGCTTTTCAACGTGGAACGGGATCGGGCCAGCGTCAGGTTGAGGCGTTTGAGCAAGGCCTCCGGCGACTCGTCAAATGCCATCACCACGGCGGTGCTGGCGGCCAGTTGCAAGCGCTCGCCGTGTTGCCGAGTCTTGTGGGCCAGGCTGCCAACCGCGTGGGCCAGTTCTGCGGCCAGATATCGGGCCTGGCTCTCGCCGGTGTCGGGCAGCAGGACCACAAAGCGATCACCGGCCAGGCGACAAAGCAGATCCTGACGGCGCAGGTTCAGCACCAGCAACTGGCTGACGGCTTGCAGCACCGCATCGCCCTCGCCGTGACCGAAGCGCTGATTGATGGCGGTGAAGTTGTCCAGGTCCAGGGCCAGCAATGACAAGGGCTGCTGGCGGCGTCGGCTGTCCTCCAGGCTGCTCGTCAGTTCATGTCTGAAAAAGTCCGCGCCTCCCAGCGGCGTGAGTTTGTCGAACAGGCGGTGCTCGCGGAACAACCGTTCACGCTTTTCCATTTGTCCGTTGATCGCCAGTTGTTCCCGGTGCCAGTGATAGATGCCGAGGGTCAGCAGAATCATGCCCACCGGCATCGGCCCGGACTCCAGCCAGTGGTCCCAGGTGATGCTGTCGGGCAAACGGATGAACTCGTCGAGGCTGTCGATCCACCAGGAAAAAAAGATGCAACCCAGGCCCCATACGAGGTAGTTGGTCACCCGACCGGCCGGGCGACTCTTGAGCACCAGGCCGAGCCAGACCAGCGCCAGCAAGGCCGAGCCGCCTTCGCCAAGGATATCCAGCCAGACCCACTCACTCAGCGGTTTGAGCTCACCGTTGGCCAGGTGGAGCATCAGCCCGAGGTTGGCCGCCAGCAGAAGCAGGGCGAGTTTGAGGCGGTGCGGGCGCAGCACGGAGAACATGGCCGGAATCCTTTGCCAGAAGCGGAATGCGGCTCAGCACAGCAGATGGATGTGACAGTGCGGTGACGGTGGGTGAATGGGTGGGGGAGGTCGAATCAGCTCATTGGTTGTCCGGATTTTTATGCATGAGATCGCCCTTATCTCATTGTGGCGAGGGGATTTTGTGGGAGCAAAGCTTGCTCGCGACGAAGACGACGCGGTTTTTCAGGGGATCGAGGCGCCTGCATCGCGAGCAAGCTTTGCTCCCACAGCGGTGTGGAGCGACGTTTCGCAAAAAGTGATCGGCTCCTGAAGGCCTGTGCGACTCGGAAACAGGTCATTTCAGCTCATTCTGGTCCGCCAACCCCCTCACATCAGTGTGTTTTAGGCCCTGCGGGCAAACGCTGTCACAGAACCGTCACCCCCCACCCCTAGCGTGCCCTCCCAGTTGCCGGGCCGTTGCCTGGCGGATTTTCGGATTCCTGGGGGAGACCACCATGCATCACCGCACAAGCACTGCCGGGCTCGTCGGTTTTACGTTCACCGCGTTGGCGATGGCCATTGCCAGTGAACGGCTGAGCGCTGCCGAGCAGACGACCACTGAACACGTCCAAGTGGTCGGACAGGCGGCCAGCATCGATCAGGCCCTGAAGGAGCAGCGCAGCGCCGACAGCATCAAGAGCGTGGTGCATGCCGACGGCGTGGCGCAGTTGCCGGATGAAAACGTCGCCGAAGCCGTGCAGCGCCTGCCGGGCATCAGCGTCGAACGTGACCAGGGCGAAGGTCGTTTTGTCAGCGTGCGGGGCCTGGGGCCAGACCTCAACAGCGTGACCATCAACGGCACGCTGGTGCCGGCACCGGAAAGCGAGCGCCGGGCCGTTGCCCTGGACGTGCTGCCCGCGGAGCTGGTGCAGTCGCTGTCGGTGATCAAGACCCTGACGCCGGACATGGACGCCAACTCCCTGGGCGGCACGGTCGACGTGAAAAGCCTCTCGGCGTTCGACCACAAGGGCTTGTTCTACACCGGCAGCAGCGAAGCCAGCTACGACAAGAATACCGGCCAGACGAGTCCGAAATTCTCTGGCGCTATCAGCGACCGTTTCAGCCTGGGCGACGGCATCGATAACTTCGGCGTTGCAGCAGCGCTGAGCTGGCAGAAGCGCGATTTTGGCTCGGACAACGTTGAAACCGGCGGCGCCTGGGATTTCGAGCAAGGCTCACGACTGGAAGAGTTCGAACAACGCGACTATGACATCCGTCGGGAGCGCGCCGGCGGCGGGCTGAACTTCGACTACAAGCCTGATGATCTGAGCAGCTACTACCTGCGCACGCTTTACAGTCGTTACAAAGACAGCGAAACCCGCAATGCCGCCAGCCTGGCTTTCGAAGATCCGCAAGCGGCCGGTGAGCTGGGTGCCGCAGAAGGCGAGCGCAAGATCAAGCAGCGCGAAGAAACCCAGGAGATCCAGTCCTATGTACTGGGCGGGGAGCGCATGTTCGGTCTCTGGACTCTCAGCGGCCAGGGCGGCTACAGCAAGTCCAGCGAGGACAGCCCCGGTCATATCGCCGGTGCCACATTCGAAGGCATCGACAGTTTCGAGGGGGGCTTCTACGGCAACGACAAGCCGCGGCCGATCATTGGTTCGGGGTTCTATGATCCGGCCAACTTCAGCCTTGACAAGGTGGACTGGGAACAGCAGAACACCACCGACACCGAGAAAAACCTGCGCCTGGACCTGGCCAGAGACTATGACGTCAGTGGCTACGCCTCCCAGGTCAAATTCGGCGGCAAAGTCAGCCGCCGCGACAAGGACAACGACCTCGACGCCTGGGTCTATGAGGATTTCGACGATCTGGGGTTCACCGACGAGCAGTTGAACCTCGGACAATTCCAGAAGGGCAACGTGGATTACAGTCTCGGCCGTTACGGTCCAGGCATCAGTGCCGGAGCCATTGAACAATTGTTGGGTGGTCTGGACCGCGACGCCTTCTTTGATGCGCAAGAGTCGCGGGTCAATGACTTCCAGATGAGCGAAGACATCAACGCCGCCTACCTGATGAACACGGTGGACATCGACGATTGGCGCTTGATCGCCGGCATGCGTTATGAAGGCACGGAGTTCGAAGCCAAAGGCAGCGGCGTTACCGACGGCGTGTTCACCGACACCCAAACCCGGCGCAAATATCACCACTGGCTGCCGGGCCTGCACGCGCGTTACCAGTTGGACAAGAACACCCAGGTGCGTGCGGCCTGGACCAAATCCGTGGTGCGCCCGACCTTCGGGCAACTGGCCCCGGGTTTTGTCATTGACGATGACGAGGCGACCTTCGGCAACCCGGACCTCAAACCCCTGGAGTCGAGCAACCTGGACCTGGGCATTGAACATTTCATGGGCCGGGCCGGCACTGTGTCGGCTTTCGTGTTCTACAAAGACATCAAGAACTTCGTCTACAACACCGACCTGGCGGGCACGGGCGCCTGGGCCGACTTCTCCGAAGCCCATAGCTTCGCCAACGGTGACAGCGCCAAGCTCTATGGCCTGGAACTGGCCTACTCACAAAAATTCGACTGGCTGCCAGCCCCCTGGAATGGATTGCTTCTGGGGGCCAACACCACCTTCAGTCGGTCGGACGCCGAGATCGAAGGGTTCGATCAGGCCAGCGGAACACAACGCAAGCGCAGCATCGACCTGCCGAACCAGTCGGACACCGTGGGTAACCTGATGCTGGGCTGGGAAAACGACAAGCTGAGCTTGCGCCTGTCGGCCAATTACAAGTCGGCCTACCTGTATGAGCTGGCGTCCATCAGCGACCGCGACCATGACCTGCACGTTGACGCCCAGACCTTTGTCGACTTCAGCGCCCGCTACTCTCTGACCAAAAACCTGCAAGTGAGCCTGGAAGCCCAGAACCTCACCGACGAGTCGTATTTCGTCTACACCGGCCACCGCGCCTACAACGGTCAATACGAAGAATACGGCCCGACCTACAAGCTGGGGCTGACCTTCACCCATTTCTAGATCGCGACGCCGATCCGTCAGGGCGAGGGGAAAAATCCCCTCGCCCTGCAGGTGGACAAAAGACCCGTTTGAACCCGGCTCAATGACAAGGATTTTTCCGTTGAACACAGCTTTGTTTTTACCCAAGCAGTACCTGTTGGCAATGCTCATCAGCCTGGCAAGCGTTCCAGCGTTGGCGGCTTCCCCAACCCTGAAGCTGCAACCCTGGCCTCAGGCACAGGAACGCTCGATCAATGCCCTGGGATTCGTGCCCGGCCATTGGACCAGCGAACGACTGGCCAGCGCCCGTGAAGGCTTGCTGTTGCTGGATGCCCAAGGCCGCGAACTGTCACGCCTGGAGGGCTCCTTCGAAGGTCTCGACAGCCGTGCCCTCGGGGCGAACGTTCTGGTGGCCAGCCTCGACAGCACTCGTCAGCAAGCACTGTTGGTCAACCTCGATCCGGATAAACGTCAGTGGGGGACGCCGCTGTACCTTCCTGCGCGAGATTTCCCGGTGAACGGGCTGTGCCTGTACCGCGATGAAGCGAGCAACCTGTTTGTGTTTCTGGTGGGTGAAGAAGGCAAGGGGGAGCAATGGCTGGTGGGCAACGGCGAGCACCTGAGCGCCAGTGCACAGCGCGTACGCGGCTTGCCACTGCCGCCCGATGCCCAGACCTGTCAGGTGCAAGACAGCGCCAATCAACTGTTCGTCAACGAGGAACAAGTCGGCTGGTGGGCCTACCCGGCATCCTCCGAGGCCGATGCCGTGCGTGTACCCGTGGCGATGCGCACGCCGTTCGGTGACATCCAGCAGGCCGCTGGGGACCTGGCGGCGTTACCAGGCGGGTTGCTGGGCCTGGACCCACAAGCGCGACAGCTGCATCTGTATCAGCAAGACGGCCAGGGCTGGACCTCGACAGCCCGTCTGGCGCTGCCGGGCCTGAACGAGCCGGAAAATCTGGCGGTACGGGCGACGAAAAACGGCCTTGAACTGTTGTTGCGCGACGATGACAGCGCACGCCTGTATCAGGGCCAAATCAATTGGCAACCCACCCCTGTGTCCCTGCCGCCGGTGCTGCCTACAGTGGCTGCCGGTGGCCAGAGCGAGCCGGTGGCGCGCCAGGGCGACGCGGCGGATGATCCGGCGATCTGGGTTCATCCCACGACACCTGCCTTGAGCCGGGTGCTGGGCACCAACAAGAAGCAAGGCCTGCTGACGTATGACCTGCACGGCAAGCTGCTGCAGGAGCTGGCGGTGGGCCGCCTCAACAACGTCGATGTGCGCGGCAACTTCAAGCTGGGCACGCAAACCGTCGATCTGGCAGTCGCCAGCAACCGCGACCGCAACAGTCTCAGCCTGTTCAGCATCGACCGGGTCAGCGGCGAACTGCGCGAGGCCGGCGAGATCCCCACGCCACTCAAGGAAATCTACGGCATCTGCCTGTTCCAGCCGGTTGAGGGCGAACTGTATGCCTTCGCCAATGGCAAGGACGGGCGATATTTGCAGTACCGCCTCAGCGCCCCGGACGGTGTGGTGAAAGGTGAGTTGGTGCGCCAGTTCAGCGTCGACAGCCAGCCTGAAGGTTGCGTCGCCGATGACCGGCGGCAGCGACTGTTTCTCGGTGAAGAAGACGTCGGAGTCTGGGCGGTGGATGCCCGGGCCGACCGGCCGGCGACATTGGACAACGTGATCAAGGTCGGACCTCAGTTGCATGCCGACGTCGAGGGCATCGCCCTGTACCAAGGCGCCGGCCACGATTACCTGGTGATCTCAAGCCAGGGCAACGACAGCTATGTGCTACTTGATGCCGAACCGCCTTATGCCGTGCGCGGTGCGTTCCGTGTCGGCCTGAACGGCGCCGCGGGCATCGACGGCGCCTCGGAAACCGATGGCCTGGAAGTCACTTCGGCCAACCTTGGCGGTCCCTGGAGCGACGGCATGCTGGTGGTCCAGGACGGCCGCAAACGGATGCCCGAGCAGACCCAGAACTTCAAGCTCGTGCCCTGGAACGAAGTCGCGAAAGCCTTGCGCCTGCCTTGAGCGGCGCTGTCATCAACCGGTCATGAACATTTCATCGAATAGCAGCCAGACAGGAGCTCTACCCATGCAAGCCACGCTGGAACATATGACAATCTGGGGCCTGATCAGCGATGCGAGTCTTCTGGTCAAGGCTGTCATGCTCACACTGCTGCTGGCCTCGCTGCTGAGCTGGTACCTGATCATCCAGCGCAGCGCCGTGTTGCGCCGCACCGAGCGCCAGTTCAAGGGTTTCATGCAGCGTTTTCGCAGCACCAGTGATTTGCCAGCGCTGTTGCGCGAGACCGCCCAGGTGCGCGAGGAAGAGGGCGGCGTGGAGCCGATCTTTCACGCCGGCTTCCAGGCTTTCACCCAGCTCAACGTGCCCTCCGGCAGCCCACAGGTGGTGCTTGAAGGGGTGGAGCGTTCGCTGCAAGTGGCAATCAGCGAGCAGGAGGTGCAGTTGGAGAAAGGCTTGCAGTTTCTCGCCACGGTCGGTTCGGTCAGCCCTTACATCGGTTTGTTCGGCACGGTCTGGGGGATCATGAATGCCTTCCTGGGGTTGTCCCAGGTGCAACAGGCCAGCCTCTCCACCGTGGCGCCGGGCATCGCCGAGGCGTTGATCGCCACCGCCATCGGCCTGTTCGCGGCGATTCCCGCGGTGATCGCCTACAACCGCTTTTCCGCCCGCGGCCAGACCTTGCTGACACGCTACTACGCGTTTGGCAACGAGCTGCAGGCACGCCTGCATCGCAAGCTGCACGGCGCTCCGGTGAACCTGGCCGCGGCCGCTTGAGAGGAGAGGGCAGATGCTAGTCAAGCCGCAACGCAAGCACGGGCCCAAGGCCGAAATGAACGTGGTGCCTTACATCGATGTGATGCTGGTGCTGCTGGTGATCTTCATGGTCACGGCACCCATGCTGACCCAAGGCGTGAAAATCGAGCTGCCCAAGGTCGCCAGCCAGGCATTGGCCAACGATAGCCGCCAACAGATCCTGACCCTGTCTGTTAAGGCCGAGGGCGGTTACTACTGGAACCTGGGTGCTGAACTGGACACCCAAAGCCAGACCGACAGCGCCGTGGACCTGGATCAGATGCGCGCCAAAGTGGCCCAGGTTGTCGCCGAGCGCAGCGATACCCAGGTGTATATCCGTGCCGACGACCACGCCGACTACGGTCGTGTCGTGGCCGCCATGGCCGCCTTGCAGCAGGGCGGAGTGAGCAACCTTGGCCTGGTGACCGAGGCACCCCGATGACGGCGATGATCATGCACAGTCCATCCTTGGGTTTACCCACGGTGTCTGGCAGTGGTTTCTGGAGGAACAGCCTGGCAGCGGGACTCGCCGTGGCCTTGCACGCGGTTGTCGCGGCATTGCTGGTGCTGGGCTGGACCGTAGAGAAACCGACCGTCGAAGCGCCCCGGGTGCTGCGCACGCAATTGGTGATGTTGCCACCGCTGCCGGTGCCTGAAGCGCCTGCGCCGACCGCCGTGGCAGAGGTCGCCCCAGAACCGGTCGAAGCCACGCCGGCTCCAGTGCAAGCGCCACGCCCGGCGCCGAGCAAACCTGCGGTCGATCCAAGGCTTCAGGCACAGAAACTGGAGCAGGCAACCCTGGCGCGCAAACGGGTCGAGGAGCAAAAGCGCGAGCAGCAGGCCCAGCAACAGGCCCAGCAGCAGCGCGAGCGTCAGGAGAACCAGCGACGTCAGCAGGAAGCCGAGCAACAGGCCGCCGAACGACAGCGCCAAGCGGCTCAACAGGCCCAGGCGCTCGCCCGGCAACGCCAAGCCGAACAGGCGCGCCTGGCCGCCGCCGACAGTCGCCACTATCAACCCCTGAGCAAAGAGGCCCCGGATTATCCGCAACGGGCTTTGGACAAAGGGTTGGAAGGCGATTGCACGGTGGAGTACAGCGTCAAGCCGGACGGGCGAATCGACAACCCCAAGGTGCTGGATGGCTGCCATCCGTTGTTCATCCGACCCTCGCTGACTGCGGCCCAGACCTTCCGTTATCAGCCGCGGATCGTCGACGGCCAGGCCGTGACAGTGCCGGCGGTGCGCAATACCTTTCACTACCGCATCGAATAGAACCCGAGCCTGTTGCGGCCCGGCGTAATCGGACTAAACCGCGCCGGCGGCCGGCCGGTGCTGGCGCAACAGTTCGATCTGCTGCGATGGAACCAGCTCGCGCAACGCCTTATAGAGCGCCCGTGTTTCCAGCAGATTCCAGATGCGTAGCATGGTTTCCAGCGCATCCAGGGGTTTGCTGATGAAGTCCCGGGCGCCCAGCGCCAGGGCGCGCAGGCGGGTGTCGCGGGTGGCGTCGGCAGTCAGCACCAGGATCGGCAGGTAGTCGTTTGCCGGGATGCGCCGGTTGAGCTGCTCCAGCACGGCGAAGCCATCGAATGCCGGCATGTGCAGGTCCAGGATCACCAGGTCAGGCTCAAAACTGTTGAACAGGTCGAGGGTGCGCAAAGGCTCGGTGCTGCTCAGTACGTTGTGCAGCCCTTCGCGAGCCAGCAACTGCTCCATCAGGTCCAGGTTGGGGCGCTGATCGTCAACGATCAGGATGCGCAAATCGCGATTCATGCGGGCTCCGGTAAATAACGTTCAAGGTGGCCGAGAAAGGCCTGGATATGAATGGGTTTGGTCAGGATCGCTGTGGCCCCGGCTTCGTGCAGGGCACGGTGGGTCAGGTCGCTGGCATCGGCGGTGATCATCAGTACCGGTGTGGACGCCGTAGCCGCCGATTGCCGCAAGCGGCGCAGCACCTCCAGGCCTGTCAGGTCCGGCAGGGTCACGTCCAGCAGGATCAACTGCGGGGCGTGCTGGCGAGCCAGGTCCAGGCCCAACTGGCCTTGCATGCTCGACAGCAGTTGAATACCCGGACGTCGCTGCATCAGGGTCTCGATCAGCGCCAGGCTCGACAGGTTGTCTTCGATGCACAGTATCTTGCCGTGATATTCGACTGACGGACGCGGTGCCTTCAGCGCGACGATGGGGGGCAAGCGGGCGTGTTCCACCCGGGCACCGGGCAATTGCAGGGTGAAACAACAACCTTGCCCCGGCTCGCTGTGGACCTGCAGGCTGCCTTGCATCATTTCCAGCAGGCTCTTGCTCAAGGACAGCCCAAGACCGGTGCCCTCGACCTGTGGATCGGCACCCAGGCGCTCGAACGGCTTGAACAACCGGTCAAGCTGCTCAGGGGCAATGCCATGCCCGGTGTCGCTGACGGCAATGCTGACTCGCGGCCCCTGGGTGGTCACCTCAATGCGCACTTCACCGCCGGGCCGGTTGTACTTGATGGCGTTGGACAACAGATTGAGTAGCACCTGCACCAGGCGTTGACGGTCGGCCAGCACACCGCTGCTGTCGGGTAGCGGCGCCAGCTCGGCCAACTGAATTCCGGCGTCGGCCGCCATGGGTGAAACCAGCGTCAGGGCTTCATGCAACACCGTCGTCAAGGCAATCGGCTCAATGTTCAGCGGCAGACGACCGGCCTCGATCCGGGCAATGTCCAGCACCTCGTTGATCAACGCCAGCAGATGCTGACCGGCGCGCAGGATGTGACTGACCTGTGGGCGCTGGCCGGCGCTGGAGTCCATGTCCAGCAGTTGCGCGAAGCCGAGTATGGCGTTCAGGGGGGTGCGCAGTTCGTGGCTCATGCGCGAAAGAAATTCGCTCTTGGCGCGGCTGGCGCTTTCGGCTTCTTCACGGGCGGTGCGCAGGGCGATCTCGGCGGCGCGGCGGTCAGTGATGTCGCGGGTGATCTTGGAAAACCCGCGCAGGGTGCCGGTACTGTCGTACTGGGCAGTGATGACCACACTGGCCCAGAAGCGGCTGCCGTCCTTGCGACAGCGCCAGCCTTCTTCCATGTAATGACCGTCACGGGCCGCTTCGTGCAGCGCCATGTCCGGGTGCGCCGGGCATTCTTCGCTCAGATAGAACAACGAAAAATGCCGGCCGAGGATTTCCTGTTCGGTGTAACCCTTGATCCGTTCGGCGCCGGCGTTCCAGGTAATGACATGGCCTTGGGCGTCCAGCGCAAAGATGCCGTAGTCCTTCACCCCATCGATGATCAGTCGCAAGCGTTCTTCGTTATCCCGCAGAGCCCGCTCGCGTTCGGCAAGCAACTGCCCGGCCTCTACCAGACGAGTGCCCAACTGGCCGATTTCGTCCTGCTCCGGCGGTTGCGGCAACAACGGTTGACCCAAGGCCAGGCGCTGAGCGTTGCCTTGCACCTGTTGCACGCGGGCGACAATGCCCTTGGACAGGAACAGCACCGCCACGATGGCGCCAAGCAGCCCGCACAGCGCCGCCAGTAGCGTGGCGAACAACAGGCGCATGCGCGTGGCCGAGGCGGCGGCACTGCGGTCGGCGAGCAGGGCGTCCTCACGTATACGCATCGCGTTGATCTGCTCGCGCAGCACGTCCAGGACGTGTTTGTTTTCGATCAGAATCGTCGTGATGGCCGCTGTGTCATCGGCCTTGCCGTTGCGCAAGGCATCCAGCCCATCGAGTTTTTCTGCGATCAGTGGGGTGATGGTCTTGAGGCGCTCGCGCATCCGGGCGTCGCGGATGTTGTGGTCCAACCGTTGCAACGCGGCCTTGATCAGCGGCGTGGCCTGTTCGTAGCTGGGCAGGAAGTCTTCGCGCCGGGTCAGCAGGTAACCGCGCACGCTGGCTGCGGCTTCGGCCAGCAGGGTATGCACCGTCTGGATATCGCCCTGGACCAGCAGCACCCGGCGCACGTCTTCTTCGGCCCGGGCGGTCTGGCGTTCGGTGATGTAGATCAGCACCAGCGACAGCAACAGCACCACCAGGGGCAGGGAAATGACCACCAATGCCTTGCCCCGCAATGGCAGGTTGGCCCAGCGGCGGGCGGCGAGGAATCTCATGGCCATTGCCCGCTGGGTTGTGCCACCAACCCCAGGGCAACACCGCGCACGGCGGCCTGGGTTCGATCGGCGGCTCCCAACTTGCCGATGACGCGCTCCACGTGGGCCTTGGCGGTGCCGGGGGCGATGCCGAGTTTTTCGCCGATTTCACGGTTGCTGAAGCCGCCGGCCACCAGCCCCAACACCTGGCGCTCGCGGGCTGTCAGGGCCTGGACCGGGGTAGCGCCACTGGCACCGCGCTCGGCCATGCGCCGCAGCAGGCGCGCACTGACCGAACTGTTCAGGGCCTCTTCGCCCTGGGCGACCCGTTTGAGGGCGTCCAGCACTTCATCGCGGCTGGCATCCTTGAGCAGATAACCGACCGCGCCCGCGCCGATGGCGGCTTCAAGGTGATCAGGGCTGTCGTCCATGGTGAAGATCACCACTTTGATCCCCGGCTGGCGCTGCTGCAGGATGCGCGCCGCCCCCAGACCATTGAGCACCGGCATGCGAATGTCGAGAATGGCGATGTCCGGTTGCAGCCGCTCGCACAGATCGAGGGCTTCCTGGCCGTCGCTGGCCTGGCCGACGACTTCGAACCCCGGGCTGCCGGCCAGCATGCTGATAAAACCGGTGCGGGTCACTTCGTGATCATCGGCCAAAAGCAGGCGTAAAGGGGACGTCATGAGTGTGTTCCGTGGGTGGGTAGGGGGACGCTGGCCAGCAAACGGGTGCCGCCATCGGGCTGGCTGAAACAGCTCAGGTGGCCGCCCAGCAGGCTGGCTCGTTCCTGCATGGCCGCCAGGCCCAGATGGCAGGTGCCATTGGTCTCGATGGGTTGTTCCAGAGCAAAACCACGGCCATTGTCTTCGACCCGCAGCGAGGCCCGGTCGTCGCTCACCATCAATCCCAGGCGTACATGGCTGGCCCGGGCGTGCTTGAGAATGTTGTTGATGCCTTCCTGGGCAATGCGGAACAAGGCGATTTCGGTGTTGCCCGGCAGGCGAGCGGCGCTGTGCTCGGCCCAGTCCACCGACAGGCCTGCATCCCGCAGGCGGTCGGCTTCCTTGTCGACGGCTTTGTACAGACCGAAGTCATCCAGCGCATGGGGACGCAGACCGCCGATCAACTGCCGGCCTTCGCCGACACAACCCCGGGCGAGATCGAGGATGGCCTGCAAGTCGTTCGCCAGGGCCGGCGGCAGAGGCGGGCAGCGACCGGCGAACCCCTGCAGGCGCTGATGCAGGCCGGCCAGGTTCTGTGCCAGACCATCATGCAGGTCGTAGGCCACACGCTTGCGTTCGTCTTCCTGGGCGCTGAACAATCGATGGACCAGCTCGGACATGGTGCGTTCGCGGGCCTGCAACGCTTCGAGCAGACGACTGTTTTCCAGATGGGCAGCCAGCAGGGTCGCCAGCAATTGCAGTGACTCAATATCCTCGTTGTCCGGCGTGCCCAGGGCTACGCCGTTGCCCAGCAATAAAGCCCCGAACACCACACCGTCGGAACCACGCAACGGAACGCGCAAGACCTGGGGCAGGGCGCTGCCAGGGTACTCCAGCCATTGTGGCTCGGCTGACGGCGGCTGAGCCAGGTTGGCAAGCAGATCGAGCCGTTCTTGGCTGCCATGGCTGGCGATGGTGCAAAACGTGGTGTCCGCTGCCCACTCCAGCAGCAGGCCATGATCCATGGCCATGAATGCGCACGCTCGTTGCACTGCGCGCTGGCGCATCGCCGACAGGGGCAATTGCGTCAGTTCATGGCCGGTGCCCAACAGCAGGCGCAGGCGTGCGGCACGACTTTGCGACTGGCGATATTGGGTTCGGATGGCCAGGGCACTGCCGGGGTCATGGGGTGGGCTTTGCATGATAGGGCTCCAGCGTGGATGGGACCGGTCGGCGTGGCGGTATTAGAGCGTGTCATCAGCACCGGGCCTATCTGCCGAACGGCATAGGCAATCGGCACCGGTTGGCCGATGGCGAAGGCCGCCAGGCCCGGCAAAGTCGGCTCATTGAAACCCACAGGAACGTTACGATGAAACTGAAAACCTTCGCCGCTGCCGCTTTTTTCATGCTGACCACACCCTTGGCCCTGGCACTTGAAACAACGCCATACGTTTATCGCACCGTAGCCGAGCAGCCACAGAATCAGAATGACCGTGAAATCGCCGCATTGTTCGACCGTTGGAACGCGGCCCTCAAAACCGGCAACGCTGCTGCAGTAACCAGCCTGTATGCGCCGGATGCGATATTGCAGCCCACCGTATCCAACCAGGTGCGCAACACGGCGGCACTGATCCAGGATTACTTTGAACACTTCCTGGCCGGCAAGCCGGTGGGGCAGATCAACTACCGGGAAATCCGTCACCTGGGACCTGACGCGGCGATGGACAGTGGTGTCTATACCTTTGCCCTGACCAACGCCGACGGCTCCAAGCGCGAGGTTCAGGCGCGCTACACCTTTATCTATGAACGCATTGACGGTCAGTGGAAGATCCTTAACCACCACTCCTCGGCCATGCCGCAAGTCCAGAAGCAACTGCATGCCAGCCACTGAGGCCGTTTGAACAAATGAGTTCGTCCCTGGCTGCGTTGGGGGGGGGGCGAACCACCCGTTTGGCAGGCTGGCAAAAAACGATAGGCCAGTGTCATTAACAGAGCGGTTCGATAAAGAAGTTGGATTCGTGCGGGAACATTAATTAGAATCACTCTCATTTAATGTATTCCTTGCACAAGGCTTCTTGACATGTCTGATGCAGCTACGCCAACGGAGCGTTCCTTGCACGCGCTGTACCGAGACCACGGTGGCTGGCTGGAAGGCTGGTTGAGACGACGCATGGGCAATGCCTGGGATGCCGCGGACCTGCGCCAGGACACGTTCCTGCGGGTACTGTCCAGCGCTCAGCCATTGGCCGATCTGCACGAACCCCGCGCTTATCTGCTGACAGTCGGCAAGCGTCTGTTGAGCAACTTTTACGCGCGCCGCAACTTGGAGCAGGCTTACCTCGACGCCTTGGCGAGCTTGCCGCC
Source organism: Pseudomonas sp. JL2 (assembly GCF_031570495.1). Taxonomy (NCBI): domain Bacteria; kingdom Pseudomonadati; phylum Pseudomonadota; class Gammaproteobacteria; order Pseudomonadales; family Pseudomonadaceae; genus Pseudomonas; species Pseudomonas sp. JL2. The sequence goes on from NZ_JAKUDH010000001.1 coordinate 169,204, forward strand.
AGCGTGCGTACCGTCCCCGGAGCAGCGCTGGCTGCTGCTGGAAACGTTGCAAGCCCTGGATGAATTGCTCGATGGCCTGCCGGCTCTGGTGCGGCGGGCTTTTTTGTGGAGCCAGCTCGAAGGCCTGGGCTACCGTGAAATCGCCGAGCGCATGCAGGTGTCGGAGCGCACCATCAAGCGCTATATGGCCCAGGCTTATGAGCATTGCCTGTTGGTGGACTTTTGATGCGCCAGGCCCCTTCGCCTGAAGCTCGCGAAGTCGCCCGGGCGGCGGCTCGCTGGCTGGCCATGATGGAGTCTGGCGGGGATGACTTCGATTGCGCCGCGCTGCAACGTTGGCGCGACAGCAGCGCCCACCACGAGGCCGCCTGGCAAAAAGCCCAGCGATTGCGCCAGCGTTTCGCCGGGGTGCCGACTTCATTGGGTATGGCGACCCTGGATCGCCCGGCATTGCCCCGTCGGGCGGTGCTCAAGCGTGCGCTCGGTGTCGCCGCGTTGGTGCCCACGGCCTGGTGGCTGGGGCGAGAGCTGCCGCTGGAGGTCTGGCGCGCCGACCTGCACACGGCCACGGGCGAACAGCGGCGCTGGTCGCTGGCCGACGGCAGCGCCTTGCAGTTGAATACCGACAGCGCCCTGGACCTGGACCTCAAGGCTCGACGCCTGGTGCTGGTGCAAGGGGAGATGGCCCTCAATGTCCAGGGGCCTGCGCCATTGGCCATTCAGGCACCGTTCGGCTTGATCTCCGTCAGCCATAGCGAGGTCTGCGTACGCCTGAATGAGCGCAGTTGCCGGGTGTCGGTCCTCAGTGGTTCGGTGCAACTGCAACCGCTGCGCGGGCCAATGCTGACACTGAAGGAAGGCGAGCAGGTCAACCTCTTGGTCTCGGGCGCCGGACCGGTGGGGGCGTTCGACGTAGCGCAGTTGGGTTGGCGTGACGGTGTACTTGTGGCGCAGAACCAGCCGTTGGGGGATTTTCTCCGTGAGCTGGGCCGATATCGCCCAGGTTTATTGCGTTGGGACCCCGCCCTGGAGTCGCTGCGGGTGACCGGCAGCTTCCGTCTGGAAAACACCGATCGAATCCTCGCGTTGCTCTCGGCCAGCCTGCCGCTGCACGTGCAAACGCGCACCCGATACTGGGTCACATTGACGCTGCGCAAAAATACTGTCTGACGCCTGTCCCCTTTTTTTGTCTCGCTTGTCATTCAAGGCAACTGAACAAAAACGAGAGCTCCCCCCAATGTCCGCAGTAGTACCTTTGCGTTTTCGCCCGGCCCTTGCCGGCTGGCGTCCGCTGTTGAACCTGAGCCTCGTGCTCAGCCTGAGCGCCAGCCCATTGTTCATGTCCTCCAGCCAAGCCGAAGAAGCTGCCCGACGCAGCTATCAGGTGCCGGCCGGCAGCCTCAGCGCCGCGCTCACCCGGTTCGCCGGCCTGGCGGGGGTCAACCTGTCGGTCGACCCGGCCCTGGTGAGCGGGCATAACAGCCCCGGTCTGTCGGGGGAGTATGCCGTGGAGGAGGGCTTTGCCCGACTGTTGCAGGGCTCGGGTCTGCAACTGCAGCCGGTGGGCGAGCAGGCTTACATCCTGACCCCGGCGCCGGAAGGCAGCAGCTTGCAACTGGCTCCCACCTCGATCATGGGGGCCACGAGCCTGGCGCAGGGCGAGCCCTATGCCGGTGGCCAGGTCGCGCGCCGCGGCTCGCAAGGCTTGCTCGGGTCGCGGGACTTCATGGAAACCCCGTTCAGCATGACCACCTATACCAGCGAAGTGGTCAAGAACCAGCAGGCTCGGACCCTGGGCGACTTGATTGCCAGCGATCCTTCGGTTCGCGCCACCAATCCGGCAGGCGGGCGTTTCGAGCAGTTCACCATTCGCGGTTTCAGCCTGTTCAACAGTGATGTCGCCTACAACGGCCTCTACGGCATCCTGCCGACCTATTCGATCGACATGGAGATGGCCGACCGCGTCGACATCATCAAGGGCCCGACCCAGCTCATCAACGGCGTCTCGCCACGTGGCAGCGTGGGTGGCGGGATCAACGTGGTGCCCAAGCGGGCCACCGACAAACCCATCACTTCGTTCACGGGCAGCTACGCCTCCAACAACCAGCTCGGCGGCGCCGTGGATGTCGCCCGGCGTTTTGGTGAAGATAACCAGTTCGGCATTCGTTTCAACGGCGTGAAGCAGTCCGGCGACACCGAATGGGATCACCAGAGTGTCGACCGTGACATGGCCGTGCTGGGCCTGGATTTTCGTGGCGAGCGTCTACGCCTCTCGACGGATATCGGGCGCACCGAGCGCGATACCGACGCACCGCAGGAGCGTGTGCTGGTAGGGGCCAACGCACAGGTCCCGCACGCCAGCGATGTGCGCCGCAACTACGCTCAGCGCTGGAGCAAGGCGCGCACCAAGGACACTTTCGGCGCGGTGAACGCGCAATACGATGTCAACGATTCCGTGATGCTGTACGGCAGTGCGGGGGCGCGCAAAAGTGATCATGACTTCCTGCGGCACAACGTTTCGGTCAGCAACGACGCTGGCGATTTCAGCGTTCAACCCCGCGACTTTACCCGCGATGAAAATGTCCGCACGGCCACGGCCGGGGTGCGCAACTGGTTCCATACCGGCCCGGTGAGCCATGAGATCAACCTGGCCGCCAGCTACTTCTACATGGATTTCACCAATGGCGGCGCTCGTTATGCTTCGTCCCCGAGCAACCTGTATGACCCGGTGCAAACGCCGACTCCGAGCGACCCCACGCGCCAGGACAGCAAGGTCTATACCGAAAACCGCTCCACCGGCGTGGCGCTGTCCGACACTCTGGGTTTCTTCGATGATCGACTGCTGCTGACCCTCGGCACCCGCTGGCAGCGGATCAAGGTTGACGACTGGACGGATAACGTCAAAGGCGCCACCGCGTACGACGAGGAAAAGATGTCGCCGTCGGGCGGAATCCTGTTCAAGGCAACCGATAAGCTGTCGTTGTATGCCAACTACATGGAAGGTTTGAGCCAGGGCAAGATCGCGCCATCGACCTCGATCAACGAGGACGAAATATTCCCGCCGTTCATCAGTCGTCAGGTCGAGGTGGGAGCCAAATATGACGCGGGTGCGCTCGCCGTCACCGCCGCCGTCTTCCGGATCAAGCAGCCTGCCTACGCCACCGATGCCACGACCCGTGTCTTCGGCCCGAACGGCAAACGCGAGAACACCGGGGTTGAGTTGAGCGTGTTCGGTGAGCCGCTCAAGGGTTTGCGTTTGCTCGGCGGGGTCATGTATATCGACAGCGAGTTGACCGATACCACCGATGGTGCCTTTGATGGTAATCGGGCGCCGGCCACGCCCAAATACAATGTCAACCTGGGCGCCGAGTGGGATGTGCCGACCGTGCAGGGCCTGACCCTGACCAGCCGCGCCATCCACTCCAGTTCGCAGTACCTGGACCAGTCCAACACCAAGGAAATCGATTCCTGGGAGCGTGTGGATGTAGGCGCGCGCTACGCGTTCAAGGTGGACCAGAAGAACATCACCCTGCGTGCCAATGTCGAGAACGTCGCGGACAAGCGCTACTGGAGTTCAGCCGGCGCCTCGGATGACAGCGAGGCAGGCTTGACCCTGGCAACGCCGCGCACTTACCTGCTTTCGGCCACCGTGGACTTCTAGACCGATGTGCAGCTTCAGGGATGAAGCTGTTTCTCAGGCGTCACGGAACAGGTCGTGGGCATCCAGCAAGCGCCAGGCGATTTCGGGACGTTTTTCCAACCCGCGTCGAATGGCGGTGGGGATCGACTGGCGAATCTTGCGGCACAAGCCGGGCTGCTCCTGGAACTCGATGGCGATGCCGCGCATGGTGCGTACTTCGTTGTAGCCGGGTTCGACGCTCAGGCGGATTCCGAGGTTCTCGTACATACGCTGCTGCAACCGTTGGAGTTCGTCCAGGCTCTGGATATTTTCCAGCCGTTCGAGCAGGCGTTTTTCTTCCTGACGGTTCAAGCAAAGAATGCGCAGGTCACTGCCCGGGGTTTGCAGCAACGCATCACGCCCGCAGTCACAGACACCAGGCGGGCAGGGGGGACGGATCGGAATCGACGCGGTCATGGGCTCCACAGGTCAGCAACGAGCAAATCGCCTCTGAGTGTATCGGCGGTCCAGGCAATGTGATGCCTGGCGGCATGCCGGTCAACCCTGGCGAGTGGCCGCTTGTCTAGCGCCGTTGTGAGCGGGCGCTGGGCCGAGCCCGCAGTAGCAATGTGGGAGCGGGCTTGCTCGCGAAGACGGTTGTTCGTCCAGCATTGCTACCTGCTGACGCACCGCCTTCGCGAGCAAGCCCGCTCCCACAAGGTTTCTGTTGCTTATACAAATGCCGTGCGCCTACAGCCCCAAGTCAGACAGCCCCGGATGATCATCCGGCCGGCGACCCAGCGGCCAATGGAATTTGCGTTCGCTTTCCTGGATCGGCATGTCGTTGATGCAGGCGTAGCGGTTGGACATCAACCCTTGCTCGTCAAACTCCCAGTTTTCATTGCCGTAGGAACGGAACCAGTTGCCCGAATCGTCGTGCCATTCGTAGGCGTAGCGCACGGCGATACGGTTACCGGTGAAGGCCCACAGTTCTTTGATCAGCCGGTAGTCCAGTTCCTTGGCCCATTTACGGGTCAGGAAGGCCTTGGCCTCTTCGCGGTTATGGGCGAATTCGGCACGGTTGCGCCATTGAGTGTCCAGCGTATAGGCCAGGGACACCCGTTGTGGGTCGCGGGAGTTCCAGCCGTCTTCGGCCAGGCGGACTTTTTCAATGGCCGATTCACGGGTGAAAGGCGGCAGCGGCGGACGAACTTCAGCAGTGGATGACATGGCAGATCTCCAGTGAGTGATCGAGCAAGTGGCACAGCGGTTTACGGGAACGGGTTATTCAGTTTCAGCCAATAAGGACTTCAGTATGTTTTGGGCCTGGTCAGCGGCGCTGTGATCGCCCATGACCAGTGCGACGGTAATGGCGCCATCGATCAGGATCAGTAACTGCCGGGCCAAGGCTTCCGGGCTCTCGACGCCTTGTTCTGTGCACAGCCGAGTTACATAGTCGAGCAACTTCTGTTTATGCAGTTTGGCGACCTGGCGGACCGGGTTCTGTGGGTCGCCGGTTTCGCCACTGGTGTTGATGAACGCACAGCCACGGAAACCTTCGCTGTCGAACCAGGTTTTGAGCACGGTAAACAGGTTGAGCAGCCGGGCGCGCGGAGTAGGGGCCTTGTCGACCTCACTGCTGAACCAGTGCATCCAGCGTTCGTCGCGCCGCTGGAGTGCGGCCACGATCAGATCGTCCTTGTTGGCAAAGTAGCGATAAATGCTCTTTCTGGAGACGCCGGCGGTTTTCACCAGCCGATCCATGCCGGTGGCCGCGATGCCACTTTTATAGATCAACTTTTCGGCGACATCGAGAATAATGTTTCGGGTCTCATTGCTATTGATTTCGTTCATGGCGCTAACAGTAGAACGATCGTTCTCCTTGGTCAAGTTGTTTTTTCATGACGCCCTGAAGACCCGAACCCATCGATGGTGTAAGCTCAACCACTCTTCGGATTCGACCTTTTGCGAGCCCTATGCCGTCGCTTTTCAAACGCCCCTTGCTGCCTAAGCTGCGCAGCTTTGCACTGACCGCCGATGCCGTGACCATCCTCGATGGCGCCGCCGAGTTCCGCCGTTGCCTGCTGGAGCAAATCGCCCAGGCCACCCAGCGCATCTACATCGTCGCCCTGTACCTGCAAGAGGACGAGGCCGGGCAGGAAATCCTCGATGCCTTGCACGCCGCCAAGGCCAAGCGTCCGGAACTGGACGTGGTCGTGGTGGTGGACTGGCTGCGGGCTCAGCGCGGGCTGATCGGCGCCAAGAAGCAGCCGGGCAATTCGGCGTGGTATCAGGAACAGACCCGCACTCACGCCAGCGAAGTGCCGATCTACGGCGTGCCGGTGCAGACCCGCGAGTTGTTCGGCGTGCTGCACCTCAAAGGCTTCGTGATCGACGACTGTGTGCTTTACAGCGGTGCCAGCCTCAATAACGTCTATCTGCACAAGTTCGACAAATACCGCTACGACCGCTACCACCTGTTGCGCAACGAGGCACTGGCCGACTCGATGCAGCACCTGATACAGCATGGCTTGATTGCCTCCAGCGCCGTGCATCGTCTGGATTTGCCGAACCTGCCCAGCACTCGCAGCCTGCGCAAGGACATCGGCGATCTGCGCAGCCGGCTCAAGTACGCCGCGTATGACACGCAGGCCGGCAACCTCGACAAGAGCGGCCTGTCGGTGAGCCCGTTGCTGGGCGTGGGCAAGAACAATCCGTTGAGCCGGGTGATCGGCGAATTGATTGCCAGCAGTCGCCGGCAACTGACCATCTGCACGCCGTATTTCAATCTGCCCCTGGGGGTGACCCGGGAGATCAATCGCGCGCTGGCTCGCGGGGTCAGGATCGACATTATCGTCGGCGACAAAACCGCCAACGACTTCTACATGCCGCCCAGCGAGCCGTTCAAGATCATCGCCGCGCTGCCCTATCTCTACGAAATCAGCCTGCGCCGCTTCGCCAAGCGGCATCAGCGTTACATCGACAGTGGCCAACTGAACCTGCACCTGTGGCGTGACGGTGACAATACCTATCACCTCAAGGGCATGTGGATCGACGAGCGCTACACCTTGCTGACCGGCAATAACCTCAATCCACGGGCGTTTCGCCTGGACCTGGAAAACGCTTTGTTGCTGGATGACCCCAAGGGCGAACTGCTGGGGCCGCGTCAGGCCGAGCTTGAGCAGATTTACCAGCACACCCGGCGCATCGATCGATATCTGGACCTGGAAACCCTGCCGGACTATCCCGCCGCAGTCGCCAGGTTTCTGAAACGGGTCAGCCGGGTGCGGATCGAGCGGCTGCTTTACCGGATCCTGTGAAAGCCCGTGCCATGTCGGAAAAAGACACCATCTCCATCCAGTTGGTACGTGAGGCGCTGCTGCAAAGCTGCGCTCCCGGAGCGGCCACCGATGAGGTTCTGAGCAAGGTCGGCATAGACCCTGCGTTGCTCGACGACTCCCAGGCGCGGGTCCCGGCCCATGCTTATGCGCGGCTCTGGCGTTTGCTCGCCCGACGCCTGGATGACGAGTTTTTTGGCATGGACCCGCGCAAGCTCAAGTCGGGTAGCCTGGCGTTTCTCTGCCAGTGCGCCATGGCCCAACCCACGCTAGCGAGCGGCCTGACGGCGGGGCTGGGGTTCCTCTCGCTGATGTTCGAACAGTTGCCGGCCCAATGGGTCCGCCAGCAGAGCCTGGCGGAAATCGTCCTGCTGGAGGACGATCAGGATCCGCGACGGGCCTTCACCTATTTCACCTACTGGATGATTGTTCATGGCGTGGCCTGTTGGCTGGCCGGGCGGCGTATTCCGATTCTTTCCATCGAGTTGCGTTGCCCGGAACCGGATTTCTGCGACGACTATCGTGTGATGTTCTCCCGGAACCTGCGCTTTGACCGGCCCCGCACCCGGATGATCTTCTCCGCCGAATGCCTGGACCTGCCCATCCGACGTAGCGCCGAGGAACTCAACCGCTTTCTGGCCCAGGCACCGGCCAACATCCTGGTCAAATATCGCGACCCGCAAAGCCTCGCCAGCCGCATCAGACACGACCTGCGCCAATTGCCACCCGAGCAGTGGCCGGAGACCGAGGCTCTGGCCCAGCAGTTGTGCGTTTCGGCCTCGACCCTGCGCCGCCGCTTGGCGGAGGAGGGCCAGACGTATCAAGGGCTCAAGGACAGTGTGCGCAAAGAGTTGGCCATCAACTGGCTGGCCGAACCTTCCATCAGTTTCGTGGAAATCGCCGCACGCCTGGGGTTTGCCGATGCCAGCTCCTTCTACAAGGCGTTTCGCAAGTGGTCCGGGTCCAATCCGGGACATTATCGCAGCCTGATTCTCAACGATCCTGGCTGATCCGGGATGTGGGTTGAGTGGGCTTGCGCTATCGCGGGCAAGCCTTGCTCCCACATAAGGTTCGCATTGCCCCGGTGGGAGCGAGCCTGCTCGCGATAACGGCCTCCCAGACGCCACATCACCCAACCATGGCCAAACCAGTCAAGCAACTTGATGGCTTTGACCATTGCCGCCCAAGCCCTTCGGCGCGAGTATTTCCCTGCTGTTTACGGTTCCCCCAACCAATAAAAAGTACAGAGGGATTCTGGTCATGCGCGATTACTCGTCCGCCACGTCACAGTTCGATTACCTGCACACCGTCAACACCGCGCTGCACGGCTCGCTCGAGGCATTGAACGCCTGTGTCGAGTGTTGCGACCGGCATGCGTTGCCGGGGCGTATTGCCTTGTTCTGGGAGGGTCGCGACGGCAGCGACGCGACCTGGACTTACCGTGACTTGCAGGACAACGCCGCGCGTTTTGCCAATTTCCTCCTGGCCCAAGGCGTGGGCAAGGGTGACAAGGTGGCCGGCCTGCTGCCACGTACCGCTGAATTGCTGATCGTGGTACTCGCCACGTGGCGCATCGGCGCGGTGTATCAGCCGTTGTTCACCGCGTTCGGCCCCAAGGCCATCGAACACCGTCTGGGCAGCTCCGGTGCGCGTGTTGTGGTCACCGACGCGGTCAATCGCCCCAAACTCAACGATGTAGCCGGTTGCCCCACAGTGGTCACGGTCGGCGGCGCAAAAGGCCAGGGCATCGTTCGCGGCGATTACAGTTTCTGGGCAGAAGTGGCGAACCATGCAAACCAGTGCGAACCGGTGATGCTCAGTGGCGAAGACCCGTTCCTGTTGATGTTTACCTCCGGCACCACCGGGCCGGCCAAGGCGCTGTCGGTGCCGCTCAAGGCCATCGTCGCATTCCAGAGCTACATGCGTGACGCCGTGGACCTGCGTCCCGAAGACGCCTTCTGGAACGTCGCTGACCCGGGCTGGGCCTACGGCATCTACTTCGGTGTGACCGGCCCTCTGGCCATGGGGCATCCCATCACGTTCTACGATGGGCCGTTCACCCTGGACAGCACTTGCCGAGTCATCAACAAGTACGGCATCACCAACCTCGCCGGTTCACCCACTGCCTATCGTTTGTTGATCGCCGGGGGCGATCAGTTCGCCCGCTCGATCAAGGGCACGCTGCGCGCGGTCAGCAGCGCCGGAGAGCCGCTGAACCCGGAGGTCATCCGCTGGTTTGCCGACAACCTGAACGTGGTGATTCACGATCACTACGGCCAGACCGAACTGGGCATGGTGCTGTGCAATCACCACGCTCTGGAACATCCGGTGCACATGGGCGCAGCCGGTTTCGCCTCGCCGGGCCACCGGATCGTGGTGCTGGATGAAAATAACCGTGAATTGGGCGTGGGCCAGCCGGGCATTCTCGCTGTCGACCGCAGCCAGTCACCGATGTGCTGGTTCGCCGGTTACGAGGGCGGGCCAACCAAGGCTTTCGTCGGCGATTATTACCTGAGCGGCGACACCGTTGAGTTCAACCCCGATGGCAGCATCAGCTTCGTCGGCCGCAGCGACGACGTGATTACCACCTCCGGCTATCGCGTCGGCCCGTTCGACGTGGAAAGCGCACTGATCGAACACCCCGCCGTCGTCGAGGCTGCGGTGGTCGGCAAGCCCGATCCCGAACGCACCGAACTGGTGAAAGCCTTCGTGGTGCTCAGCGCCCAATACCGCGCCGCGCCAGAGTTGGCCGAAGAGTTGCGCCAGCACGTGCGTAAGCGCCTGGCGGCCCATGCCTATCCCCGTGAAATCGAATTTGTCAGCGACTTGCCGAAAACCCCAAGCGGCAAGTTGCAGCGCTTTATCTTGCGCAACCAGGAGATCGCCAAGGCTCAAGAGGCCGCGGCGCCTAACGTTTCAGCTTGAATCCAAGGAAACCATGATGCAGATCGACAACAAGATTTTCCTCGTCAGCGGCGGCGCGTCCGGCCTCGGCGCGGCCACCGGCGAGATGCTGGTCAAGGCCGGTGCCAAGGTGATGCTGGTGGACCTCAACGCCGAAGCCGTGGCTGCCCAGGCGCAGATGCTGGGCTGCCAGAGTGTGGTGGCGGACATCAGCAACGAAGCGGCGGCAGACGCGGCGGTCAAGGCCACCGTGGCGGCGTTCGGTGGCCTCAATGGCCTGGTGAACTGCGCCGGCATCGTGCGCGGCGAGAAGATCCTCGGCAAGAACGGCACGCACGCGCTGGCCAGCTTCAGCCAGGTGATCAACGTCAACTTGATCGGTAGCTTCAATCTGTTGCGTCTGGCCGCCGCTGCCATCAGTGAAACCGAGGCCGATGCCGAGGGTGAGCGTGGCGTGATCATCAATACCGCTTCGGTGGCGGCTTTCGACGGCCAGATCGGCCAGGCAGCCTACGCGGCCTCCAAAGGCGCCATCGCCAGCCTGACCCTGCCGGCCGCCCGGGAACTGGCGCGCTTCGGCATCCGTGTGATGACCATCGCCCCGGGCATTTTCGAAACGCCGATGATGGCCGGCATGACACCCGAAGTACGCGACTCCCTGGCCGCTGGCGTGCCTTTTCCACCGCGCCTGGGCAAACCGGCCGAGTACGCGGCGCTGGTCAGGCATATCATTGAAAACACCATGCTCAACGGTGAGGTGATCCGTCTCGACGGCGCCTTGCGTATGGCTGCCAAGTAGGAGCAATTGTCATGTCCAACGATCCGATTGTTATCGTCAGCGCCGTCCGCACCCCCATGGGCGGCTTTCAAGGTGAACTGAAAAGCCTCAGCGCTCCGCAACTGGGAGCCGCCGCCATTAAAGCTGCCGTGGAGCGGGCCGGCATTGCCCCTGATGCGGTTGAAGAAGTGCTGTTTGGCTGTGTGCTCGCGGCAGGCCAGGGCCAGGCTCCGGCGCGCCAGGCCGCACTGGGGGCCGGGCTCGATAAATCGACCCGCTGCACCACGCTCAACAAGATGTGTGGTTCGGGCATGGAGGCGGCAATTCTTGCCCATGACATGCTGATCGCCGGCAGCGCCGAGGTGGTGGTGGCTGGCGGCATGGAAAGCATGTCCAACGCCCCGTATCTGCTCGACCGCGCCCGCAGCGGTTTGCGCATGGGCCACGGCAAGGTGCTCGACCACATGTTCCTCGATGGCCTGGAAGATGCCTACGACAAGGGCCGCCTGATGGGCACCTTTGCCGAAGATTGCGCTGAAGCCAATGGTTTCAGCCGCGAAGCCCAGGATGCTTTCGCCATCGCTTCCACCACCCGTGCCCAACAGGCGATCAAGGACGGCAGTTTCGACGCCGAGATCGTGCCGTTGCAGGTCATGGTCGGCAAGGAACAGGTCACCGTGCGCCACGATGAGCAGCCGCCCAAGGCCCGCCTGGACAAGATCGCCTCGCTCAAACCGGCGTTCCGTGAGGGCGGAACGGTCACTGCAGCCAATGCCAGCTCCATCTCTGACGGTGCCGCAGCGCTGGTGTTGATGCGCCAGAGCCAGGCCCGGGAGCGAGGCCTGAAGCCGTTGGCGGTGATTCACGGCCACGCCGCGTTTGCCGACACGCCGAGCCTGTTCCCCACCGCCCCCATCGGCGCGGTGAAGAAACTGATGGACAAAACCGGTTGGTCGCTCGACGACGTGGAGCTGTTTGAAATCAACGAGGCTTTCGCAGTGGTGGCGTTGGCGACCATGGGCGCGCTGGAGATCCCCCACGACAAGGTCAACGTCCATGGCGGCGCCTGCGCGTTGGGCCACCCCATCGGTGCGTCGGGCGCGCGGATCCTGGTGACGCTGCTTTCGGCCCTGCGCCAGAAAGGCCTCAAGCGTGGCGTCGCGGCCATCTGCATCGGTGGCGGCGAAGCCACGGCCATGGCCGTTGAATGCCTGTATTAAGGAATCACCATGCTCCCGACTGAAGAACAGACTCAAATCAGCGACGTGGCCCGGCAGTTCGCTCAGGAGCGCTTGAAACCGTTCGCCGCTGAGTGGGACCGCGAGCACCGTTTCCCTAAGGAAGCCATTGCTGCAATGGCCGAACTGGGTTTCTTCGGCATGCTCGTGCCGGAGCAGTGGGGCGGTTGCGACACCGGCTACCTGACTTATGCCATGGCCCTGGAAGAGATCGCCGCCGGCGATGGGGCGTGCTCGACCATCATGAGCGTGCACAACTCGGTGGGCTGCGTGCCGATCCTCAAGTTCGGGAGCGATGAACAGAAGGCCAAATTCCTCACCCCCCTGGCCAGCGGTGCGATGCTCGGTGCCTTTGCATTGACCGAGCCCCAGGCCGGTTCGGACGCCAGTAGCCTCAAGACCCGGGCACGGTTTGAGGGCGATCACTACGTGCTCAATGGTTGCAAGCAGTTCATCACCTCCGGGCAGAACGCCGGGGTGGTGATTGTGTTTGCGGTGACCGATCCGAGCGCCGGCAAGCGTGGCATCAGTGCGTTCATCGTGCCCACCGATTCGCCGGGCTACAGCGTGGCGCGGGTCGAAGACAAACTGGGCCAGCACGCCTCCGACACTTGCCAGATCCTGTTCGAGGATGTCCGTGTGCCGGTGGGCAACCGTTTGGGGGAGGAGGGCGAGGGCTACAAGATCGCCCTGGCGAACCTGGAAGGCGGACGGGTCGGTATCGCCGCGCAGTCCGTGGGCATGGCCCGCGCGGCGTTCGAAGCGGCCCGCGACTATGCTCGCGAGCGGCAAAGTTTCGGCAAGCCGATTATCGAACACCAAGCCGTGGCGTTCCGTCTGGCGGACATGGCCACCCAGATCGCCGTGGCGCGGCAAATGGTCCATTACGCCGCTGCTTTGCGCGACAACGGCCAGCCGGCGTTGGTGCAAGCGTCCATGGCCAAGCTGTTCGCCTCGGAAATGGCCGAAAAAGTCTGCTCCATGGCGTTGCAAACACTGGGCGGTTACGGTTACCTCAACGATTTCCCGCTGGAGCGCATCTACCGCGACGTGCGCGTCTGCCAGATCTACGAAGGCACCAGCGACATTCAGCGCATGGTCATTTCGCGCAATCTTTGAACAGGAGTCCTGCATGAGCTACGAAACGATTTTATTGGAGATCAAGGACCGCGTTGGCCTGATCACCCTCAACCGTCCCCAGGCGTTGAACGCCTTGAACGCGCAGATCGTCAGCGAGCTGAACCAGGCGCTGGATGCATTGGAGGCTGATCCAAAGATTGGCTGCATCGTACTGACCGGCTCGAAAAAAGCCTTTGCCGCTGGTGCCGACATCAAGGAAATGGCCGAGCTGACCTACCCGCAGATCTACCTCGATGACTTGTTCAGCGACAGCGACCGCGTGGCTAACCGGCGTAAGCCGATCATCGCGGCAGTGAACGGGTTTGCCTTGGGCGGTGGTTGCGAACTGGCGTTGATGTGCGACTTTATCCTGGCCGGTGACAATGCCAAGTTCGGTCAGCCGGAGATCAACCTGGGCGTACTGCCGGGCATGGGCGGCACCCAGCGGCTGACTCGCGCAGTGGGCAAGGCCAAGGCCATGGAAATGTGCCTGACCGGCCGTTTCATCGATGCAGTGGAAGCGGAGCGTTGCGGCATCGTTGCGCGCATCGTGCCGGCTGATGAATTGCTCGACGACGCACTGAAAACCGCCGCTCTGATCGCCTCCAAGTCAGTGCCCATCAGCATGATGGTCAAGGAAAGCGTCAACCGCGCCTTTGAAGTCAGCCTGTCCGAAGGTGTGCGTTTCGAGCGCCGGGTCTTCCATGCGGCATTTGCCACGCAGGATCAGAAGGAAGGCATGGCGGCATTCGTGGCCAAGCGGGCGGCGGAGTTTCAGGACAAGTAATGCGGCGTCCTGACTGACGCCATCGCGAGCAGGCTCGCTCCCACATGGGATCTTTGGTGTACGCAATCTCTGTGTACACCTCCGAACCCTGTGGGAGCGAGCCTGCTCGCGATGCTTTTTCAGCCATCACACCAGGTAGTTCTTTAACTCCCGGGCAATCACCATCCGCTGTATCTCGCTCGACCCTTCATAGATCTGGGTAATCCGCGCATCGCGGTAGTAGCGCTCCACCGGATAATCCTCGAGATACCCATACCCGCCATGAATCTGCATGGCCGAGGAGCAGACTTTTTCGGCCATTTCCGAGGCGAACAGCTTGGCCTGGGACGCTTCCGACAGGCATGGCTTGCCGGCGCTGCGCAGGCGGGCGGCGTGGAGGATCAGCAGGCGGGCGGCGTTCAGGCGGGTGTGCATGTCGGCCAGCAGGTTGGCGATGCTCTGGTGTTCGATGATCGGCTTGTCGAACTGCACCCGGTCCCGCGCGTAAGCCAGGGCCGCTTCAAACGCCGCACGGGCGATGCCCAGGGCCTGTGCCGCGATGCCGATGCGACCACCCTCTAGGTTGGAGAGAGCAATCGCCAGGCCTTTGCCGCGAGCCCCCAACAGGTTGGCTTCGGGGATGGTGCAGTTGTTCAAGGTCACGGCGCAGGTATCCGAAGCGCGGATGCCCATCTTGTGTTCCGTGCGATCGACGATGAAGCCCGGCGTGTCGGTCGGCACCAGAAACGCCGAAATGCCTTTCTTGCCCAGCTCAGGATCCGTCACCGCAAAAACAATCGCCAGTTTCGCCCGCTTACCGTTGCTGACGAATTGCTTGGCGCCATTGATCACCCAATGGCCGTCCCGCAGTTCGGCGCGGGTGCGCAGGTTGTGGGCTTCGGAGCCGGCCTGGGGTTCGGTGAGGCAGAAGCAGCCAATGGCCTGGCCGCTGGCCAGATCGGCCAGCCAGGTCTGTTTCTGTTCGTCGGTGCCGAAATTGAGGACCGGCCCGCAACCCACCGAGTTGTGAATGCTCATCAGCGCCCCGGTGGCGCCATCGCCTGCGGAGATTTCTTCCACCGCGAGGGCATAGGCCACGTAATCGACGTAGGTACCGCCCCATTCCTCGGGCACCACCATGCCCAGCAGGCCCAGCTCACCCATCTTCGCCACCAGGGCGTCGTCGATCCAGCCGGCTTTTTCCCAGGCCTGGGCATGAGGGGCGATCTCGCCGCGGGCAAAATCCCGGGCCATGTCGCGGATCATCACTTGCTCTTCGGTCAGCTCAAGGTCGTGCATGGTTCAGTTCCCGTGGTCGTCGAAGCCGTCGAAGAAACTCGCCACGTGGCGCTTGTCCAGCGCCCCCAGGGTCGGCGGGTTCCACTGCGGGTTCTTGTCTTTGTCGATGAGCAAGGCGCGCACGCCTTCGATCAGGTCGCCGCGCTCGAACCATTGACGGTCCAGGTGCAGTTCCAGGGCAAAACAGTCTTCCAGGCTCAAATGCCGGCCGCGACGCAGCATTTCCAGGGTTACGGCCATGGCCAGGGGCGAGCGGGTCTCCAGCAGGTCGGCGGTTTTCAGCGCCCACTCATGGCTGTTGGCGACGGTGACCTGACGCAACTGCTCCACCATGCTTGGCACGTCCGCAAGGGCAAAGAAGTGATCGATGGCCGGGCGCAGGTCGGCCAGAGGCGGGGCAGGCAACTGCTGCATGCCGAGTTTCGCCAGCAGGCCTTGCAGGTCCTTGAGGGGCGTGTCGTGCCATTCCAGGCGGTCGAGACGTTCATCGAGCCGATCGAGCTTGTCGCTGTCCAGATACCAGTCGGCCAGCCCGCAATACAGCGCGTCGGCAGCACGGATCTGTACGCCACTGACTCCCAGGTAGATGCCCAGTTCGCCAGAAATGCGCGGCAGGAAATAGCTGCCCCCGACGTCGGGGAAATAACCGATGGCGACTTCCGGCATGCCCAGGCGGCTGCGTTCGGTCACCACCCGCAGGTCGGCACCTTGCGCCAAGCCCATGCCGCCGCCCAGGACGAAACCGTCCATCAAGGCGAGGATGGGTTTGCGGTAGTGATGAATCGTCAGGTCGAGGGCGTATTCCTCGACGAAAAAGTCTTGGTGCAGGTTGTCGCCCTGGTTGTGGCTGTCGTACAGCGAGCGGATATCGCCGCCGGCGCAAAACGCCTTGTCACCGGCACCGCGCAGTACCACGGCGCGGATCTGTGGGTCCAGAGCCCAGGTATCGAGCTGTTGCTGCAAGCTGCGCACCATGTCCAGCGTCAGGGCATTGAGGCCGGCGGGGCGGTTCAGGGTCAAGTGGCCGATATGGTTGCGTACTTCGACCAGCACTTCATGAGCCACGGCTCCGATGGGTCCCGAGGCTTGTGATGAAACCTGAGCTGTCATCGCTAACTCCCTGCTTTTATTGTTCTTTATGAATTGTGTCGCGCGTACCCGGTCAGGATCGTACCAGTGCAAATTTGCCTTGCACAACCGGGATACGTGCAGGTCCTGTCTGCATATTTATAGCAGCCTCAGGCTCAGCCGCGACCCGAGAGGACTTCCGTGATGCTGCGACGCCTGGCATTGCGTTCGCTGGCGTGGATCAATTGCTCGAGATCTTCGGGAGTTACGTCAAAGAATGCTTCCATTTGCTCAAGAGCGAGCTTCAAGTCCTCAGCCGTAATGGCCTGACGGTCGATGGGTGAATGGTCGGCGGGAATGACCGGCGTCGGCTCGCTGGCGCGCTTGGGATAGCGCACGCGCGTCAGGTTGTTATAGGCCAATGCACTCAAGAGCAGGGTGGAACCGGCCAGCATCGCGGCACCGACAGCTTGCCAGTCCAGGGCGATGATCGACGGGTCGGCCAATACCATCGTCGCCGCCAGGGCACCCGCCGGAGGGTGCAGGCAACGCAGCCAGCACATCAACACCAGCGCCATGCCGGCCGCCAGACAGGCGCTCCCCAGGGTACGGCCCAGGACATGGGCCACCAGCAATGCCACGACCGAGGCGCACAAGTAACCGCCGAAGATCGACCAGGGCTGGGCGAGGGCGCCTGAGGAGACGGCAAACAACAGCACGGCCGAGGCGCCGAGCGGGCCAATCAAGTGTTGCGCCACCTCAAGGCCAAACACCTGGCCGCACAGCCAGACACTGAACATCGTACCCAGGGCCATACCGATGGCGGCCCGGCTCCATTCGGTGGGGCGGGTATTGATAGCAGCGGGGAACCAGCGAGAAAGCATTAAGCGAAAATCCAAAAAACGAACAAAAAAAGGGGCTTACGGGAGAATCCCTGAAAGCCCTTTAAGTGTTCCAACAGTTGGGGGAGGAACGATGCACAGTGTGCCGTTCGCGGCCCTTGCTTACAAATTCATATTAATGCTGTTTGAGTGCACTTATTTTGAGGTAAAGAAGATCATGCGCTTCTGGACGCTTGAAACCAGGTTTGCTGAGCGATAGGCAGGTTGCACGATTGCCCGCGCCCTATGGGGAAATAGGTAAAGCCCTTGTCTGCCATGCGGTCCGGGTCATACAGGTTGCGGCCATCGAAAATCACCGCAGCCTTGAGCCGTTGCTGGATCAGGTCGAAATCCGGCGCCTTGAACGGTTGCCATTCAGTGCAGATCACCAGTGCATCGGCCCCCGGCAAAACCGATTCCGGC
The DNA here is from genome assembly GCF_031570495.1 of Pseudomonas sp. JL2. NCBI lineage: Bacteria > Pseudomonadati > Pseudomonadota > Gammaproteobacteria > Pseudomonadales > Pseudomonadaceae > Pseudomonas > Pseudomonas sp. JL2. The sequence continues at coordinate 186,637 of NZ_JAKUDH010000001.1, forward strand.
GTGCCCATCAACATCAGCTTCGATTCGTCGGGATACAGCTGCTGGGTCTGCTGCATGGCCTCGGGGTCAAAGGCGCGGACACTGGCACCGGCACCCCACAACGCCTCCAGCAGGGTACGACTCGGTGCGTCGCGCATGTCGTCGGTGTTGGGCTTGAAGGCCAAGCCCCACACCGCGAAGGTTCTACCGCGCAAATCGCCTTTGTAGAACGCCTGGATGCGTTCGAACAGCTTGTGCTTCTGCCGCTGGTTGATGGTTTCCACCGCTTGCAACAGATCGCTGGAGCAGTGGGCTTGCTCGGCCGTGTGGATCAGCGCGCGCATGTCTTTGGGAAAACACGAGCCACCGTAGCCGCAGCCCGGGTAAATGAAGTGATAACCGATGCGCGAGTCCGCGCCGATGCCCAGGCGCACGGCTTCGATGTCAGCGCCCAGGTGTTCCGCCAGCTCCGCGATCTGGTTGATGAAGCTGATCTTCGTCGCCAGCATGCCGTTGGCTGCGTACTTGGTCAGCTCGGCGCTGCGCAGATCCATGAACAGGATCCGGTCATGGTTGCGATTGAAGGGCGCGTACAAGTCGCGCATGGTGTCGCGCACTTCATTGCTTTCGCAGCCGATCACGATGCGATCCGGACGGCGACAATCAGCCACCGCCGAGCCTTCCTTGAGAAACTCGGGGTTGGACACGATATCGAACTGCAACAAACGGCCGGCCTTGAGCAGGCATTTGTCGATGTGCGCCCGCAGGGCGTCGCCGGTGCCCACCGGTACAGTGGATTTCTCCACGACAAGGACTGGTTGTTCGCGGTAACGAGCCACCGCCTCACCGACGGCCAGGACCTGACTCAAATCGGCCGAGCCATCTTCCCTGGAAGGCGTACCCACGGCGATGAACAGCACCTGGCCGTGCTGCACCGCGAGCTTTTCATCGTGGGTGAAATGCAGACGTCCGGCTTCCAATCCCTCACGCACCAGCGCGGCCAGACCGGGTTCGAAGATACTCACCTGGCCTTGGCGCAGGCTTTCGACTTTCTGTTCGTCTATGTCCATGCACACCACGTCATGGCCCACCTCGGCCAACACCGCCGCTTGCACCAATCCCACGTAACCACTACCGAATACACTGATTTTCATGGCGGACTCCCTGGATGACTTCCGAACGGGCAGGCACATACAACCCGCACATCGCCGCAATGCGCGCATCAGCAGAATAAGTCGGGGATATTTCAGTTCGCTGACAGGCTGCAGCGGTTGCGGTCAACCCGTGGGCAAGGGAGGGGAGCCACCCTGGTCTGAACGTGTGGTGTCAAACTCGCCGCTACGCGGCAGCGCTCAGGCCTTGACCCAGCGTTGACGACTCCAACTGCTCAGCGAGTCGACCGCGAGGACCAGCAGCAGCATCGCCAGAATCACCGTGCTGGCCTGCGCCTCCTGGAACAGGCTGAGGCTGACATAGAGCATTTGCCCCAATCCGCCGGCGCCGACGAAGCCCAGCACGCTGGCCATGCGAATGTTGTTTTCCCAGCGGTACAGGATGTAGGCCAACAGCTGCGGCATCAGGTTGGGCAGGGTGCCGTAACAGAACGCCCACACGGCATTGCCGCCTTGCAGGCGAATGGCTTCGGCCGGTTCGGGTGGGGTGTTTTCCAGCGCTTCGGCGAACAGCCGGCCGAGCACGCCGGTGGTGTGCAGCGCCAATGCCAGGGTGCCGGCATTGGGGCCCAGCCCAGCAGCCAAGACCATCAGCGCCGCCCACACCAGTTCAGGAACCGCGCGCAAGGCGTTGAGTACCAGGCGCGAGGTGCTTTGCATCGGCCAACCGAAGCGCCCGGCGGCGGGGAGGGCCAGGACCAGGCCGAACACCGCGGCGAGCAGGGTGCCAAGGGCGGACATGGCGATGGTTTCCAGGGCACCGTGGCCGATTGCTTTCAGATGGCTGGGGCTCAGGTCCGGGCTGAGAAAACGCTGGGCATAAGCGCCCATCCGGTTCAGGTTGTCGCCGTCGCCAAGCTGGCCGAGGTCGATGCCCAGATAGGCGAACGAGGCGACGACGGCTGCACCGATGCACAGGAGCAATATCGCGTTGAACAGGCGGTTCATGCCAGCCTCCAGCGCAGCAGGCGACTGAGTTGATCGGCCAGCAGGACCAGGACGAGGAACGTCAACAGCATGCTGGCCACTTCACCGCCGGCGAACATGCGCAACGACAGGTCCATTTGTTGGCCCAGGCCACCGGCACCGACGAAGCCCATCACCACCGAGGCGCGGATGGCGCACTCCCAGCGATACACCGTGTAGGACAGCAGCTCCGCCGCGACATTGGGCAGGATCCCGTAGCAGAAGGCTGTCAGTCGGCCGCTGCCAGCCTGCAACAGTGCATGTGCCGGACGCTGGTCGACCGACTCGTAGATTTCCGCGTAGACCTTGCCCAACATGCCGCTGTAGGTAATGGCGATGGCCAGCACCCCGGCAGTCGGCCCCAGACCGACGGCGCGGACGAAGAGCAGGGCCCAGACGATTTCCGGCACGCTGCGCAGGAAGATCAGCAGACCGCGTACCGGCCAGCGCAGCAGTTGCCCCCAATAGCCTGGTTGGCCACCCCGGGAGGCCGCAGACAGCGAAAGCGCACGGCTGGCCAGCAGGCTGGCGGGAACGGCGAACAGCAATGCCAAAGCCATACCCGCCGTGGCAATGGCCAAGGTCTGCAAGGTGGCTTGCAATAGCAGCTCAATGAACGCTTCGCCATGGGCCGGTGGCCAGAAGGCCGAGACAAACCGGCCCATCTCGCTTTGACTGTCGCTCGTCACCAGCACGCCAAGGTCCAGCTCGCTGAAGTGGATGCCCGGCCACAGCAGGACAAGCGCCAACAGGCAGAGCAGCAGGCGAGGGCCGCTGGCGGGGTCTCGGGTATCGCGTGTCAGCATCGCGGGATTTGCACACTCAAGGGGGAGGGCGGTGGAGGCGAGGGTATCAACTGCTCATTGGCGTAGAGCTTGTCGAGCCGCTCACGGTCGACGGCATCGGTCGGCAGATCGAACAGGATCTGTCCGTCACGCAGGCCGATGATCCGCGAAAAGTGCGCCAGGGCCAGGTCCACCGCATGCAGGCTGGCGACCAGGGTGACGTTGTGCTCACGGGCATGGCGACAGAGCACTGAAAGGGTGTGCTCGGCCAGCACCGGATCCATGGCCGAAACAGGTTCATCGGCCAACAACACCTCGGGTGCCTGATACAGCACCCGGGCAATCCCAACGCGTTGTAACTGGCCGCCGGAGAGTTGCTGGCATTGCGCGAACAGCTTGTCGCTCAGATCCAGCCTGGCCAATGCCGCCCGTGCGCCGGGAACATCCAGCGGGTGCAGCAGGTTCAGCAGGCTCTTGCCCATGCCCCACTGACCCAGTTTGCCGGCCAGCACCGCAGTGATTACGCGCTGGCGCGGTGGCAGGGGCGGCGCTTGGTGGATCAAGCCGATGCGCGCGCGCAGGCGTTGACGCTCGCGGGCAGACAACTGCCAGGCCGTTTCACCGAGCACCTGCATTTCGCCCTGACCCGGTCGCAGGGCCGTGCCCAGCAGATTGAGCAGGCTCGATTTACCCGCACCGGACGGACCGATGATGGCGACCTGTTCGCCGGCACCGATGTGCAGCTCCACGCCACGTAGCGCCTGGACGCCGTTGGCGTGGGTAAGGCTGACCTGGGTCAGATGTAATGTCATTTGAGCAATTCGGCGGCGCGTGCGGCTTCCTCGATGCCCTTGTAGTTCTCAGGCTTGGTTTCGATGAAGCGGCTGGCAGCCTGCAGATCGAGGATTTCCTTGTCCTTCGGATTTGCCGGGTCGAGTGCCAGGAAGGCTGCCTTGATCTTGGCTGCCAGCGCCGGGTCGAGCGTTCCGCGCACCGTCCAGTTGTAGTCGAAGTAGGCCGGGGTGGTGGCAAACACCTTGACCTTGGCGGTGTCGACCTTGCCGGCGGCGACCAGTTTTTCCCAGACACTGGCGTTCAGTACCCCAGCGTCCACTTTGCCGGCCTGGACCCAGGCGACGGTGGCGTCATGGGCGCCCGAGTAACCTACGCGGCTGAAGTAGCTTTCCGGCTTGATGCCGTCCTGGAGCATGAAATATCGCGGCATCAGGCTGCCAGAGGTGGAAGACACTGAACCGAATGCAAAGGTCTTGCCCTTGAGGTCGGCGAGGGATTTGACCGCAGGGTCGGCGGTGATGAATTTACTGGTGAATTGGGCGTCCTGCTCGCGCTGCACCAGCGGGATCGCATTACCGGTTTTCAAGCGTGCTTGCACGAACGTGAAACCACCCAACCAGGCCAGGTCGATGCGGTCGGTCGCCAGCGCCTCGACCACAGCGGGGTAGTCGCTTACGGGAATGAACTCGACTTTCATGCCGGTCTGTTGTTCCAGATAAGCGCCCAAGGGCTTGAACTTACGCAGCAATTCGGTAGGGGCTTCATCGGGAATCGCGCTGACTTTCAGGGTGTCGGCGGCCTGGGCCAGCAAGGCGCTGAAAGACAGGGTCAAGCCGACGGCCAATGCCAGGGAACGCTTGAGCATGGAAAATCTCCGGTACGTTAACGCAGGAATATTGAAGCGCCAGGCACTCGCGAACAACCGCATGGCGCTTTGTGAGGGTAGACGAATGAGTGTGATAACGGTCGTTTTTGGCCCTGGTGAATCTCGGCCATCCAGTCACAATGCGCGGATCCTACAAGCTCAAACGCGCGATGCAAACAGTTCTTGGCTGTTACCGCCCCCTGGGACTGGATTGTCCCGAGCGTTTACGATTTTTTCCATAGTCTGAATGATGTAGCCTCGCAGCGGCTATATGTCAGTTCGCTATCAGAGGTTTGCTGTGTCCAGGATGATCGAGCCCCGAGTGCGCTATGGATGCCTGCTTCATGTTGTATGTTGGTTCTATCTGAGTGGGGCCCAGGCCGATGATCAGGATCCTGGTGCTGAACAGGCGGAGCCTGGCCGGCCTTCGGTCTTGGTACTCGACGAGGTGAAGGTCACTGCCCGCCACCGCGAGGAGCGCGTGCAGGCCGTGCCGATTGCCATGAACGTGCTCAATGGCGAGCAATTGAACGATGCCGGCATCTACCGTACCGAGGACCTGCAGCAGCGCGTACCGAGTCTGTTGGTAGCCGTGCCCAGTGCGCGTTACGCCAGCTACGGTATTCGCGGACTCGGTTCGAGCTCCTACAACGATGGCCTGGACGGCAGTGTCGGGGTGTTTCTCGATGGGGTTTACCTCGGGCGCCAAGGCATGTCGCTGGTCGACCTGGTCGATATCGAGCGGGTCGAGGTGTTGCGGGGGCCACAGGGCACCCTATATGGCAAAAACACCACGGCAGGTGCGATCAACATCAGCAGCCGCGCGCCCACCTTCGAGCCGCAAGGCAATGGCGAGGTCTCGGTCGGCAGTGATGGCCTGCGTCAGTATCGCGGCACGGTTTCAGGCGCGCTGATCGATGGGGTGTTGGCGGGGCGCCTGACCGGCTACGACGTAGAGCGCGACGGGCTCATAGAGAACACTTACAACGGCAGCCACCTGGGTGACCAGAACCGCCAGGGCCTACGGGGCCAGTTGCTGTGGACGCCGAGCGAAACGTTCAGCGCGCGATTGATCGGTGAATATGGTTGGCAGGACGAGCAGGGCAATGTCTTTGCGGCGAGCAACTACAGCCAGACGAGCATCGATCGAGCCGCCTTCGTTGGCTACCGCCAACTGCCGATAGATCCTTATGCGCGTCGCGTGCAGCAAGACGAACCGAACACGGTGAAGACGCTGCAGACCGGCACTACGCTGGAGTTGAACTGGCTGCTCGACAGCGGCGCCACGCTGACCAGCATCAGCGGTTACCGCGACTGGACCTATGATGCGGACCAGGATGGCGATGGCATGCCGCTGTCGGTGGCCGAAAACGCCGCTGTGAAGCTCGATCACCATCAATTCAGCCAGGAGTTGCGCCTGGCCGATTCGCCCAACGAACACTTCGACTACGTGGTGGGCCTTTATTATTTGCGGCAGAAGTTGAACCGCGAGGTGGGCGTGCGTTTCGGCGAGGACGCGGCCGCTTATTTTCTGGGGGATCGCCCGGAAATCGACTGGCTGGGCATTACGCCCGGAATGATTGCTCCGTCATTGCTCGATGGCGCGCAGCAGGACTTCGACGGTCAGCAGCGCACCGACAGCCGCGCCGTGTTCGGTCAACTCACCTGGCATGCCACGGACCGCCTGGCGATCACACCAGGGCTGCGTTACACCCGCGAGCGCAAACAGGGCTGGCTGTCGCGCAGCGTTTCGGGGTTGGCGCCACTGGGCCCTGACCTGATCTCGCAGTTGGCGGGCCCGTTGCTGCGCAGCGTCGCACTCGGCGGCGAGTACTACCGACGTGATGCGATCGAGGAGAGCAATCTTTCCGGACAATTGACGTTCAACTACCAGTTTGCCGATGACCTGCTCGGCTATGCCAGTTGGTCACGCGGTTACAAGGCTGGCGGAATCAATCTCGACGTAATCGGCCCCAATCTCTCATCGACATTCGATGCGGAGCGGGTCACTTCGGTCGAGGTGGGCCTCAAGCGCAGCTTCTGGAACGAACGAGGCGTGCTCGATCTGGCTGTGTACCAGGCCGATGTCGACGACTACCAGGCATTGACCAACCGTGCGCCGGCGGACCAGTTCTCGCCGCCGATCCGCGACAACCTGATCAATGTCGGCAAAGTGCGCCTGCGCGGGATCGAACTGGACGCGCAGCTACGTGCCAGCGAACGGGTTGACCTGAGGCTGGGGATCGCCTGGAGTGACGCACGCTACCGGGATTTCCCCAACGCACCGTGCTCGCCAACCAGCGCTCAGTGGTCGTGCGATTTGGGAGGTCAACGCGTGTTCAACGCTCCAGAGTGGAACGCCAACGCCGGAATCGACTATCGCTACCCACTGGAGCATGGCCTGGAGCTGTTCAGCGCCCTGGACTACAAATTCCGCAGCGGTTACTACGGCACGCTCGAAGGTGGCCAGGGCAGCTACCAGCCATCCTATGGGCTGACCAACCTGCGTCTTGGACTGCGCCGCAGCAACAGGCGTTGGGAAGCCGAACTGTGGGCGCGCAATCTGTTCGACGAGAACTACATCACCGCCGTTTACCCTCGGCTTGGTGCAGGTGATTACGGAGTGCTTACCGGCGACCCGCGCAGCATGGGCATGACGTTGCGCACGCGCTGGTAGTTTGGTGGTTGCCGTGATGACGCTTGCCAAGGGATTGGTGCGCGGTGAATTGGTTTTCAGTGATGCTTGTGGGTGATGGTGAGGGGAAGCGTCTGGCGGAAAATCTGCTGGATAGTCCGGCTGGTAGCGACATACTTTGTTGCGTGTAATGTATATTATGTTAAACGCGATGTATAAAGGTGTTTACTCATAGTGTCGCCTGCACCCTTAAACAGGACTTTGCCACGAATTACCAGAATCCTCCGAAATCAACGATCTATGCTCCCTGCCTCCAGAGCCTTCGAGCTTGCCGCCGGCTTCGGCCACCGGTCCCTCAGACTTGAAAACCAGAATCTCTTTCCACCACATAGTCTGTGTCTCCCACTGCACTAGCAACTTCACGAAGATTGTCCAGCGCCTGCCTGTGCGCATTCGCATCGATCCCGATCAGCCTGCTGCAGCCGCACACCGAGGCGCTCTTCCAATGGATTCATTGTCACGACTAGGTTGACAGTTAGACGCTTTATAGCTGCTTTTTCCTTTTTAGGCCCCCTATTAATCTGTATTCACGGTGCTGCCAAACCTTGATTCAAGGGAGCGCGCGCTACCCACCTTTTTTTACCCGGAGATCACATGCCCATTATCTACGGTCATCCCTTGTCGTGGAGTGCCCTGCTGCTGGTGATCGATGCGCTGATCTGGCATCTCGCGCCGTTCAAGCACCGCGTCACCCGGATTGGGTTGCGTCTGGGCTTGTTCCTGATCTTCAGTGCAATCATCATCAATGCCGACGTCAGCCCGCTGCAGGCTCCCGTGTTTGCCGGTGATCGCGCTGTGCAACTGGGGGCAACGGCCCTTGGGATTCTCTGGTGGCTATATGCCGCGCGGGTGCTCACGGAAATCATCGGTCTGGTGCTGATACGACGCATTGGTCACAGTGGGCGGTTGCTGCAGGATGTCATAGGTGCGCTGGTATTTTTGATCGCGATCGTCGCCGCGGCTGGTTATGTGCTGGAGCTGCCAGTCAAAGGCTTGCTGGCGACCTCCGGAGTCGTGGCGATCGTCGTCGGGCTGGCGTTGCAAAGCACGTTGAGCGACGTGTTTTCCGGCATTGTGCTCAACACCACCAAACCCTATCAGGTGGATGACTGGATCATGATCGACGGCACCGAAGGCAAGGTGCTGGACATCGACTGGCGCGCCACCCACCTGCTCACCAGCGCCGGCAGTACTGCGGTGGTACCGAACTCGGTGGCGGCCAAGGCGAAGATCGTCAACCTGAGCCGACCGAGCAACATGCATGGCGTATCCATTAGCATTCAGGTGCCCAACCACATCCGTCCGCGTCGGGTGTTAGACGCACTGGATCGCACCTTGCAAGGTAGCAGCAGCCTGCTCCTCTCCCCTGCACCTAAAGCTCTGCTCAAGGAGGCCGGTGAAAACATGTCCGAATACGTGGCCAGCGGTTTTATCGCCGAGCTGGGCAGAAAAAGTGAAGTGCGCAATCAGTTGTTCGACCTGGCCCATCGGCACTTGGAAGCGGCTGGTATTTCCCGGCAACTCGATGGTGCGGTTGAACCCACTACCCGAGCGCGAGCGTTGCTGGACGAGGTAAAAATCTTCCGCTCCCTGGGCGAGGACGAACGCGATCGGTTGGCTCTGGCCATGACTCCGCAGCAATACGCGGCGGGACAAGTGGTGCTGGAGTTGGGTGAAGTGCCTGACAATCTGTTCGTGATTGCCACCGGAGTGGTCAGCGCCACAGTGCCCGACGACACCCAGCAAACTGAAGTAGGTCGCATGGGGCCGAGCGAAGTCATGGGCGAACAGAGCATCCTCGCCGACACACCGTCCCAGGCCACTTTCACCACACTGACGTCCTGCATCATTTACCGCATCGACAAGTCTCTGACACGCAGTTGCATGGAGCAACGCAGCGAAGTCGGCCAGGCATTGAACAAGCTGCAAGCGGTGCGGCAACAGAACAGCCAACTGACGTTGATGGCCAAACCAGCGCCGATCAAAAAAGGAGGTTTGCTTGGGTGGTTGCAGAAGCGTTGAACTGCGCACCGGCCTCGGCACTGCTGACTGCTCCCGAGAGGGTGTCTATCGCCTTAGGTGAGTGGAATTAACAACATTTAACTCGCAAGCCACGGCCCTGCAACCAAGAATGAAACCCTCTGCGCATACCTGTTTATCCAAAGGAGGTGGTGCTGACCCTTCGTGTAATGCGCTGGCGCATTCCCATTGTTTCAAGGACATTGTTATGGCCCACGTTCAGCACAAGTACACCATGAAGAACACGGTGCTTTGCTGCTGCCTGTTGTGTGTTGGAAAGGTTATGGCAGCAGACTCGACAGAGCCCAGAAGCTCGGACTTTCTAGGGGATGCAACGCTCAACGTTATCAGCCGAAATTTCTTCTTGAACAATGATAACCGCTCCGAAAACGCCGCGAAAAATTACCAGCGAGAATGGGCACAGGGCTTCATCACGACGTTTGAGTCAGGCTTCACGCCCGGAACATTTGGTTTTGGTGTGGATGTGCATGCTTTTGTCGGGCAAAAACTCGATGGCGGTAAGGGACACTCAGGAACCGGGCTTTTACCCGTCGACAGTGATGGAGAGTCCGCACAAAACTTCAGCGACGGCGGCGGCGTGATCAAGACTCGCCTCTCGCAGACCTCTATCAAGTTCGGCGAGATGGAAGTAGAAACCCCAGTCTTCGACACCTCCGACAAACGTCTGCAACCCGAATACGCAACGGGATGGCTCTTAGAAAGTGACGAGCTTACTGGCATACACTTGGTCGGTGGCAAATTCACGGCATTCAAAAACCAGGACTCCTCCTCTTCTAAAGGGGATTTTTCCGGGTATGGCGTTAACACCGATATGGGCTCAATCAGCTTCGTTGGGGCTGACTTCACATCCAACAAGATCCTAGGCGCCAGGCTGTACTCATCCCAGCTAACAGACACTTGGAGACAGTATTACGCGAACGCGTATGTCCGTCGCTGGGATACGTTTGTAGATTTCAACATCTACCATACGATTGACTACGGGCGCTCAGTTGCGGGAGGCATCAACACAACAGCTTATAGCCTTTCTGCCAAACACAATATTGGCAACCAAGCCTTTACCCTGGCGGTCCAAAAAAATCGTGGTGACACGCCTTTCGATTTCGTAGGGGGCGACTCCATATACCTAGCCAACTCCATCAAGTTCGCCGATTTCAATGGCCCCCATGAGCGTTCCTACCAAGCCCGCTACGACCTGGATTTCGCATCCATGGGATTGCCTGGGCTCAAGTTCATGTCACGGTATGTGACTGGACGTGATATCGACGGTACTCATGCGCCGCAAGGAGGGGCTTACTTCCCTTTTGATCCTGGCGAACAGGAGTATGTCCCTCAGCAAGGCAAAGGCGGGAAGCACTGGGAGCGCGACATTGATCTAAGCTACACCGTCCAGTCCGGGCCGGCGAAAGATCTTTTAGTGCATTTCACCCACGTTTCTCATCGGGCGAACGAAGCACAAGGCGGGCCGGACATCGACCGCATTTACTTTGTCCTTGAGTACAACTTCAAACTGCTGTGATTCCTCAGCCGTTGCAGAAACGACGGATCTCAACAGACATGCGATCCGCTTGGAACAGTCTTGCCCAGACTCAATTTTCAGCCCTGCGTATTTGTCGCTATCAGTGGATCGCCACGGGGTTGAGGTTGTCCTGGGTCGAGCCCTTGTAAAGTGGTTGACCGAGGACAAACTACTGCAGAGCGCGTTTACTCGCATTCCTGTCAGCCACCCGTCACCCTGACGTCAGCTCCCCCCACCTAAAGTAACTCTTCCGGGTTTTGTGCAATGCGACCCACGTGGTACATCTATCGTCCTTGATAGGACATCAACATGAACATATGGAAACCCCAATGAAAGCACTCTACGCGCTCTTGATGATCGGCCTTGCCGGCTGCGCGCGCGCTCCGGTTGAGGTCGCCCAGCCGGCGCCGGTCAGCTTTGGCGACTACCGCCTGCAAACCCTGGCGCAGATTGAGCGTAATCGGCAGTTTCAGAATCCCGACCACACCTTGGAGCTGGCCTGGAACGCTCCCCGTGAATGGGTACCCGCGCAGCCCAATGGTAGAGGCGTTCTTCTGGTTCACGGCCTTGGCGATTCGCCCGGCTCATTCGTAGATGTCGCGACACAACTGGCCAGCCAGGGATATCGGGTACGCACCGTGCTGCTGCCCGGCCACGGCACTCGGCCGGCCGATATGCTCGACGTTGACATCAATGATTGGCGTCGAACCGTGGAACAACAGGTGGCGCTGCTACGCAAGGATGTCGGCCACGTTTACCTGGGTGGTTTCTCCACCGGTGCCAACCTGGTTGTGGCGTACGCCATGGACGATCAGTCGATCGCTGGGCTGCTGCTGTTTTCCCCGGCGTTCAAGTCCAATGTTGGGTTTGATTGGGTGCTGCCATGGCTGGCGAAGGTCAAACCGTGGCTACGGCAGCCGACCAGCGCGGCCCCGCAGCAGACGTCGCTGCGCTACCAGAACGTGCCAACCAATGGCTTCGCCCAGTTTTACCTGAGCAGTACGGCCGTGCGCAGCAAGCTGGCATCGCAGGCGTTCGACCGCCCGGTGCTGATGGTCAGTGCGGCCCATGACTCGGTGGTGGATGTGGAGTTTGTACGGGACGCCTTCAATCGGCGTTTCCCCAACCCGGGGTCGCGGATGATCTGGTATGGCAACCTCGCCAACGAATTGCAAAGTCCGCGCCTGTTGGTGCGCAGCGACCAGTTGCCGGCCGAGCAGATCAGTCAGTTTTCCCATATGGGCGTGCTGTTCTCCCCCGATAATCCGCAATATGGTCGCCAGGGTAACCAGCGTCTGTGCTGGAACGGCCAGAGCGACACGGCTTACCAACAATGCCAGGCAGGTGGCCCTGTCTGGTATTCGGACTGGGGTTATCGTGAGCCCGGCAAAGTCCATGCACGGTTGACCTACAATCCGTACTTCGCCTGGCAATCCGAGGTGATGGTGCAGGTGCTGGAGGCCGGGGCTCAAGAACATTCCACTGTGGCAAACACACGATAATCGCCCGCCCCTTGCCGTCGGGCCCCTCCTCCTGTCTGGAGCCTAGTTGCTGGTGCTCATCACTGTTGGTGCGGTTCTAGAATAAAACTATAACCAAATAACCTAAGTCAGCGACCACCGGTCACCTATCTTGAACATCTGAGGGGCCGTCATTGGCCGGTATTGCTGATACGCCGCTGCCTTCCTTACGGCGAACGGATGCCCGAACACGAGCCAAGGAAGCCGTAGATGGCAATCACCCAAAACAACCGTCTGGTACAGGTCGACAGTCCTCTCGGTGGCGATGTCCTGTTGTTGCAGAGCATGGATGGCAGCGAAGAGTTGGGGCGGTTGTTTCACTACGAATTGGAACTTACCTCCGAAGACCGGGCGATCAAGTTCGATCAGTTGCTGGGCAAGCCGATGGGTTTGACCCTGGAGTTGTACAGCGGAGGCAAACGCTATTTCCACGGCATTATCAGCAGCTGCCGGCAACTGACCGGTCACGGCCAGTTCGCGGGTTACCGCGTCAGTTTGCGGCCATGGTTCTGGCTACTCACGCGGACCTCGGACTGTCGGATTTTCCAGAACAAGACCGTGCCGGACATCATTAAGCAGGTGTTTCGCGACCTCGGTTTCTCTGATTTTGAAGACAGCCTCAGCGCCAGCTACCGTGAGTGGGAATATTGCGTTCAGTACCGCGAAAGCAGCTTCGATTTCGTCAGCCGGCTGATGGAACAGGAAGGCATCTATTACTACTTCCGCCATGAAAAGGAGCGTCATGTTCTGGTGCTGGCCGACGCTTATGGTGCTCACTCCACGCCAGCGGACTACGACTCGGTGCCCTTCTATCCGCCCGATCGGCAAATGCGCGAGCGCGATCATTTCTACGACTGGCAACTGGCACGGGAAGTCCAGCCGGGTTCGCTGGCGCTGAACGACTATGACTTCCTGCGCCCGCGCGCCAGCCTTGAGGTGCGCTCCAGCGTGGTACGCAACCACAGCAACGGTGACCACCCGCTGTATGACTACCCCGGTGAATACCTGCAGAGCAACGATGGCGATCACTACGCACGCACCCGCATCGAAGCCATTCACAGCCAGTTCGAGCGCGTGCAGTTGCGCGGCCGGGCCCGCGGGTTGGGCTCCGGTCATTTGTTCACGCTGACGGGTTACGACCGTGCGGACCAGAATCGCGAATACTTGGTGGTGGTCGCGCGCTATCAGATCCGTCAGGAAATCTATGAAAGCGGACAGTCAGATTTAGCCGAACAGTTCGTCAGCGAGCTGGACTGCATGGATGCCAGCCAAGCCTTCCGCCCTCTCCCTCTGACGCCCATGCCCATTGTCCGTGGGCCGCAGACCGCCGTGGTGGTTGGCCCCAGTGGCGAGGAGATCTGGACCGACCAGTATGGCCGGGTCAAGGTGCACTTCCACTGGGATCGCCATGACCAATCCAACGAAAACAGCTCCTGCTGGATTCGCGTGTCCCAAGCCTGGGCTGGCAAAAACTGGGGGGCGGTGCAGATCCCGCGGATCGGTCAGGAAGTGATCGTCAGCTTCCTTGAAGGCGACCCCGACCGGCCGATCATCACCGGTCGCGTCTACAACGCCGAACAGACCGTGCCCTACAAGCTGCCAGCCAATGCCACTCAGAGTGGCGTGAAAAGTCGTTCAAGCAAGGACGGCTCACAGGCAAACTTCAATGAGATCCGCATGGAGGACAAGAAAGGCGCGGAGCAACTGTTTATCCACGCCGAGAAGAATCAGGACATCGAGGTCGAGAACGACGAGACCCATTGGGTCGGCCACGACCGCAGCAAGACCATCGACAACGATGAAACCGTACACGTCAAACACGACCGCACTGAGACCGTGGACAACAACGAAACCATCAAGATCGGCGTCGACCGCAAGGAAACCGTCGGCAACAACGAAACCATCTCCATCGGCGTGAACCGCACCGAAGATGTGGGCAGCGACGAGAAAATCACCATCGGCGCCAACCGCACCGAAAAGGTGGGCAGCAACGAGACCATCACCATAGGTGCGGACCGCACGGAAAAGGTCGGTGCCAACGAAAGCATCACCATCGTCAGCAACCGCACCGAGGACGTGGGCGGTAACGAGACCATCGGCATCACCGGCAACCGCAACGAAACGGTCAAAGGCAACGAAGGTATCGAGATCAATGGCAACCAGAGTACCCAGATCGGCCAGAACGAATCCCGTGACGTCGCCCAGAGCCGCACCACTGACATCAAGCAAAACGACAGCCTGGACGTTGGCAAGCACTTCTCCCTCAACGCCGGCGACTCGATCAGCCTGACGACGGGCGCGGCCAGCATCACCATGAAGAAGGACGGCACCATCGTGATCAGCGGCAAGAACATCACCATCGACGGCTCCGGCGCCATCAACATCAAGGCGAACAAGAACGTTGTCGTCAAAGGCCAGAAAATCCTGCAGAACTAGCCACGGAGTGGGCGCCATGACCGTTGAATATCATTTGACCGTTTCCTCCACCGCCACGCCCGCGCGCGTGGATGGTGTTGTGATTGGGGTGCTGCTGGATGTGCCCAGTGCAGATGCTCCTGTGGTCGCCTTCCCTGGCTGCCCCGCCGAAATCGGCCTCGCCGCGCGCACCACCACCCCACTCGCCCGTGAAGACATCGGCGCCCAGGTCGCTCTGATGTTCGAGGCCGGCGACCTGACCCGGCCGCTGGTGATTGGTCGAATCCAGCGTCTGCCGCAAACCACGCCCCGCGCCGTCGCGAACCTGGACGGCGAGCGTTTGGAGTTCACCGCAGAACGGGAAATCGTCCTGCGTTGCGGCAAGGCCAGCATCACTCTTACCCGTGAAGGCAAGGTACTGATCCGAGGCGCCTACCTCTCGAGCCGATCATCTGGAGTGAACCGGATCAAGGGCGGCTCGGTACAGATCAACTGAGGCAGTGACGCCATGGAATTGATAAACAAGACCCGCCTCGTCGGCGGCTTTACCACCTCAACCGATAAAACCGGCCGTGAATGGCTGGTCGTGGTGGCGAAAGGAACCTACGGCATTGCTGATCATCCTGGACATGAACCTCGCCTGCTGGAACAACAGGCTCCGCTGATCATGGCTGATGTGTTCCCAGGGGAACCGGGCGAATCAGCTGCGTTATACGAAAACGATTTTGCACTGCACAAGCCACGCTGCGATGTCCTGCTCAATGGACACTGCTACGCACCCAATGGAGAGCCGGTAACAGAGCTGAACGTAGCCCTGAAAGTCGGGACGCTGGTAAAAGCATTCAAAGTCGTGGGGGCACGAGTCTATGTGGAGGGCGCCCTCTCACACTCGACAACCAGGCCTGTTCCCTTCACAAGAATGCCTGTTTCCTATGCCCAGGCTTTTGGCGGGGTGGACCGCACGCATGCCGACGCCACTCAACATCAGTGGTACCCCTGGAACCCTGTAGGGGTCGGATTTTACCCAAGTGCAAACACTGCCCGGATAAATGGTCTGCCGCTGCCCAATACCGAAGAACTGGACAGGCCCGTCACCACGCCCGATGGGAATTACAAACCGATGGCATTCGGCCCGATCGGTCGAGCCTGGCAACAGCGGATCCGATGGGCCGGCACTTATGATCAGGCGTGGCTTGATCATCAGTTTCCATTTCTGCCGGAAGATTTTGACCTGCGTTATTTCCAGTGCGCACCAGAGGATCAGCAAATTGACTACCCGCAAGGTGGCGAAGAAGTTGCGCTGCTCAATCTCAACGATAAAGGCCGGACGGCATTCAGGCTTCCGACAAACTTGAAACTGCCGGTGCTCCTGGTTTTTCACGATGACAGCACGCGGGAAACGGCAGCCGTTGTCGACACCGTGATTCTGGAGCCGGACGCGAATCGGCTGCTCCTGACATGGCGAGCTTCTGCGCCGCTCGGGCGCAACATCAAGGAAGTGGCCAAGGTCATCGTCGGGCAAAGCGCCGATCAGTTCGAACAGGCCAAGGCCAACGAAGAACGCATGCGAGGAAAGCAACACTTCAAGTCATTGGCTCAACTCATCGCGTGGACTAAGGAAGCTTATCCTCCCGCAGAAGAGGCGTTATGACGCCGGCCCTTTTCATCACCAGCATGGGCATGGCTTGCCCTGTGGGCCTATGCGTCGCCAGTGCCTGTGCTGCCAAGCGCGCCGGACTGTCAGCGCTCCAGGAGCTGCCGTTTTTTGACAACGCTTGCGAACCCATCATCGGCGCGACGGTGTCCAGTCTCGACCTGGCGCTGCCGGCAGCATCGCGTATGTCCGGGCTCATGCTGCATGCACTGGTGGAGTTGATACAGGGTGCGCCGAAGCTGGATTGGACAGAAGTGCCCTTTCTCCTGTGCCTGGCTGAACCGGAGCGCCCCGGAATCGATATCAGGGGAATAGCCCAGACCGTCATACACGACGCATCTTCCAAGTTGGGCATACAGTTCCACCCAACCCACTCCAGGGTCATCCCCTCCGGCCAGGTTGCCGGCATGCAAGCCCTTCATGAAGCCAGTCGATTGATGCAAGAAACCCGTGCGCCTGCCTGCGTGGTGGCGGGTGTCGACTCGCTGCTCAGCGCCTTGACGCTGCAATGGCTGGACCAGCATCGCCGGCTGAAAACGGCCACTCACAATGACGGCTTGTTTCCTGGCGAAGGGGCCGCGGCCATCTTGATTCAGGCCTATCGGCAACCTGGCACCTGCTTGGAAATCTCAGGCCTGGGATTCGGGCAAGAAGAGGCACCGCTTTTGTCGAACAAACCCCTGCGAGCAGGCGGGCTGACCGACGCCGCCCGCACGGCGCTCGCACAGGCCAGACTGGGTTTGCATGAAATTGATCTGCGCCTGTCCGATGTCACGGGCGAGCAATACGGCTTCAAGGAACTTCCGCTGATGGAGGCCCGGCTTTTTCGGACCGTCCGAAAAGAGGATCAGCCACTGTGGCATTGGGCAGAGGCCATGGGTGACACCGGGGCCATTGCTGGAATCGTCCAGTTGATACTCGCCGACCAGGCGTTTCGCAAAGGCTATGCACCGGGAACCAGCGCGATCTGTCTGAGCAGTGCCCTGGCCGGTGCACGCGCCGCCGCCGTCGTGCGCGACCTCAGTCGACCCCAGGGGCCCCTATGAGCTGCGACGTTTATGCAAATGGCGATGAGATTGCATGCAAAGCGGGTGGCGGCAAGGTCATCGCGGCATTCCCGGATGTCTGCCTGACGCCACCACCGCCTCCCGCAGGACCCATCCCGGTGCCCTATCCGGACACCTCGTTTTCCAAGGACATGAAGAAAGGCAGCAAGACCGTCAAGATCGAAAACAAGGAGATCATGTTAAAAAATCGCTCCTTCTATAAAACCTCCCCACTGGGCGATGAAGCCGCCACAAGAAGCCAGGGTGCCGGTGTCATCACTCACGTCATCACCGGTAAGACCTATTTTGTTTCATGGTCAATGGATGTTCTTTTCGAAGGCCAGAACGTAGACCGACATACCGACCTCACCACATCGAATCATGCCAGTCCCGCAGCGAATGCGGCCGTCCCCATGGTCAACACCGCCAAATACAGTCCGGTGCAACAAGACGCCAAGGTGCCAGGCAAACACAAATGTGAATGTTGTGGCGGCGCGGCGCACTCCAAGGCTCAAGCGAACGGGGAGTACATGACGGAAGACGAATTCTACGGCACCGCACAAAATCCTCAGAACGCCGCCGTCCTCGCCAAAGTCCGGGCAAACCCCAAGTGCAGGCACTTGTTGCCACCTGCCGGAAAGCAACCGAGCGGATGCAATAAGTACTACGTAACGAGCAAACGAGAGAAAGCCAACATTGAAAATGATTGGGCGATTAACAGGCCAGGCTATATGCGTTGGAAAACCGAAGTGGGTCAGGGAGAACCGGTGGCGCATAGAGTCCCCAAGGCGGCCGGAGGTTGTCCGGCCGGGCAAGGGAATCTCGCCCCGACTGGCAAGAAGTGTGAGAAGCTCGAAGGAGAGCTCAGTTCACTTCAAGAGACACGCATCAATAGTTTTCCAAGGCCTGAATGATGAAAACCTCTAATTACAAGCACACTCAAAGACCCGGTTTTCTTCAAGACAGCTTCTATTGGAAGGGGCGTGGCTATCACTACTGCGGCTGCGCTCCGGCAGAAGTAATGTCGCCTGACGGCTGGAAGAAAGACGACCCGTGGATGGCACTTGCTGCGATTCTGGAGCAAGCCAAGCATGGCGATTACAGCCATGTATCCCAACTGCGCAAATGGATAGTGGACCCTGATTGCGATCCAACGCTGGTATCGGCTTGCCTCGGTCTGACCGCTGATGCAGGACTCGACACCGACCTGGATTTCCTTGCCGAGCTCATACTCGAAGGCCCCACCTACCTGCGTATCGAGGCGTGCCTGGCAGCGCAGTGGTCTGGTGTGCTGTGGCTGATACCTTTCATGGTTGAGGCATGGCGCACGTTTGCCCGTCGGGCCGACCGAGCCGCCGTGGAAGCCAATTTAAGCAATCTTCTTGACCCCATCGAAAACGAACCCGAGTTCTTTGACAGTGGCTTGAACGAAATCGAATACAAAGCGGCTGTCGATTCACGACTGAGCGAACTGCAGAACGCTTATGGCAGCGATCGCTGCTCGATCTCCGGTGGCATGCCCGTCGACATGAACAAACAAGTCTGGGTCATGAGAAAGTCCCTGGTTCCTTCAGGCACTGATGAATGGATCGACTGGAGCAACTTTCTCATCTGGAGGCGTAAATTCGAGGTGTATTCCGGCGTCGACTGCTCCAGTTTCTATGGGAAAAATGGCGACTTTCAACCGCTGAATGCGGCCGCTGTCCTGGACCGATACATGGCCTCTCCCCTGCAGTTCGAAGTCGGTAAACGTTACTTCTTCGGAAACCTGGTGCCGTAACAAGACAGAGACGTCATGCTCCCCATCTCCTCAATGATCGAGCAACATGCCGAAGAAGCTTGCTTCCTCATCCTCCTGCACGATCACGCCGTGCGTGCCCCCCACTACGACCTTGATGATCTCAGCAAACTGGACGAGCGCATCGATGCCCATCTCGATGGCCTGCGCATCGCCGGCTCAACGGGCCTGGAAATCCTGCTGGCCCAGCTCGGTCCGCACGCCGTCGGCGAGACGTTCGCCAGTGTGTTGCTGGCCTTCGAGGCGGCCGATGCGAAGATGTTGTCGCGACTCAGCGATCATTTGCGAAGCGCGTCAGAAACGGAGCGCGGTTATCTGATGGCCCTGGGGTGGCTCGACTGGGAGCGTATATCGCCCTGGATCGAGCGCATGTTCGCCTCCCCTGAGCCGTTGTTTCACCGCCTCGGCCTGGCGGCCTGCGGGATGCATCGCCATGATCCCGGCCCTACCCTGCTGGCCGAACTGTCCCACGCCGACCCCAGCGTGCTGGCACGTGCCGCCCGCACGGCGGGCGAGCTGCGCCGGCGTGACCTGCTCCCGGCGATTCGTACCCACCGCCAGCATGAAGATGCCGCCACGCGCTTCTGGACCAACTGGGCCACCGCACAGATGGGCGACGCGCAAGCCCTGGAGCCATTGCGACAATTCGCCGAGCAACCGGGCCAGTTCCAGTATCGCGCGCTCTGCGTATTGCTGGCCTGGCAGGAACGTGAGCCCAGCATCGCCTGGATACGCCAGTTGGTACAGGATCCCAGGGACCGGCGCATCGGCATCCAGGCCCTTGGGCTGCTGGGCGATCCGGTCTGTGTACCGTGGTTGATCCAGCAAATGAGCGACCTGCCCTATGCCCGGGTCGCCGGTGAAGCTTTCAGCCTGATCACCGGCGCTGACCTGGCGTTGCTTGATCTGGAGTTGCGGGACCTGCCCGATTTCGACGCCGGCCCGAACGATGACCCGCAAGACACCAACGTGGCAATGGACCCCGACGAAAATCTACCCTGGCCCGACCCGCAGCTCATCACCGCTTGGTGGCAGGCCCATGGCGGCGATTTCCAGGCGGGCGTCGGTTATGTGCTGGGACAAATGCAGAGCGAAGCCAGTTTTCGGCAGGCCCTTGCCCACGGCCAGCAACGCCAGCGCATCGCTGCCGCCTGCGGTATCGCCCGTTTTCGACCAAACGAAGTGCTTTTTCCCACCAGCGCACCGGCCTGGCGGCAACAGCAGTTGTTGGGGAGGACGGGGGTGTTCGGGCGTTGATCAGGGTGGTTATATAGCTCAAACGCAAATCAGGCTCCGACTCCTGATCATTACTTACAACCCTCTGGAGACACCATGCCAAACGCAACCGGACAGAACCCTGTGGCCCTTGTCAGCGGGGTTGGAAGTGAGATTGGGATTGGCATGGCCATCGCGCGCAGACTGGGGACTGCAGGTGCCAGACTGATCGTCACCGCCAGCAGTGCGCGAATCAATGATCGGGTCGCAGAACTGCGTGCCGAAGGATTCGACGTCCAAGGGCGGGCCATCGATCTTACCGATGAGCATCAGGTGCGTGAGTTTATCCCATGGGCAGAGTCCCTCTGGGGGCAGATCGATATTCTGGTCAACAACGCGGGCATGGCCATGCAAGGAAGCCCGGAGTTTTTTTCCGACTTGGAAACCATGGATCTGCACACCTGGAACCTTACCCTGGCGCGAAACCTGACCACGGCTTTTCTGCTTACACAGGCCGTTCTGCCCGGCATGCGGGCGCGCCGTTACGGGCGCATCGTAAACATCAGTTCCACTACCGGCACCCGCTGCAGTAACCCCGGTGAAGCGGCTTACAGCGCCGCAAAGGCCGCGATGGTTGGAATGAGCATGAGCCTGGCGCTTGAAGTCGCCCAGCAAGGGATCACTGTAAACAGCGTCGCTCCCGGCTGGATCACCACAGGGTCGAGCACTGCCGAGGAAGCCAAGGCGGCACGTTATACGCCGATGGGCCGGGCCGGACGTCCCGAAGAGGTGGCTGCAGTGGTTGCTTTCCTGGCGTCTTCAGAGGCGAGCTACCTCACTGGCGAAGTCATCGTGGTGGATGGCGGAAACTGTTTGGTCGAGAACAAGGCCCCTTGATCTGAACAGGCTCCTACAGGGTTGGGACATATCCCCGTGAGTCACTTGAACAATTCGCTGCTCATGAAATCAATGAACACCCGCAGTTTTGGCGCCAGATGCTTGCTTGAAGGCCAGAGCATGCGGAAGGTGCTCTGATGCCGATTGAACTCGTCAAGGACGGTAACCAGCTCACCGGCGACGATGGCATCGCGCACGGTGAAATCCGGTACGCAGGCAATCCCCAATGCATCGCGCACGACGTACAGCAACGCCTCGGTGGTGTTGCAGACCAGGGTGGCCGGCAGGTTGAGATCGGACTGCCCTTCCCCGTTCACCGGCCAGACCTGCAGCCTGCCAGTGCTGGGGAATTTGTATAGCAGGCAGGCATGGCGCAGCAGATCCGCCGGCACCTGCGGTGTGCCGTGTTCGGCGAAGTACCGGGGCGAACCGACCACGACGAGCTTGAACGCGCCTAACGGGCGGGACATCAGCCGGGAGTCGTTTGGCTCTCCGGTCCGAATGACGGCATCAAAACCTTCCTCAATGATGTCCACCAGCCTGTCGGAGAAATCCAGGTCCAATTCGATACTGGGGTAGCGGCGCATGAAAGCCATCAGCGTCGGCATGACCAAATCTGCAACCAGAGGCAAGCTCACGCGCAATTTGCCCCGCGGCGCTTTGCGGGTTTCCGACAGTTCCAGTTCGGCCGCTTCGACTTCGCAGAGAATGCGTCGGCAACGCTCGAGGAAAAGCGTCCCTTCTGCCGTCAGCGTGATACTGCGCGTGCTGCGATGAAACAGCCGCACCCCCAGCCTTTCCTCGAGCCGGGCCACGCTTTTACCCACCGCCGAAGACGAAATGCCAAGCGCCCTGCCCGCCTCTGAAAAGCTGCGGGTTTCGGCCGCGCGAACAAAAAAATCAATCCCGCTCAGTGATTCCACGCCAGGCTCCCATTGCGGACATTTTTTCCGATGTGTTGCGCACTCTAGCATTCTTGTCTCGCCCAAGAGCGGCACTTACCGTAGTCGACACTTATCAATCTGCGATTGACGCCGCCATCCGGCGGGTCAGAAGCGCGCCAAGCAGGTGACACATGACGATTGCCAATACCCATATCGACGCCGATGCCGAGGTCGTTCAAGACGCTGCGCCGCTCCCCATCGGTTCACTGTTCGCCCTCGCGTTGGCGGCGTTCGTGACCATTCTCACCGAAGCCTTGCCCGCCGGCCTTCTCTCCCAGATCAGCGAAGGGCTGGCGATCTCCGAAGCCCTCGCCGGCCAGTTGGTCACGGTCTATGCGATAGGTTCCTTGCTGGCGGCCATTCCCTTGACGGCCGCGACCCAAGGCATGCGGCGCCGGTCGCTCTTGCTGCTGGCCATCGCCGGTTTTGCCGTGGCCAATACGGTCACAACGTTTTCGTCCCATTACGGCTTGACGATCGTTGCCCGCTTGCTGGGTGGCGTATCGGCCGGGCTGCTCTGGGCCTTGTTGGCCGGGTATGCCGCCCGCATGGTGCCCGAGAGCCAGAAAGGTCGGGCGATTGCAATTGCCATGGTCGGCGCACCCTTGGCGTTATCCTTGGGCGTACCGGCCGGCACCTTGCTCGGTAATTTGATCGGCTGGCGGATGAGCTTCGCCATCATGAGTTTGTTCGCCGTCGCCTTGATGGTCTGGGTGCGACTCAAAGTGCCTGACTTTCCCGGGCAAACCACCGACAAACGCCTTGCCTTGCGCCAGGTCTTCACCCTGCCAGGCGTTCGCTCGGTGCTGTGTGTGGTGCTGGCCTTTGTCTTGGCGCACAACATTCTCTTTACCTATATCGCCCCGTTCCTGATGGCGGCAGGCCTGGGCGAGCGGATCGACTTGGTGCTGCTGGTCTTCGGGGGCGCCTCGTTGCTGGGCATCTGGGTCGTCGGCGCGCTGATCGATCGCCATCTACGGGCATTGACCCTTGCCAGCACGGCACTTTTCGCCATCTCGGCCCTGACACTGGGGGCCATGAGCGACAGCCTTGCTGCGATCTACACCGCCGTGGCGGCCTGGGGAGTCGCTTTTGGCGGGGCCGGGACGTTGTTCCAAACGGCAATCGCCAAGACGGCCGGAGACGCGGCGGATCTCGCCCAGTCGATGCTGGTCACGGCCTGGAACGTCGCCATTGCCGGCGGCGGGATCGTGGGGGGCATCCTGCTCGATCATCTGGGTGTCGTTGCGTTTGCGCCTGTGCTGGTCGCGCTCTTGCTGCTGACGTTGGCGGTGGTGTGGTCCGCCCGGCAGTATGGGTTTGCAGCAGACCCTCAACCATAGGCAGCAGCAACTGACATCAAATCGTCATCACTGCGTCGCCGAAACGCCATACATCCTGAGTACTGTCCTCGCCAATGAGATCGATCTCAAGCGAGTGACAATGACTGATTTGAAAGAAGTTGCACGGCTGGCAGGGGTTTCGCGGGCGACCGCGGCGCGAGCCTTTGCCTCCCCTGAAGTGGTCCGTCCGGCTACCCGGGAACAGGTCTTCGCCGCGGCGCGCCAACTGGGGTTTCGGCCCAACCGTCTTGGTCGCCAATTGCGCCTGCAAGTGACCAAGCTGATCGGTGTCGTGGTGCCCAACCTGCTCAATCCGGTGTTCGCCGAACAGTTTCAGGCGATGGAGCGTGCTGCACGCGTGCATGGTTACAACCTGTTGTTGGCAACCACCGATTACAGCAGCGAGCGCGAAAGCGCGGTCGTCGAGGAGTTGCTGCGACAGCGTGTCGATGGGCTAGTCCTCACGGTAACCGACGCCGAGAGCAACCGGGTGCTGCAAAGCCTGGACAGCGAGGACACGCCTTTTGTGCTGGCTTATCACCAGCCGGGTAATCCGGATTACAGCGCGGTGTCGGTGGACAACCGCGCCGGCATGGCGCTCGCCACCCGTTATCTGCTGGACGCCGGGCACACTCGGATTGGCATGGTCGCCGGCCCTGCCCTGCAATCGGACCGTGCTCGCCTGCGTTATGCCGGTTATTGCGAGGCAATGCATGGAGCCGGTCTCGCCAGCCTGCCGGTGATTGAAATGCCCGCCCATACCCAGGCTGACTTCGCCGCCATCGAGCCGTTGTTGCATGGCCCCCAGGCGCTCAGTGCGCTGGTCTGTTCCAACGATTTGCTGGCCATCAGCTTGATCGCCGAACTGCGCCGCAACGGCTGGCAAGTGCCTCGGCAACTCTCGGTCATCGGTTTTGACGGCATCGCCCTCGGCACCCAGATGCATCCGACGCTGTGCAGTGTTGTTCAGCCCATCGAGGCACTGGCCTGCACCGTGATTGATCAATTGTTGGCGCAGATCGCTGGCGCCACCCCGGTTTCCCATTGCCTGCCTTGTCATATCCGGCCGGGCGAAAGTACTCAACCCTACGAGGAGACGCTTGATGTTCCACTTGCGTAAAACCCTGGCGACACTGCTGTTATGCGGCGCGGCCACCTTGGCTCATGCCGGCGAAACGGCGATTTGCTACAACTGTCCACCAGAATGGGCCGACTGGGGCACGCAGCTCAAGGCGATTGCCGATACCACTGGCGTGCAGGTTCCGCTGGACAACAAGAACTCTGGACAGGCATTGGCGCAACTGGTCGCCGAGAAGGCCGCGCCGGTGGCGGACGTGGTGTATTACGGCGTGACGTTCGGTTTGCAGGCGCAAAAAGCCGAGGTGGTCGGCACGTATAAACCCAAGGGTTGGGAGCAGATCCCGGCGGGTTTGAAGGACCCCGAGGGACACTGGTTTGCCATTCACTCCGGCACCCTGGGCATCATGGTCAACGTCGATGCGCTGGGCGGTCTGCCCGTGCCGCAAAGCTGGGCCGACCTGCTCAAGCCTGAGTACAAAGGCATGGTCGGCTACCTTGACCCGTCCAGTGCTTTCGTTGGGTACGTCTCGGCGGTAGCGATCAACCAGGCCATGGGCGGCAATCTGGATAACTTCGCCCCAGCCATCGACTACTTCAAAAAGCTGGCGAAAAACTCACCGATCGTGCCCAAGCAGACGGCTTATGCGCGGGTGCTGTCCGGGGAGTTGCCGATTCTGGTGGACTACGACTTCAACGCCTATCGGGCTCGTTACAAAGACAAGGCCAACGTTGCCTTTGTGATTCCCAAGGAAGGCAGCATCAGCGTGCCTTACGTGATGAGCATCGTCGATAACGCCCCTCATCGGGCCAACGCCGAGAAGGTCCTGGATTTCGTTTTGTCTGAGCAAGGCCAGGCGCTCTGGGCCAAGGCGTACCTGCGACCGGTGCGGGCAATGAAAATGCCTGCCGATGTCGCCGCGCAGTTCCTGCCCGACAGCGATTACGCCCGGGCCGGTGTGGTCAACTACGAGCAGATGGCCGCGGCGCAGGAAGCCTTTTCCGCACGTTATCTGAGCGAGGTCAAGTAAGTGACCGTCTCGGCAGTAAAAGCCCGAGACGTACGGTCGGGCTGGGCCATGGTGCCGCGCTTGCGGCCGACCGCTGCCTGGGCGCTTGCGCCCGCGGCGGCGGTGCTGTTCGCCTTCTGGTTGTTGCCGCTGGCGCACCTGGTCTTGCTCGGTGGGCAAAGTCGCGATGGTAGCGACAGCGGCTATTGGCAGGTGCTGAGCAGCGCGCAATACCTGGGCAGTCTGGCGCAGACCTGCCTGCTGGCACTGGCAACGACCCTCGCGGCGTTGTTAGTGGGCGGCTTCAGTGGTTTTTTTCTCAGTCGCCAACGTTTCTTCGGCCGTTCGGTACTTGTCGCCTTGTTGACCTTCCCGCTGGCATTTCCCGGCGTGGTCGTTGGTTTTCTGGTGATCCTGCTGGCCGGCCGCCAAGGCTTGTTTGCCACCCTGGGGCTCGGCCTGGTGGGTGAGCGCTGGATTTTTGCCTACTCGTTGATGGGGTTGTGCATCGGCTACCTGTACTTCTCGATTCCGCGGGTGATTCTTACGGTGATGGCTGCCTGTGAAAGCCTGGATCGCAGCCTGGAAGAGGCCGCTCGTTCACTGGGGGCCAGTCATTGGCGTGTGCTCTGTGATGTCATTGTTCCTGGTCTTGCGCCGGCATTGGTCTCCTGCGGGGCGATTTGCTTTGCCACCTCCATGGGCGCGTTCGGTACCGCCTTCACCCTGGGTACCCGGCTCAACGTGACGCCGATGGCGATCTACAACGTGTTTACCAATTACGCCAATTTCGCCGTGGCCGCTGCGCTGTCGGTGGTGTTAGGGCTGGTGACCTGGGCGGTTCTGTTGCTGGCCCGGCGGCTGGCCAAAGATTCGAGGACAGTCTTGTGAAACGCTCAACGCTGTTTGTCGGGCAACTGGTGTTTACCTTGCTGGTGTGCGCTTTCATGTTGGTGCCCGTGGTGATGTCGCTGCTGGCCGGGCTGACGCGCAATTACTTCCAAGGGCTGTCCAGCGGCCTGACGTTCGACTGGCTGCTGCAAGTCTGGCAGGCGTATTCGCCGACGGTCTGGCTGTCCCTGCAACTGGCCGCCGCCTGTGCGCTGTGTGTCTGTGTGGTGGGTGTGCCGGCGGCTTACGCCCTGGTACGGATGAACAACCGCTTGAGCCGCGCGTTCGAGGAACTGATGGTGTTGCCGGTGGCGATGCCCGGTCTGGCCAGTGCCCTGGCATTGCTGCTCACCTATGGTCAGTTCGGCGGGTTTCGCAGCAGTTGGTTATTCATTCTCGTCGGCCACGTGCTGTTCACCCTGCCCTTTCTGGTGCGCCCGGTGATGGCGGTGATGCAACGCCAGCACTTGCCGATCCTGGAAGAAGCCGCCGCGAGCCTGGGTGCCGGGCCGATCCGGCGCTTCTTCAGCGTGGTGGTGCCCAACTGTCGGGCGGGGATTCTCGCCGGGGTCTTGATGGTCGTCACCCTGTCGTTGGGTGAGTTCAACCTGACCTGGATGCTCCACACGCCGATGACCAAAACCTTGCCGGTGGGTCTGGCCGACAGCTATGCCTCGGCCAGGCTGGAAGTCGCCAGCGCCTACACCCTTATATTCCTGTTGATGATTGTGCCGCTGCTTGTTGCGTTGCAGGCCATCAGCGCGCGCCTTTCCCGTGGAGCAAATCGATGAGCGGAACCACTATTCGCCTGAAGGGTTGTCGCAAGGCGTTCTCTGACGGCACCGTTGCCGTACATGACCTGGACCTGACCATTGAGGCTGGAGAAACCCTGGCGATCCTCGGCCCGTCCGGTTGCGGTAAAACCACCACCCTGCGCCTGATCGCGGGTCTGGAGCGTCCGGACGTGGGCCAGGTATTTTTTGGCGACAGCGACGTCACCCGCCTCCCCATCGAACGTCGCGACGTGGGCATGGTGTTCCAGAACTATGCGCTGTTTCCCAATCTGGATGTGGCCGGCAACATTGTTTACGGCCTGAAAGTTCGCGGTGTGTCACCCGCCGAGCGCAACAAGCGCTGTTTGGAGTTGCTGGAACTTGTCGGCTTGCAGGATCACGGCAAGCGCAGTATCCACGAGTTGTCCGGCGGTCAGCGCCAGCGAGTCGCCCTCGCCCGCGCCCTGGCACCCAGGCCCCGGGTGTTGCTGCTGGACGAACCGTTGGCGGCGCTGGACGCGCAGTTGCGTGAACGCCTGCGCAGCGAATTGGCCCAGTTGCTGCGCGGTTTGGGCATTACCGCCGTGTTCGTCACCCACGATCAGGGCGAAGCCATGGCGCTGGGGGATCGCATCCTGGTCATGGAGCATGGCCGCGTCGCGCAACTGGCTAGCCCGCGGGACATCTATCAGCAACCTGCCAACGCGTTCGTCGCCCGTTTTGTCGGCAATCTCAATGCTTTTTCGGTGATCGAGCACACGCCCCATGGCTTGAAGGTCAGTGGCGGTGAGTTGCCATGGAATGGCGCCGACCTACCCGCCACTGTCTATTGCCGCCCCGAGCATTTGCGGGTGATGGACAGTGAGGGCCATCTGCACGGGCGTCTGGTGGGCCAGTTTTTCCAGGGGGCTCAAAGCCGTCTGCTGGTGGATGTCGGTGCGGCTCAGCCTTTGCTGGTGGACAGCACCGATAGCGCTATCCATGCCCCCGGTGCCCTGATTGCCCTGGCCGTCGAGCCACAAGTGCTGTTCACCCTGTCATCGTGATCATTGTGTTTGCAGAGGGCTTATTTTGAATCATCCGTTTCTCATCGCGCAGATCAGTGATCTGCACCTTAAAGCCGGGCAAAAACTGACTTACGGCGTTGTCGATACCCTCGCTGCATTGCGTCGTGCGGTGGATCATTTGAACACCCAGGTGCCGCGTCCCGACATCGTGGTGGTCAGTGGCGACCTGGTGGACTTCGGTCGCCCTGATGAATATGCCGTGCTGCACCCTGAGCTGGCGCGCCTGCACATGCCTTGCTACCTGGTGCCTGGTAACCATGACAATCGCGAGCATTTGCGGGCGGCATTTGCCGACCACCGCTACCTACCGATACGGGCTGACGCCCCCCTGGACTGGGTGGTGGAGGAGCATCCGCTACGCCTTATTGGCCTGGACACCACCATTCCCGGTGCCCATGGCGGTCAGCTCCTGGACAGCCAGTTGCGCTGGCTCGATGAACAACTGGCCTGTCGTCCCGATGCGCCGACGCTATTGGTGCTGCATCACCCGCCGTTTGTAAGCGGGATTGGCCATATGGACCGTGAACCCTTCATCAACGCGGCGGCACTGGAGCAGGTCATTGCCCGACACCCGCAGGTGGAGCGCTTGCTGTGCGGGCATTTGCATCGGTCGATGCAACGGCGTTTCGGCGGCAGCCTGAGTTGCGTGTGCCCCGGTACCTCACATCAGATCGTCCTGGATCTACAGCCAACCGCTCCCGCGCATTTCAATCTGGAACCGCCGGGGTATCTGCTGCATCACTGGCATGGGCAGGCACTGGTGACCCATAACGGCGTGTTTGGCGAGTATGCCGGACCGTATCCGTTTTATGACGCTCATGGATTGATCGACTGATAACCCAGGGACTTTCATTGATGACCTGCTTTGGAGATTTAATCCCTACCCCACTCTATTCATTGAAGATTTTCTAACGAGTTATTGAACGCATCGGCCAATCATGTGATCGGCCGAGGGCTTCCTGCTGCCTTTTCACTGTGCCCGGAACAGAGGTTCCGCGCTGGAGTTCGTCCTGATGAAAGCTCTTTTCAACGTACTGAGTTTATTAACCGGCGGCGTGTGTATTGTCCTGAGCCCGTTGGCGTCTGCTGATTTTGTCAGCGACAGTAAGGCCAACTTGAACTTGCGCAATTTCTACTTCAACAACGATAACCGTGACGGTACCGCCGCGCCCTCGAAGACTGAGGAATGGGGCCAGGCCTTCATGCTCAATTATCAGTCCGGGTTTACCGACGGCACTGTGGGGTTTGGTCTGGATGCCATCGGCCTGCTGGGTTTGAAACTCGACAGCGGCGCGGGTCGCCATGTTGGCAGCTCGATGTTTCCCAACGACGGTGACAAGGCTGCCGACCAATGGGCTCGTCTCGGCGCAACGGCGAAGATGCGCGTCTCCAAGACCGAACTGCGTTACGGCACCTTGCAACCGAAACTGCCGATCCTGGTGTCCAACGATGGCCGTCTGTTGCCGCAAACTTTCGAAGGTGGCCAAGTCACCAGCAATGAAATCGACAACCTGACGTTCACCGCCGGCCAACTGGAACACGCCACCGGGCGTGCATCGAGTGACCGCGCCGGGCTGGCCGTTGCGGGCGGCAGCCAGGAAAGCAACAAATTCACCTTTGCCGGTGGCGACTACAAACTGACCAAGGACCTGACCGCACAGTATTACTACGCCAATCTCGAAGACTATTACCAACAGCACTTCGCCGGTTTGTTGCATGTATTGCCGCTGGGCGAATACGGCTCGCTGAAAACCGACTTGCGCTACTTCAAGACCACGTCCGATGGCAAGAACAGCAGCGCCGCCGGTCGCGCCAGTGGTTACAAACTGGGCGGCTACACCAAGGACGGCAGCGGGGAAATCGACAACGATACCTGGAGTGCGGCGTTCATTTACTCGCTGGGCGGCCATGCCATTACCGCGGGTTATCAAAGCGTTTCCGAAGACAGCAACTTTGCCCAACTCAACCAGGGTGGCTTGGTGGGTAAAGGCGAAGCCGGCGCCAGCCTTTATCTCTACACCGACCGCACTATTCAGACGTTCATCCAGGCGGGTGAGCGCACGGCGTTCGCCCAGTATGCCTACGACTTCGCCGCGCTTGGCGTGCCGGGATTGAAGGCGTCGGTGATGTACCTCAAGGGCGACAATATCCAGACCGCCAGCGGTCAGGACGCCAGTGAGTGGGAGCGCGATATCTCCCTGGACTATGTGATCCAGAGCGGTACGCTGAAGAACCTGGGTTTTGGCTGGCGCAACGCGATGTCCCGAAGCGAAGTGGCTCGCGACCAGGACCAGAATCGCCTGATCGTGAGTTACAGCATTCCCTTGATGTAAGCATCCAGCGCAATTCAGGGCCAGGGCGTCGAACTCGCGTGAAACGCTCCTGGCTCTTTATCAGCGCTTGCCCAACGTCGGCAGATTCGCACGATTGGGCAATCATCCGCGCGGATTATGCAACCAGCCCCCAGAATTGCTTCCTATAGTTATCCAGAGTCAAACCTTCTGGAGCTGGAATCGCTATGAGCGCCCTCAACATCAATGGCCGTGAGTATACGGTCGACGTAGACCCAGGCACCCCGATTCTCTGGACCCTGCGCGATGCGCTGGGCATGACCGGCACCAAATTTGGTTGTGGTGCAGCCCTGTGTGGCGCCTGCACCGTTCACCTGGATGGTCAGGCCATTCGTTCCTGCGTGACGCCAATCGCCGCCGCCCAAGGCAAGAAGATCACCACCATCGAGGCGGCCACAGATGGCAGTGACCCGGTCGGCACCGCCGTGCATGAGGCTTGGGTCAAACACGACGTGGCGCAGTGCGGCTACTGTCAGAGCGGCCAGATCATGAGCGCGACAGCGTTTCTCAAAGCCCAGCCCAAGGGCAAGCAGCCTACGGCGGCCGAAATCGACTCGGCGATGGCCGGCAACATTTGCCGCTGTGGCACTTACGCGCGCATCCGCGCTGCCGTGGCAGATGCCGCCAAAACCCTTGCCTGACCGGAGTTCGCCATGTTGAACGAGATTTTTCCAGACGAGATTCCCCGCGCTTTACAGCACATGCTTGAGCGCGATCAGGCTGACGGCCCTACCACCCTTCCCCGCCGCAGTTTCCTCAAGATTGTCGGCATCGGCGGTCTGGCCTTGGGCGCTTTTCCTCATCTTGCCTTGGCGCAAGAGGCCAACGGCGACGCCGCAGTACCACTCAAGCCGAATCAGCAACCTTCGGCATTCGTACAGATCGCGCCCAACGGCGAAGTCACCGTGACGATCAACCGGTTGGAATTCGGCCAGGGCGTGCAAACCAGCCTGCCGATGATTCTTGCCGAAGAGCTCGATGCCGACTGGAGTCTGGTGCGAGCCCGCAACGGCAGCGGTGATGCTGCTTATCAGGATCCGATCTTTGGTATACACCTCACTGGCGGCTCCAATTCGATCAAGAACAGCTATACCCAGTACCGCGAACTTGGCGCCCGTGCTCGTGCCATGCTGCTCTCGGCGGCGGCAGCACGCTGGAACGTGGACGTGGCCAGCCTGAGCACCCAAGCCGGCATGGTGCTCGGCCCGGCGGGCCGTAAGGCAAGCTACGGCGAATTGGCCGAGGCCGCTATGGCGCTGCCTGTGCCGGAAAAGGTGACACTCAAGGACCCCAAGGACTTTCGCATCATTGGCCATGCCACCACGCGCATCGATGCCAAGGCCAAGAGCAGCGGCCAGCAGGACTTCGGCATCGATATGCATCTGCCAGGGCAACTCACTGCCGTGGTCGCCCACCCGCCGGTGTTCGGTGCCAGAATCGCTTCGTTGGATGACAGCGCGGCACGCGCCACCCGGGGCGTGAAAGCGGTATTGCGCGTGCCGTTGGACGGCGGCGCCGAAGGTGTCGCGGTAGTCGCCGATAGCTACTGGCAGGCGAAGCTCGCGCGCGATGCCTTGAAGCTGGAGTGGGACCTGGCGTCGGTCGAAAAGGTGGACAGCGAAAAACAATTGCTCCAGTACCGGGAGCTGGCCGGCCAACCCGGCCCACTGCGCTTCGATGCCGACATGACGCCGCTGGCAACCGCGCCGCATCAACTGGAAGCTGAGTTCGTATTCCCCTACCTCGCCCACGCCCCCATGGAGCCTTTGAACTGTACTGTCCAGCTCGGCGAAGAACGCGCCGAACTGTGGGTCGGCACGCAGTTTCCCGGCGGCGACAGTGCGGCGGCCGCCAAGGTACTGAATCTCAAGCCCGAGCAAATCCAGCTGAACGTGCAGACGGCCGGCGGTGGTTTCGGCCGGCGCGGCGTGCCCACCGGCGACTTTGTCGTGCTGGCTTGCGAAGTGGCCAAAGCCGCCCGCGCTGAGGGGCTTGACGCGCCTGTGCGCACGCTCTGGAGCCGGGAAGACGACATCAAGGGCGGCTACTATCGCCCCATGCACCTGCATCGCGCGCGCATCGGTTTTGACGACGCTGGCAAGGTACTGGCCTGGGATCACGCCCTGGTCGGGCAATCCATTCTTACCGACACCGTGTTTGGGGGCCGGGTGAAGAACGGCATCGACCCCACCGCCACGGAAGGTATGCGTGATCCTTATCCGCTGCCGATGCGCCTGACGGTCCATCACCCGAAAGTCAACGTCCCCATCCTCTGGTGGCGCAGCGTAGGCTCCACCCATACGGCTTTTGTAATGGAAACCTTGATCGATGAGATCGCCCGTACAACCAAGCAGGATCCGGTGGCCTATCGGATGAAGCTGTTCGCCGATCAAAGCCCGCGCCATCGCGCAGCGCTGCAATTGGCGGTGGACAAGAGCGAATACGGCAAACGCCCGCTACCGGCTGGCCATGCCTGGGGCGTGGCGGTGCACGAGTCGTTCAGTTCGGTGGTGGCTTATGTCGTTGAGGCGTCGGTGCAGAGTGGCCGTCCGGTGCTGCACCAAGTGACTGCGGGTGTGCACTGCAATCTGGTGGTCAACCCGCGCAGTGTTGAAGCTCAGGTGCAAGGCGCAGCGCTGATGGGATTGTCGATGTGCCTGCCGGGCGGCGCCATCACCTTGAAAGACGGCGTCGTGCAGCAGAGCAACTTTGCTGACTTCAGCGTTCCACGCATTACCGACATGCCGGAGTTTGCCGTGCACATCGTGCCAAGCGCCGAACCACCCACCGGGATGGGCGAGCCCGGCCTGCCGGCGTTGGCTCCGGCTTTTGCCAATGCCATTGCCAGCCTGACGGGCAAGCCAATGCGTGAGTTGCCGTTCAAGATGACGTGATGGAGTGTATCTCCAGATTCACTATCGTACGGGGATGTACGAGTAACCCCTTACCATTGCTTTTCCTTCCTGCGTATTCCGAGCCCGAATAAGCTCAACCATGTGTTCCTGAGTGTATTCAACGAAATACTCGTTACCCTCTTCAATCTGCAGGTTCAGGAATACGTTTCGGGGATGGTTGTTCTGTCCAGCAGCTATCTTGTGCTGGCCGGGGCTCACGAAGACCCAGGAATAGGTCCGTTCATTGAGGCCCACTACCGCGCTGTCATTAATGCTGAATATGCTGTCATAAAAGCTGCCTTGAATGACATGCGTCCGCGCCAGATAAACGAGCGCCTTACCTTGAGGTGGCGACGGAGGGTCGAAATAGGGTTGGTTGGAAGTTGTATGGCCGCAGCCGGTCAATAGGAGCAGGAGCACCAGCCCTGTTATTTTTTTTATTGTCGCGCTCATTTGTTCTGCCCCAATAACTGATTGATTACCGGCTCCATTTTTTCCTCGACCGTTGCCATTTTAGACGGATCGAATCCTCCCTCCCCCGTCAGATGATAGTGCGCAAAGCCGATTTTTTGATTGCCCTTATAAAGAGAAATACTGGCATCGGACAGGTAGGCAGAAAAATCCCACGAGCGAATCGCGGTATAGGTCAAACGGTACCCGCAGGTGCTCGGCACAGATCTGGTGTAGAGCTGGCTCTCGATATGGTGCTTGCGTAAGAGGAGTTGCAAGCCATCGACAAAGTCGCCAACGACGACTTTTGGATTCTCTTCAATACAAATCTTCGAAATTTGATATTGGCGCTCCACCGGTTCGACTTTAATGTTGGTACACCCGGCCAGTATCAATACAAAACCAATCGTAAGCGCTCTAAACCGCACACTTTTCTCCAAACTAAAAAAGATATCAAAATGATGGCGTCATGCTAGGTGAGGTGCGTTTTGCCGTCAATCGCCAGCCTTCTTTACCGGGCATGGACTGAAAAGGCCCGGCGTGAAAGACCTCAAACCGCCTCACCTTTACGATGAAACGCCTGCCCCAACACCGCCAAGCGTTCGGCCAACGGTGGCAGGCACTGGCTGCTCCGAGTCAGAATGCCGATGTTATCGGCGTTGCGCTCAGCGACGGCCTGGACGCTTTGCAAGCGTTCATTGATGCCCTTCGAGGCCTCGGATTGTTCCTGGGTGGTGCTGGCGATCAGGTCGTTGAAGTGGTTGATCGCCGCGATGTCCTCTACCACTGCATGCAGCAGTTGCGAGGCGAGTTGGCTGGCCGATACGCAGCGTTGTACCCCTTCCTGGCTGTCTTGCATGGCGAGGGCTGCCTGACGGCTGCCCTGTTGCAGCTTGGCGATGATCTGCTGGATTTCCGTGGTGGACGTCGAGGTCTTTTGCGACAGGGTCCGGACTTCGTCCGCCACTACCGCAAAACCGCGTCCCTGCTCCCCGGCCCGGGCGGCCTCGATGGCGGCGTTGAGGGCCAGCAGGTTGGTTTGTTCGGCGATGCTGTTAATGACGTCCAGCACCTGGCCGATCTGTTGCGCCTGCTCGGCCAGGCCTTGCACGGTTTCGTTGGTCAAGTTGAGGCGACCGGCCAACTCGACAATCTCCTCGCGGCTCTGGTCAACGGTGCTGCGCCCGCGGCTGACCTGTTCACTGGCTTGGCCGGCCCGTTGTACCGTCTGGCCGACATGCCCGGCAATGCTGTCCATGGCCTGGACCAGATGGCCAATCGCGCCGCTCATCTGTGCCACCTCATTGAGCTGATGCCTGGCGCCGTGTTCCAGTGTCTGACCGACTTGAGAAAGGTCCTGACCCAAGTCCGAAAGGTTGCGGGTATCGCGCACCACGCCGTCTACCAGGTTGGTGATCTGCTGCAGGAAATGATCGAAACGCTCGGACGAAGAGACTTTGTCCCCCCGGTTGCGCTGGGTCTGGGTGTCACTGCTCAACTGCATGGCGGCGGCCAGCACTTTGTCGAGCACATCCTGGTTTTCCGTGGCATCGGCCAGGCTCTGGTTCGCCAGGTAAATCAGGATCACGCTTTCCACCACCACGTAGAAGGCGTGGATGAAAATCATGGTCCAGCCGCCATGGTTGGCCATGACGAACACCGGATAACCCTGGTGCTGAAGCCAGTGAAAACCGACGTGGTGAATAGCGATAGTGGCGGCGGCCACGATGATCGGCAGCCAGTCACGGTAGAACGTCAGCACCGCCAACAGTACGAAAATCCCGAAGTGGAACTCGATCACGCCATGGGTCTGGTTGATGTGCAAGGCGGCCATGACCATCAGCGCCACGGCGATGACACAGCGCATGGCCCGGGTGCCGCCCAGGCCGCGATAAAGCACGGTGGTCAGCAGACAGGTCGTCGCCCCTATCAGCAGCGCCTGGCTGAAGGTGGAGTGCAGGAAGGCCAGGCACAGGGAGTAGACAAAAGTGAGCCAGAGTAGCCCCAGCATGATGCGATCAGCTTTACGGTAGTGATCGTTAAAGCGCACGGGCGATGTCATGGGGGCTGTCCTTTTCGGGGGGCTTGGAGGGTCCGTTACCAATGCTGGCTTCAAGCCTTATCGGCGTGTCGGAATCGAACTGTAGCCGATTCCTCCTGGTTAGTGGCACTACGCCACCTTCCTTTTTTCACTGATCTTTGCTTTATGATGTTCGCCATCTCATTCCCAGACCTGATGGAACCCCCATGACTTTCGATTTCGACACGGTATTGGAGCGCCACGGTACCGGTAGCACCAAGTGGAGTCGCTACCCCGCTGACGTGTTGCCCATGTGGGTGGCTGATATGGACTTCCCTGCTCCGCCGGTGGTTATCGACGCACTGCACAAACGCCTCGAACACCCCATGCTCGGCTACAGCGTGGCCCAGGACTCGCTGCGCGCCGCCATCGTTGCGGACCTCTGGAACAAGTACGCCTGGCGCGTCGAGCCTCAGCAGATCGTCTTCCTGCCGGGTGTCGAACCAGGCTTCAACATGGCGCTGCACGCCTTGGTGGAGCCTGCGCAGAACGTTGTGGTACAGGTGCCCAATTACCCGCCGCTGCGCAATGCCCCTGCTCACTGGCAACTGAACAAGGTTGAACTACCGTTCAACCCGCTCAACGGCGAATTCCACACGCCCCTGGCCGCGCTGCGTGACGCGTTGCAGGGGGGCGGTGCGTTGTTGCTGAGCAACCCTCACAACCCGCTGGGCAAGGTGTTTGCCCGGGAAGAACTCAAGGCCGTGGCAGATATCTGCCTGGAACAGAATGCCTGGATCATCTCTGACGAAATCCATGCCGAGCTGTGCTTCGACGGTCGTGTGCACATCCCCACCGCCACCCTCAGCCCGGAGATTGCCGAGCGCACCATCACCCTGATGTCGGCCAGCAAGGCCTACAACATTGCCGGGCTGAAAACTTCATTCGCCATCATCCAGAACGCCAAGGTCCGCGAGCGGGTTAACAGTGCCCGGGCCGGCATGGTCGACAGCGTCAACGCCCTGGGCCTTGAAGCGACCCGCGCGGCCTACAGCGAAGCTGGCCCGTGGCTGGAAGAATTGAAGGCTTACCTGCAAGCCAACCGCGACTATCTGGTCGACGCCGTAAAGACCCGCCTGCCGGGCATCACCATGACCGTGCCCCAGGGCACTTACCTGGCCTGGCTGGATTGCTCGGGATTGGGGCTGGACGACCCGCAGGGCTTTTTCCTGAAGCAAGCCAAGGTAGGCCTGAGTGCCGGACTGGATTTCGGTGACGATGCCGGGCAGTTCGTGCGCTTGAACTTCGGCTGCCCACGGGCGCTGCTGGAGGAAGGGATTGCGCGGATGGAGCGAAGCTTGAAGGCCAGGGGCTGATCTCCCTGACGACGAAGATCCTCTGTGGCGAGGGAGCTTGCTCCCGCTGGACTGCGCAGCAGTCCCCTCCGGCCTGCCTGACACACCGGGTTGTCCAGTTGATGGGGCCGCTGCGCGCCCCAGCGGGAGCAAGCTCCCTCGCCACAATGGATCCGCGTTTTATTCATCCATATCCGGCGCATAAACAAAGCACAACTTGTTCCCCTCCGGATCGCGGCAATAGGCCCCGAAATACCCTTCCGAATACTGGGGCCGCGGGCCCGGCGGGCCTTCGTCGGTGCCGCCCAGGGCGATGGCCTGCGCCCAGGCGGCCTGCACGGTGTGCGGTGAATCGGCGGCAAAACTCACTTGCATGCCATTGCCCCAGGTCGCGGGCAAACCATTGAACGGTAATTGCACGAACACCTGAGGCCAACGCTTGCCGGGTTGATGCCAGCCTTCTCCCGGCGGGCCCGAGTCGTTTTCGCTGGGCAGGCGTACCAACCCCAGGCAGCCCAGCACAGCATCATAAAACGCGACCATTGCTGGCAGGTCCCGCGCGCCAATCTGTATGTGACTGAACATCTGTCCGGCTCCTTATCTGCATTCGTCCAACATTAGCCGATGTTGATTCGCGATTGGCAAAAGGGCTCGGACCACGCTCATCGCTCGGCCCCGGAATCCGAGCGAACTCTGCCTGAAGGCCCACAGTCCACCCTCCATCGACTACACATCCAGCATGGAGAATGTCATGACTGACTACCCTACCCCGCCGTTCCCAAAACAAAGCCAACCGGTGCCCGGCACTCAACGCAAGATGGACCCGTATCCAGACTGCGGAGAACAGAGCTACACCGGTTCTGGACGCCTGGAAAGCAAGATCGCCTTGATCACGGGCGCCGACAGCGGCATCGGCCGTGCCGTGGCGATTGCCTTCGCCCGTGAGGGCGCCGACGTGGCCATTTCCTACCTGGACGAGCATGAAGACGCCAGGGAGACTGCCCGTTGGGTAGAACAGGCCGGCCGCCAATGTCTGTTGCTGCCCGGCGATCTGGCGGACAAGGCCCAATGCCGCAAGATCGTCGACGAAACCATCGCGCGTTTCGGGCATATCGACATTCTGGTCAACAACGCCGCGTTCCAGATGACCCACGAAAACCTGGAAGACATCCCCGACGAAGAGTGGGTGCGCACGTTTGATATCAACATCACCTCGATGTTCAGCATCTGCCAGGCCGCCGTCCCGCATATGAAGGCGGGTGGCTCGATCATCAACACCAGTTCGGTCAACTCCGACATGCCCAAGCCGACTCTGCTGGCCTACGCCACCACCAAAGGCGCCATCGCCAACTTCACCGGCGGTCTGGCGCAGATGCTCGGCCCCAAGGGCATCCGGGTGAACAGCGTGGCGCCAGGGCCGATCTGGACACCGCTGATTGTCGCCACCATGCCTGAGGAAGAAGTACAGAACTTCGGCTCCCAGACGCCCCTTGGCCGTCCTGGCCAGCCGGTGGAAGTGGCGCCGATCTATGTACTGCTGGCTTCGGATGAGGCGAGCTACATTTCCGGTTCCCGGTATGGGATTACGGGCGGCAAGCCGATCCTGTGAGTCAAGCAATGGTGGGCAGCTGTTGTGGCGAGGGGATGTAGCCCTCGCCATGAATCATGTGAAGGGCTTCACGGCTCCTTGGCAATCACCGAAATCTTGCCGTTACGTTCGATAATCGCGAACTTGATCTGTTCCAGTGTCTCGATTCCCTGGCTCGACCGTGCCGCTTCCATGATGTCTTCTTCTATCAAGCGGGCATGGCGCAGGCGCGCCTTCAGTATTCGCCCATCCTCCACAATAATGGTCGGGCCGCCGTCAATCAGTTGCGAGACCCATTGGGAGCGTTGCTTGAGCAGCGACAAGCCCACATCGATGGCAATCAGCGTCACGATCACCATCAACGAATTGGTCAACGAGAAATCATCCCCCAGCAACGCCTGCTGGGTGGCCTCGCCGATGATCATCAGCAGGACAAAATCAAACGTGGTGATTTCCGCCAGGGAGCGACGCCCGGCGATCTTGAACAGTACCAGCAACGCCACATAGATCGCGGCAGCCCGCAGCACAGAGTCCATACGTCACCTAGGGAAAAATGAATTGATTGAACCTGACCGTGGCGCCATCGGGCGTGTCGATACGGCTGTGATAGAGCCCCAGCCCATCGCCCAGCAGTGACAGATAAAGGCTGGCCTCTCCCTTGGCATCCGCCTGGACCCACAGCTTCAGGCCCCGCTCCGCACTCGCCGAGCGCACGGGCTGGGGCTGGAGGGTTTGCACCTCGAAACCCTCCAGCCACTGGCCGACCAGTTCCACCTCCAGCACGGCATTGGGCTGCCCCATCAGATGGATGACCATGGGGTTGGTAGAACCGTTGCGGTGGAACATTTCGTACTCGACGCCGAGTCGGCCATCTGCGCTGTGTACATTTCGGGTGCTCAACGGGCCACGAGAGAACAATCCAAGCAGCGTCAGGATCACCAGCAATACCAACACGTACCAACCCACCCGCTCGAAACGCCAGACCTTGAGCTGGTAGGCCATGTCTTCGCGGACCGGGAACTGGCGGCTGCGCAATTCCTCGGGATCAGTGGGGTGGGTCATGGTGATCCCCTATCTGCGCTCACCCGCCAGCGCGCGTTGATGAAAGTGCCGCAACTGCACGAGCGCATGTTCGGCGGCCCACAGTTGGACCTGGTTGCGAGTCCCGAAAAATCTTTCCAGGCGACTGAACAACGCTCGCTCGCCGGCCATATCGAACGCCCAGGCAAAACAGACAGTGCCGGCCGGAATGCCGTCCATGTCATCCGGCCCGAGAATGCCGGTGGTGGCCACGGCGACGTTGGCATTGGCGTCGCGCAGGGCACCGAGGGCCATTTCCTCGGCCACCTCACGGCTGGTGAGATTGAAGGTGTCGATGGTGCATGGGTTGACCCCCAGCAATCGTTGTTTAGCCTCCGGGGAATACACCACGTAACCGCTTTCAATCAGCGAACCACTGCCGGGCACTTCGGCCAGCAAGGTGACGATCTTGCCGGCGGTACAGGACTCGGCCGTCGTCAGGCGCAGCTCGTGTTCACGCAAGTAATCAACCAGGGAGCAAGCAATGGTCATGGCATACAGTCCTTCAGGGATGCTGATGGATTGACCCCGGCCGTATGGATTCATTCCCTCTGATCACGCCCCTCCTCAGGCACTCCAAATAAATGAACCCCCGACCGATCCTGTACCTCAAATCCGTATGGGCCTCACCAGAGGCTGTACTGATCAGGAGGTCGTCATGTCCGCCCCTTTCGTCAAACTGTTCACCCACCCCGAGTTTGCCTGGAAAGACATCCGCGAACAGGAACAAGCTCATCCGCGCCACTATCTGGCTCACCTGTTATTGCTCGCCCTGATTCCCGTGGTGTGCCTGTTCATTGGGACCACCTGGACCGGCTGGAGCCTGGCTGAAAACGAAACGGTACGGCTCAGCACTGCCAGCGCACTTCAACTGAGTGTGCTGCTGTACCTGACCATCGTGGCCGGCGTGATGCTCATGGGGCTGTTCATCCGCTGGATGTCGCGCACCTTCGATGCCCGCCCGACGGTCAACCAGTGCATTGGTTTTGCCGCCTACACCGCCACGCCCTACTTCCTGGCCGGGATTTTCGGGCTCTATCCCAACCGCTGGCTGGCGGTGATTGCGCTGGCAATGGCGTCGGCCTACTCGACCTTTTTGCTGTTTATTGGCCTGCCCAAGTTCATGAACCTCAAGAAGGAACAAGGTCTGTTGTACTCGGCCAGCGTATGGGGCGTAGGGCTGTTGGTACTGGTAACCATTCTGGTGGAAATGATTCTGCTGTGGTTCAACGTCCTGCAGCCGGAATATCTGCGCGTTCCGGTAAGTGGATGAGTCCGGGAGGCATCGAACCAAGCTATTTATCGGTCTTTTTCATACCAATGCGTCGACGCATGTCGGCGGTGATGCTTTGGCGGGTCTTCTTCAGGCCCGCCCAAGGCTCGTGACCCACTTGCGCCAAACGCTCATGGACGTTGTGTACGTTCCACAGATTCGCGCCTTTGAGTTCGGCCACTTCCTCGCGAAAAATCGGCACCGATACCGGCAAGCCTTCACGGGTACGGGCGGCATAGGCGCAGATGGTGGTGGCGCCCAGGCCGTTACGCAGGTAGTCGATGAAGATCCGCCCTACCCGGTTCTTTGGCCCGGAGACCGCCGAGAAACGATCCGGCAACAGCTTGGCCATGTGGCTGACAATCGCATGACTGAAGCCCTTGACCTCGTCCCAACCCAACTTGCGGGTCAAGGGCACGACAATGTGGATGCCTTTGCCGCCGCTGGTCTTGAGAAACGCCTTGAGCCCTAGTTCATCGAGTACCGACAAGGTCAGATGCGTCGCTTCCACCATGCTTTTCCAAGGCAGGGCCGGATCCGGGTCAAGATCGAGAACAAAGCGATCAGGCTTGTCCAGGTTCACCGACGTGGCATTCCAGGTGTGTAACTCCACCGTGCTCATTTGTACCGCGCCGATCAACGCTTCGGGATTGTTGATGATCATTACCGGCTGCCCGGTCAATGATTTGTCCAGGCTGGTGATACCAGGAATCGCCAGGCGCTCGGCGTTTTTCTGGAAAAACAACTCACCGGCAATGCCATCCGGCGCCCTGACCAGTGCCACCGGGCGGTCGGCCAGTTCCGGCAGGATGAACTCGGCGACGCTGGCGTAGTACTCGGCCAGTTGCAGCTTGGTCGTGCCGCTGCTGGGATCGATGACTCGCTCAGGGTGGGTGATGCGCACCTTACCGTCCATGGCTGGCGCCTGAGTGGTTTTGGTTTTGGTTTTGGTTTTGGCTTTGGTTTTTTCCGCAGTCTTTTTCACGGGTTTGGCCAGCTCCTGGGTGATCGCCTTGGCCGGTTTATCGTTGCGCAAACCATGAAACACGGCATGGCGCACCGAGCCTTCCTTGGTCATCTCGGCAAACGCCACTTCAGCCAGTAGCGTCGGTTCCAGCCAATGCACTCCTTTGGCCTCGTATCCGGTGGGTGGGTTGACCACCGCAGCCTTTTTTCTTTCCAGGGGCAACAATTGCTGGTGAATGCTTGTGAGTGTTTGCTCGTTGAACCCTGTGCCGACCTTGCCGGCATAGCGCAGTTGCCCGCTGTCGGCATCGTGCAACCCCAGCAACAAGGCGCCGAAGCCGTTGCGGGCGCCCTTGGGTTCGCTGAAACCGACTACGACGAACTCCTGGCGATTCTTGCACTTGAGCTTGATCCAGTCGTTGCTGCGCCGGGAAACGTAGGCACTGCCCATGCGTTTGCCGATCAGTCCTTCCATCTGCATTTGGCAAGCACTGTTGAGCAAGGCTTCAGGGGTTTCTTCGAAGGCATCGGAGAAGCGCAACAGCGGATTCTTGTTGCTCGCAAGCACTGCCGCCAACGCGGCCCGCCGCTCTTGCACGGGCACCTCGCGCAGGTCCATGCCATTGAGGTAAGGCAGGTCGAACAGGTAGTAGGCAATCTTGTTGCTGCTGCCGGCGTCGAAAGCGTTCTGCAGGGCCTGGAAGTCCGGTACGCCTTGCTCGTTGGCCACCACCATCTCACCGTCCAGCCAGGCGGACTCCAGCCCTAATCCGGCCAGCGCTTCGGCCTGCTTGGGCAGCTTGTGGGTCCAGTCATGGCCGTTGCGGGTGATCAGCCTGACATCGTCGTTTTCAATGCGGGCCATGACGCGGTAACCGTCGAACTTGATTTCATAGAGCCATTCGCCTTCAGGCGCTCGCTCTACCAACGTGGCCAATTCCGGTTTGAGCGTCTTGGGAATCGCCCCGGCCACCGCGCCGCTGAGGGTTGTGGTTGAGGCTTTTTTTGACGGTTTGGGCGTGGCGGCTTTTTTCGGTTGCTGGACAGCCTTGACCTGGGCGGCAGCCTTGCCACGGCGCTTGGGTACAAGGGTGCGCTCGCTGAGCACGCTGTCCGGCTCGGCCTGGACCACGTCGTACTCGCTTTCGGGACGTGCCGCTGCGTCCTGGTGCTTGATCAGGAACCACTGCTCCTGCTTGCCGGGCATGTGGGTGCGCACCAGGTTCCACAG
This sequence comes from Pseudomonas sp. JL2, assembly GCF_031570495.1. Taxonomy (NCBI): domain Bacteria; kingdom Pseudomonadati; phylum Pseudomonadota; class Gammaproteobacteria; order Pseudomonadales; family Pseudomonadaceae; genus Pseudomonas; species Pseudomonas sp. JL2. Next base: position 230,308 of record NZ_JAKUDH010000001.1, read on the forward strand.
GCCACTGAGTTTTTCCCCTTGCAGCTCGAACTTGAGCCGGCCTTTTTCATAGGCCTCATGGGCATCGCCCTGGGGAATCCACACGCCTCGATCCCAGACAATGACGTCGCCAGCGCCATAATGGCCTTCGGGAATGCTGCCTTCGAAGGTCGCGTAATCCAGCGGATGGTCTTCGACATGCACCGCCAGGCGCTTGACCTTGGGGTCCAGGGACGGCCCCTTGGGCACCGCCCAGCTCTTGAGCACACCGTCCAGCTCCAGCCGGAAGTCATAATGCAGCCGTGAAGCGTCGTGCTTCTGAATGCAGAACTGCAAGGCATGGGCGGTTTTCGCCGATTTGCGTGAACGCTTGGCCGCCGGCTCCGGGGTGGCGGCGAAGTCACGCATCCGGTTGTAATCCTCCAGGGTCTTGCTGCTCATGGACCACCTGCCACTTGCAACAGTGACGGGTCGGCCACGGGCATCCCGGCGGTTTCCGCCAACAACTGATCAACCACCCTGCTCAAGGCGTGCTCGGTGGAGTCGCCCAGCAGCAGCCCTTGTTCGTACAGCACGATTTGCCGATCGGAACTGGTGCCTTCCTGGACGATACGACGTGCCTGCTTGAACACATCCTCAACGCCCAGTGCGGCGGCAGTCTCGCCGAAGGTCTGCTCCGCCAGCGTGATCCACTCACCGATCATCATCGGCTGCTCCTGCCCCTCCAGGATGAACTCGGCCAGGATTCCATGACGCTTGGCCCGCCAGCGATTTTCCTTGAGGATCCAGTGGGAGGTCAGGCTGAAGTGCGCGCCGGGCTTGGGTAGTGCAATGGCATGGGCCACCATCACCCGAAACAGCGAGACCAGGCACAGGACATCCTCAACACGCGGACAGGCATCGCAGATTCGCAGCTCCAGCGTGGGATAACGCGACGAAGGCCGCATCACCCACCAGCAATCGCTGGGCTGGCGAATGGATCCGGTGCGCATGAGCATGTCCACGTAGCCGGCAAACGCCGACTCATCCTCGAAGAACTCCGGCACGCCCATGCGCGGCCATTCATCGCAAGCGACCTGACGGTAGCTGCTGAACCCGCTGTAGGCGCCGTTCCAGAACGGCGACGAAGCACTCAGCGCCAGGAACATCGGCAGCCAGGGCAGCACCTCGTTCATGACCCGGACACGGTCCTTATGGGCCGGCACCTCCACGTGTACATGCAGGCCCGAAAGCACGCTCCGTCTGGCCACCCGCTGGTAATCGTCGAACAGCTGCTGAAAGTGCAGTTCGTCGGTGGGCTGCAGACCCTGGGTCGCCATGGGATGCGAGCCGGCGCTGAGCAGGCCCAGGCCATGGGCGGCCAGGCGCTGGGTCAGGCCTGTGCGGACCTGGGCCAGGTAATCGGCCGCCTCGGGCAAGTTGCGGAAAATAGGCGACGCCATCTCGATCTGACACTGGAACATTTCATGGGCGAAATGCTTGCCCAGTAGCGCCTGGCACGCCGTGACAACCTCTGCTGAGGGTTGATCCGGCATACAACGGGTTTGCAGATCGGTGATGAAATACTCCTCTTCAATGCCGAACTTCAGTCGCCTGTTCATCGATAGTCCCTCCGATACCCGCGCCGATGCGGGTTACAACCAACGCCACCACGGCGATCCTTTCTACGTCCTGGTAACCCGGGGTGAGCAGTTCTTCACCAAACACGTCCGGGTCCAATTCCTTGTAAGTCCAGCCGAAGTTCGGCGAGTCGCGCCAAGGCTCAAGCGCCTCGAGAAACGGATCACGCCCATCGACCATCGCCACGCCGGTGTAGAGCACCAGCGAGCCACCGGGCGTGAGCCGTGGCAGGGCCTGTTCGACAATGCGCAGCGACAGCCCGGCGCCCAGTGCGCCACCGCCATGGCGGTAGGCCCGTTCGCTGGGGTCGGCCATGTACGGCGGATTGGCGACGATCAGGTCGAAGTCGCCCTCCACATCCTGGAGTACATCGCTGCGGGCGATCTCGACGTTGGACACCTCGGCCAGCGCCGCGTTGACCGCGCTCAGGCGCAGAGCCATCGGATTGATATCCACGGCCAGCACCTGTGCCTCGCGCCGGGCGCGGGCAATGACCAGCGCCCCGACACCGGCGCCACAGCCGATGTCCACGGCCCGATGTATTGCCGTGAAGTTCTGTTGCAGATAAGTATGGATCAGTTGGGCGAAACGATAGCTGTCGGGACCGAAAAACACCGCGTCGTTGGCTTGGGTGGGAAATTGCGAATGAGCGAACAGCAGGCCGTCCAGGCTCGACCAGCGCACGCGGCTATGCAACAGGCCGTCGCGCGCTTGCAGCACCTCGGCTTCCTGCAGCTGGCGCTGCTCATCGGCGCTGATCAGCCCCGGGGCAAACGGGCGCGACCAGCCGAACACATCCCTCAGGGTCCTGGAGCGTTCATTGCCAGGTCGTTGGTTGACGCGTTCGTGGGTCAGGGGTGTCGGGGTAATGAAGCGATAGCCGTCGGCTTGCAGGCGTCGGCCCAATTGCAATAGCGCCAGGTCAGTTTCGGATAGGCGTTCTTCCTGATTCATGCGGGCTCCTAGCGCAGCGCGGATTTGAGTTCGATGAAGCGACGAGTCGCCAGCAGTCCGGCCGGATGGCTGTGGCAGCGCGCCGAGAGCCACGGCATCAGGGTCTGCATCTGCGCATCGGGCGTCTGGCCTCGCAGGGTCTGTTGCAGGCTCTGTACATCGGGGTCCTCGATCGGCATCTGCGGCTCGCACGCTGCACCGTGGGCGCGGCGCGGGCTTTTCTTGGCGCCCTCCTGCGTCCAGTCACCGGCGATCCAGTCGTGCAGCAACTGTTTTTCATAGGGGCTGAACACCCCGAACATGGCCGCGCCCGCCCCTTCGATCAGCGTCCAGAACCGGCTGTTCTGCGGATCTTCATGACGTTTGATCCAGCCCTTGTTTTGCAGCGCCGTCAGGAAGCCTTCCAGTTGTCCAGGCGCTGCGAGCCATTGATTGACGGTCTTGCCTTCGAACTTGCAGTAATCGGAATGCATGTGTTGGCCGAACGGACGTTTGCGTTCGAGCATGTCCAGCACTTCGCGATACAGGTCGAATGACTCGATGATGGTTCGGCTGCCTTGGCCCAGATCATTGAGGCGATAACCCAGGGTGACCCGGTGCCAGAACGCTTCGCGATCCGCCTCCATCGGCATCAGTTGCAGCAGCGACTGGATGGCCTTGTGGGCATGACCGGTGCTCGCGTTGTCAATCGTCACGTGGAGGGTGAAGTAATAAGGGTCGATGTCCAGCTCAGTCAGCTCATAAGCGCTGATCAACAGGTGCAGGGGCAGTTGTTCGTAACCCAGGTTGTAGCCGATCACTTCAGGCAGGTATTCATCGCCGCCATAGCCCAGGGCCAATTGCACGGCACCTTGCAGGTAGCGCTCGTCTTCAATGTCCGGCGCGTCCGACAGGTCGTGTTCGGCGAGCAGCTTGCGGTATATCACCACATGGTTTTGCGAGGGATTGCCGTCGCCCAACTCTTCCAGATAAGTGCTCAGCAGCCCTTCGAAACGGTGGTCGTGCCAATGCTTGAGCACGCCATACAGCCACGCGCCGTCCACCAGTTTGGTGGGCGCCACTGCCTGCAGGAAATACAAGGCGTGGGCCTTGCAAGTGAAAAACTCTCGTGGACCGGCGTTTTTGCGCCGCTCCAGATACTCGGCGTACTGGCGGGCTACACCGGCACTGTGTTGCTCGACCCAGGCTTGCAGAGCCGTGGGGGTGTCGGGCAGCTCCAGGGGCAGTGCCGCGGCCTGCCCCACGCATTGCTGAAGGAAGGCCTGGGCGACGGCTTGCTTGTCAGCATCGTCAGGGCCATGGAGCAGCCGTTCATAGCATTGGCGCACGCTCCCGGCATCCATGAATGAATGCACGGTGGCAGGCCGGGATTGGAGGGGTGTCAGCGCAGTCATAAGGGCCTCTTGGGTTCTCGGCAGGACGCTGAATCAACACGTCTCTACTTTGGCAGAGCGCCGGGAATGACGAAAAATTCCCTTGAGATGAAAGTCCTCCGGATAAACGGAGCCGTATCGCTTTGACGGAACCGGCGCTTGGCTCAGACCCTCGAATGAACGACAGGAGCCGGATACTGGCTTGACGGTGTCTGTTTCACTCGGGGCTGTGCCTGCGAGCTATGCCTACGAGCTATGCCTTCGAGCTATCCAAGGAGCAGCAATGATTTTCACAGTATGGGTAGCGGTGCTCGGCGCCGTATTGCTGACCTTGGCCCTGACGTCCTCCTACCTGCGCTGGATGCCGGTAACCACCTCGGCGATATGCCTGGGTTTGGGCGTTGCCATCGGGCCGGCGGGCCTGGAGTTGTTGAGGCTGGACATTGCCGATTCCTCAGCCTGGATGGAGCACCTCACCGAAGTCGCGGTAGTGTTTTCGCTGTTCGTCAGCGGCCTCAAGTTACGTTTGCCCCTCAAGGACCGTAGTTGGCGCGTGGCCTACACACTGGCCGGCCCGGTGATGATCCTGACCATCGCGGGCCTGACCTTGACCCTGCATTACCTGTTTGGTCTCGGTTGGGGCGTGTCGTTGTTGATTGGCGCAATCCTCGCGCCAACCGATCCGGTGCTCGCGGCGTTGGTGCAGGTCAACGATGCCCGGGATGATGACCAGGTACGGTTTGGCCTGTCGGGGGAAGCCGGCTTGAACGACGGCACGGCCTTCCCCTTTGTGATTCTGGGCTTGTTGTTGCTGCGCGAGGACGACCTTGGCTTTCTCGGTGACTGGATGCTGCAGGATGTGCTGTGGGCAGTGCCGGTCGGTTTGCTCACCGGTTACTGGATGGGCCGCGGTATCGGCTGGTTGACCCTGTCGATGCGCATCAAGAACGCCGACAGCACCCTCTCGCCCAACGATTACCTGGCCCTGGCGCTGATTGCCCTGGCCTACGTCGTGGCCGAAGCCCTCCAGGGTTATGGCTTTCTTTCGGTGTTTGCCGCTGGCCTGGGCCTGCGCCAGGCCGAGGTGCAATCGACGGATGAACACTCACTTCCGGCAGAACACCTGGTACAACCGGTGGTGGGACACGAAGCGGTCACCCCCCGGGATGCGGTCCGGGGTGACGCCGAGGCTATGGAAGAGGGTCAGGTGGCCGCGGGGGTCATGATGAGTGACATGCTCGCCTTCGGCAGTCTGGTGGAGCGTTCCATGGAAGTGTTTCTGGTGACGCTGCTGGGGGTGGCGCTTGCCACTCATTGGGACTGGCGGGCCTTGGTAATCGGCGGCCTGCTGTTTGCCGTGATTCGCCCGTTGAGCTTGTTGGTGATGCCTTGGGGGCGGCTGCTGGACACGCCACAACGGCTGCTGATTGGCTGGTTCGGCATACGTGGCATCGGCAGTCTGTTTTATCTGTTCTATGCGGTGAACCATGATTTACAGCCAGAGATGGTCCAGTTGTGCATCAATATCACGCTGTCGGTGGTGGCCCTGAGTATTTTGGTCCATGGCTTGAGTACCCAACCCATACTGGCCTGGTATGAGCGCCACAAAAAATCGAGCTAAGGCTTCAGCCCCCTGGATCACTCACCTGGATATAAACCGAGTACGCCCCCAGCAAGACCCAGAACGCGGCAAAGATCCATGGCGTACGCACCGAAAACAGCAAGGACTTGCGATAGCCCTTGTGAGTCGATTCCTGCTCGCTGAATAGCGGGGATTCGTCGTAGGCCAGTCCCATCAACGGCTCTGCACGCAGCAACTCGCTTTGTTTGAAATGCCAATGATCGATGATCTCGTAAGCGGCGCGAATTCCTGGCCAGGCGTTGAGCGAGCTCAGGAAGCCCAGCAGAGCCAGGAACGGCGGGACGATCAATGTGAACAACTTGCCCCACTCCGGGTTCAGGTTGGCCATGCATGAGGCAAAGGCGATCACCAGGAAGGATTGGGCGGCCAGGTACGCATCGGTTCGATTGGCCAGGATGCTGGTTTCGTACTGGATCTCCCGGCGATAAAAATCCAGGCGTTCCTTGGGCGAGCCGAACAGCTTGGCATTGTGTTCCGTCAGTTCTTCATCCGGGGTATGGCTGGTGAGTATTCTGGGCATTGCGCAGGCTGCGCCTCGGGTGTGGGTTTGGGACTTGTTAGAAGAAATGAGGGACAGGCAAGTTCCGGCCACCGGACCAGAGGTGCGACCCGGGCTCAACGAAACGCTCACCGATCGTCACGGTCTCTAGATCACCGAAAGCTTGAGGAGGGCTCTGTGGATTATCTTGGATGGGTGCAATGGCCGGCGATGGTGGTGACGGTGCTGGCCGCCTGGCTGATCGGCTCACGTCAGCCCCGACGGCGGGTGGCCGGGTTCAGTTGTTTTATCGCGAGCAATATCCTGTGGGTCATCTGGGGGCTGCATTCAGACGCCTATGCGTTGATCGTGCTGCAGTTCTGCCTGTGTGCGATGAACTTGCGAGGGTTCAGGAAAAATACTGAATGAACCTGTGGCAGCGCCATGCCTGGAGTTACTTCATCGCCTGCCCAATGACCTGCACCAGGTCAATCTGCTTGAACGGCTTGGTCAGGCGCGGCAGTTGCGTGGCGAACCCTTCCAGGCGTTCGGCGTAGCCGGTGGCCAGGATAATGGGCAAGGTCGGATGACGATCACGCAACAGTTTCGCCAATTGCGCACCATCCATCTGCGGCATGGCCATGTCGGTGATCACCAGGTCGATGTCCGGATTGAGCTCATACATCTGTAACGCCTGAGCCGCCGATGGGGCGCAAAGCACGCGGTGGCCCAGGTCTTCGATCAGCAGCCGGGTGCTGGTCAGTACCAGGCTGTCATCGTCCACGACCAACACCCGTAGCTCGTTCACCGACGGTGTCGTCGTGGCCTGGGCCGGCACTTTGTCTGGCGCGGAGTTGTCGGCTATCGGCAACCACAGCTCAGCGGTAGTGCCCTCGCCTTTGCGGCTCTTGAGTATCAGGCGGCCACCCAATTGCTCGGCCAAGCCATGCACCATGGACAGGCCCAGGCCAGTGCCCTTGCCTACCCCTTTGGTGGTGAAAAACGGGTCCACGGCCGAAGCCAGCGTCGCCTCGTCCATGCCCTCGCCCTCGTCGGTGATGGACAGGCAAATGTATCGCCCGGGTGCCATCGGCGCGTCCTTGCCGGCCTTGGTGTCGGAGCGTTCCTGGGCCGAGATCAGGATCCGCCCCCCCTGCGGCATGGCATCCCGAGCGTTGGTCGCGAGGTTCAGGATGGCCAGTTCCAGTTGGTTGACATCGGCCATCACCGGCGAAAGCGCCTGGGCAAAGTCGGTCTGAATGTGGATCGAAGGGCCGATGGAGCTTTGCAATAAACCACTGATGCCCTGCACCAGCGCCGACAGCTCGACCGATTCGGAGGACAGTTTCTGTCTGCGGGCGAACGCGAGCATCCGTTGCGTCAGCGAAACACCGCGCAGCGCGCCCTGGGTGGCGTTATCCAGCAATTGGATGAGTTTTGGATCGCTGGGCATGCGCTTGCGCACAATTTCCAGGTTGCCGAGGATCACCGTCAGCAGGTTATTGAAGTCATGGGCGATGCCTCCGGTGAGCTGGCCGATGGCTTGCAGTTTCTGTGACTGGAACAGCGCCTCGCGAGCCTGTTCCAAGGCTTGTTGTGCGCGGGTGGCATCGGTGATGTCGCGGGTGATCTTGGCAAAACCCAGTAGCGCCCCCGTGTCGCTGCGAATCGCGTCAATGACCACGTGAGCCATGAAGCGGGTGCCATCCTTGCGTAACCGCCAGCCCCTTTTTTCAAAGCGCCCTTCGCTGGCGGCGATGCTCAAGGCACGCTGAGGCTCACCGGCCTCACGGTCCTCAGGGGTATAGAACATCGAAAAATGCCGGCCGATGGCTTCCGCCGGAAGATAGCCCTTGATCCGTTGCGCGCCCAGGTTCCAGTTGGTCACCTGGCCGTCTGGATCGAGCATGTAGATGGCGTAATCGGTGACGCTTTGCACCAACAGGCGAAACTGCTGTTCGCTTTGCTTGAGGGTTTCCTCGGCCATCTTGCGATCGGTCAGGTCCCGGGTGATCTTGGCAAAGCCAAGCAAGTCGCCGCTCTGGCTATCGATGATCGGGTCAATGACGACATGGGACCAGAACAACGTTCCGTCCTTGCGCACCCGCCAGCCCTCGCCTTCGAAACGCCCCTCGCGCAGGGCCGTGTCCAGCGCCCGTTGCGGAAGACCGTCGGCGCGATCCTGGTCAGTGTAGAAGCGTGAGAAGTGCTGGCCTAGGATCTCGGATTCTTCATAGCCTTTGAAACGCCTGGCACCGGAGTTCCAACTGGTGATGATGCCGGAGGGGTCGGTCATGTAGATGGCATAGTCGACCACGGCGTCGATGAGCAGGCGAAAACGCTGTTCCTGATTGATGAGTGCGGTCTTGGGGGCGTCTTCGAGCATTTTTTTGGCCAAGGCATCCAGAAGGATTTTTTGCGAAGTATGGAGCAAGTGCGGCATCGGAAATAGTGATTAAATCCGTGGGAATCAGCAGCTTGGTCGCGATATGAGATTCACCACAGATCCTTTGTGGGAGCAAGCTCACTCCCACAGCAGTTGTGCTGCTCTTGACTAACTGACCACCAACGCGGCAACAAGTGCTGCACCCTTGCCTCAGCAAATCGATCGTCGATCAACATCACCATCCCACGATCCTGCTGTGTACGAATGACACGACCCGCAGCCTGCACCACTTTTTGCAGGCCGGGATACAGGTAAGTGTAGTCGTAGCCATCGCCGAAAATAGCCGCCATGCGCAGCTTCATCTGCTCGTTGACCGGGTTGAACTGCGCCAGCCCCAGGGTCGCGATGAACGCCCCGATCAGGCGCGAACCCGGTAAATCGATGCCCTCCCCGAATGCACCGCCCAACACCGCAAACCCAATCCCCTGGCTGTGTTCCATGAATCGTTCAAGGAACGCCTGCCGGGGTGCTTCGCCCATGCCGCGTGATTGCGACCATGTGGCAATCTGCGGATGGCGCTCGGCAAACAGTCCGGCCACTTGCTGCAAGTAGTCAAAACTGCTGAAGAAGGCCAGGTAATTGCCCGGGCGCTCGCTGAACTGGCGGGCCATCAACGCGACGATAGGTTCCAGGGACGCCTGGCGGTGGGCAAAGCGGGTGGAGATCCGGCTGACAACCTGTACATCAAGCTGTTGCGCCTGGAATGGCGACTCCACGTCGATCCAGACAGTGTCCGCCGGGACGCCCAACAGGTCAGCATAATAATGCCGGGGGTTCAGGGTGGCGGAAAACAGCACGCTGCTGCGGGCCGCCGTCAGCCTGGGTCGCAGGAAGGCGGCCGGCACTACATTGCGCAGGCACAGGGTCGATGCGCTTCGCTGGCGGCCGTATTCACGCTTGTGTATGTCGAACAAAAAGTGCTCGTCAAAGGACTCCGCCACCCGGGCAAACTGCAAGGCATCGAAGTAGAACGCCTGTAAAGCGCTGTCCAGGCCCTGGGGATGGTCATTGAGGTAATCGCTGATAGCCGTGGTGCACAGCGACAGGGCCTGAAGCAGTTTCTCCGGTGGTTTTTCATACGCCTGATAGACCGCAACCTGGGGCTCATGCAGCGCGTTCCACTGGCGATTGACCCGCTGCAAGGCCTTCTTCAATGTCTCGGGCGCGGTTTTGCGCACTGCCGCCAAAGCGGACTGATCGAGGGTCGCGCTGTACATCTGCCGCCCTCGCTCCACCAGATTGTGGGCTTCGTCCACCAGGGTCGCGACGGTCCAGCCATTGGCCTGGGCCAGACCAAAGAGCAAGGCGCTGAAGTCAAAGTAATAGTTGTAGTCAGCGACCACCACGTCTGCCCAGCGGGCCATTTCCTGGCTCAGGTAGTACGGGCAGATATCATGGGCCAGAGCAATATCGCGCAACGCCGCCTGATCGAGCAGCGTGATCTGGCTCGCCGCCGCACGGGCGTGCGGCAGCCGATCGTAGAACCCGCGGGCCAACGGGCAGGCTTCGCCATGGCAGGCCTTGTCCGGGTGCTCGCAGGCTTTGTCCCGGGCGATCATCTCCAGCACCCGCAACGGCATCGAGGACGCGCTTTGGGTAATCACTCGGGCCGCATCCAGCGCCAGTTTGCGCCCTGGGGTCTTGGCCGTGAGGAAGAACACCTTGTCCAGTCGCTGTGGCGCCAGTGCCTTGAGCATCGGAAACAAGGTGCCAACGGTTTTGCCAATGCCGGTGGGCGCCTGGGCCATCAGGCAGCGGCCGGTGCTGATGGCCTTGAACACCGACTCAGCCAGGTGGCGTTGCCCGGTCCTGAAGCCGGCGTGAGGAAATGCCAGCGTCTGAGCGCCGAGGTTGCGCGCCTGTCGGTGAGCCATCTCCTGTTTGGCCCAGGCGAGGAACAGCGCGCACTGTTGTTCAAAGAAAACCTCAAGCTGCGCCGCTTCAAAGCTTTGCGTGAGGCAGGTTTCCTTTTCGCTGACGATGTCGAAGTAGACCAGCGCCACGTTGATCCGCGGCAGTTGCAACTTCTGGCACATCAGCCAGCCGTAGATTTTCGCCTGGGCCCAATGCAACTGGCGATGATTGGCCGGTTGCTTGTCCAGGTCGCCCCGGTAGGTCTTCACTTCTTCGATGCGGTTGCAGGCCGGGTCGTAGCCATCCGCCCGACCTTTGATCTTCAACGTCTGGTAGCGGCCCTCCAGGCTCACTTCGGCCTGGTAACCCTCGCTACGCCGCGAGGCCACGGTGCGATGGCCGACGATCCCTTCCATGGCCGTGGGTGACGGCGTGAAGCGCAGGTCCAGGTCGCCGGTCTTGGCGGTGAACTCGCACAGTGCCCGAACGGCGATGCTGTAGCCAGGTTCCTGGGTCATGCGCCCTGCTCCACCCACTGCACATAGCAGACGGCGACGGGCATCTGGTGTTCGTGACAGAACTCCAGCCAGCGCAGTTGATTGTCTTGCAGGCGGTCGCCGGGGCCTTTGACTTCGATCATGCGGTAGGTCTTGTGCTGCGGCCAGAACTGGATCAGGTCCGGCATGCCGGCGCGGTTGGCCTTGATATCCAGCAGCAGGCGGCTGAACCAGTGCTTGAGGTGTTCGGCAGGCAGGCAGTCGAGGGCCTGATGGAGCAACTCTTCGGACAGCGCGCCCCAGAACACGAAAGGCGACTGCACGCCCCATTTTTCGGTGTAACGACGGACAATGGTGTCCCGGTAGCGGCCATCGTCGAGCTGCGCGAAACAGGCCGCGAACAGCTCGGCGCGCCGGTCGTGAAAGTCTTCGTTGAGCAGGTCCACCGGCCCGCGCTGGAACGGGTGGAAAAACGCCCCCGGCAACGGCGCAAAAATCACCGGCCAGCACAGCAGGCCAAACAGCGAATTGATCAGGCTGTTCTCCACGTAGTGCACCGGCGCGGTTTCATCGTGCAGATGGGCCTGCACGTGATACTCCACCGACAAGGCCGGATCGACACGAGGCAGGTGCAGGTCCAGCCGCTCTACCTTGCGCGCCAGGGGCCGCGGCACCGGCGGCCCGCCCAGCTTGCGGCGCAGCCGGGGCAGGATCCTGAGCAGCGCCTGGGTTTCGGCGGCGCTTTGCGGCGATTGTGCGGCCGCTTCACCCCATTCAAGGGCCTGGGCGTACTCGCCGATGCGCTCCAGCACCCGGATCATCCGCAGCCGTGCGCCGGGGTAGTTGCAATCCTGATAAATGCGCAAGGCCAGGGTGAAATCGCCGATACGCTCAGCGTGCTGGCCGATCTGGAACAGCAACTTGCCTCGGCGTCGCTCCAGCCACGGATTGTCCAGGCTCAGGGCATGGACTTGGGCAACGATCTCTTCAAGAGGCTCGCCGGCTTCGAAACGCTGCTGACATTCGTGCAGGAAGAGGCAGGCATCCACATCCTGGCGGCTGCGCAGGCCACGGGATTGGGCACTGAACTCGACGGTTTCATAGGTGAAGATGCCCAGGTCCGCCAGCACGAACTCTGACCAGTCCTGATAGAGATTGCCGAAAAACAGCAACCGCAACCGGTCGCAGAGGTTCATGATCGTCAGGCTGAAGAGTCGGTCTTCCAGCCGCGGGCACCAGCTGCGAAAAGGCTGTGGTTGATTGAAATGATCCTGCAAGGACTCCAGCCACTGGCCCTTTGTCGCCTTGGGGTGTTCGATCAGGTGACCCAGGCACAGGATGATTTCCTGTTTGAGCAGCACCTCGAACAGCTCGCCAAGGCCAAGAGGCGCTTGATCCTCGACCCAGCCCCGCGCCAGCAACGGCTCGATGGCGCTGCCAATATCACCGATCTCAGGGTAATGCAGCTTGCTCTGGCGAAAATGCAGCCCCTTGCGCATCACCATGCGCACCAGCAATCCCTGGGATGCACGGGGCAAGCTGGCGAACTCGTCGATGAAGCGTTGCTCCTCAGGGCTGAGCACATCGGCATAGCGCGTTGCCAACCAGGCGAGCACCTGCTGAAAGTTGTTCAGGTAGTAGAAAGGGTCGTCGAGGGGGTTATTTGTCACGGAAAGAGGTGCCATGCCTGCTGGAATACTGGTTATGCGTACAGATATCAGCTGCGGCGGGCCCAGGCAACTGCAAAAGATGAGCGGTCGCCCGCATTCAGGAGGGAAATCCTGCAGTCGGCGATGAACTTTCCTACGGCAAGCGAGACCAATGGCGGTTAACTACAGTGATGGCGCGTTCTAATCAACTGAACGGCGTCTTTTTGATTGAGAGGTTACGGATATGAACATCAGGATTCTGGGTCTGCCCCTGGTCGCCGCTGCGTTCCTGGCTCTGGCCGGCTGCTCGTCACCCACGGTGGTGACCTTGCAGAACGGTACCCAGTATTTGACCAAGGATGCCCCTAACACCCGTACCGCCGACGGCTTCTACGAGTTCGAAGACATTTCCGGCAAGAAAGTGCGGGTTCGCGCCGATGAAGTGGCGACAGTACGCAAGGAAGACTGAGTTTATTGAGGCCCTCTCCCCCGGAGAGGGCCTGATCTCATGTCATCGGCTCAATCCGATGTCCATCCCGGGTGTCGGACTACCCTCTTGGCAACTGATCAGCCCACCTTTCCGCCGCATCATCTGCTCCCTCAATCGCAGGCAGCGGTTGTATTCCTGTTCAATGGCGTGATCGATGCTGATGTTTCCGGTCGTGGCCGGTTTGTTCACTTCCCCGAGACTCACCGATACCCAGGGCTTTTCTGCCTGCACGTCGAAGCGCGGTCGGGGCGACGTCGCCTCGACAGGGGCGCCTGCCTGGGCGGCGGGCAATTGCTCCGAGGTGACGCCGTAGCGGGTCAGAATCGATTGATCCGGCAATTCGGCCAAGGCGCCAGCCGAGGCCAGTCCCCACATCAGGCCGATGATTGAGGCTTGTTTACTGCTCACTGCTTCACTCCCTCTTGTGCCGAGGGGACACACGCATCCCCTCGGCACCACGTACTCAAAACAACCTTGGATCAGGCGAACACAAATTCGCCTCCTACCTGGCCCGGATTGACCCCCACCAGGGTCACGGAACTGTCACCGACCTCAAGCAGCGTGTCACTGCCGACCTGAGACAGGTGCTGGCGGTAGTCGAAACCTTCCCCGGCGCCCTGCACGCCAAGGAACACCAGTGTGTCGCCGGCATCATAACCGCTGATCTGGTCATGGCCGAACGCGCCATTGAAAACGAACGTGTCAGATCCGCCGCCCGATTGCAGCCAGTCATTGCCCGAACCGCCGACAAAGGTGTCGTTACCCGTACCGCCCAACAGCACATCGTTGCCGTCATGGCCGAACAGCCAGTCCCCCGATGATCGCGCGGTCAAGGTGTCGTCTGCCGAGGTGCCTGCGGTCGACGATGCATACGCCGTCAGCTTGCCCCCCGCCACCAAGCCGTTGGCCGTGACACTGTGGCTCACCTCGTCTTTGAGCAGGCCCCAGAACAAACCGGGCTCTTTGCTGACGAGCGTGTCGATGTCGCGGGTCATGCTGATTGCACCCTGGGCATCGCGCACGTACAAGGTCCCGGCGCCGTCCTGGACGAAGCTTGCGTCTTTCACCGAGGACTGCAGCTGCAGGGTGTTGCTGCCCTGCCCGCCCAATATCACGTTGTACCCACCCTCGTCGCGAAAGGTGTCGTTGCCGGCGCGCCCCTCCAGATAGTCATTGCCCTGCCCGCCCTGGATCAGGTCATCACGCTCGCTGCCGATGATGAACGTGCTGCCGGTGTGGGTTTCAGCGTTGCGATTGAGGTCCTGGACCCACGTATTGCTGCGTGCGGGATCCGACAGGTTGGCGACGATGATGGTGGAGTCTTTCTCGGTGAGGTCGTAGAACGCCGAATCGAGGATCCGGCCCATGCCATCGCCGTAACCGGTGGGCAGGTGGGATATCCAGGTGGGAATGTTGAGGATGGAAAACGGCAACACGTTCCAGGCCGCCGAGGCATAGTGGTCGTTGAAGCTGACGATGTTGTTGGTAGCTGACTCCTGCGGAGCATCATGCACGCCCACCGACGCGGAGGTGAACGTGGAGCCGTCCAGGGCCCGGAACACCGGGTCGTTTTCATAACCGATGTTCAGCACTTTGTCGGTGCTGCTTTGGGTTGGCGAGGCATAGGCGATGTAATTGGCGCTGCTGTAGAACCCCGACCATTGGCTGGTGCTCAAGTCCGCCAGGCTGTTGACCGCCAGCCCACCGAGGCTGTGGCCACTGACCAGCACGTCCTGGCCCGTCAGGCCGTGGGCCTGGGCGAACGCCGCGACGTCCCCGAGCAAGTTGCCAAAAGCCTGGCCGACGTAGTTTTTCGCGTACTCCTGGGGGCCGAAAGCCGCCATCAGATCGCTGATGACGTCACCAATGGAGTCGCTGATCAGCGTCTCCCGTGGGCCGCTGGTGCCACGAAACGACACCCCGATTTGCGTCAGTTGCCCATCGGCGTCGTACTTGCCGAGAATTTCCACCTGCGCGGTGGTGTAGCCGGCCTTCTCACCAAAAAACGTTCCACGCTCATCCACCTTGCCGGTGTAGCCCAGTTGCGATGCGCTGATCGGGGTCCAGCCGGCCTTTTGCACCGCCTCCAGGGCGAGTTGCTCCGAGTCGGGATTCCACGGCACACCGGGGATCACCCCTTGCGAATCGGTGCTGCCCAGCAGCGCCGTCACCAGCGTGGCGGGCAGCCCCGCGCCGAAGCCGTTCTGCTGGTAGCCGGCGGCAAAGCCGTGGTCCAGATTGTGGTAGGAATACAGCATGATCGCCATTGCATCGCTGACCAGCGCCTTGGACTCGGTGGTGCCGAGGTTTTTATAGTCGTAGATACCCATCGTGATGACCTCTTTTTTTGTTGTTGGAAAGGTTGTCGATACAGGCGAAGTTCTTGGGCACTGCCCGTCATTGCGTCAGCGCCGGGGCCACAAATGCCTCATCCACCTGGGCCAGGTCTTGCGCGCCCAAGGTGCCGGCGTAGTAGTGCAACTTTGTCCAGGCCATGAGGTAGTCATAACGGGCCTGGGCCAGGTCGCGTCGGGTGGTGTAGAGCTGTTCTTCGGCGTTCAGGGCATCGAGGTTGACCCGTTCGCCGCCGAGGATGCTTTGCCGGGTCGACACCACCAGTGCCTCGGCAGCGCTGAGGGCTTTGCGGTATGCCCGCAATTTGTTCACCCCCGATAGGCAGGCGCTGAACTGGCGGCGCAGCTCGATCAGGGTTTCCCGGGTTTTGGCGTCCAGTTCATATTCGGCCCGCTCCATGTTGCGGCTGGCCTGACGGGTCGACGCCGAGACCCCGCCACCGGCGTACAACGGCACGCTGATCTCAAGTCCAATGGTGTTGGTGTCGTAGCGCTGGTTGTAGGTGTTGCCGCTTTCCGACTCGTTCTGGCGCATGGTCGCGTAGGCGCTGACCTTGGGCAGGTGTCCGGCACGGTTGCGTTCGACTTCGTAGCGCGCTACGTCCACGGCCTGGCGCTGGGATGCCAGGGTCGGGTTGTTGCTCACGGCCAGTTCGTGCCATGTCTGGAAACTGGCCGGTTGCAGGGTGAAGGTCTGGAACGTTTCGCTCAGGGGCGCCAGGTCGCCGATGTTCAGGGTCGGGACGCCAATCAACGAGCCAAGTTCGCGCAAGGATGCGTCCTGCTCGTTGCGGGCCTCGATCTCTTCGGCAATCGCCAACTCATAGCGCGACTCGGCTTCAAGGATGTCGGTGCGCGTACCTTCGCCTTGGGCAAACAGATGCTCGTTCTGATGAAACTGCTGTTCGAAAGCCTTTTTCCTGGCCTGGGCAATGTCGATCTGATCCTGGGCGAACAACGCCTGGGTGTAGGCGCTCAACACCCGCACCAGCAATTCCTGGCTCTTGCCACGAAAGTTTTCGTCGGCAAACAGCGCCTGGGCCACGCCTTTGCGATAGGCGGCGTAGGCCTCGTAGTCCAACAGCGGTTGTTGCAGGGTCAGGCTGGAGCCATAGCTGCTGTAGTTGCGGTCGTCATGCTGGCTGGCGCCGCGGTCGTTGAGGTAGGTGACCTTGGACTGGTTGCGGCCCTTGTTGTAGCTGTAGCCCAGGTGCGGCAGCAGCCCGGCGCGGCCAATGGCGCGGTTCTCCAGGCCGGCATCGCGCTCCTTGATCGCGCCCAGGTAGGCCGGGTCATTGCGCAGGGCTTGTTCATAGAACTCGAATGGGCCCATGGCCCAGGCACTGTTGCAGATAACCGCCGCCAGCGCGGCGACCCAGTAACGTCCCTTCATACCCCCGAACATCCTCATTCTTCGGTCAACGCGGAGCCGGCTCGGTCGAGCAGCGGTTTGAACAGGTAGTTCATGAGCGAGCGCTCGCCGGTGCGCACGAACATTTGCGCCGGCATTCCGGGCTTGATCACCAGTCCGTTGAGTTTTTCCATCGCCACTTCGCTGACGCTGCTGCGCAGGACGTAATACGGTTCGGCGGTCTTGTCATCGATCATCTGGTCGGCGGAAATCAGGCTGACCTCCCCCGGCACCCTCGGCGTGCGGTTCTGGTTGAAGGCGGTGAAGAGGATGTCCACTGGCAAATGGGTGCCCACCTTGTCGATCAGGTTGACCGGCAGGCGCCCTTCCACTTCCAGTCGCGTGCCTTGGGGCACGATTTCCAGCAAGGTATCGCCTTGACGGACCACGGCGCCTTCGGTGTGTACGCCCAGGTTCACGGCGATGCCGTCGGCGGTGGCGAGGATCTCGCTGTGTTGCAGCTCGAACGCGGCAGACTTGAGTTGCTGTTGCAGGGTTTCGCTCTTGAGCTGCGCTTCGGCCAACTGACTGCGCACCTCCTTCTGGTATTCCTCGTTGTGTTGCTCAAGCGTGAGCCGGGACTCGACGATGCCCTGCTCCACCCGGCCGCTTTCGCCAGTGTTCTGCGCCAGTTCCTGCTGCACTTGCGACAGTTGCCGTTGATAATCGAGCAGACGATTGCGCGGGATGTAGCCGTTGTCTGCCAACGGTTGCAGGTTGCTTAGCTGCTGGCGCAGGGACTGGGCCTGGGCATTGAGGTCATTGCGAGCCCGGCGCATGCCCGCCAGTTGCGCCGTGGCACCTTCGATATTGGCGCGCAACGCGGCCTGCTCCCGGGCCACCGCTTCGCGGCGGCTGCTGAACAACTGCCGCTGGCCTTCGAGCACCAGCGCCAGGCGCGGGTCGGGGTCGTGGCTCAGTTCGGCCGGAAAGCTGACCTGTGGGAGGTTGTCCCGCTCGCTTTGCCAACGTGCCAGGCTAGCCCAGGCCATGCGGTACTGGGCCTGCAGTGCTTGCACATCGGCGGCTGTCTGAGTCTGGTCCAGGCGGAACAGCGGCTGGCCCTGTTTCACTGCCTCGCCTTCACGCACCAGGATCCGGCTGATCACCCCGCTGCTCATCGATTGCACGGCCTTGCGCTTGCCGGACACCACCACGGTGCCTTGCACCGCAATACCTTGGTCCAGCGGCGCCAGGCTGGCCCAGGTGAAAAAACTGCCAGCGCCAATGAGCGCCAGTGTCCACCCCAGGCGGGTGAAGAAACGGGCATCGCGCTCGGGATGTTCGAGGTCTTGAGAGTGTTGCAGATTCATGTCGCGATCCTTGCTCATGCGCCGCTGGGTTTGCTGGCAGCCGAATACTGGCGACTCATGCTCAGTCCGTTGGGGGCTGCCTGGGGTTTGTCGCGTTGCGATGGCGGCTGGCCGGACAATGCCCGCAGCACCTCCTGACTTGGACCGAACGCTTGTAGGTGGCCTTCATTGAGCACCAGCAGCTTGTCGGCCTGAGCCAGCGCCGAGGAGCGATGGGTCACCAGCACGACCGTGGTGCCCTGGGCTTTCATCTGTGCGATGGCGCCGGCCAGTGCCGCTTCACCGACCGTGTCGAGATTGGAATTGGGTTCATCGAGCACCACCAGGCTCGGTTGGTCGTACATGGCCCGGGCCAGGGCGACGCGCTGTTTCTGGCCGCCGGACAAACCGCTGCCATCCTCTCCCAGCACGGTGTCGTAGCCTTGCGGCATGCGCAGGATCAGTTCATGCACGCCGGCCTGTTGCGCGGCGGCGACGACCTTTTGCGGATCGGCCAGGCGGAAACGGGCAATGTTCTCGGCAATGCTGCCGCTGAACAACTCAATGTCCTGGGGCAGATAACCGATGTGCGGACCGAGCTGGTCGCGATTCCAGCGATGGATGTCGGCCCCGTCGAGCCGCACTGTGCCTCCGAGTGTAGGCCACACCCCCACCAGCACACGGGCCAGGGTGGATTTGCCGGACCCCGACGCCCCCAGCACCCCGAGCACTTCCCCGGCGCTCAGGCTGAAACCGAGCTGATGCAGCGTCGCGTTGCGCTGCCCCGGCGGGCCGGCGCTGACCTGTTCGAAGCTCACCTGGCCCTTGGGCGACGGCAATGTCATCGCTTCGTCCTGGGCTGGGTAAGCCTGCAACAGCGCATCGAGACGGCGATAAGCCAGTTTGGCCCCGCTCCACTGCTTCCACACGGCGATCAACTGGTCGATGGGGCTCAACACCCGACCCATCAGGATCGAGCCGGCAATCATCATTCCGGCGGTCATGTCGCCCTTGATCACCAGCAACGCGCCCAACCCCAGCACCAGCGATTGCAGACACAGGCGCAGGGTTTTGCTCAGGGAACTGAGCACCGCGCCGGTATCACTGGCCTGGTTTTGCAGGCCGAGAAAGCGCGAATGCACGGCAAACCAGCGCCCGCGCAACGCGCCGAGCATGCCCATGGCCTGGATGGTCTCGGCGTTGTGCAAGTGGCTGGTCGCCAGTTGGCTGGACTGTTGCGAGTAGACACTGGCCTGCCCCAACGGCTTTTTGGTCATGGCTTCGTTCAGACAGGCCAAGCCAATGAGCAGCAAGGTGCCAACGCTGGCGAACACGCCTAGCCACACGTTGAACAGGTAGATCACCAGCAAATACACGGGAAACCACGGGGCGTCGAAGAATGCGAACAGCGCAGGTCCGGTGACGAACTGGCGGATGTGGGTAAGGTCACCCAGCGACTGCCCGGCGTTGCCCTCGCCCTGGCGCAGGTTGCGCTCGAACGCGGCCTTGTACACCTGAAGGTTCAAGCGCCTTTCCAGTTGGCTGCCGATGCGGATGACAATGAAGCTGCGCACCATTTCCAGCAGCCCGATAAATATGAAGAAGCCCACCACCATCAACGACAACATCCACAGCGTGGTTTCGTTTTGTGATGACAGGCCCCGGTCATACACTTGGAGCATATAAATCGAAGGCGCCAACATCAGGACATTAATCAGTGCGGTAAAACAACCGACGCTGATCAGAATATTTTTATAGTCGCCCAGCGCTCTAAACAGCGGCACCGTCGCAGCGCGCCTTGTCATGTTCATGAAGATATCCTTGCTGTTGGCTTTGCCAGGTTATTCAACTTGCCAATCTTTAAATGATTTACATCGGGCCGCGGTGCGCTGCACGCCTGTTTAAACAGGCGCGCCTGGGGCATTCGCAAACTGTACTAACGTGTTAAGGAATGGTTTGGGGGGGGGCTCCGTTCGAGTGTCACTACCTGACCTGATTTCAAGGTGACTTGATAGTGTTGTTCTTGACGCAGTTGCAAGTGAATCCGGCTGTTCTGTTTACCAATCAGTGAAAGACCGTCTGGTTCGGTGAACCAATGGACCGGCTCATCGCCCAGCCACTGTCCCAGGCAGGCGGTTTGCCCGACCAGGGTTTGATCTGCCCTGAGCTCGATAAGGCAAATGCTGGACGGCGGGGTTTGCGCAGGCTCCTGCGGCCCCGACAGAACAGCCTGCCACTGACCGGCCAACTGGGAAGGTTCTGCTAACAACAGGCTGCGCGCCATGGCGGCTTCTCCGGTAAACATCATCAGCGTAGCGAGTAACCAGGCACTTGCCTGGACGCCTTGGGGCTGGGGATTTCTGCACATCTGTTCAATCCTGAAGGATCCCGCAAGAGCGCTGGCCGCTCCCACGGGATCGGGGACATCAGGCCACGATATCCGAGACAGCCGCCTGGCCGACGGTACTGACCAGGAAGTCAGCCACGCCGTGCCCGGAGAAGTCCACCGACAGCAGGCTGTTGCCACCCGATGTCGACAGCACCGCATCACCCGCCGCACCGGTGAACGCATTCACGAAGTGCAGGCCCGCGCCCTGGGTGATGCCGGTCAGGTCGATCTTGTCCAGGCCGCTGACAAAATCGAGGATCTGATCGACCGCACCTGGCCGTGAGTCAGAACTGGCGGCGAACACGAAGGTGTCCGAGCCCGAACCGCCCCACAGTTTGTCGGCACCGCCCGCGCCCCAGAGGATGTCGTTGCCGGCGCCGCCCTTGAGTTCGTTGGCCACGGAGTTGCCGATGAGCAAGTCACTGCCCGAGCCGCCAATGGCATTCTCGATGGTCACCCCCTGAGCGATGGAAACGTTACCCACCATGCCGCCAACGTCGGAAAACGAGGCGCCATTGAGGTTGATCTTCTGGTTCTGCGTGAAGCCTGAAAAATCCAGGGTATCGCGGCCACCGGCGTCCCATACCGAGAACACCACTTTGTCCGAAGACGAGGATGCGCTGTAGAAGTCGCGACCGGTGTTGGAGTTGAAGCCGTAGGTCGAGTCGCCGGTCCGGGTGCTGGTGTTGGCACCGTAGAGCTTCTGAATGGCCGCAATGTCATCCATCAGCGGACCCGAGGCATAAGCTTCGACGCCGCCCTTGCTGAAGTCCTGGCTGGTGTTGGTTTCGCTCCAGTAACTCATGAGGCTGTAGCCACGGGTGTCCTGACCGTAGCTGGCGTCATCGTAGGTCGGGCTGCCTTCACCGGCGTTATAGTCGCCAGGATGCGCCAGGCCCAGGCTGTGACCGATTTCATGGGTCAGGGTCTGGCGGCCATAATTGTTCAGTTCCGGATTCTTGTTCTGGGTGTAGCGGCTGTTGATCAGGTACCAGGAGGTTCCGTCATAACCGGCGCCCGTGCCCGGCAGATAGGCAAATGCCGCAGCGCCGTCCTGGCCGCTGCTGTAGTTGCCGAAGGTCATGTGGCCGTCGCCACCGCTGGCCCTTTCAGTGAACGTGACATTGGCCACGTCCGCCCAGGACTGCATGGCCAAGACCGCCTGGCCTTTCTGTTGCGCGCTGAACTGGCTGAAGCCGCTGATGCCGTGCTTGTTCATGGTGCTCGAGGAGGCAGAGGTCAGGAACGTGTAGGTCAGCTCGATCTTGCCGCTGGCGTCCCGGTCCTGGTAAGCCGCACCGTCGCGCAGCAACTGGGTGGCAGCTTCGTCCACCGAGTACGACGGTTTGCCATTGACGGTCAGGTTGCCACCCCGATCGTATTGGTGGCTGAAACTATTGATCTGATTGAATGCACTGCTGGCCGCCGCCAGTGACTGCGGCGCCCAGAGCATTTGTTCGGCAGAATCAATAGCGCTGGTTTTGACTTTCGACATAAACACACTTCCTTGTTTGCAATGGAACAGTTTTTGTCAGATAGAACAATCTCTGGCGAGAGCGTCCTATCACTCGCCCAATTGAGGACGCAAGAAAACTGACACAATTGGAAATCAAACGTCCAGCGAATTTTTTTGACCCTTTTACACACTCACGCCTTCAACAACGGCAAAAGATACACGGCGCCCCGTTAGTACAGGTATTTCGCGGGCGACATTAAAGATTGTAGGACAAAACTCTATTTAAATATTAAATGAGGTTAACCACCTATTTGCCAATCACGTCGCACTTCTAGCAACTAAGTGCCAGCGAAACGCTACTAATTAATCGCGGCTAGATATCTATGGTTTTGCCTGAACACACTTCCCGCAGACAACCACGAAACCAGCGGTGCACAGGATCAGCATCCATTCGGGGGTGCCAAAGCATGGAAATCGTGAATGTGGGCACCGCAAACGGCAGCGCAAAGCTGTGCATGCCGGCACGCAGGCGGGTGGTATAGCGCTCAGGCACGCTGGCGATCAGGTCGCTGGACCGGGCAAGGCCCAGCGCAGTGGAGAAGCCCGGGACGGTGATCGCGATCTGCCGTGTCAGGTTCAAGGACTGCAAGGCCTGATCGAGGGCACTGTGGTCCAGGCCCCGCAAGGAAACGCCGATGTGCTCGCCCGCTGCATAACCGACGGCACACACCTCGGCCTGGCTTAGCGGGTGACCCGCGCGCACTACGCCAATGAGGCGATCAGTGAACAACGCCTGGGTTCGTAGCTCCGGGCTGGTGTCCTTGTCCACGACGGCCGTTTCCAGGTCCACGGTGCCCTCTCGCAGCGCCGTACTGTCCTTGTCGGCCTTGTCCAGGAAATGCAGGCGTACACCGGGTGCCTGTTCGCTGATACGGGCAATTAAGTCGATGGCGAAGTTTTCAACGAACCCTTCCCGGGTGCGCAGCGTGAAGGTGCGGCTCAGTCGGCGCAGATCCGGCACCTGGGACGGCCGCAGCGCCGCTTGGGCATCCTGCACCAGTTGGCTGACCTGCTCGCGTAACGCCAAGGCGCGGGGTGTGGGCACCAGGCCGCGCCCAGCCCGAACCAGCAGTGGATCACCCGTGGTTTCGCGCAACCGCGCCAGCGCCCGGCTCATGGCCGAGGGGCTGAGTCGCAGTCGCCGAGCGGCTCGGGCCACGCTGCCTTCTGCCAGCAAGACGTCGAGGGTAATCAGCAGATTGAGGTCGGGTGTGGACATGGCGCAGTCCTGGGTTGGAATAGGTGGCGCTGCATGCAGTTATAAAGTGCAATCCATGCGTCTTCCGCCATGTTATGCCCGGGCGTACCGTTCTGACAGCTCCATTTTCAGAGCGTCAGAGTCAGGGGACATGATGAAACCAGCCAATACCCAATCCAGCCTGTCGAGCGCGACGGCCACCCAACGGGTCTTTTCACCGCGCTGGGCCTTGGCCAGCCTGTCACTGTCGACCTTGCTGGCCTCCTTGGGCGCCAGCGTGGTGACGGTCGGTTTGCCGACGCTGGCCCATGCGTTCGAGGCCTCCTTCCAGCAGGTTCAGTGGGTGGTTCTCGCCTATTTACTGGCGATTACCACGCTGATTGTCAGTCTCGGAAAATTGGGCGATTTGCTCGGGCGTGGCAGGTTGCTATTGACCGGGATCGTGCTGTTCACCCTCGCGTCGGCGCTTTGCGGCATGGCGCCCTCGCTTTGGCTGTTGGTCGCTGGTCGGGCGTTACAGGGCCTTGGAGCGGCGATCATGATGACGCTGACTTTGGCCCTGGTGGGTGAAACCGTTAGCAAGGAAAAGACCGGTAGCGCGATGGGGCTGTTGGGCACCCTATCTGCGGTGGGCACCGCCCTTGGCCCCTCTCTGGGTGGTGCACTTATCAGCGGTTTCGGTTGGCAGGCGCTATTTTTGATTAACGTTCCGCTTGGACTGCTGGCGTTCGGACTGGCCTGGCGTTCACTGCCGGCTCGGCAACCGGAGGGATCGGTCGCGCGCCCCCGCTTCGACACCCTGGGTACGCTGCTATTGGCGATAACGCTTGGCGCCTATGCCCTCGCCACGACGTTGGGCCGTGGTGACTTCGGCTGGCCGAACATTGCGCTGTTGCTGATGGCGATCCTGGGCGGCGGTCTGTTTGTCATGGCCCAACGGTGGGTCGCGTCGCCGTTGATTCCCTTGGGGGTGTTTGGGGACCGGTCGCTGGTTGCCGGGCTGGTGACCAGTGCTCTGGTGGCAACGGTCATGATGGCGACGCTGCTGGTGGGGCCTTTTTATCTATCCGTCGCCCTTGGGCTGCCTGCCGCGCTGGTGGGGTTGGTGTTGGCGGCAGGACCGTCGGTCGCTGCCCTGACGGGGGTGCCTGCCGGGCGCCTGGTGGACCGCTTTGGCGTGCGCCCCGTGCGACTCGTTGGGCTGCTGATCATGATTCTCGGCTGCCTGATGATGTCGTTGATGTCACCGACCCTCGGTGTGGGCGGCTATGTCGCCGCTATCGCGGTAACGACCCTTGGCTATGCGCTGTTCCAGACGGCCAACAACACAACGGTGATGGCGGACGTGCCCGCGGGCAAGCGCGGCGTCATCTCAGGGCTGCTCAATCTGTCGCGTAATATGGGTTTCTTTACCGGAGCATCGGCGCTCGGTGCGGTGTTTGCGCTCTCTGTACCGACGAATGGTATCGCCCAGGCAGCTCCCGAAGCAGTGGTAAATGGCTTGCATCTCACCTTCATCGTTGCCACGTGTTTGATGTTGCTGGCTTGGGTCGTTGTCTTGAAATGCCGTGAACCAGAGCCTCTGGATGGGCGTGACGACATCTTCGCCCATAGAAAGTGAGGCCAGGATCAAAACGGCATAAGTCGTGATGCAGATCAAAAAAAGTGAACCAATCGCCAAACGACCTGAAAAAAGCCACATGACATTCATTTTCAGGTGCTATTTTTAGTTCTCACTGGTAGAGCCATGATGGCTCTTCCTTCCTGACTATGAGCAAACGGAAGCGCTTGATGAAGAAGGTGGGCAACAGATGAATAGAGGATCTTTCAGCAAGGTTACGTTTCCCAACGCCTGCCAGTTGATGCGCTGGCATTTTCATCCCATGGGATTCGAGGCCAGCATGGACGCACCGGGCAGTATGGTCGCCCGGCTGTTTGACCGTGCCAGCGGCGAGACTATGATCGCGATTGCGGGCATCCCCTGCGCGACAGTGATGAACGCCCCTGACGTGGAGCGAATAATCGAAGCGGTGGAAGCCGAGCTGGAAGCTTTCGTGCCACCAGTTGGCTTGCGACGATTTGCCTCCTGAAAAATGAAGCCCACAGCAGTGGGCTTCTTTTTGCCTGACAGTTTTGTTCGTGCCCCGAAGTTCTCAACTGCGGGCGCGGCGATGATCGACAAAGAACGGTTTGCCGGTCCCTATCCGATCCGACGCCTTGGGCGCCTTGTTGACCTGGGTGTCCTGCCCATCGACATACCAATAGCAATGCTGCACCGCCCGGGTAATGCCGACATAGGCCAGGCGCAGAATCTCGTCTTTCTGTGCCGTGTCGTACGGCTCGGCATCGCCCTCCTGGCCAAGCCCGGCCATTCGGTAGACCTGATTCTTGTAGGGGGAACTGGTGGAGTGCTGGCAGTCACCGAGCAAAAACACCGCGTCGGCCTGAAGCCCCTTGGCGCTATGGTAGGTCATCTGCCGGAGGCGTCTCGCCGGGTATGGCAAGCTAGAATCCACATTAACTGTTGGTTGAATATGTTTTTCAATCAATAGCTTATCGCTGCTTTTTCGATAGAGCATCAAGATTGAATCGCCCTTGCGGTAGTGCTCGTCCAGGCGCTTGGCCAAGCCTTCGTCGTCTCTGTCCAACACATTGACCGGGCTCAAGGTTCGAGGCGTGCCGCTGGCCTTGGCCTTTTTGCCGGGAATCGCCGCAGCCGCACGCACCACGTGTTCGGCGGCGTCAATGATGTGCTGGTGGCTGCGGTAGTTATCGGTGAGCATGACCCGGGTGTTTGCCGGTGAAGGAAACTGTTTGTTGAACGCCATGAAATAACTGGGTGAACTGCCGCGCCAGCCATAGATCGATTGCCAGTCATCACCCACGCACAGCAAGGAGGAACGCTGGGCGCCTCGGCCGACATGCATGGCAGGGCCGCGGCTGCGCACTTCCCGCAGGCTGGCGCGAAGCCAGGAAACAATCTGCGGCGAGACATCCTGAAACTCGTCGATCATCAAGTGCGACAGAGGACGCAATGTCGCATCGCTCAGCAGCTTGAAGTTCTCGGGGGAGTGCTCACTGAACAACGCGAACATTCGGTTATAGGTCATGACGGGCGGCGACTGGTCAAGCAGGTGGTCTTCAAATGCTCGCCAGTAGCGACTCAGGGCCTCAAAGAAATAACGATCCGGGTCATCCTGGGCAAAACACATCCGGCCCACGGCGTCCGGGACGTCCAGACCCAGGTTCTCGATAAAGCCGGCAGCCGCAACGAAACAATCCAGCAACGGTGCCGAAGCCAGTTCGCCTTTTACCTTGTAGTCGAACCCAGGGCCTGCGCTGGCATCCCCGGCCAACACGCTCAGTACACGCTTTGACGCCTCATAACTATCTAGCCATATCAATGGCTTAGAGCAGAAAGCTTGAAACAGGGTGCGCTTTACTGCCCACTCTGCGCGGATACTCAGCTTGGCGCCGGGCCGGCTGATCCGGGCATCTTCCCGCGGGTCGAAACCCAGCATCACCCAGGCGTCCAGAGTTGGAACGTAGCCGTGGCAATGAAACGTCGCACCGTTGATCTGGAAGGTCTGACGCTTTGGCTCGATGCCCTTGATCGGCCAGGCACCGGCGCGAAACCACAGGTCTTCGATCGCATCGCACAACTCTTCATCGCGCTGGGCGGCCAGTTCGGTCACGGCCACCCGTTTCTGCACATCGGGATGGTCGCGTTCCAGCTCCCTGAGCTGCAAGGCGTGCCGGGACATCGGTTTGATCAGTTCGCGAAAACGCTCATCGCGTTGATAAAGACCGTGATAGCAGGCATTGAGCTGTTGGCGCTGAGCATCGTTGATGCGCAGCTCAAAGGGATTGCCCTGGGCGTCATCATCAGCCGTCTCGTTACGATGGCTCAGGGTTTCAAACGCCTGGAGCCGCTCAAACCCGGGCAGACTGCGCACCATGGGCAAGATGCGTGAATGGAAGGTCCGCACCAGATCGCGAGCTTCCTTGAGGCTGATTGTCCGCCCCCACAGGGCAAAAACTTCAATGAGCTTGTGAATGAAGTCCTTGCGCGATTCCCGCGTGAAGGTCACCACGGTCATCGAATCCAACTCAAAACCCAGGTAGTGGGACAGCAGCACAAGGCGTAGCACCAGGGTTGTGGATTTCCCGGCGCCTGCGCCCGCGACGACCGAGGTAGACGGCGTATCGCTCAGGATCATTTTCCACTGCGCGGCGCTCGGCTGGGCGTGAGCGGGAAGCAATCGGGCAACATCGGCCTTGATGCGCTTCTTGAGTTCGGCGGTCAACGGCAGGCGCCAGTCATCGAACAACAGCTCATCGACTTTCGGTGCCGGGTGCTCGGTGCTTCGAAAATCTCGGATCAGCAGGACCTGCCGGCCCTCTTCCAGTCCATCGGCTTTGCCTTCCTTATAGCCGTAGTCAAAACCGGCGCTATGCCCGCTGCGAAAGCCATCGGCCTGGCCGTGTAGCCAGGAAGCCCGATGCTGGGCTCGAAGTCGCGTCAGGCCATGACCCAGAAAACGCGCGGCCAGGCGCTTGAGCAAAGGCATCTGGGCCAGGGGCAGAAGTTCGGGGGGAAGATCGGGAGTGTGTTGCGACACGCTGGGGGACTCCGGTGTTCAGAACCATGGCGGCTATGGTGTCTGTATTTGCCAGCGGATTCCACTCAAAAGCTTTTAAGTCATGGATTTAGGCGATGAAGTGAAAGTGCTGTCGCACATGGCCATCAGTGTCGCCCGACCCACCTTAAGCAGGCTCGCTCCCACAGAGGTCGGCGTGCACCGTAGCGCCAATGTGGGGCGAGCCTGCTCGCGATGGGTTTTGAATCACTGACTGGAAATGGCTCCATCGACCAATGCCTGCGCCTCGACCACCAATTGCTTGAGGTGCTCATCACCGATGAAGCTTTCGGCGTAGATCTTGTAGATGTCTTCAGTGCCTGATGGCCGCGCGGCGAACCAGCCGTTTTCAGTCATGACCTTCAGGCCGCCAATGGCCTGGTCATTGCCCGGTGCATGGCTGAGGATGTTCTGGATGGTCTCCCCGGCCAACTCAGTGGAGGCAACCTGCTCCGGTGCCAGCTTGCTCAGCAGCGCCTTTTGTTGCGGGCTGGCCTTGGCATCGACGCGCACGGAGAACGGCTCACCCAGTTCATCGGTCAGGGCACGGTAGGCCTGGCTTGGGTCGCGACCGGTGCGCGCGGTCATTTCGGCCGCCAGCAACGCCGGGATCAGGCCGTCCTTGTCGGTACTCCACACACCGCCGTCCTTGCGCAGGAACGAGGCGCCGGCGCTTTCTTCGCCACCAAAGCCCAAGGAACCGTCGAACAAGCCGTCGGCAAACCACTTGAAGCCTACCGGCACTTCATACAGACGCCGCCCCAGGCGCTGGGCCACGCGATCGATCAGACCACTGCTGACCACCGTCTTGCCCACGGCGGCATCGGCGCGCCACTGTGGCCGGTTCTGGAACAGGTAGTCGATGGACACCGCCAGATAGTTGTTCGGCGCCAGCAAGCCGCCGGACGGCGTCACGATGCCGTGGCGATCATGGTCCGGGTCGCAGGCGAAGGCCACATCGAAACGCTCTTTGAGGCCAATCAACCCCTGCATGGCATGGCTGGAGGACGGGTCCATGCGGATCTGTCCGTCCCAGTCGACGGTCATGAAGCGGAAGGTGGAATCCACCTGGGTGTTGACCACGTCCAGGTCCAGGCGGTAATGCTCGGCAATGGCGGGCCAGTAGCGCACCCCCGCTCCGCCCAGCGGGTCCACGCCCAGGCGCAAGCCGGCAGCGCGAATGGCATCGAAGTCGATGACATTGATCAGGTCCGCCACGTAGGTGTTGACGTAGTCGTGACGGTGAGTGGTGTCGGCCTTCAGGGCCTGCTCATAGCTGATGCGCTTAACGCCGGCCAACTGGCTTGCCAGCAGCTCGTTGGCCTTGGCTTCGATCCATTTGGTGATATGGGTATCGGCCGGGCCGCCGTTGGTGGGGTTGTACTTGTAGCCACCACTCTGCGGCGGATTGTGGGACGGGGTGATGACGATGCCGTCTGCCAGGCCGGTGGTGCGCCCACGGTTGTAGCAAAGAATGGCGTGGGAGATCGCCGGCGTGGGCGTGTATTCATCTGCCTCGGCGATCATCACTGTGACCCCGTTGGCAGCGAATACCTCCAGCGCGCTGGCGCCTGCCGGGGTAGACAGCGCGTGGGTATCGATCCCCAGGAACAAGGGGCCGTTGATGCCCTGGGCTTCACGGTACAAGCAGATCGCTTGGCTGATAGCCAGCACATGCCATTCGTTGAACCCCAGGTCGAAGGAACTGCCACGGTGACCGGAGGTGCCGAAAGCCACCCGTTGGGTCGAAACCGAGGCGTCGGGCCGGCCGGTGTAATAGGCCGTCACCAGTCGCGGGATATCGATCAACAACTCTGCCGGTGCCGGCTTGCCCGCAAATGGACTGACTGTCATGCAAAACCTCTGAATGGAGTGGCTCGATAAAATGGATGCAGTTTACTGACAGTTCGACCGTGGTGCGATGGGTTCGATCCATCGCCCTCCATTACGATTGCTCA
The DNA here is from genome assembly GCF_031570495.1 of Pseudomonas sp. JL2. NCBI lineage: Bacteria > Pseudomonadati > Pseudomonadota > Gammaproteobacteria > Pseudomonadales > Pseudomonadaceae > Pseudomonas > Pseudomonas sp. JL2. The sequence goes on from NZ_JAKUDH010000001.1 coordinate 260,048, forward strand.
AGTCTCAAGGCATCGGCCAGCGCACAGAGTGCAGTATCCAGATCGTGTGAACCGCTCAAGGCGTGGGTCAGGCGCAGATGTTGTGCGTACAGCCCTTGCAAACTGAACAGTTCCCCCGGCGCAATGACGATTCGTTGCGCAAGCAGCCGCTGGAACACCCGTCGCAGATCGACGCGTCGCGAAGATCGGGTCCAGATCGTTGCGCCCCCTTGGGGCTCCAGCCATTGCAGGCTGTCCCCCAGCCGCTCGCGCAGCATTTGCGTTGTCGAGAGCGCACCTTCACGCAACAATCGTCGCAGCACCAGCAAGTGCTGATCGATCCGTCCGTTGCTGTACAAACGGGCAATGGCCTTCTGGCGAATCGGTGACAGACGAAACGCGCGTAGCAGGAAATGTCGCTGCAACTCCAGCGTCAGCTGTCGCGACAACACATAGCCGTAGGGGGCCTCGGGGCCGATGGTTTTTTCGAAAGTGGAATAAACGATCAGCCGGTCCGGGTCGAGCAAGTCTCGAAAAGGCGTCACCCCGGCTTCGAACGCCAGGTCTGTATAGCTGTCGTTCTCCAGCACCCATGTGCCGTGCAGATCCAGCAAGCGCGCGACGGCGCGACGGTTGTTTTCAGGAACGAGCGTGCCCCTGGGCATATTCAGGACCGAGGACAGGATGACCAGGCGGACCGCTTTACTCGTCAGTAATTGTTCCAGTTGCTCGACATTGATCTCCCCATCCGCCAGCAGTGGCAGTTCGATTACGTCGATATCGGCCGCCTGCAGCAAGCGCAGGACGGTCCAGTCGCAGGGTGATTCGATCAGCACCGTGGCGCCCTTGAGCGCCAGCACGGCGATCAGAATCTCCAATACACCGCGCAGATCAGCGCCGATATAAACATCGTCGGCGTTCCAGCACCGGGCCGGCGAAGACGTGTAGCGAGCCGCCAGCGCGGTGCGCAGTTCCAGCTCGCCCCAAGGCTGCGAGGGCATTTGTGAGGAGCGCGGATACTGACGCAGCAGCTCACGCTCCAGTAACAACAGCGGGCTGTCCAGCGGTTGCATCGACGCAGGCTCATCAGCGCTGAGTACCAGCATTCCCGGTCGTCGTGCATTGACATACAGGGTCTCGAGCAAATCATCACCGCCGCCCAGCGTCGCGACGCAGGGTACTGGCAACGCGTAATAACCGGATTTGGCGACCGAATAGACCCGCCCTTCCTTCTCCAGCAACGAATAAGCGTACTGGATGGTAGAGATCGACACGTTCAGGCGCTCGGCCAGTTGCCGTAACGACGGCAAACGCACTCGGGCGTCGGCGCCCAGTTCGTTGATCAGGGTGGTGAGGTAACGATAAACCGCCTGATACGCGAAGTCTGTTTCCCGGCAACCTTTCATGGGGTTGGGCCAGGCGACGTGGCGAATGAATCCGTCAAATCCTGCCCCTCAATGCCGTGCCGCACGTTCGCGCATGACATCGTCGCCCTGCCCGGCTTCTTCAATGTCGATGTCATCGACAGGTTGCTGCGCATCCATCCCCGATGCCTGCTCCTGCTCCGGCGGCGTGATACTCGCCCGATACAGCTTGCCGAGCATATCGATGGACAGGCCACTGACGTCGACCATCCATTGCGCCACCTGATCGGCAATGGCCGCGCCCTGCATGGCCTTGTGCAGATCGGGCATCGCCACCAGCATGCCGGGATGACAGCAGCGCAGGAAGTGCTCCAGGCCAGCGCCTTGCTCCACGAAGGGCGCGAACAACATGCACACCAGTTGCGTTTCGTTGAGCCCCAGGGTCTTGTGCGCGTCGCTGGCGGCCTGGGCGCGCCGCTCGGGGATGGCCGTGGGTGGGCCGAACAGCATGCGTGCCTGCTCGCAGACATGCTCGGGCAACTGCTTGCGATGCATGATCATGATCGCTCGTTGTACATAGTCGCCATAACCTGCCTCATAGCTGCGCCCCTGCAGATAACAGGCCTGCAGGCCATGCAGGTGAGCTGACAGCAGTGGGCTCAGGTATTCGTTTTCCGGCGCCGATGCGACGAGTTCATCGGTCCGCACCCGAAGGAATTCACTGAACAGCGGCCAGTTGGTTTCTTGCGAACTGTCGACGATCAGGTCGTCGATACCGATGTGACTCACGCGCCGACACGCCTCGAAATGCCCCTCGGGTTTCCACGCGCCCTCGTGGTCCTGACCATAGAAGCCCAGGTAGGGACTAGCGCCCAAGGTATCGAGTTGCGCGAAGAGACTGTCGAAACCGCTGGACGGGTCAGTCGCCAGGCCGACCTTGCGGGCGGCACGTCGAAGGCCCGACATGAACTGTTTTTGCTCGCGAGGCGTATCACTGCTGACTAACGAGTCCACGCCGCGCTCCCAGCGAGCCATATGCCGATAGAACTCCGCCATCGCCAGGTAGCCGTGATCGCCTACTTCCAAGGGGCTGTCGATCGAGCGAAGGTGGCCCAGAACCAGCGTGTCCATGCGATTGGCCTCATGCCCGGCCGCCGACAATGGCTGCTTGTGATTGAACGGCACCACCTCGCGGTTATCCGCCATCAGCAGTTCCACCCGGGGGTCGTCGTAGACGAACAGCGCGCTGTAACAGCGGTGGATGTTTTCCAGGGTCGCCTGGGTGGTTTCGCTCAGGCGTGGCGTGGCGACACGCAAGTCGAAGGTCACCGGATGCCTGCCGGCGATGCTCAACTGTGCGGCCCGCAAGGCGGTCAGGACATAAAAACTGTCCCGGCTGCCGTTCTGGACCGTCAACACACGATAGTCGCCGATCCGGTCGATGCCGCCAGCGGCGACAATTAAACGCTGGATCAAAAGCTGCAACGCCGTCCGTTCCGCGCGGGAATAAAAACCTGACAGTCGCTGCAATATCTGTTGATACACGTGATTCATTGCCTGCTCATGAATTGAACTCATAGCCATATACCTGGAAATTCAAATATCGGCGTCGCACTGGCATAGCGTGACCGGGCGACGGGTTGATCTGGAAGATTGTTCTAGTGCTGCAAAGAGTATTGGTAATACGCTCAAGCTTTGCTTGTCGTAATTATTTGATACATAAGCTGTGGAGTTCGCCCGCTTCGCCTCGGTACGTGCCTGCAAGCCCCTGAGGCATTGGGTTTCAGCGATTCCGCCCTGCGTCCTAGGAAGATTCCGACAGCATCCTTCAGACAATGAGTACGAAAAACAAAGAACATGCCTAACTTCAATTGTCCCCCTGCCCCAGTCAGTTTTTCCCACAGTCGATTGATGACGTTAAAACAATTAACGCTTGATGCACCTTTGCCCGAAGGATGACGATTCTCTAGAAACTTGTACTGCGCCACGACTTCTTCCTTGAGATGGAAATCAGCGTTCAATTATCAGGACTTAAATAACGATTAGAAGATACAGATTGAGGGCAAAAACCAGTTCAGTTCTCTGGGGATTAAACGCTTTTTGGGTGTTGAGTGAACTGGACCGCCCAGGCGAAGGCGTGGTTGCCGCGCACCAGGGCGTCATTGCCGAACGGAGCGGCAATGGCAGAAGGAAGGAAGGAAAGCAGGTTCAGGCCGAAGGCAGCGCAAGAGTCGCCATGCTGACTCTTGCGCGGAGGAGGAATCAGGCGGGGTCGACTACCTGAAGGGCAACGCGTTCACGGCAGGGGCATTCGCCCATGTAACGGTGGGCTTCGACAAACTCGGAGAATGGAAACACCCGGGTCTTGAGCGGCAACAGCACGCGATCGGCGGTCAGTTGATTGATATCACGCAACGCCCGCTGCAATGCAACCTGATCCTGGATGATGCCCAGTTCCGGCTTGCCGGTAAAATTGCCGATGCAGTGCACAAAGAACTGAATGTTCTTCTGGAACGCCGCACAGGCCGGGAACGGCGTCTGGTTGCCGCCTTGCAAGCCATACAGCACCAGGCTGCCCCGCGGCGCCAGCACATCACCGAGCAGCGACATTTGCGGCCCGCCGAGGCCATCGAACACCACATCGACGCCACGGTTATCAGTGAGCTTGTTGATTTGCATCAGCAAGTCCTGCTCTTCGGTGACGATGACTTTTTCGGCGCCGAGCGACAGCAGGTACTCACGCTCATCAGCGGTCTTGGTGGCCGCGATCACCCGTACACCCAAGGCCTTGCCCAGTTGCACGAAGGATGGTCCGGCGCAATGACTGGCATCAGTGACCAGGGCAAACTGCCCCGGCTTGACCCGTGCCAGGTCCACGTAGGCGAAATAGGCGATCAGCAGTGGCGTGTAGTGCACAGCGGCTTCGATCGGGGTGAGCACGTCGGGATAACGGGTCAGCGCGGTACGCGGCAGCACGATGATCTCGCCGTACACCGGGTAATCGTTAGGGCTCTCGGCAGGGAAACTGGCCACTTTGTCGCCTACAGCCAGGTCGTCGACACCGTCTCCGACAGCCGTCACCACCCCGGCCATTTCATGACCAAGGCCCGAAGGCAGGCGCGCCTGGGACGACGCCAGATTCTGGCGCCACAGGGTGTCATACCAGCTGATGCCGATCGCTTCGACACGGACCTGCACTTCTCCTGGCGCAGGAAGAGCCGCCGCATGCTCTTCGCATTTGAGCACCTCGGCACCACCAAACTTGTGAAAACGGATCGTGCGGGACATCGCAAACCTCGTCAAAGTAACCTCTAATGCCATGAACTCTATCCGGGCTTTGTACCCAAGACCATCAGTGGCTATTAATAGTCGACATGCCTGTCATTGATTCCGCAGCAAGAAAATGAACCCAGTCTTGTAGGGCCTATCCCTAAGAAAAAGCAATTAGCCGGTGCAGAGTACCAGTCTTTCCCCGTAAGATTCATGCCGGTCATTGTTCTCATATGGCCGCTCACGTCAAGCTTGCTGAATCTGCCAGGACCCCAGATGAATCGTAATGACCTGCGTCGTGTCGACCTGAACCTGTTGATCGTGTTCGAAACATTGATGCATGAACGCAGTGTGACCCGAGCCGCCGAGAAGCTGTTCCTCGGCCAGCCGGCCATCAGTGCCGCGCTGTCACGCCTGCGCAACCTGTTTGATGACCCGTTGTTCGTGCGCACCGGTCGCAGCATGGAACCGTCGGCCCGGGCGGTCGAAATCTTCGCCCTGCTCTCCCCAGCCCTGGACTCGATCTCCACGGCAGTCAGCCGTGCGGCGGAGTTCGACCCGGCCACCAGCACCTCGGTGTTCCGCATCGGCTTGTCGGACGACGCCGAGTTCGCGCTGTTGCCGATGCTGCTCAAACGTCTGCGGGCCGAAGCCCCGGGCATTGTCCTGGTGGTACGCCGGGTCAACTACATTCTGATGCCGGGCTTGCTGGCGTCCGGTGAAATCTCCATCGGCGTCAGCTACACCGAGGATCTGCCGGCCAACGCCAAGCGTAAAGTCTTGCGGCGCAGCATGCCCAAAGTGCTGCGGGCCGACACTGCGCCGGGTCGGCTGACCCTGGACGAATTCTGTGCCCGGCCCCATGCGCTGGTGTCCTTCGCCGGGGACCTGAGCGGTTTCATCGATGAAGAGCTGGAGAAACTGGACCGCAAGCGTCACGTGGTATTGGCCGTGCCGCAGTTCAATGGCCTGAGCACGTTGCTGGCGGGCACTGACATTATCGCCATCGTGCCCGACTACACCGCCGACGCACTGACCGCCGCTGGCGGCGTTCGCGCCGAAGACCCACCGATTCCGGTGCGCAGCTTCGAACTGCACATGGCCTGGCGCGGCTCCCAGGACAACGACCCGGGTGAGCGCTGGTTGCGTTCGCGGATTCAGATGTTTTTTGGCGATCCGGATAGCTTGTAGAAACTCCGGGCTGCTGTCACCACCCAGTCCCTCACAGGCACTCGCCATAGACCAACCAATCCTGACCTGTGCCCGCTCGACCTGCCCTTCTCATGCCTGGGAAACAGAAGCAAGGCGCACGTGATCAAAGCGGCAATACCGGGGGCATCTCGAATCCAGCTTCAGAAGACGCCCCCGTCCAACTAGAACCAGGTTTCCATCTGTATGCCGTATTGCCACACGCCGCCTGCGTTGAAGTCAGACTTGCCGAAGGAATCGGAGGTGCTGTATCTGTCCAGATCCGAGGACCAGTTCATGACGCTGGCGAACACGCGCAGCTCGGGGCGTGTGAGAAGGTCTCCAAAATCAGGTTTGAAGGTCGGGGCGACCGTGAACTTCCAGAAGTTTCCGTCGACTGCATTGCGTTGCAGGTAGCCCTTGGGATCGAGGTCCATGGTTTGCCAGCTCATCTCGTAGGCCATCTCGAAATTGCTGTTGATTTCATTGGCCAGGCGCACGTTCAGCGTCATCCAGCGGTAGTCGTCGCCCTTGACGTACCGGTCCTTGCTCTGTTCGGCCAGTAGACTGGGACCGATGCGCCAGCCGGGAGCGATGGGCGTCTCACCATAGAGCGCCAGACGCAAAGCGCGGGCGTCGTCGATCAGTTCGCCGTCCGAGCCGATGTTCTTGACCTCTGCCCCCAGGCCTTGCCCATAGAGCAACGCCGTTTTGAAGAAGCCTTCCCTGCCGAAAAAGTTCTTCTGGTGATTGGCCACCATGCTGTGCAGGCCGGAGTCCGCAGGTGTCAGGCCCACCTCATTGTTGCGGGTGCCGATGTCGTTTTCTTTAGCGCCAATGGCGTTGAACATCCACTGCCACTGCCCATTGTCGAAGAACTGGTTGGAGGTCAGGATGTAGCTTTCAACATCGGCATTGACGCCGCCGTCACTGAACTCCCCGTAATTTCGCCCGATCAACGAGTAATTCGAGCGCCAGTTCTTGTTCATCTGCACGTCGTAGATGCCACCGCCGGTGCCAGCCAGGTAGACGACGTCCGAGTCCAGCCAGTGGATATCGAAATTGTCCCGGTCAAACCGCTTGCCTGCCCAGAGGGTGGAATTCTCAAACACAGAGTTCCCTTTGAACGCCGCGATGTGGTCCAGTTCGGTAAACACCTGCCGCACGTTCAGGTTGCTTTCGTCGGCCGTCCAGTCATTGGAGCTTTCTACGCCATCGGCGATGGACACGGTGAATTTTGAGCGGGTGCCGTTCTGCGCGTATTGCTCTTTCGACAGGTCGATCCGCATATAGGTGTCGTCCTCGTTACCGAGTCGCCCCACGGCACCGCCGACGGAACCGGCCGGGGTGGTATAAGGGCCGCCACGACCGCCACCCAGACCGTCATTGACCAGCAACCCCGAGCGGGCGTAGCCCTTGAAGCTGAATCCGTCCGTGAGGGATGCGCCACTGTCTTGTTTTTCCAGGCTTTGTTGGCGGGCTTCGAGTTTTGCCAGCCGCGTGTCCAGCGTCGGCGTGGCAACGTTTGCAGTGGATGCCACCGGTTGGAGCGCGGGAGCGGCGAGTTTGAGTTGTTGCAGTTCCCTGGCCAGGGCCTGGGTTTGCTGTTCGGCAGCCGCGGCGCGTTTTTCCGCGGCGCTGGCACGGGCCTCGAACGCAGCCATGCGTTCTTCCAGCGTCGCAGCGTGAGAGGTGGCCGCCGCGGTGCCGAGCACGCCTGCGAGAAGCCAGCTTGATGCTTTCTGCATGTGGATTTCCCTGTTTTGTTTTTATTTTTGTGTTCCCGCAATGGTCTTTTTTCTTTGGCTTTTGAATTGTCAAAAACCGTGAAAAAAAGGATGCCTCATCGCTAATACGCTGCTACATTTGGCGATGTTAACGTTAACTTTTCTAAAAACAAAAATAAAGAGGGCTTTATGAAACAGCTCAAATCGCTCCTTCCTGCTGCGCTGCTCGGCCTTTGTGTCGGGCTTCCATCCCTCTCGACTGCCGCCAATCTGACGATCTCCTGCGGTGCGGTGGGTGCTGAATTGCAGCTGTGCAAGGAGGCTGTCGAAGCGTGGTCCAAGCAGACCGGCAACAGCGTCGAAGTGGTTTCCACGCCTAACTCGGCCACCGAAAGATTGTCGTTCTACCAACAAATCCTGAGTGCCCGATCCAGCGACATCGACATCATTCAAATCGATATGGTGTGGCCGGGGATGCTGGCCAACCATCTGATGGACCTGCGCGAGGTGCTCCCTGCCAACGCGACCGAGGGCTACTTCCAGGCGCAGGTGGACAACGCCACGGTGAACGGCCGGCTTGTGACGATGCCTTGGTTCACCGATTCGGGCCTGCTGTATTACCGCAAGGACTTGCTCGAGAAGTACCACAAACAGGTGCCGCAGACCTGGGAGCAAATGACTGCAATCGCGCGGGAAGTCCAACAGGCTGAGCGTAGCGCCGGGAACGCCAATGCCTGGGGGTACGTCTTTCAGGGCCGCGCCTATGAAGGCCTGACGTGTAATGCACTGGAGTGGATCAGCAGCCAGCCGCAAGGTGGGCTGGTCAACCCACAGGGCGACATCGTGGTCAACAGTCCGGCCGCAAGAACCGCGCTGACGTTGGCCAAGAGCTGGGTAGGAGACATCTCCCCACCTGGCGTACTCAACTACACCGAGGAAGAAGGACGAGGTGTATTCCAGTCGGGCAATGCGCTGTTCATGCGTAACTGGCCGTATGTCTGGGCCCTGGTACAAAGCCCGGACAGTGTCGTAAAAGACAAGGTCGGCGTGGCTCCCCTGCCCCGCGGTGGCGAGACGGGCACCCACGCCTCCACCCTGGGTGGCTGGGGCCTGGCGGTGTCGCGTTACAGCGCCAATCCAAAGCTTGCCGCGCAGTTGGTGAGCTACCTGAGCAGTGCTCAGCAGCAGAAACATCGTGCCCTGATCGGCGCCTATAACCCGGTGATCGAGTCACTTTATCAAGACCCCGAGCTGCTCGCGGCGATGCCTTATTACAGTCAACTGCGCAGCATTCTCAAGGATGGGGTCATGCGCCCCGCCTCGATTACCGCCGATCGCTATCCACGTGTCTCCAATGCCTTCTTCGATCAAGTGCATGGCGTGCTGGCCGGCGAGGTGCCGGTCGATCAGGCGCTGGCTGAGCTGGAAAGCGAACTGACACGCATCAAGCGCCGGAACTGGTAAGCCACAAGGAAGGAAATTCACCATGTCTGTCTCCACTACCCTGGCGTCCGGTGACGAGCTGCTGCCCGCCCTGGAAACGCCGGTACAACGCCGCCGGGTTCGCGCCGCCTGGCTGTTCCTGACTCCGATGCTGCTGTGTCTGGCCCTGGTGGCGGCCTGGCCGCTGCTGCGTACATTCTGGTTCAGCCTGACCGACGCCAGCCTGGCGGACACCGGTGACGCAAGTTTTATCGGCCTGAGCAATTATCTGCTGCACAGCAGCACCGGTTGGTCAGGCATCCTGGTCGATCCACAATGGTGGAACGCGGTGCGCAACACCCTGCATTTCACTGTGGTCTCAGTGGGGTTGGAAATGGTGCTGGGGCTGTTGGTGGCGCTGCTGCTGAACGTCAAGTTCACCGGGCGCGCCTTGGTGCGGGCATTGATTCTGATTCCCTGGGCGATCCCCACCATTGTCTCGGCGAAAATCTGGTCTTGGATGCTCAACGACCAGTTCGGCATCATCAATTATCTGATGCTGGGCGCCGGCCTGATTGACGCGCCCCTGGCCTGGACGGCAGACGCGGACCTGTCGATGTGGGCTGTGATCATCGTCGACGTCTGGAAGACCGTCCCGTTCGTCACGCTGCTGATGCTGGCAGCCTTGCAGATGTTGCCGGGCGATTGCTACGAAGCCGCCCGCGTCGATGGCATTCACCCGTTGAAGGTGTTCTGGCGAGTCACCCTGCCGCTGCTGATGCCTGCGCTGCTGGTGGCGGCGATTTTCCGCATCCTCGATTCGTTGCGGGTGTTTGACGTCATCTATGTGCTGACCTCCAACTCGTCGAGCACCATGAGCATGTCGGTGTACGCCCGCCAGCATCTGATGGAGTTTCAGGACGTCGGCTACGGCAGCGCGGCCTCGACCTTGCTGTTTCTGGTCGTCGCAGTCATCGCCATGATTTATCTGTACCTCGGACGCCGTCAAATGGAGGTTCGCTCATGAGCCCGCGCCTACTTAAAAAAGCGCTGTTGCGCGTCGGATTCTGGTGCCTGATCGGGATTTTGCTGCTGTATGCGGTGTTCCCTTTCTACTACGCCATCGTGACGTCGCTGAAGCCGTCCAGTGCCTTGTTCCAGGTGAGCTACTGGGTCGACAACCCCGACTTCTCCAACTATACCGCCGTGCTCCACCAGGCCTCGTTCCTGCGGGCGATCGGTAACTCGCTGGTGGTTGCCCTGAGTGTGGTCGCGCTGGCGCTGTTCCTCAGCCTGACCGCCGCCTATGCCTTGGGCCGGGTGAAGTTTCGTGGACGCGGTGCGGTGTTGATAATGGTTCTGGGCGTGTCGATGTTTCCCCAGGTCGCGGTGCTGTCGGGGCTATTCGAGGTGATCCGCGCCCTGGGCCTGTACAACACGTCCTGGGCGCTGATCCTGAGCTACACGATCTTCACCCTGCCCTTCACCGTCTGGGTGCTGACCACGTTCATGGGCCAACTGCCCCATGAGCTGGAAGAGGCGGCGATCATGGACGGTGCTTCGCCCTGGGTCACCCTGACCCGCGTGTTGTTGCCGCTGCTCTGGCCAGCGCTGGTCACCACCGGCCTGCTGGCTTTCATTGCTGCGTGGAACGAGTTCCTGTTTGCCCTGACCTTCACCCTCACCGACACGCAGCGCACGGTGCCGGTAGCCATCGCCCTGATTTCCGGCGGCAGCTCCCATGAGTTGCCTTGGGGGTTGTTGATGGCCGCTTCGGTGCTGGTCACCGTCCCACTGGTGATTCTGGTGCTGATCTTCCAGCGCCGAATCGTTTCCGGTCTCACTACCGGTGCGTTAAAGGGTTGATGCCCAACAAAGACAAGGAACAGCATCGTGATCAAGTTGAAGCTAGACAACGTGAACAAACAATTGGGCGGCATGCGCATTCTTCGCGACGTCAGCCTGGAAATCGCCGCCGGTGAATTCGTGGTGTTCGTCGGCCCCTCGGGCTGCGGAAAATCCACCCTGTTGCGACTGATCGCCGGGCTGGATTCCATCTGCGCCGGCGACCTGTTGATCGACGGGCGTCGGGTCAATGACCTGGAGCCGCGCGAGCGTGGCGTCGGCATGGTGTTTCAGTCCTATGCCCTCTACCCGCACATGAGCGTCTACGACAACATCAGTTTTGGTCTCAAGTTGGCCAAGACCGAAAAGACCAGCCTGCGCGAGCGCGTGCTGAAAACCGCGCAAATCCTGCAGTTGGACAAACTGCTGCAACGCAAACCCAAGGAATTATCGGGTGGCCAACGTCAGCGGGTGGCCATGGGCAGGGCTATGGCACGGGAACCGGACATCTTGTTGTTCGATGAGCCGCTGTCCAATCTGGACGCCTCTTTGCGCGTGCAAATGCGCAATGAAATCGCCAGGCTGCATGCCCGACTGGGCACGACCATGATCTACGTGACCCACGATCAAGTTGAGGCGATGACCCTGGCCGACAAGATTGTCGTGCTCAATGGCGGACGTATCGAGCAGGTTGGCTCGCCGCGGGAACTCTACGAACGCCCGGCGACTCGTTTTGTCGCCGGTTTCCTCGGCTCGCCAAGGATGAACTTTCTTGCAGCGTTCCTGCATACGCCAGGCGCAAGCAGCCTGGTTGAAAACCTGGTATTGGGCAGGACCACCCTGCCCTTTGACAGCTCAAGCCTGGCGGCGAACAGCCAACTGAGCCTGGGGATTCGCCCGGAACATGTAGCACTCAAGGCGGCACAGGGCACAGCCGGCATCGCCGTGATCGGGGTCGAATACCTGGGCAGCGAAACCTATGTGCACCTCGATACCGGTCAGGATGAGCCGATGATCTGTCGCTGTGAGGTCCACGCCGGGTGGCGAGTGGGTGATCGGGTCGAACTGCAGGTAGAGATCGACAATCTGCACCTGTTCGATGCCGACGGCACGGCCTTGAGGCGCCACCCACAATCCCTCGAAACCCCGTTGGATGACATTGCCCAGCGCTCGGTACGAGCAGGCGCCCTATGACCGTGTGTGTGAATCCTATGAACGCTCCAATATCCGCGACCCTTGAGCTTGCGCAACAGGCGCTGAGCGCTGGTCTGTCTCACGTCACCGATGACTATCGCCCCGACTATCATCTTGCCCCGCCCGCAGGCTGGATGAACGACCCTAACGGAGTGGTGTACTTTCGCGGCGAGTATCACGTGTTTTATCAACATCACCCCTTCGACGCGAAATGGGGCCCGATGTATTGGGGGCATGCCAAGAGTGCTGACCTGGTCCATTGGCAGCACCTGCCCATCGCACTGGCGCCAGGCGATGACTTTGACCGCGACGGGTGTTTTTCCGGCAGTGCGGTGGTGTGTGGCGACACGTTGGCGTTGATCTACACCGGGCACACCTGGCTGGGGGAAGTGGGTGACGAACGCCAGATTCGCCAGGTCCAGTGTCTTGCCACCAGCGTCGACGGCATCCGGTTCGTCAAGCAGGGTGTCGTCATCGAGACTGCACCGCAAGACACGATCATGCATTTTCGTGATCCCAAGGTCTGGAAGGACAACGACTATTGGTACCTGATTGCCGGCGCACGCCTGGGCGATACGCCTTTACTCCCCTTGTACCGCTCCATCGATCTGCGCGCCTGGGAGTTCCTTGACTATGTAGCCCGCGGCAACGAGGGCGATGGCTATATGTGGGAGTGCCCGGACCTGTTTCGCCTCGATGGGCGCGACGTGCTCCTGTACTCCCCCCAGGGCATGCGCCCCGAGGGTTACGAGCGGCTCAACAAGTACCAGACCGGTTATCGCGTGGGGCAACTCGACGGCCAATGGCACTTCAGCGGCGGCCCGTTTATCGAGCTGGATAACGGCCATGACTTCTATGCTGCGCAAACGCTGGTGGCTGCTGACGGTCGGCGCCTGGTGTGGGCGTGGCTCGACATGTGGGAAAGTCCGATGCCGAGCCAGGCCCATCACTGGTGCGGCATGCTCGGCCTACCTCGGGAACTGCAGTTGCATGCCGACCGCCTCAGGGTGTTTCCGGCCCGGGAATTGACCGCTTTACGCAAGGCACCGCTGCCGCACACCTCTGCGTGGGTTGGACCGGGCTACGAATGGGTGCCACAGGTCAATGGCGACAGGCTCGAGCTCCATGTGCATCTGGATTTGCTCGGCTGCGCCGAAGGTCACCTGGGTATCGCCTTGCGTTGCAGTGCCGAGGGCGACGAACAAACCCTGCTCTATTACGACGCTTCGCTGCAGCGCCTGGTACTGGATCGCAGTCGTTCGGGCGCGCAGGTGAGCGGTCAGCGCAGCGTGGCGATAGACCACGCCCAGAAGTCCTTGCACCTGCGGGTGTTTCTGGATCGTTCGTCCATCGAGGTGTTTGAGCAAGACGGCCGCTTCAGCCTCAGCAGCCGCGTCTATCCGCGGCCCGACAGCCTGGGGGTAAAACTATTGGCAAGCGGGGCTGGCGGACGCGTCTCCATTGGTAATGCATGGCCGCTGGCTTCCGCATGGCTATGAGCAATGTCATTCGAGTCGCGACAAGCCCGGAGCCTGTGTCATGATTCGGCGTCAACCTGACTGGCCGCACCTCGCATGACTTCAGTGAAAGACGTTGCACAGCTGGCCGGCGTGTCCCTGATGACGGTTTCTCGAGCGCTCAACAATCCGGAAAAACTGAGCCCCGAAACCCTTCAGCGGGTGCGTCGCGCCATTGACGAACTGCAATTCGTACCGAGCCTTTCGGCGCGCAGGATGCGCGGGGACAATCTCCAGGCGCGAACCATCGGTGTGTTCGCACTGGATACCGCGACCACACCTTTCGCAGTCGAGCTGTTGCTGTCCATCGAGCAGACCGCGCAGCAAGCCGGTTGGAATGTGTTTATCCTCAACCTGTTGAGCAACCCGCCCACCGACCAGAACATCGACCTGATGATGTCGCACCGTCCCGACGGGTTGATCTTCAGTGCCATGGGATTGCGCCAGGTGAGCATCCCCGAGCGCCTGAAAAGCAAACCACTGGTACTCGCCAATTGCCTGGCCGATGACACTTGCCTGGTCAGCTATGTGCCCGACGATGAAACGGGGCAGCATCGAGCGGTGCATCACGCCTTGAGCCAAGGCTATCGGCGCCCTCTGTGTATCAATCTGCCAAAACAGAGCCTTGCCTGGAGCCTGCGACAAGAAGGTTTGCAACGTGCCTGCCAGGCCTTTGGGCTGGCGCCTGAAGCACTTCTGCAATACGACCTTTCCGATCACGATGCCTACGATGAAACCGCAGCCATTCTCGACCGGCACATCATCGAGGGGCGACCGCAGTTCGACATTCTGATCTGCGGCAATGACCGTATCGCCTTCTGTGCCTATCAGTTGTTGTTGAGCCGTGGCCTGAAGATTCCCAGCGATGTTGCGGTGCTCGGCTATGACAACATGATCGGCATCGCCGAGCTGTTCATTCCGCCACTGACCACGGTCCAACTGCCATACTACGAGATCGGTCGCAGGGCTGCCCGGCACCTGATCGAGAACCTCGAGGTGTCGGGCGCCCAGCCGGTAGATTGCCCATTGGTGATCAGAGCGTCGTTATAGACTCAGTAGGAAAATCTCACCTCGGGCCTTTACTTCTATCACTTGGCAAAGAGCTGGCTCATATCCTTGAACGCCTTGAATTCAAGCGCGTTACCGCAAGGGTCGAACAGGAACATCGTCGCCTGCTCACCCACCTGCCCCTTGAAGCGAATGTAGGGTTCAATCACAAACTGGGTACCGAAGGATTTCAAGCGTTCGGCCAGTGCTTCCCATTCCTCCCAGCCCAAAATGATGCCGAAATGAGGAACAGGCACGTCGTGGCCGTCCACCGGGTTGCTGTGAACGCTTTCCTGGGCCGCGGTTTTGGGCTGCTCATGGATCACCAGTTGGTGGCCGTAAAAGTTGAAATCGACCCAGTGGGTGCTGGAGCGCCCCTCTTGCAGTCCAAACACTTCACCATAAAAGGTGCGTGCGCCAGCGAGGTCGTAAACCGGGATTGCCAAGTGGAAGGGAGAGAGGTTCATCAGGACTCCTTTTTTGTGCTTTTTGGGTGAGGCCATCGTAGAGCGGCGCTACAGGCGGAAAAATCAATATATATTGCTTAGAAACACAATTAATATTTGTGAATGATTAAAGAACTCAAGACGCTCCTCGCCGTCGCACGGGAAGGCACTTTCGCTGCGGCCGGGAACAGGATCGGCCTCACACAGGCCGCCGTGAGCGCGCAAATCCAGCGTCTGGAGGCGCAGCTTGGCTTCGAAATATTCGACAGGAAAGGACGCTCGGCGCACCTCAACCGCAAGGGGCACCAAGTGCTCTTGCAGGCACAAGAGTTGCTGCGCCTCTACGACAACCTGGGCTGTGGCACCGCCGAACTTGCGACCAATGTCCTGGTGAACATCGGCGCCATTGCGTCCGTTCAGCGTTCCTATTTGCCGGACGCTTTGGCCAGGTTCCATCAGCAATGCCCTCAGTGCCGTACTCGGGTGTTGCCGGGGCTGTCGATGGAGCTGGTCAATCTGGTGGACGCTGGCGAAATCGACATGGCGGCCATCATCCGTCCGCCCTTCTCGCTTCAGAGCGACCTGCGCTGGACGACTCTGACACTTGAGCCGTATCGATTGATCGTTGCCCGCGAAGTGCCGGGGGAAGATTGGGCGACACTCCTTTCCAGCCTTCCATTCATTCGATATGACCGTGCTTCATTCGGTGGCCGGCAGGTGGATCGTTTCCTGCGGCAAATGCATTTCACCGTGCGCGAGGTGTGTGAACTGGATGAACTGGAGGCCATCATCAAGCTGGTTGAAAACGGTGTGGGAGTGGCATTGGTCCCGCAAACATCGGCCCATGACTGGCCGGCGGGTGTCAGAGCCCTGGACCTTGGTCAGCACACCTTCCATCGGGATATCGGACTGGTGCATCGGTCGGGACAAAGCCTCACCGAACCGGTGCGGACTTTGGCTCAACTGATTGCCGAACAAGCCAGGACCGGTTCTGAGTAAAAAAGCTTTTGTCGACCGAATGATCTATACCTTCAGATACACGCAGTCAGGCCGACAGCGTTGATAGGCAATAATAAAAAAGCCGTGGTGAACATCGCAGGATGATGTTTCTGGCGCCGTGGGTTTGGAATGGCGCATCACTTTCAATGCCTGAAGTATCGATCATGAGCCGGATCAAACGCGTATTGGAAGGCCGTACCAAAGCACTCTCGCGCCTATGCCTGGTGCTGCCGACGCTGATTGTCTGTAGCGCCTACGCCGCACCTTTGACGATTGAACTGCACATTCTGGACGCGCCGCCGCTGACGTTTGTCGATGACCCCAAGGGGCACGGAATTGTCGGCGATGTTGCTGTAGCGGCCATGACCAAGGCCGGGTATGCCGTGCAGCTCCATATCCTTCCTTGGGCCCGCTCACAGAAACACGTCAGCGAACAGCGCAATCACTTGATCGCGCCCCTGTCGCGCACGCCGGAACGCGAGGATCGCTTTACCTGGATCGCTTCGGTCATGCCCATGGAACGCGCCTTCTTCACCCTCGACCGGCAAGTGAGCAGTTTCGCCGAAGCCCGGCAAACGTACCGCAAGATCGGAGTCGGCCTGGGAAGTGCGCAGCAGGAGATCCTGCGCACCGAAGGGTTCAGCGACGACCAGATCTACCCGCTGGTCATTGGCGACAACCCCGCCCAGATGCTCTTGATGGGACGTATCGACGCTTGGTTCAACGGCGTCCCTGAGAGTCGGTATATCTGGCCCAAGGTGTCCAAGCGCGAACTGCTCATGAGCCCGGTCAATAGCAGTGCCGATCTCTATCTGGCCTGCTCCAAACGGTGCTCCCCGAAAATGGTCAAGAAGCTGCGGGCGGCCGTTGAAAGCCTTCGCGCCAGCGGCGAAATTCAGCGCATTCATGACCGCTATCTGCCGCATTAGCGTTCTTCACGCAGGTAATTCGGTGCATCTGGCAACCTGAAGGGACATCAACGCAATTGATAGCCGCCTAACGAAAGCCCTCAGCTAGAGCGCTGGACGATGTCTTATATCATTCCGAATGATAGTTACCTTTGCTTCATTCGATTCGTGCCTCACCGCCTCCCCACGCATCATCCGCCCATCTCAATACTCTTGGCGGATGCTATCCATGGAATATTCACTTTCAAAATTGCGCTTTCCCCTGGCACTGATGGCGGTGCTGGTGATGAGTGCATGCGGCAAGACCCCAGATACGGCGGCTTCCATGCCGGCGGCCAAAGTCAGTGTGGCCAAGGTGCTGGAGCAGCCGGTCAACGAGTGGGACGAATTCACCGGGCGCCTCGAGGCACCTGAAACCGTTGAGATCCGACCCCGCGTTTCAGGGCAGATCGATAACGTAGCGTTCACCGAAGGCGCTCTGGTCAAGAAAGGCGACCTGTTGTTCCAGATCGATCCGCGCCCCTTCCAGGCTGAAGTGCGTCGCCTCGAAGCCCAGTTGGCCCAGGCCCGAGCCACGGCTACCCGTAGCGAGAACGAAGCCAAGCGTGGCGAGCGCCTGCGCTTGAGCAATGCCATTTCCGCCGAGCTGGCAGATTCGCGTACCAGTGCTGCCCAGGAAGCCCGCGCTGCCGCTGCGGCGATCCAGGCACAACTGGACCTGGCCAAACTGAACCTGAGCTTCACCCGGGTCACTTCGCCTATCAGCGGTCGCGTCAGCCGGGCGGACATCACCGCCGGCAACCTGGTGACCGCCGATGTCACGCCGCTCACCAGCGTGGTGTCCACCGACAAGGTCTACGCCTACTTCGATGCCGACGAGCGCGTCTTCCTCAAGTACACCCGCCTCGCCCGCGAAGGCCAGCGTGGTCAGGCCACTCCGGTCTACATGGGCCTGTCCAACGAGGAAGGTAATCCGCACCTGGGCCATATGAATTTCATCGACAACCAGGTCAATCCACAGACCGGTACCATTCGTGGTCGCGCGGTGTTCGACAACAAGGATGGCGCCTACACCCCTGGGCTGTATGCCCGGCTGAAACTGGTGGGCAGCGGCACTTACTCGGCCGTGCTGATCAACGACGAAGCCGTCGGCACCGATCTTGGCAAGAAATTCGTGCTGGTGATGGACGCCGACAATAAGCCGGCCTACCGCGCTGTCGAGCTGGGACCGAAGATCGAAGGCCTGCGCATCGTGCGCAACGGCTTGAGCAAGGACGACACCATCATCGTCAAGGGCCTGCAACGCGCTCGCCCCGGTACACCGGTCACGCCTGAAACCGTGCCGATGGCCAGCGAAGAAACCATTGCCGCCCTGGCACAACAACGAAAAGCGCTCGAAGCCAGCAACCTGCCCCAAGTCGCGCCTGCCAAGGCTGCTTCCGGATCGGCAGGCAAACTGGCCGCAGCGACCCCACGCGGTTAAGGGACTGAACTCAAGATGAAATTTTCCCAGT
Organism: Pseudomonas sp. JL2; assembly: GCF_031570495.1. Lineage (NCBI taxonomy): Bacteria > Pseudomonadati > Pseudomonadota > Gammaproteobacteria > Pseudomonadales > Pseudomonadaceae > Pseudomonas > Pseudomonas sp. JL2. The sequence continues at coordinate 278,468 of NZ_JAKUDH010000001.1, forward strand.
TCTTCATTTCGCGGCCGATCTTCGCAGCGGTGCTTTCGTTGCTGATCCTGATCGCCGGCGCCATCTCACTGTTCCAGTTGCCGATCAGCGAATACCCGGAAGTCGTGCCGCCGACCGTGGTCGTGCGCGCCAACTTCCCGGGCGCCAACCCCAAGGTCATCGGCGAAACCGTAGCCGCGCCCCTGGAGCAAGCCATCACCGGCGTCGAGAACATGCTGTACATGTCCTCGCAATCCACCGCCGATGGCAAGATCACCCTGACCATCACCTTCGCGCTGGGCACCGACCTGGACAACGCCCAGGTGCAGGTGCAGAACCGCGTCACGCGGACTGAACCCAAGTTGCCGGAAGAAGTCACCCGGATCGGCATCACGGTGGATAAGGCATCGCCCGACCTGACCATGGTTGTGCACTTGACCTCGCCGGACCAGCGCTACGACATGCTTTACCTGTCCAACTATGCCCTGCTCAATATCAAGGATGAGCTGGCGCGCCTGGGCGGTGTGGGTGATGTGCAGCTATTCGGCATGGGGGACTATTCCCTGCGGGTCTGGCTTGATCCGAACAAGACTGCTTCGCGCAACCTGACCGCCACCGACGTGGTCACCGCCATCCGCGAACAGAACCGTCAGGTCGCCGCCGGTGCCCTGGGCGCGCCTCCGGCACCCAATGCCCAGGCATTCCAGCTCTCGATCAACACCCAGGGACGCCTGGTGAATGAGGAAGAGTTCGAAAACATCATCATCCGTTCCGGCGAGAACGGTGAAATCACCCGTCTCAAAGACATCGCACGAGTGGAGTTGGGCTCCAGTCAATACGCCCTGCGCTCATTGCTCGACAACCAGCCGGCGGTGGCGATCCCGATCTTCCAGCGCCCCGGCTCCAACGCCATCCAGATTTCCAACGATGTTCGCGCCAAGATGGACGAACTCAAGCAGAACTTCCCGGCGGGGATGGACTACAGCATCGTCTATGACCCGACGATCTTCGTGCGCGGCTCCATCGAGGCGGTGGTTCACACCCTCTTCGAAGCGCTGATCCTCGTGGTGCTGGTGGTGATCCTGTTCCTGCAGACCTGGCGCGCCTCGATCATTCCGCTGGTGGCCGTGCCGGTGTCGCTGATCGGTACGTTCGCCGTGATGCATCTGTTCGGCTTCTCGCTGAACGCGCTCTCGCTGTTCGGGCTGGTCCTGGCGATCGGTATCGTGGTGGACGACGCCATCGTGGTGGTGGAGAACGTCGAACGCAACATCGGCTTGGGACTGACTCCGGTGGAAGCCACCAAACGCGCCATGGGCGAAGTGACCGGGCCGATCATCGCCACGGCACTGGTGTTGTGCGCGGTATTCGTACCGGCGGCGTTCATCAGTGGCTTGACCGGGCAGTTCTATAAGCAGTTCGCCTTGACCATTGCCATTTCCACGGTGATCTCGGCATTCAACTCCCTGACCCTGTCGCCAGCCCTGGCCGCAGTGCTGCTCAAGAGTCATGACGCGCCCAAGGACCGTTTTTCCAGGTTTCTGGACAAGATCTTCGGTGGCTGGCTGTTCCGTCCGTTCAACCGCTTCTTCGACCGTGCCAGTCACAGCTACGTGGGCACAGTTGGCCGCGTGATCCGCAGCAGCGGCATCGCCCTGCTGGTGTACGCAGGCCTGATGGTGCTGACGTTCTTCGGGTTCTCCAACACCCCGACCGGTTTCGTACCCGGCCAGGACAAGCAATACCTGGTGGCCTTTGCCCAACTGCCGGATGCCGCGAGCCTGGACCGCACCGAAGACGTGATCAAGCGTATGTCGGACATGGCCCTCAAGCAGCCGGGCGTCGAAAGCGCCGTGGCCTTCCCTGGCCTGTCGATCAACGGCTTCACCAATAGCCCGAACGCCGGCATCGTGTTCGTCACCCTCAAGCCCTTCGACGAGCGCAAGGACCCCAGCATGTCTGCCGGGGCCATTGCCGGGGCCTTGAACGGCCAGTACTCGGAAATCCAGGAAGCCTACATGGCGATCTTCCCGCCGCCGCCGGTACAGGGCCTGGGCACGATCGGTGGTTTCCGTCTGCAAATCGAAGACCGGGGCAACCTGGGCTACGACGAGCTGTACAAAGAAACCATGAACATCATCACCAAGAGCCACAACGTGCCGGAACTGGCCGGGCTGTTCACCAGCTACACGGTGAACGTGCCGCAGGTCGATGCCGCCATCGATCGTGAAAAAGCCAAGACCCACGGCGTGGCCGTCAGTGACATCTTCGACACCCTGCAGATCTACCTGGGCTCGCTGTATGCCAACGACTTCAACCGCTTTGGCCGCACCTATCAGGTCAACGTTCAGGCCGAGCAACAGTTCCGCCTGGAGTCGGACCAGATTGGCCAGCTCAAGGTGCGCAACAACCGTGGCGAGATGATCCCGCTGGCGACCTTCATCAAGGTCAGCGACACCTCGGGACCTGACCGCGTAATGCACTACAACGGCTTCATCACTGCGGAAATCAACGGTGCCGCTGCCCCGGGCTACAGTTCCGGCCAGGCTGAAAAAGCCATCGAGAAACTGCTCAAGGACGAATTGCCCAACGGCATGACTTACGAGTGGACCGACCTGACGTACCAGCAGATTCTCTCGGGCAACACCGCGCTGTTCGTGTTCCCGCTCTGTGTCCTGCTGGCGTTCCTGGTGCTGGCGGCACAGTACGAAAGCTGGAGCTTGCCGCTGGCGGTGATCCTGATCGTACCGATGACCCTGCTGTCGGCCATTACCGGGGTAATTCTTTCCGGCGGCGACAACAATATCTTTACCCAGATCGGATTGATCGTACTGGTGGGGCTTGCCTGTAAGAACGCCATTCTGATCGTTGAGTTCGCCAAGGATAAACAGCTTGAGGGCATGAACCCCCTGGCTGCGGTGCTGGAGGCCTGCCGCCTGCGTCTGCGGCCGATCCTGATGACCTCCTTCGCGTTCATCATGGGCGTGGTGCCGTTGGTCTTCTCCAGCGGTGCAGGTGCTGAAATGCGCCATGCCATGGGTGTCGCGGTGTTCTCGGGCATGCTCGGGGTGACCTTCTTCGGTCTGCTGCTCACGCCAGTGTTCTATGTACTGATCCGCAACTTCGTCGAGCGCAGCGAGGCCCGCAAAGCGGCCCGGGCGTTGAAACTGGAGGCGCAACAATGAGTTTGAAAGTGTTTGTGCCGAGCCTGCTGGTACTGGCCTTGAGTGCTTGCGCCGTAGGCCCGGACTACAAGGCACCGCAAACGGAGGCGGCGAACATCACCACCGCCACCGACGGTGCCGCCGGCCAGAAGAATTTCGACCGTGCCCGTTTCGAAGGGATCTGGTGGCAGCAGTTCGAAGACCCGACGCTCAACGCACTGGTCACCCGTTCCCTGGAGGGCAACCGCGAGTTACGCGTGGCGTTCGCCCGTTTGCGAGCAGCCCGAGCGATACGCGACGACGCCAGCAATGACGTCATGCCGACCATCACCAGCCGCGCCAGCAGCAACCTGGGCAAAGGCCAGATTCCGGGGCAGACCACCGACCGGGTCAGCACCGAACGCTATGACCTGGGCCTGGACATGGCCTGGGAGCTGGATCTGTTCGGACGCATCCAGCGCAACCTGGAAGCCACCGATGCCGATCAGCAGGCGGTCGAAGCCGATCTCTATCAGTTGCAGGTGACAATGATCGCCGAACTGGTGGACGCCTACGGTCAACTGCGCGGCGCCCAACTGCGGGAAAAAATCGCCCTGGCGAACCTTGAGAACCAGCAGGCGTCGCGCAAGATCACCGAAAGCCTGCGCGATGCCGGCGTCGGCGACCAGCTCGACGTGGTCCGCGCCGATGCGCGCCTGGCCTCGGTCGAAGCCAGCGTGCCGCAGTTGCAGGCCGAACAGGTACGCCAGCGCAACCGCATCGCTACCTTGCTGGGTGAGCGCCCGGACAAACTGAGTGTGGACCTGAGTCCCAAACAGCTGCCGGCCATCGCCAAGGCCCTGCCGATTGGCGATCCGGGTGAACTGTTGCAACGTCGCCCGGACATTCTCAGCGCCGAGCGCCAACTCGCTGCCGCCACCGCGCGCATTGGCGTGGCCAAGGCCGATCTGTTCCCACGGGTCAGCCTCAGCGGTTTCCTGGGCTTTACCGCCGGGCGCGGTTCGCAGATCGGCTCATCGGCGGCCAATGCCTGGGCGCTGGGGCCAAGCATCACCTGGGCTGCCTTCGATTTGGGCAGTGTGCGGGCGCGTCTGCGCGGTGCCGACGCTGAGGCGGACGGCGCCTTGGCGACCTACGAACAGCAAGTGCTGCTGGCCCTGGAGGAATCGGAAAATGCCTTCAGCGACTACGGCAAGCGCCAACAACGCCTGATTTCGCTGATCCGGCAGAGCGAATCGAGTCGAGCCGCCGCTGACTTGGCCGAAATCCGCTACCGCGAAGGCACAGAGGATTTCCTCGTCCTGTTGGATGCCCAACGTGAGCGCCTGGCCGCCGAGGACACTCAGGCCCAGGCCGAAGTGGACCTGTATCGCGGCATTGTCGCGATCTACAAGGCCCTGGGCGGCGGCTGGCAACCGGAAGCCGTAGCCAGCAACTGACCGACCTTATTCAACCGAGCTCCTTTGGTTGGCCGCAACCAACCAAATTTTCGCCCCGCCTCCCATGTTGGACGCGGGGCTTTTTTTGCCTGCCGCAAACGCCTGGTGGGAGCGAGCCTGCTCGCGATGGCGCTGGGTCAGTCAACTCAAATGCCAACTGATATACCGCTATCGCGAGCAGGCTCGCTCCCACCGCGTTATCTGCAGATTCTTTCAAGGTTTGACTCAAGCCCGCACCTGACCGAAGCTTGCGGCATTTCACGCTTCCTGGTTATGGACTACCTGCATGCCCTCGCCTCGCCGCTATCTGTTGCTCAGCCTGTCTGTCCTGTTGGTAATCGGTCTAGTCGCAATGTGGCTACGCAGCACCACGCCGCAAATTCCCGAGGCAATCAAGCGTGGCTACAGTGAAGCCCTTGAGCACGCACGCAATGGGCAGCCAGGGGCGGCGCGGATGCTCTATCAGCAATTGGGTCGCCCGGACCTGTCGCCCAAGCGCCGGGTATGGCTGCACGCAGAGCTGGCGAACTACCCAAGCCCCCAAGCCCTGAAACTGGCGGACGCGGACCTGCACAGCGAGTCGCCGGATGTGCGTCGAGCGGCCATTGGCAGCATCAGCGGGCTGGTGCCAACCGGCCAACGCAGCCTGTTGCTGGGGCCGTTGCTCGAAGATCAAGACCCAAGCGTCCGCTTCGCCGCAGTGAACGCGTTGCTGGGCTTATCGCCCGATGAGCTTGGTTTGTACTTCGGGCCTATGCAGCTTGTCATCGGCATGTGGGAGCAGATGCTTGAAGACGGTCCACCAACCGCCGAGTCCCACTATCAGCTGGCCCGGCTGCACCTGCATAACGCCGAACTGAAAAAGGCTCAGTTGGCGCTGGAACAAGTCCTGCGCCTGCAACCGGACAACCTGCCAGCGCTGGTCATGCAGATCGACGTGCTGGACAAACAGGGCCAGGCCGACGCTGCACGTCAGTTGCTTGCCCAACAGTTGAAAAACCAGCCGGAGTCGGCTTATCTGCAACATGCATTGGGTCTGTGGCTGCTGCACCATGGCCAGGCGGAGTACGCGCTGCTTGGTTTGGCAAAAGCCGTGGAGCTTGAGCCCGAAAACCGACATTACCGTTATGACCTGGCAACCACTTTGTATGCCGAACAGGAACTGGAAGCGGCGCAGAAACAGTTACAGGAAATCGTCCAGCGCTACCCGGCTGATCGCAGGGCGCGGGTGCTGCTGATCAACTACTGGAAGGAGTCCGGGCAGTTGCAGAATGTGCAGATCCTGTTGGCGCAACTGGAGCAACTCAACCCCGATGATCCGGCGCTGCAGCAAGGCCTGTAGGCGTTTCCCCGATGCCAGAAAATTGAGCAGTACACCTCGTTTTATCAACGAAAGCGGAACCGTGATCACGGCAAAAGGTCAAGTGTTCAGGCAGTTCATTTTCAGGCGTACTCCAGCCTGCTGCCCACTTCCCTAGTCATGAGAGGGCTTTTTTTGTCTACATCTAACGAGTTGATCAGCGCTAAAGCCGCCACCGGTATCGAAGGGCTGGATGACATCCTTTCCGGTGGCTTGTCCCGCGGCCATGTGTTCCTGCTGGAAGGGGAACCCGGGACCGGCAAGACCACGGTCGCGTTGCAATTCCTCTTGGCCGGTGCCCAGGCCGGCGAACGTTCGTTGTACATCACCCTGTCGGAAACCGAGCGTGAGTTGCGCCAGGGCGCGGCGTCCCACGGTTGGATGATCGACGAAAACGTGCATATCTTCGAGCTTACCCCTCCTGAGAGCCTGCTCAACGCCGAGCATCAGCAAAGCCTGCTGTACTCCTCGGACCTGGAGCTGGGGGAAGCGACCCGGCAGATTTTCGAGGTGGTCGAGCGGGTCAAGCCGACCCGGGTGGTGCTCGACAGCCTGTCGGAGATCCGCCTGCTGGCGCAAAGCTCACTGCGCTATCGCCGGCAGATCCTGGCGATCAAGCATTACTTTGTGCGCTACGACGCCACGGTGCTGCTGCTTGATGACCTGACCACCGAATCCCTGGACAAGACCGTGCACAGCGTCGCCCATGGGGTGATTCGCCTGGAAGAACTGACACCCAATTATGGCGCCGAGCGGCGACGCATTCGGGTGGTCAAGTATCGCGGGCAGAAATACCGTGGCGGCTTTCACGACTTCACCATCATGGGCGACGGCATTCATGTCTTCCCACGCCTGGTAGCCGCCGAACACCGCGGGCAATACCTGCGCCAACAACTGTCCAGCGGCCTCGATGGCGTGGACGCCTTGCTGGGCGGCGGCATCGAGACAGGCTCCAGCACTTTGATCCTGGGCCCGGCCGGCACCGGCAAGTCGCTGATTTCGATGATTTTCGCTGCAGCCGCCGTGCAGCGTGGCGAAAAAGCCGCGCTGTTCATCTTCGATGAAGAATTGGGCTTGCTGTTCGAGCGCATGAGGAACGTCGGTATCGACCTGGAAGCGCTGAGACGAACCGGCAACCTGGTGATCGAACAGGTGGACGCCGCTGAGCTGTCTCCCGGTGAGTTCTCCCATCGGGTACGCCGTTGCGTCGATGAAGGTAACATCAAGACGGTCGTGATCGACAGTATCAATGGCTACCAGGCCGCCATGCCGGAAGAAAACGCCTTGGTGCTGCACGTACATGAACTGCTGCTCTACCTGAACCGCAGGGGCGCTGCGACCTTCATGACCGTTGCGCAACACGGTCTGGTGGGCGATATGCAGGCCCCGGTGGACATTACCTACCTGGCCGACACGGTGATTCTGTTGCGTTATTTCGAAGCGCTGGGCAAAGTTCGTCGAGCGATCTCCATCATCAAGAAACGCACCGGCAGCCATGAATCCACTATTCGCGAATACCGCATCAGCAGCGAGGGCATGACCATCGGCGAGCCGCTGGAAGCATTCCAGGGGGTATTGCGTGGGGTGCCGAACTATATGGGAGCGGATAATCCGTTGCTCAAGGATGATCAACAGTGACGCTGGTCGAGCCCCTGTCGGAGCGGGCGTTGATCCTCGCACCGCTGGGGCGCGACAGCCAGATCGCCCTGATGATCCTGCGCGAAGCCGGCTTCGGCGGCCTTATCTGCCAGCATCTGGGCCACTTGTGCGAAGAGCTGGAGCACGGCGCCGGCCTGTTGGTGATTTCCTCCGAAGCCCTGGTCGGGCCGGAGCTGGAAACGCTGTTGTCACATATAGAAGAGCAACCGGCCTGGTCGGATTTGCCAATCGTATTGTTGACCCACCACGGCGGGCCGGAACAGAACCCGGCGGCGCGTATCGGCACTCAGTTGGGCAACGTAACGTTCCTCGAGCGCCCTTTTCACCCGATAACCCTGGTCAGCGTGGTCACCACCGCCCTGCGGGGCCGGCGCAGGCAATATGAAGCACGAGACCGGCTGATCGACCTGAGCAACAGCGAGCTGCGCCTGCAAACCACCCTTGAGACCCTTGAGCAACAAGTGGAAGAACGCACGGCCCAACTGCGCCACAACGAAGAGGCCTTGCGCCAGTCGCAAAAAATGGAGGCGGTCGGGCAACTCACGGGGGGGATCGCCCATGACTTCAACAACATGCTCACCGGGATCATCGGCAGCCTCGAACTGTTGCGCCGGCGCCTGGCCCGAGGCCGCACCGAAGATCTGGACAGCCTGATCGACCTGGGGGTGACATCGGCCAATCGCGCAGCCGGCCTGACGCATCGTTTGCTGGCCTTCTCCCGCCGCCAATCGCTGGACTCAAAAGCGGTGCAGATGAATACCCTGGTGCTGTCCATGGGCGAGCTGCTGCAGCGCAGCCTCAACGAGAGTATCCGGCTGGACATGGAACTGGACGACCAGCTCTGGATCGCCGAAGCCGACCCAAACCAACTGGAAAGCGCCCTACTCAACCTGGTACTCAATGCTCGGGACGCAATGCCCGACGGTGGGCAACTGGTGGTCAAGACGCTCAATCAACACCTGGATGCCGACTTCACCCAGGCTTATACCAACCTGGAGCCGGGCGATTACGTCGTGCTGAGTGTGCAGGATTCCGGTTGCGGAATGCCCGAAGCGGTCATCAATCGTGCGTTCGACCCGTTTTTCACCACCAAGCCGATCGGCCAGGGCACCGGGCTGGGCTTGTCGATGATCTATGGGTTCAGCAAGCAGTCGCGTGGTCACGTGACGATTGACAGTGAAGTCGGCAAAGGCACAACCGTGAGCCTCTATCTGCCGCGTTTCGTCGGTGAAGAGGTTCACGAACCACGGGTCGATACACAACACGCCCCGTACGCACAAGACGGTGAGACCGTGCTGATCGTCGAGGACGACCCGGCGGTGCGGGTGCTGGTCAGCGCCGTACTGAGCGAGCTGGGTTATGCCTTCGTCGAGGCAGCCGATGCTGACGGCGCGGTGCCGATCCTTCAGTCAAGCCAGCGCATCGATCTGCTGATCAGTGACGTGGGCCTGCCAGGCATGAACGGCAGGCAACTGGCGGAAATCGGCCGGCAGATCCGCCCGGACCTGCGGGTACTGTTCATCACCGGTTATGCTGAGCATGCAGCGGTGCGCGGCGGCTTCCTGGACCCGGGCATGCAGATGATCACCAAACCGTTCACCTTTGACCTGTTGACGGCCAAGGTGCGGGAGATGATCAAGGTTTGAGGCAATGCCCGGATATCAGCCGACCGTGCGCCCGTGATCAAGGATTTTGTGGCAGCAAAGCCTGCTCCCACAAAATCCCGCCCTGCACCCTGCTTTTACAGGCCTAGGACAACATCGTCCGCATCATGTCCTGCAGCACATCCAGGTCGAACGGTTTGCCCAGGATCGGCGCCTTGCGGGTGATGGGGCTGTCGGTGTCGCGCACTTCCTGGGCATAACCGCTGATAAAGATGACTTTCAGGTCGGGTCGCAACCGGACCGCCGGTTCAGCGATCTGCACGCCGGTGATACCACCGGGCAGGCGGAAGTCGGTGATCATCATGTCCAGGTGGGGCTTGCTGGCGAGGATCTCGAACGCCTGCTCACCGTTTTCGGCCTGCAGCACTCGATACCCCTCGCCCGACAGGTAGGCCGACAATACCATCAGGATCGACGGGTCATCCTCGACGATCAGTACAACGTCTTGCGCATCTTCACTCATGAGAAGCCTTTGTTCGATCAATAGCTGCTGATACGACCGTAGGGTCACTCAGAGGTTGCGTCTGTTCGACGGTTTTGGCCAGGACCGTTTTCTGCAAAGGCAGGCAGACGCGAAACAACGCCCCTTCATTGAGGCGGCTATTGACCGTAATAGTACCGCCATGGGCGGTCACAATCTGCTCGGAGATGAATAGCCCCAGGCCCAGACCGGATGCGACGGCTTTGGACGACACCCGCTCGAACTGCTGAAAGATGCGCTGCTGGTTTTCCTCGCTGATGCCGATACCGTGATCCTGGACTTCGACGCAAGCATGGTCAGGCGTTTTGTAGACGCGCACCTCGATCGGGCTTTTCCCGCCGTAGCGCAAGGCGTTGGTCAGCAGGTTCGACACCACTTGTTCGATACGAAACTCATCCCATTGTCCCTCCACCGACGGCTCGGTCGAGCACGTCAATGTGCATTCGGCCGCCGCGATCTGCGCCTGGAAGTTGCGCAGCAGGTTTTCAACCAGTGTCGTCAGGTTGAAGCGGCTTGGCCGAATGGACAACTTGCCAGTACGAATCCGCGACACGTCGAGCATGTCCTCGATCAGCCGGATCAGGCTCTTGATCTGGCGCTCGTCGCGTTCAACCATCGCTTGCACCTTATCCAGGCTGAAGGCGGCGGCGTTGTCCCGGGCCAGGTGCATCTTGCGCAGTTGCGTCTCGAGAATCAGGCCGTTGAGAGGCGTACGGACCTCGTGGGCAACGATCGACATGAAGTCATCACGCATGCGAACCGCCTGTTCCAGCTCGCTGCGAGTAGCCTGCAACTGCTGCAACAAGGCCTCCTGCTCGCGGCGGCTCTCCTGCAATGCAATGACCTGCTCCTTCATCGCCTTTCTCTGGCGATACAGCTCGACGAACACATTGACCTTGCTTTTGACGGCGTGGTTGTCCAGCGGCTTGTGCAGGAAGTCCACCGCGCCACTTTCATAGCCGGTGAAGGCATAGTTGCGCTCACGGCCGGCGGCGCTGACAAAGATGATAGGAATGCTACGGGTCTTCTCCGTGCCGCGCATCAGCTCGGCCAGTTCAAAGCCGTTCATTCCCGGCATCTGTACATCGATGATGGCCAGGGCAAAGTCGTGTTGCAGCAGCAAGGACAGCGCCTCATCGGCCGACAGCGCTTTGAAAACCTGGCGGCCGTCGAGTTTGATCAGCGCTTCCAGGGCCAACAGATTTTCTGGCAGATCGTCGACGATCAGCAGTTTTGCTTGAATATCTCTTGGCATGTGGTTCATTCCAGAGCGGCCAACAATTGGCCGATGCCTTGCAAAGTGAGGATATGGTCGGGCTCTTGCAGGGCAAGTGCTGCTTCGGGCATGGTCGAAACCTGGGCTTCGCCGGGGTCCTGGACCACCGTGATTCCACCCAGCTCCCGGACCTTGGCCAGGCCCTGGGCACCGTCGTTGTTGGCGCCGGTCAGCACGACCGCCAGCAGGTTCGGACCGAAGGCGTCGGCGGCGGATTCGAACAGCACATCTATCGACGGCCGCGAATGGTGCACCGGTTCCTCCAGGCTCAACGAAAGACTGCGGTCGGCCTCGACCGACAGGTGATAGCCGGGTGTGGCTACATACAAAGTGCCCGGTTGAATGTTCTGTTTGTCCTGAGCTTCCTGCACCGGTATCGCCAGACGATGGCCGAAGACCTGGGCCATCTGGCTGTCACGCTCATCGGGCAGATGCAACACGACCAGAATGGGTACGCCGAAGCCCTTTGGCAGTTGCCCGAAGACTTTGAGCAGCGCTTCGACGCCGCCGGCGGATGCACCGACGACAATGGCTTGAATGGGCGATCTGGATCTGTGCATCGTCTGGTTCATAACTTGCGATAGATCCGTTCCTGTTTGACCAACGGCTCGAATTGCTTGCCGAAAGACGAAAAATCCAGTGTCTCTTTACTGCCCAGTACCAGGAAACCTCGGTGACAGAGGGACTCATGGAACAATCCGAACGCGCGATCTTGCAGCTTTTTGTTAAAATATATCAAGACGTTACGACATGAAATTAACTGAGTTTCTGAGAATACGCTATCAGTCGCCAGGCTGTGATCGGCAAAGGTCACGTTCTCGCGCAGGGTTTTGTCGAACATCGCGTAATCGTAGGCGGCGGTGTAGTAATCGGCAAATGATCGCCGCCCTCCCGCGCGCTGATAATTCTGGGTGTAGGCCCGTACGTTCTCGAGCGAAAAAATGCCCTGCTTGGCTTTTTCCAGGGACCGCGGATTGATGTCGGTGGCATAAATCAGCGTGCGGTCCAGCAGCCCTTCCTCGCGCAGCAGGATCGCCATGGAATAGACCTCCTCCCCGGTGCTGCAACCAGCGATCCAGATCTTGATCGAAGGATAGGTCTTGAGCAGCGGCACCACTTCTTCGCGGATCGCCAGGAAATGCGACGGGTCGCGAAACATCTCACTGACAGGGATCGTCAACAGTTGCAGCAGTTGCATGAACATGCCCGGGTCGTGCAACACGCGCTCCTGCAGTGCCGAGATGGTCTTGCACTCGAACTGGCTCAGCGCGTGCTGGACCCGACGCTTGATGGAGGCGCCGGAATAGTCCCGAAAATCGTAGCTGTACTTGAGGTAGATCGCGTCGATCAACAAACGGATTTCAATGTCAGTGTTACGTTCCACTAAATTCTTTCCATATTCGGCAACCACACGCGAATCAGCGAGAACAGACGATCCAGATCGATCGGCTTGGCCAGGTAATCGTTGGAACCGGCCGCCAGGCAGCGCTCCTGATCATCCTTCATGGCCTTGGCCGTCACGGCAATGATGGGCAGCTTGCGCCAGCGCGGGTCCTTGCGGATCAGCGCGGTGGCCTCGAAACCGTCCATCTCCGGCATCATCACATCCATCAGCACCAGGTCGATGTCGTCGACTTCGTTCAGACGCTCGATCGCTTCATAGCCGTTACGGCCGATGACGACGATCGCCCCCTTGGCCTCCAGGGCACTGGTCAGGGCGAAAATGTTGCGCACATCATCGTCCACCAGCAGCACTTTACGGCCCTCGAAAACCTTGTCGCGGCTGCGGGCGGTCCTGAGCATCCGCTGCCGTTCATGGGACAACCGGGATTCGACTTTGTGCAGAAAAAGTGTCACTTCGTCCAGCAACCGCTCCGGCGAACGGGCGCCCTTGATGATGATCGAGCGTGAATACTTGCGCAGTTCGGCTTCTTCATCGCGGGTCAGGTTGCGTCCGGTGTAGACGATCACGGGCGGGAATGAGCAGATATCTTCGGTGGACATGCGCTTGAGCAGGTCATTGCCCAGCATGTCAGGCAGCTTCAGGTCGATGATCATGCAGTCGTAGACGTTGCTTCGCAGCAGGTCCAGGGCTTGCTGCGCCAGGCCGACAGCGGTGATCTCGATGTCATCGTCACCGATCAGTCGGGTGATACTGTCGCGTTGCAAATCATCGTCCTCCACCAGCAGCACCCGCTTGACCTTCTGGGTCAGCTTGGCTTCCAGGCGGGCGAATACCTCCTTGAGTTCTTCGCGAGAGGTCGGTTTGACCGCATAGCCGACGGCGCCCATGTGCATCGCGGCTTCTACGCGATCCTCGACGGAAATCACATGTACCGGGATGTGCCGGGTTCCAGGTTGCTCCTTGAGCCGCTGCAATACCGTCAGCCCGGAGTGATCCGGCAGGCGCATGTCCAGCAGGATTGCATCGGGGCTCAATTGCGAAGCCAGGTCGAAGCCTTCATCGGCACCTTGGGCCACCAGGCATTGGTAACCGAGTTCGTGGGCCAGGTCGAACAGGATCCGGGCAAAGCTGGGCTCGTCTTCGATCACCAGAATGCAGCGGGTGTTGAACGGTGCCTTGTCGCGGTCATCGGCGAAGGGGGCGACGGGCACATCGACCTGGGCGATCAGCGGTGCGCTGACGGGTTCAGGGGGCGCGGGTGGCGCCATTGTGGTGGTCGCAGTGAACATCCCCGGTTCTACCAGCGGCTCACCCGACTCGACATAGCGTTCTGGCAATACCAGCGTAAACACACTGCCCTGCCCCGGCTCGCTGGAGACAGAGATCGAGCCGCCGAGCAAGGTGGCCAGGTCGCGGGAAATCGACAGGCCCAAACCGGTCCCGCCGTACCGGCGATTCGTAGTGCCATCGGCCTGGCGGAAGGCTTCGAAGATGCTTTGTTGCTGATCGGCGGCGATGCCGATTCCTGAGTCCCGCACCATGAACGCGATGCCCGCCCCGGCCTGGCCGGCCACCGTCAGGCATACCGTGCCTTTCTCGGTGAACTTGATGGCGTTGGACAGCAGGTTCTTAAGTACCTGCTCCAGACGCTGGCGGTCGGTATACAGCATGGCCGGGGCGTCGGGCAGCAGTTGCACCTCGAAGCTCAGGCCTTTTTCCGTCGCCAGGGGCATGAACATGTCACGCAAGCCTTCCACCAGGCGCGTCACGCCGGTGTTCTCCGGACGCACTTCCAGTTTCCCGGCCTCGACCTTGGAAATGTCGAGAATGTCATTGATCAGGTTCAGCAGATCGTTACCGGCGGAATAGATCGACTCGGCAAATTTCACCTGTTCCTCGTTGAGGTTCTGCTGCGGATTCTCCGCCAGCAGTTTGGACAGGATCAGTGAGCTGTTGAGCGGTGTACGCAGTTCATGGGACATGTTCGCCAGGAACTCGGACTTGTATTTGCTCGAACGCTGCAACTCTTCGGCGCGTTCCTGCAACTGGATCTGCGCCAGGTTCAGCTCGCTGTTCTTCTGGTCCATGGCATCGCGTTGTTCAGCCAGTTGCTCGTTGGTCTGCTCCAGTTCCTGTTGTTGGGCTTCCAGATGCGCCTGGGACTCCTTGAGGATGCGTGACTGCTCTTCCAGCTCTTCGTTGGCGGTCCGGAGTTCTTCCTGCTGAACTTGCAGTTCTTCGTTCAACTGTTGGGTTTCGGCGAGGACTTCCTGCAAACGCTGCCGGTAACGGGCCGCTTCGATGGAGGTGCCAATATTGCCGGCCACCAGTTCCAGCAGTTCGATATCGCGATCGGTCACAGGTCGCAGGAAGCCCAGTTCGACAACGCCGTTGATCCGGTCATCGTCACTGGTGGGCATGACCAGTACGCTGTTGGGCAACCCCTGGCCCAACCCCGAACTGACTTTCAGGTAGTCGTCGGGCACGTCATCCAGGCGGATGAGTCGCGCCTGTTGGACCGCCTGGCCAGCGATGCCTTCGCCGACAACGATCACCTGTTGCTGTTGCTCTTCATCCTCTCGGGACATGCCGTAGGTGGCGACGCGCCTGAGCAGGCCGCTTTCTTCCCGCGCATACAGTGCGGCCACTACAGCGCCCATGTATTGGGCACAGAACTGCAGGATGTTGCGTCCCAGCAGGTTCAACGTCAGTTGCCCCAGAACCTGCTCGGCCAGTAGCGTCTGGCCATTGCGCAGCCAGGCCTGTTTTTCCAGATGCAAAGCACTCTGCTGCTGGACCTTCAGGCTGGCGCTGTAATTGTTGGACAGCCCCAACAGATCCCGGCGCCCGACATAGGCCAGCAAGCCGCTGACGGCGGCCACGAACAACAGGTACAGAGCGATGCTCCAGAGGGTGGTGGTGCGCACCTGGTCGTTGCGTTCGGCACGCAGCTGCTGCTCGGATTCGACGATATCCTCGTAGGTCTTGCGTATTTCATCGGTCAAGCGCTTGCCACGCCCGGCCTTCACCGCTCCCCGGTAATCGCCACTGCTGCGTTGCAGGTCGATCATGCTTTGCGCGTAGTTGGCCCACTCCACCTGGAGCGCTTGCACTTTATGCAGGCGGTCGGTCTGGATCGGGTTGTCGGCTGTCAATTCCAACAATGTCTCCAGGGCGACGGCGATACGCGGTTTGGCCACTTCATAGGGGTCGAGGAAATGCTCGTCGCCCGTCAGAAGGTAGCCGCGCATGCCGGTTTCCAGATCCACGCTCAGCTTGAGCGCTTCATTGGCATTATTGATCACCCGATCGGTATGCCCGACCCATTGGATCACCGACAGCAGATAGGTGATCAGCACAATGAAAAACACCGCGCTGAGGGCGCCCATGCCCAGTGGCAGGCTGATATTGCGGCTCAGGAGCTTGCGAAAACTTTGCTCGTCAACCGAAGACGAAGGAGTCATGGAATAAGCCTTGGTGGACAGTTGAAAACCGTGGAGTTTGCCGAAAAATACCGGTTGGATCCACATTCTGACGGGGCAAAGGCGCAAACTCCACGAAAAGCCTGAGGAAGCGACGATCCTTGTCAGCTCTTGTACTATAGATCCTTTCTTGTACAACCCAGGGAACTTGTGCCCCCTCGCTACTTACTCATGCATAAGGCCGTTTTTTGGCACACCTCCCCAACCCAATCCCCTGAGAATGTCTACCATGCACAACCCCGCTCCTGATACCCAGCCAACCATTCTGGTAGTCGAAGACGACGACATCGTACGTATGTTGATTGTCGACGTGCTGGAAGAGCTGGAATACCAGGTACTGGAAGCGGACGGCTGCGAACAGGCCTTGGCGTATCTGCGTAACGATGCGCAGCCCATCGCCCTGATGATGACCGATGTCGGCCTGCCGGTGATGGACGGTCGCGAGCTGGCCAAGCAGGCCCGATCGGCTCGGCCTCAGTTACCCATTCTGTTTGCCAGCGGTTACGCCGAAAGCATCGATGTGCCTGAAGGCATGGCGGTGATTGGCAAGCCTTTTTCCATCGATCAGTTGCGCGACAAGGTCAACGGCATTCTTTCTTGAGCCTGACGCAATTGTTGGTCACTATCGGCGCCCCGCGCTGATAGCGCCCACGTCGATTCGTTCCAAGGAAGCACCCGCTCATGCGTCAACCCACCGCCACCAAGGTCCTGGTTATCGGCTATGTCTGGCCCGAGCCGCGTTCATCGGCTGCCAGCGGGCACGTCATGCAGATCCTCGAAGCCTTCCTTGGGCAAGGCTGGGACATCACCTTCAGCAGTCCCGCGGGCCCTGGCGAGAACCGTGCCGACCTGATCGCGCTGGGGATCGGCGAAGTGCCGATCGAGCTCAACAGCAGCAGTTTCGATACATTCATCGCTGAACTGGCCCCGGATATCGTGTTGTTCGACCAGTTCATGATGGAAGAACAGTTCGGCTGGCGGGTCGAGAAACACTGCCCCGGCACCCTTCGGGTGCTGGAGACGTCCGATTTGCAAAGCCTGCGCCACGCCCGGCATCAGCGGCTCAAGGATCGGTTGAAGAAGGATGACGTTTCCCAGGATTTCAGCGATCTGTTTGCGCAGGACCTGCCTCAAGCGTTCGAGTTGATGGCCGGCACCGACCTGGCCAAGCGGGAAATCGCCGCCCTGTACCGGTGCGACCTGAGCCTGATGGTGTCCGAAGTCGAGATCGAGTTGCTGGTAGAGCACTTCAAACTGCCCCGCAACCTCTTGCATTGGTGCCCACTGATGCTGGACCTGCCGAGCGAAGCACGCGTGCCGTTCGAAGACCGGGCGCATTTCCTCAGCATCGGCAATTTCCGCCACGCGCCGAACTGGGACGCCGTGCTCTGGATGAAAAACGCCATTTGGCCATTGATCCGCCAACAGCTGCCTGATGCGCAACTGCACCTGTATGGCGCCTACACCCCGCCCAAGGCTGCGACGCTGCACAACCCGGCCCAAGGGTTTCACATCATGAACTGGGCCGAAGACGCGCTGCAGGTCATGTCGGCGGCGCGTGTCTGTCTGGCGCCGTTGCGTTTCGGTGCCGGCATCAAGGGCAAGCTGATCGATGCCATGCTGTGCGGCACACCCAATGTCACCACACCCATCGGCGCAGAAGCCATGCACGGTGAAATGCCCTGGCCCGGAGCGATTGCCCAAAGCGCCGAAGATATCGCCCACGCCGCTGTGCAGTTGTACCGCGAGCAGAGCCTTTGGACCCGCGCCCAGGATAACGGCCTGGCCCTGCTGGCGGACCGTTACCGCCGACAGGTCCACGCCCCGGCGCTGATCGATTGCCTCGAAGCCTGTCGCGCCGACCTTGAGCAACGGCGCCGGGATAACTTCACCGGCAGCATGTTGCGTCATCACCAGCACAAGAGCACTCAATACATGTCCCAGTGGATTGAGGAGAAGAACCGCAACAGTCAGGCCGGAAGCGTTACGGGGTAGCACCCGTGCGGCGAAGGGGGCATTATCCAGCGGCAATAACAATAAAAGCGCCAGGCCATGACCCGAACTGCAAGAGTCACCGACCCTTCCTATGAGCTGATGGACGACCATAACGGGCTGTCCATCATCTATCGCCAGCACGGTTTCCCGTGCCCGCTGGTGCGCTGGCATTTCCATAAGGAATACGAGTTGCACCTGATCGTCGCCAGCTCCGGCAAGGTATTCATCGGTGACTATATCGGCAACTTTTACCCGCAATCGCTGTTTCTCACCGGCCCCAACCTGCCCCACAACTGGATCAGCCAGGTCGCCGAGGACGAAGTGGTGCCCAAGCGTGACATGCTGGTGAATTTTACCGACGAGCTGTTCGAGAGCGGCCATCAGGTGTTTGCCGAGCTCAAGACCGTCGCGCCGTTGCTGGAGCGCGCCCAGTACGGCATCGAATTTCGCTGCAAGCGCACTATCCGCCAGGCCATGATCCTGATGCAGCGCATCGCCGATTCCCAAGGCATGAGTCGCCTGGGGCATTTTTTCATCCTGATGGAGCTGCTGGCCGCAACCGATGACTATCAGTTGCTTTCCGGGGCCACCGCTGCGCAACCGGCGGATGAGCACAGCGTTGACCGTACCAACCGCGCGGTGGATTACATCTTTGCCCATTACGCACGGGAACTGTCCCTGGAAGAAGTGGCCGACCATCTGGGCATGAAACCGACGTACTTCAGCCGCGTCTTCAAACAAGCCACCGGCCGCTGTTTCATCGAGTTCGTCAATCGCCTGCGTATCAGCAAGTCCTGCGAGTTGTTGGCCGACGGCGACAAACCGGTGACGGACGTGTGTTTTGAATCGGGCTTCAACAACATATCCAACTTCAACCGGCGCTTTCAGCAGCTCAAGGGCATGACCCCTTCCCATTACCGGCGGCTGGCGGTGCAGCGGTTGACCGAACAGAACCAGGGCTGACAATCCCGGATTATCTCTGTGGCGGGATTTATGTGGGAGCAAAGCTTGCTCGCGATGCAGGCGCCTCGGTTCTCCGGAAGACCGCGTCATCCTCATCGCGGGCAAGCCTTGCTCCCACACAGCGGGGATAAATCCCCTCGCCACAGCTAACCCCTTCTCAGACCAAATCCCATCCAGTGCAAAAAAGTATCAGCGCAAGTGCGACGGATGATTTGTCTCGCCGGCGATTGAGGGCTGTAATCAGCGCACATTCTTCCCTTCATCCGGAAGACACAAAAACAATAACTGTCCTTCCGCAGCCCTTGGGCGCGGAAAAGGAGTGCGCGATGAAACCTTCGGTAAAAGCTCTGCTTGTCTCCACCTGCATGACCCTCAGCAGCGTCAGTTTCGGCGCACAGACCCTCACCATTGCCACCGTCAACAACAGCGACATGATCCGCATGCAAAAGCTCTCGAAGACCTTCGAGGCTGAGCACCCGGACATCAAGCTCAATTGGGTGGTGCTCGAAGAAAACGTCCTGCGCCAGCGCTTGACCACCGACATCGCCACCCAGGGCGGGCAGTTCGACGTGCTGACCATCGGCATGTACGAAGCCGCACTCTGGGGGGCCAAGGGTTGGCTGGAGCCGATGAAGGATTTGCCGGCCAGTTATGCCCTGGATGATATTTTTCCGTCCGTGCGTGAAGGCCTATCGGTCAAGGGCACGCTCTACGCCCTGCCGTTCTATGCCGAAAGCTCGATCACCTACTACCGCACCGACCTGTTCAAGGACGCCGGGCTGACCATGCCCGAACACCCGACCTGGACCCAGATCGGTGAGTTCGCGGAAAAACTCACTGACAAGACCAAGGAGCAATATGGCCTGTGTCTGCGAGGCAAGGCTGGTTGGGGCGAAAACATGGCGCTGATCACGACCCTGGCCAACGGTTTTGGCGCGCGCTGGTTCGATGAGAAGTGGCAGCCGCAGTTCAATGGCCCCGAGTGGAAGAATGCCCTGAACTTCTACGTCGACAACATGAAGAAATCCGGCCCGCCGGGCGCTTCCAGCAACGGTTTCAACGAGAACCTGGCGCTGTTCAACAGCGGCAAATGTGCAATCTGGGTCGATGCCAGCGTCGCCGGTTCGTTCGTCACCGATAAGACCCAAAGCAAGGTGGCCGATCACGTCGGATTCACCTTCGCCCCCCATGAAACGACTGACAAAGGCACCTCGTGGATGTACTCCTGGTCGCTGGCCATCCCCGCCAGTTCCAAAGCCAAGGAAGCGGCCAAGGTCTTTACCATGTGGGCGACGTCCAAGGAATACAGCCAATTGGTCGCCAAGACCGATGGCGTTGCCAACGTACCGCCAGGCACACGTACGTCGACTTATAGCGACGACTACATGAAGGCCGCGCCGTTTGCCAAGGTGACCTTGGAGTCGTTGAAAGTCGCTGACCCGAAAGCCCCCACTCTCAAGCCTGTGCCTTATATCGGTATCCAGTTGGTGACCATTCCTGAGTTCCAGGCCATCGGCACCCAGGTCGGCAAGTTCTTTTCGGGCGCGTTGACCGGCCAGCAGACCGTGGACCAGGCGTTGACCGCAGCGCAGTCCACCACGGAACGCGAGATGAAACGCGCAGGTTATCCCAAGTAACCCCGACGTCAATGTGGGAGCGAGCCTGCTCGCGATAAGGCCGGCACATTCAACATCTATGTTGCCTGACCCTGCGCTATCGCGAGCAGGCTCGCTCCCACAATGGATTTTTGTAGGCCCGCACAAATCGGTTCAATGCCATGAATAGTTCAACGACAACCGCCAAAGCACACAGCGAGATTGCCCCACCGGTTCGCAAAAGCCGCTTGGCCAATCCAGGCTGGTTTCTGGTCAGCCCCTCGGTGGGGTTGCTGCTGCTGTGGATGATCGTGCCACTGGGCATGACCGTCTACTTCTCGCTGATCCGCTACAACCTGCTTTACCCCGGCGAGAACGAATTTGTCGGGCTGGAGAATTTCACTTACTTCCTGACCGATTCGGGCTTCGTACCCGGTGCCACCAATACCCTGCTGCTGGTGGGCAGCGTGTTGCTGATCAGCATCGTGTTCGGGGTGTTGATCAGTGCGCTGCTGGAGGCCAGCGAGTTTTTCGGCCGGGGCATCGTGCGGGTATTGCTGATCTCGCCGTTCTTCATCATGCCCACGGTGGGCGCGCTGATCTGGAAGAACCTGATTTTCCACCCGGTCTCGGGAATTCTCGCCTCGGTGTGGAAACTGTTCGGCGCGCAGCCGGTGGACTGGCTGGCCCACTACCCGCTGCTGTCGATCATCATCATTGTGTCCTGGCAATGGTTGCCCTTCGCGATCCTGATCCTGATGACGGCCATGCAGTCCCTCGATCAGGAACAGAAAGAAGCCGCCCGCCTGGATGGCGCGGGGCCCATCGCGATTTTCTGGCACCTGACCCTGCCCCATCTGGCGCGCCCGATTGCGGTGGTGCTGATGATTGAAACCATTTTCCTGCTGTCGGTGTTCGCCGAGATTTTCACCACCACCAACGGCGGCCCCGGCTATGCCTCGACCAACCTCGCCTACCTGATCTACAACCAGGCGCTGGTGCAGTTCGACGTCGGCATGGCTTCGGCCGGCGGCTTGATTGCCGTGGTGATTGCCAATATCGCCGCCATCATCCTGGTCCGGATGATCGGCAAAAACCTCACCGACAAGAACTGAGGCCGCAGCCATGACACTTCAACAATCCCGTCGCCTGCAAAGCCTGCTGCTGGGGACGCTGGCCTGGGCCATCGCGATCCTGATCTTCTTCCCGATCTTCTGGATGGTGCTGACCAGCTTCAAGACCGAAATCGACGCGTTCGCCACGCCGCCGCAGTTCATCTTCACGCCGACGCTGGAGAACTACCTGCACATCAACGAGCGCAGCAACTACTTCAGCTTCGCCTGGAACTCGGTGGTGATTTCCTTCAGCGCCACCGCCCTTTGCCTGCTGATTGCGGTGCCGGCGGCCTACTCCATGGCGTTCTATGAAACCCAGCGCACCAAGGGCACGTTGCTGTGGATGCTCTCCACCAAAATGTTGCCACCGGTGGGCGTGCTGATGCCGATCTACCTGCTGGCCAAGAGCTTTGGCCTGCTGGACACGCGGACTGCGTTGATCATCATCTACACGCTGATCAACCTGCCGATCGTGGTCTGGATGATTTACACCTACTTCAAGGACATTCCCCGCGACATCCTTGAAGCCGCGCGTCTGGATGGCGCCACGCTGTGGCAGGAAATGGTTCGCGTCCTGTTGCCCATCGCCAAGGGTGGCCTGGCCTCCACCGTACTGCTGTCGCTGATCCTGTGCTGGAACGAGGCGTTCTGGTCGCTGAACCTCACCTCGTCCAAAGCCGCGCCGCTGACGGCCCTGATCGCGTCCTACTCCAGCCCCGAAGGCTTGTTCTGGGCCAAGTTGTCGGCCGTCTCGACCCTGGCCTGCGCACCGATCCTGATTTTCGGCTGGATCAGCCAGAAACAGCTGGTACGCGGTTTGTCCTTCGGCGCCGTGAAATAACGCGCCCTACACAATAATCAGAAGTGGAGGCCCACCATCATGGCCAACCTGAAAATCAAGAATCTGCAAAAAGGCTTCGAAGGTTTCTCCATCATCAAGGGCATCGACCTTGAGGTGAACGACCGTGAGTTCGTGGTCTTCGTCGGCCCGTCGGGTTGTGGCAAGTCCACGCTGCTGCGGTTGATCGCCGGCCTGGAAGAAGTCAGCGACGGCACCATCGAACTGGACGGCCGGGACATCACCGAAGTCAGTCCGGCCAAGCGCGACCTGGCGATGGTGTTCCAGACCTACGCGCTGTACCCGCACATGAGCGTGCGCAAGAACATGTCCTTCGCCCTGGACCTGGCCGGCGTGCCCAAGGCCGAGGTCGAGAAAAAGGTCAACGAAGCGGCGCGCATCCTCGAATTGGGGCCGATGCTTGAGCGCAAACCTAAACAGTTGTCCGGCGGCCAGCGCCAGCGTGTGGCGATTGGCCGGGCCATCGTGCGCAACCCGAAGATTTTCCTGTTCGACGAGCCGCTGTCCAACCTCGACGCCGCCCTGCGCGTGCAGATGCGCCTGGAGCTGGCGCGCCTGCACAAGGAGCTGCAGGCAACGATGATCTACGTCACCCACGATCAGGTCGAAGCCATGACCCTGGCCGACAAGGTGGTGGTGCTCAACAGCGGGCGCGTCGAACAGATCGGCTCGCCGCTGGAGCTGTATCACCAGCCGGCCAACCTGTTTGTCGCCGGATTCCTCGGTACGCCAAAAATGGGCTTTCTCAAAGGCAAAGTCACACGGCTGGAGAACCAGGGTTGTGAGGTCCTGCTGGACGCCGGCACCCGGATCAGCCTGCCCATGAGTGGGGCCAGCCTGAGCGTCGGCGGCGCGGTGACCCTGGGGATTCGCCCGGAGCATTTGAACCTCGCACAACCGGGCGATTGCACGCTGCAAGTCACCGCCGATGTCAGCGAACGTCTGGGCAGCGACACCTTCTGTCACGTCGTCACCGCCTCCGGTGAAGCCTTGACCATGCGCGTGCGCGGCGACCTGGCGAGCCGTTTCGGTGAGCAACTGAACCTGCACCTGGATGCTGAACACTGCCACTTATTCGATGCCGAGGGCGTGGCGGTCACCCGTGCGCTGCGCATCGCCGCCTGATTACCGAGATTTGTGATGAAACTCAATCGACAGAACCTGCACAACCTCAGCCCTGAGGTCGCCCTGCCCGCTTATTCCTTGAGCGAGATCAGCCAGGGCATCGCCCACATCGGCGTCGGCGGCTTCCACCGCGCGCACCAGGCTTACTACACTGATGCGCTGATGAACACCGGCACCGACCTGGACTGGGCCATCTGCGGCGTGGGCTTGCGGGCCGAAGATCGCCGCGCCCGGGATGACCTGGCCAGCCAGGACTACCTGTTTACCCTGTACGAGCTGGGCGACACCGACGACACCGAAATCCGGGTGATCGGAGCCATCAATGACATGCTGCTGGCCGAAGACGGCGCCCAGGCCCTGATCGACAAACTGGCCGACCCGCAAATCCGCATCGTCTCGCTGACCATCACCGAGGGCGGCTATTGCATCGACGACAGTAACGGCGAGTTCATGGCCCACCTGCCGCAGATCCAGCACGATCTGGCCCATCCTGACGAGCCGAAAACCGTCTTCGGTTTCCTCTGTGCCGCCCTGGCCAGGCGCCGGGCCGCCGGCACCCCGGCGTTCACCCTGATGTCCTGCGATAACCTGCCGCACAACGGTGCCGTGACCCGCAAGGCGCTGCTGGCATTCGCCGCGTTGCGCGACGCCGAGCTGGGCCAATGGATCGATCGCCACGTGAGCTTCCCCAACGCCATGGTTGACCGCATCACGCCCATGACCAGCGTCGCCCACCGGCTGCAACTGCATGACGAGCATGGGGTCGACGATGCCTGGCCGGTGGTCTGCGAGCCTTTCGTGCAGTGGGTCCTGGAAGACAAATTCGTCAACGGTCGCCCGGCCTGGGAAAAGGTCGGCGTGCAGTTCACCGATGACGTCTCGCCCTATGAAGAAATGAAAATCAAGTTGCTCAACGGCAGTCACCTGGCGCTGACCTACCTGGGTTTTCTCAAGGGTTATCGCTTCGTCCACGAAACCATGAACGACCCGCTGTTCGTGCGTTACATGCGTGCCTACATGGACCTGGACGTGACCCCGCAACTGGCACCCGTGCCAGGGATCGACCTGACCGACTACAAGAACACGCTGGTGGAGCGTTTTTCCAACCAGGCAATTGCCGACCAGTTGGAGCGGGTGTGTTCGGACGGCTCGTCGAAGTTTCCCAAATTCACCGTGCCGACGATCAACCGCTTGATTGCCGACGGCGGCCAAACCCGTCGCGCGGCGCTGGTGGTGGCGGCCTGGGCCGTGTACCTGAAGGGCGTGGATGAGAACGGCGTGACGTATTCGATCCCGGACCCGCGGGCGGCGTTCTGCCAGGCGCTGGTGGCCGACGATGCGTTGGTGACCCAGCGCCTGCTGGAGGTCGAAGAGATTTTCGGTACGGCCATTCCCCACTCGCCCGAGTTCGTGGCAGCCTTCGAGTGGTGCTGCAACAGCTTGCGCGAACACGGGGTCACGCGGACGCTTGAGCGAGTGTTGGCTGACGCGGACTAAACTGCGCACGCAATCCGCTTCTGTGGCGAGGGAGCTTGCTCCCGCTGGGCTGCGCAGCAGCCCCTTGGATCGGCCTGAGACACCTAGTTGTCAGGTTGATGGGGCCGCTTCGCGCCCCAGCGGGAGCAAGCTCCCTCGCCACGGGGTTTGTGTTTACCGGCCGATGACTTCTTGCAGATATCGATCTGACTCACCCAAGGATTTTTATGGCAAACCAACAACTGTTCCTGGGCATCGACTGCGGCACCCAAGGCACCAAGGCACTGATCCTGGATACGCTCAGCGGCCAGGTGCTCGGCCAGGGTGCCGCTGCCCACAGCATGATCAGCGGGGCCAACGGTCGCCGTGAACAAGACACCCAGCAATGGCTCGATGCGTTCACCCAGGCGACTCACCAAGCCCTGGCCGCCGCCGGGGTCGATGGCCAGGCGATCCTCGGCATCGGCGTGTCCGGCCAGCAACACGGCTTGGTGCTGCTTGACGACCAGGGCCAGGTCTTGCGCCCGGCCAAGCTGTGGTGCGACACCGAGACGACGCCGGAAAACGATCGGCTTTTGGCCTACCTGGGGGGTGAAGACGGCAGTCTCGCACGCCTCGGCGTGGTGATCGCGCCGGGCTACACGGTTTCCAAACTGCTCTGGACGCGGGAGCAGCATCCCCAGGTTTTCGAACGCATCGCCAGCATCCTGCTGCCCCACGACTTTCTCAATCACTGGCTCACCGGCCGCCATTGCAGCGAATACGGCGACGCCTCGGGCACCGGCTATTTCAACGTACGCACCCGTCAATGGGACGCGCGGTTGCTGCAGCACATCGATCCCAGCGGTCGGCTGCAATCGGCATTACCGGAGCTGATCGAGGCCCATCAGCCGGTCGGGCGGATCCTGCCGGCCGTTGCCGCGCACCTGGGCATCAATCCCGACGCGCTGGTGGCCAGCGGAGGTGGCGACAACATGATGGGCGCTATCGGCACCGGCAACATCCAGCCCGGCGTGATCACCATGAGCCTGGGCTCCTCCGGCACGGTCTACGCCTATGCCGCCGAACCTGCGGTCAGTCCGCAGCCGTCGGTGGCAACCTTCTGCTCATCCAGCGGCGGCTGGCTGCCGCTGATCTGCACCATGAACCTGACCAACGCCACCGGGGCCATGCGCGAGCTGCTGGAGCTGGACATCGACGCCTTCAACGCCTTGGTGGCAAGGGCCCCGATAGGCGCCGAAGGCGTGTGCATGCTGCCGTTTCTCAACGGCGAGCGAGTTCCCGCCCTGCCCCATGCCACCGGCAGCCTTTTCGGGCTGACCACCACCAACCTGACCCAGGCCAATCTGTGTCGGGCGGTGGTCGAAGGCACCACCTTCGGTTTGCGCTATGGCCTGGACCTGCTGCGCGCCAACGGGCTCGAGGCCCAGAGCATCCGCTTGATCGGCGGTGGTTCGAAAAGCCCGGTTTGGCGGCAGATCGTCGCCGACATCATGGATACCACGGTCATTTGCACTGAACAGAGCGAAGCGGCCGCCCTGGGTGCGGCGATTCAGGCGGCGTGGTGCCATTCAGGCTCACAGCAAAGCCTGGCCGATCTGTGCGAGCGCTGTGTCAAGCTCGACCCAGCCAGCGAAACCCGGCCCATTACCGAGCAGGTCGCAGCATCGCAAAAAGCTTATGCCAACTATCAAGAACGTATCGCAACCCTTTGAGATAAAAGAACTATGTATTTGGTATGTGGTGAAGCACTGTTTGATTTTTTCAGCGAAAACGAGATGGGCGGTCCGTCGTCGCAGGTCAACTTCAAAGCCATCGCGGGCGGCTCGCCGTTCAACGTGGCAGTCGGGTTGCGACGCCTGGGCGTGGAATCGGCACTGTTTGGCGGGCTGTCCACGGACTACCTGGGCCGACGCTTGCATCAGGTCCTGGCTGCCGAAGGTGTCAGCACCGAGTACGCACTGGACTTCGACGCGCCTACGACCCTGGCAATGGTGGCGGTCGGTGCCAACGGTTCGCCCCACTATAGCTTTCGCGGTGAAGGATGCGCGGACCGGCAACTAGGCCTGGACCACCTACCGGTGCTCGGTGAGCACGTACGGGGGCTGCATGTCGGCTCCTTCTCTCTTGTGGTGCAGCCGATTGCCGACACCCTACTGGCCTTGGTGCGACGCGAGAGCGGTAAACGCCTGGTCAGCCTGGATCCGAACGTGCGACTCAACCCGCAACCGGACATCGAACTGTGGCGCTCGCGAATCGCAACGCTGGTCGAATATGCCGATTTGATCAAAGTCAGCGACGAAGACCTGAGTCTTCTTTATCCCGACCAACCGCCACAGACCATCATCGAGGGTTGGATGGAGCACCGTTGCCAATTGGTGTTCCTTACCCGTGGCAGTCAAGGCGCGACGGTATTCAGCCGCCAGCACGGTTCCTGGTCAATGCCGGCATGTTCGGTGCAGATCGCCGATACCGTGGGCGCAGGGGATACCTTCCAGGCGGCGTTGATTACCTGGCTGACCGAGCACCAACTGGATTCGGTGGAAGGCCTGCATACCCTGACCCGGGAGCAGGTGAGCGAGATGCTCGCTTTTGCCATGCGCGCTGCTGCGCTGACGTGCGGCCGGACCGGGCCGGATCTGCCTTACCGGCAACAACTGGATTGAGCTGTTTGGGAAAAGCACGGCACCGGGTTCGGACAATGACCGAACCCGGAGGTGATTCTTGGGAAGACAAGGCCGTGATCAGCGCCCGGTCATGCGGTGTTGCTGATGGAAGTGATTACCGGTGTGGTGATTTTGGTCGAGTTCGGAGCGCAACTCGGCGATCAGGTCGTTGATTGCCCGGCAGCCATTGAGTTTATTGGCATCGATATCGGTTTTGATCAATGCCACACGATCGGTTTCATGATCGTCATAGATCTTGATTGTCATCGACAAATCAGGTGACAACGTGCATTGCGAGCGCTTGGGCAGCAAGCTGCTTTCAATGATGTTTCGCATTTCGAGGGCAGATAAAAACATGGCGACTCTCTCCTGTTGAGGCGGCCAATTTATGTTCACGACGGCGGTATTTTCGTCCGTTCTTCCCTGCGGACTGGGACTACGAATGCCGTGCCGTTCGTTCGTTCTTGGCGTTTTCTAATTAATGAGCCCGTGCAGCGACTCCCTAATCATCCCGCAAAAAATATGCCTGCTTTAAAGAAAATCCCGATTGATCCAAATCAACTACTTAGCGTCCAGGACTGTGAGAGCGCGCGTGCAAATTGCAAGGAAGCGGGATTTTCCTCATGCAAACTGCAATCGCCAGTGATCCTGTCGCAAGCTAGATTAGACCCTATTGCGCAGGGGTGAGTGGGCACCCGTCGGCTGCTTCGAAAAAAGTGTGACGTTGCGTAAAAAACGTCAAATGACTTCGGCGCCAGCCCGCTCTGCCACATGGCGCAGGCTATCGAAGTTGATATTCGCGCCGGAATCGATTGCCACCAGTGTTTGGCCTCGCGCGCCGGTTTGGGCGACGTACTGCTTGATGCCGGCGACCGCCAAGGCGCCCGAGGGCTCGGTTATCGACCGGGTATCGTCATAGATGTCTCGGATGGCTGCGCACAATTGGTCGTCAGTGACGGTGATCACGTCATCAACGCAGAAACGGCAGATGTCGAAGCCATAGGCCCCTATTTGCGCGACAGCCACGCCATCGGCAAAGGTTCCCACGCTCGCCAGACTGACCCGTTCACCGACTGCCAGCGCCGCCTGGAGACAGGCGGAATGTTGTGACTCCACCCCGACGATGCGAACCTCCGGGCGCAGGTACTTGACGTAGGCCGCGACCCCGGCAATCAGCCCCCCGCCACCGACCGGGACAAAAATCGCGTCCAGGCTGCCTGGGTGCTGACGCAGGATTTCCATGGCGACGGTGCCCTGCCCGGCGATCACGTCCGGATCATCGAAGGGCGAAACGAACTCTCGTCCGGTCTGTCGGGCCAGCTCCAGTGCGTATTCCAAGGCAAAGGGAAAGCTCTCCCCGTGCAGCACTGCTTCGGCGCCCCGGTTGCGCACGCCCAGCACCTTGAGCTGCGGTGTGGTGAGTGGCATGACGATGCTGGCCGATATGCCCAGCTCCCGCGCGGCCAGCGCCACGCCCTGGGCATGATTGCCCGCTGAAGCGGTGATGACACCGCGAGCCCGTTGCTCGGCGGTCAGTTGCACCAGTTTGTTGTAGGCGCCACGGATCTTGAAAGAAAAAGTCGGCTGCAGGTCTTCACGCTTGAGCAGGATCCGGTTGCCCAAGGCTTCGGACAGTCCGGTGGCCGCTTGCAACGGTGTGCGCACGGCCAGTTCGTACACCGGCGCGGCCAGGATCTTCTTGACGTAATGTTCTAGCAGGGCTTGCTCGGGGCGGGTGGTAGGCATGGCGGTCTCCTGGTTTGGACAAAACTCCGGAGACAGAAAGAAAAAACCCGCCTCGGAGGCGGGTTGGGTGCAGTCGTCAGCTAGCCCGCCAAATAAGGAATGGCGGTAATAATGCTTGGCTGGCTACGCAATACGGTGCTGGTCATGCCTGGAAATTAGCCTGCCGCTGGCTGGCAAGTCAATGGGCACTGTTGCGAATCACTTGAGCCCGACTTTATAGAGCGTCCCATCGTCATCATCTGTCAGCACGTACAGGAAACCATCCGGCCCCTGGCGCACGTCGCGGATGCGCTCGCCAAGCTCACCCAGCAGGCGTTCTTCGTGCACAACCTTGTCTCCCTCCAGTTCCAGGCGGATCAGATTCCGGGACACCAGCGCACCGATGAACACGCTGTGTTGCCAGGCCTTGAAGCGGTCACTGTCATAGAACGCCATGCCGCTCAGTCCGGGTGACACTTCCCAGACATGAAAAGGACCAAGCGTACCTTCGGCGGTCTTGCCGCCGGCTTCCGGAATCGGCGCCCCGGAGTAGTTGATGCCGTGAGTCGCCAGCGGCCAGCCGTAATTCTTACTGCGCTCGATGATATTCAGCTCATCGCCGCCCCTGGGGCCGTGCTCGTTCTCCCACAACGTACCGTTCCAGGGATTGAGCGCCGCCCCTTGGGGATTGCGAACGCCGTAGGACCAGATCTCGGGGCGTACGTTTGCCTGACCGACAAACGGGTTATCGTCCGGCACCTTGCCGTCGGGGTAGATGCGCACGATCTTGCCCTGGAGCTTATCCAGGTCCTGGGCCGTGGGCCGCTCGTTGTTTTCCCCCAGGGTGATGAACAGATAGCCGTCCCGGTCGAACACCAGGCGCGACCCAAAGTGGTTCCCGGTGGAAAGCTTGGGCTGCTGGCGGAAAATCACATTGAAGTTCTTCAGACTCTGCAGGTCTTCGGACAATTGCCCACGGCCCACGGCGGTGCCTGCCTTGCCGTCATCGCCGGCTTCGGCGTAAGACAGGTAGACCGTACGGTCCTGCTTGAAGTCCGGCGACAGCACGACGTCCAGCAAACCGCCCTGGCCTCTGGCCCAGACCTCAGGTACGCCGTTCAATGGTGCCGAGAGCTGGCCATCCGGGCTGACCCGACGCAGGTTGCCCGCTCGCTCTGTCACCAACATGCCCTGTTGATCAGGCAGGAAAGCTACGGACCAGGGGTGTTCGAGCCCCTTGACCACGGTGGTCACCTCCACCGTGCCCTCCTCGCTCTTGAGTTGCCGGCTTTGCGCGGCAGACGCCGGCGTGGCGAGAGTCAGTACAGCGCTGGCGCAGAATGCGGCCAGGAGTGTTTTACGCAACATGCACACTTCCTTCTGTGGTGTGAATAAAGACTGCCAGGGCTCGGTACTCAGCGAATGTCGTTTGAGGTGTCCCTCGGCGGTGGATTGGGCTTGATGGTAGGCCGTGGCGAGCCGGCAGGCTGACCGGAACGGGGATAGCCGTTGCCGATACCGCCATTTTCCAGCGTGGGTGGCCGGGGAACGGGAACGGTCGGGTTGTTATGGATCATCGGCACGTTGGGCCGGGTGCCCTGCATGCTGTTGGGATTGGCCCGGCGGATCGGGCTGTTATAGGGATTGTTGTTACCTGGCAGGTTCTGGGCCAGGACCATGGCCCCGCAGTCGGGCGTTGCCGAGTGGGCGGCGGTGGTCAGCAACAGCGTCATGAGAGCGAGTAGCAGCCTGTTCATCGGAGCACCTCTTGGATTCAGGCATATCGAAAGCACGCTACGCCGCCGGTTCGCCGTTGTTAAGGGAAATGTCCGTCCGAAGATGTAACCAAGCGTCTCGAAGGCAATGCGGGGCGGGTCAACCGGCGCTCCATGGAAACTTTTGCGAACGCCGCAAGGTCACCTGAATGACTCATTCATCGGCAAGGAAACCCCTCCATGGCACGGGCAATCTGGAAAGGCGCAATCAGCTTCGGACTGGTCCACATTCCTGTGGCGCTGGTGTCGGCCACGTCCTCCCAGGGAGTGGATTTTGACTGGCTGGACAAGCGCAGCATGGACCCGGTTGGCTATAAGCGAGTGAACAAGGTCACCGGCAAGGAAGTGACCAAGGAAAATATCGTCAAGGGTGTGCAATACCAGAAGGGTCAATACGTCCTGCTGAGCGAAGAGGAGATTCGCTCCGCCCACCCCAAGTCCACCCAGACCATCGATATTTTTTCTTTCGTCGACAGCGACAAAATTCCCCTGCAAAACATCGACACGCCCTACTTCCTGGCGCCAGACAAACGCGGCGGCAAGGTCTACGCCCTGCTGCGCGAAACCCTGATCAAGACCAACAAGGTGGCGCTGGCCCATGTCGTGCTGCATACCCGCCAGCATCTGGCAGCGCTGATGCCGCTGGAGTCTGCGCTGGTGCTGGTGATGCTGCGCTGGCCCGCCGAAGTGCGCGAACTCGACATCCTGGAACTGGGCGATGAAGTCATCAAGCCAACCCTGGCCAAGGGGGAGCTGGAAATGGCCAAGCGGCTGGTGCAGGACATGAGCGCCGATTGGGAACCGCAAGAGTACCGGGACAGCTTCGAAGACAAGATCATGGAACTGGTGGAGAAAAAGGCCAAAGAAGGCCGTCTGGAGGCGGTGGAAACCGATCCGGGTGAAGAGCAACGCAAGAGCGCCGATGTCATCGACCTTACCGAACTGCTCAAGCGCAGCCTGGGCGGTAAGGGCAAGGCGCCAGAAAAGCCTGCCGGAAAAACCGCTGCAAAGCCCGCAAAGACCAGCAAGTCCGCTCCCGCGAAAAAAGCCACCAAGGCCTCCCGGGGCTAATCCCCGGGCGCCAGCAATACAAGGGAATCCGTCATGGCCAAGGCCGAGAGTGAATACGCCCGTTTGTCCGGTGCCGAGCCGGAGCACAAGCACAGCCGCAAGCGCACCCGGCAGAGCCAGACCGGTAGCAGTGCCCTTCCCGAGCGCTTGTTGCCGCAACGCGCCACCCCCGTTGAGCAGCCCCCGGCCGGTGAATGGCGTTATGAAGTCCAGTTCGATGGCTATCGCCTGATGGCCCGCATTGAAGCGGGTCAAGTGCGATTGCTCAGCCGCAATCAACAGGACTGGACCGACCGACTGCAATTGCACGCCGATGCGTTGTCTGAGCTGAATCTGGGTGACAGCTGGCTCGACGGCGGCCTCGTTTCGCTCGATAACGACGGCCACTCTGACTTTGTGGCCCTGCGACAGTCGTTCGAGATTGGCCGCACGGTAGACCTGGTGTACGTCCTATTTGATGCGCCTTTTTTAAATGGCGTCGATCTGCGCCAGGCGCCGGTTGAAAAACGCCGGGCAGCCCTCAAGAAGGCGCTGAAGAACAATGCCAGCAAGCGCCTGCGCTTCTCCGAGTCGTTTTCCGCCAACCAGCACGACATTTTTGAAAGTGCCAACGCCCTCGCACTCGATGGCGTGATCGGCAAACGCCTGGGCAGCCCCTATGTGTCGCGCCGCAGCGCCGACTGGATCAAACTCAAGTGCCGTCTGCGCCAGCCGTTCGTGATCGTCGGCTTCACCCGCCCCAAAGGTCGGCGCAATGGTTTCGGTGCACTGTTGCTGGCGGTCAACGGGCCCAAGGGATTGATGTATGCCGGCCGTGTCGGCACAGGGTTCGCACAAGCCCGGCTCAAACAACTGCACGAGCAACTCTGTAGCCTGGAGCGGGACGATTCGCCACTGGTCGCACCGGTCAGCAGCGCGCAAAGCCGCGGCGTGCATTGGGTAGCGCCAACCGAGGTCTGTGAAGTCGAGTTCGCTGATTGGACCCGCGACGGCCTGGTGCGCCAGGCGGTGTTCCTGGATCTGCAGAACGACATACCGGCAAGCAAGGTTGTGCGTCAGCAGCCAGTTCCGATAAAACCCCTGCCCGCCAAAACCACGCCTCGCGGCAAAGCCCGTAGCGTACAGGTCTCAGGGGTGGAGATTTCCCACCCTGAGCGCGTCATCGACAGTGTCAGCGGCGTGCAGAAAGTCGAACTGGCGCAGTACTACGAGGACATCGCTCCCTGGATTCTGCCGCACCTGAAGCAGCGCCCGGTTGCCCTGCTCAGGGCGCCAGAGGGAATCGGCGAAGAGCAGTTCTTTCAGAAACACGCCGATCGCCTGGACATTCCCCACATCAAACAGCTGGATCCGCGACTGGATCCCGGGCATGCCGCGCTGATGGAAATCGACAGTGTGCAGTCGCTGGTCAGCGCGGCCCAAATGGGCACGGTGGAGTTGCACACATGGGCCGCCACGCATGATCGGATCGAGACGCCGGACCTGTTCGTTCTTGATCTGGACCCCGACCCGTCGCTGCCCTGGAGCGCGATGATCGAGGCGACTCGCCTGACCCTCTCGGTGCTCGACGAACTGGGTTTGCAGGCCTTCCTCAAAACCAGCGGAGGCAAAGGCATGCATGTCATCGTGCCGCTGGCGCGCAGTGAGGGCTGGGACATTACCAAGGCTTTCGCCAAGGCCATCTCCCTGTTCATGACCCGGCAGATGCCGCAGCGGATCACCGCGACCATGGGGCCGAAGAACCGTGTCGGGAAGATATTTGTCGACTACCTGCGTAACGCCCGGGGCGCCAGCACCGTCAGCGCCTATTCCGTGCGCGCTCGGCCAGGTCTGCCGGTATCCGTGCCGATTGCCCGGGCCGAGCTTGACGGTCTGCGTAACGCCCAGCAGTGGGACATCTATACGGCCCTAGAACGGGCCAGAAACCTGGGCGCCGATCCTTGGGAGGGGTACAACCATCGCCAGCGAATCACGGCCAGGATGTGGGAGCAACTGGATGCGCAAAAACCTGGGGAATGACGCAGGTACGGAGAGTCACCCGCTCATATCCAGATGAAGACCGCCAGCAGACCGCCGAAGAACGCCCACTTCTGCAAGTAATACAGCTTGCGGTTGCGCTTCTTCAGCGCCTTGCCTTGCAGGCGAATCCTGTAAAGCCTGGAAAACGCCCGGTTCAGGCCGCCGGTTTTGTCTCCGGCGTCATTGGGCGCTCCGGCGGCCGCCATGACGGTGCGGCTGAACCAGCGGTTGAAGGCACTGGCCCAGCGAAATCTCATGGGGCGTTCCACGTCGCAAAAGAGAATGATGCGATTGTGAGGCGTGGTGTTCTGGGCGTAATGAATGAACGTCTCGTCGAATATCACCGCCTCGCCATCACGCCAATGGTAATGCTCACCATCGACATTGATGTAGCAGCCGGCATCGTTGGGCGTTTCCAGACCCAGGTGATACCGGTAGGACCCGGCATACGGGTCGCGATGACGAACCAGGTTGGAGCCCGGTGGCAGTTCGGCGAACATCGCCGCCTTGATTGAACCGATGCTCTGCACCAGTTCAGTGGTGCGCGGACACAGCTTCATGGCCGAGGGATGACTGTCGGCGTACCACTTCAGGTAGAAACGCTTCCAGCCGGTCTTGAAGAACGAATTGAAGCCCACATCGTCGTACTGGTTGGAGCGCTTGATCTCCCCCGCTCGCAGCAAATTCTGGCCTTCGGCGCGGATCTCCTGCCAATGGGCCTGCAACGGGCTCAGGTCGGGAAACTGCGCCGGGTTCAGGAAAGGCTTGTTGGGCAGTTTCGAGCATAGGTAAAGCAGGCAGTTGATCGGCGCAAGGAAGGACGAGTGGTCGCTCAACTGGCGTCCGAGCTTGTGCCGAACGCGCCCGCGCAGGTGCACATAACCGATAGAGAGAAGATAGATCGCGGCAATGATGAGTTTCACAGTATCCGCACACATCAAAAGTGGACAGGCTGCCACTTCCCGCACAGCCGAACAGCGTGGGGAATGGCGTAAGTGAGACGGCAATTTAGCCACAACTCGTAACCAAAGGTTATCCCTGCGTTGTGAAAAACTGTCTTGCCTGGGTTACACCCTATCGTTAACGCGGCCAGATCAGTACAATTGCCGCCAAACATTACGCGCCCCCTTTTTGGCCGATACCGGATTCCGGCTTCGGCGTACGTCTATTTGGGTCAAGCGCTCCGTATGCTGCTGTCCTCTTATGCCGGATGGACCCTTGCGCTTGCGACCGCGAAGCTTTCGCGCGGTCGGGACCTGCGCAAACAGGTACTGAACAGGTACTGCCGCACCCTTAGCTACTCTGAATGTTCCGCAGGATAAACCTTTGATCTCTACAGCTAACATCACGATGCAGTTCGGCGCCAAGCCACTGTTCGAAAACGTCTCTGTCAAGTTCGGCGCGGGTAACCGCTACGGTCTGATTGGCGCCAACGGTTGCGGCAAGTCGACCTTCATGAAGATCCTCGGCGGCGACCTCGAGCCGTCCGGCGGCCAGGTCATGCTTGAGCCGAACGTGCGCCTGGGTAAATTGCGCCAGGACCAGTTCGCCTACGAAGAA
Source organism: Pseudomonas sp. JL2 (assembly GCF_031570495.1). Taxonomy (NCBI): domain Bacteria; kingdom Pseudomonadati; phylum Pseudomonadota; class Gammaproteobacteria; order Pseudomonadales; family Pseudomonadaceae; genus Pseudomonas; species Pseudomonas sp. JL2. The sequence goes on from NZ_JAKUDH010000001.1 coordinate 314,321, forward strand.
TTCACCGTGATCGACACCGTGATCATGGGCCACGAAGAGTTGTGGAAGGTCAAGGCCGAGCGCGACCGCATCTATTCGCTGCCGGAAATGACCGAAGAAGACGGCATGGCCGTGGCCGAGCTGGAAACCGAATTCGCCGAAATGGACGGCTACACCGCCGAGTCCCGTGCCGGTGAACTGCTGCTGGGCCTGGGAATTGGCATCGAGCAGCATTTCGGCCCGATGAGCGAAGTGTCGCCCGGCTGGAAACTGCGGGTACTGCTGGCCCAGGCGTTGTTCTCCGACCCGGAAGTGCTGCTGCTGGACGAACCGACCAACCACCTGGATATCAACACCATCCGCTGGCTGGAAAACGTGCTGACCCAGCGTTCGAGCCTGATGATCATCATCTCCCACGACCGTCACTTCCTGAACAGTGTCTGCACCCACATGGCGGACCTGGACTACGGCGAGCTGCGCCTGTTCCCGGGCAACTACGACGAATACATGACCGTGGCGACCCAGTCCCGCGAGCAACTGCTGTCGGACAACGCCAAGAAGAAAGCGCAGATTTCCGAACTGCAATCGTTCGTCAGCCGCTTCTCGGCCAACGCCTCGAAGGCCAAGCAAGCCACCTCCCGTGCCAAGCAGATCGACAAGATCCAATTGGCCGAGGTCAAGCCATCGAGCCGTGTCAGCCCGTTCATTCGCTTCGAACAGACCAAGAAGCTGCACCGTCAGGCGGTCATTGTCGAAGGCATGGCCAAAGGGTTTGACGGCAAGCCGTTGTTCAAGGACTTCAGCTTCACCGTCGAAGCCGGCGAGCGCGTGGCGATCATTGGCCCGAACGGCATCGGCAAGACCACGTTGCTGCGCACCCTGGTCAATGAACTGGAGCCGGACGCCGGTACTGTGAAATGGACCGACGCCGCGGAACTGGGTTACTACGCCCAGGACCACGCCCACGACTTCGAAGACGACGTCAACCTGTTCGACTGGATGGGCCAGTGGACCCAGGGCGGCGAACAACTGGTTCGTGGCACCTTGGGCCGCATGCTGTTTTCCAACGACGAGATCCTCAAGTCGGTCAAAGTCATTTCCGGTGGTGAACAGGGTCGCATGCTGTTCGGCAAGCTGATCCTGCAAAAGCCGAACGTGCTGGTGATGGACGAACCGACCAACCACTTGGACATGGAATCCATCGAGGCGCTGAACCTGGCGCTGGAAAACTACCCGGGCACGCTGATCTTCGTCAGCCACGACCGTGAGTTCGTATCGTCCCTGGCCACCCGCATCATCGAGTTGAGCGCCGATGGCGTGATCGACTTCAGCGGCACCTATGACGATTACCTGCGCAGCCAGGGTGTGCTGATTTAAGAGCAGCGTCGAGTTGTAAGCTTCAAGCTGCAAGTGAAAAGCCCTGTCCGTTGTGACGGGGCTTTTTGTTTTCAAGGTAGAATCGCTTGTGGGAGCACAGCTTGCTTGCGATTTGGCCGTTTCAGTCGACTTGGTATTGGCCGACCTACCGTCATCGCGAGCAGGCTCGCTCCCACAAGGAACCGATGTTCTTCCAAGCCCTGCGGCCAGTGTGGGAGCGAGCCTGCTCGCGATAGCGTCGGCACTATCACCACCCGGGCAAACCGTTAGCCTGCTTTCTTTTATTCCCGCCGCGCGCCATGATGAGCCCCTCTTACCGCTGCCCGCGAACGAGCCTCATGCCAACACACCCATCCACCCCCAGTTCCCTGTCGATCACCTGGCAGATCATCTCCATCGTCTTCTATACCTTCATCGCCTTTCTCTGCATCGGCCTGCCGATTGCCGTGTTGCCGGGCTATGTCCACGAACAGTTGGGCTTCAGTGCCGTGGTGGCCGGGCTGACCATCGGCTCCCAGTATCTGGCGACGCTGCTCAGTCGGCCCATGGCCGGGCGGCTGTCGGACAGTATCGGCACCAAGCGGGCGATCGTTTATGGGCTGTACGGGATCGTCCTCAGTGGTTTGCTGACGTTGCTTTCGACGCTGCTGCAAAGCTTTCCACTGCTGAGCCTGTTGATCCTGATCGCCGGGCGTTTGCTGCTCGGGGTGGCTCAGGGCCTGATTGGCGTGGGCACCATCAGTTGGTGCATGGGCCAGGTGGGGGTCGAACACACGGCCCGCTCGATCTCATGGAACGGCATCGCGTCTTATGGGGCCATTGCCATCGGCGCGCCGCTGGGAGTGGTAATGGTCAGTGAGCTGGGCTTTGTCAGCCTGGGGATCGCCTTGTCGCTGCTGGCCGGCGCGGCGCTGCTGTTGATACGCAACAAGCCATCGGTGCCGGTCATTCGTGGCGAGCGCCTGCCCTTTTGGGCGGTGTTCGGGCGTATTGCACCGTACGGGACGAGCCTGTGCCTGGCGTCGATCGGCTACGGTACGCTCACCACCTTCATCACGTTGTTTTATGTCAGTCGCGGCTGGACGGGTGCAGCCTGGTGCCTGACGGTGTTTGGCGTCTGTTTCATCCTGTCGCGCTTGTTGTTCATTTCCAGCATCGCCCGCTTCGGAGGCTTCAGGACGGCCATTGCCTGTATGTGTATAGAAACCCTGGGGCTGGTGTTGCTATGGCTGGCGCCTTCTACCGCGTTCGCGCTGATTGGCGCGGGGCTGGCCGGTTTCGGGCTGTCGCTGGTGTATCCGGCGTTGGGTGTGGAAGCCATCAAACAAGTACCGAATACCAGCCGTGGCGCAGGACTGAGCGCCTATGCGGTGTTCTTCGATCTGGCGCTGGCGATTGCCGGCCCCTTGATGGGCGCGGTGGCGTTGAATCTGGGGTATTCCTCGATCTTTTTCAGTGCGGCACTGCTGTCGATCATCGGACTGGGGCTGACTTTACTGCTGCGGCGCCGTACCGAAACAGCCGCTTATTGATCGACCTTGTGCAAACCCACCAGGCCGGTTCGCCCAGGCCTGGTGTTTTTTTGCGCGGTCTTTAAGCTGCGGCGAATTGCTCGCTGATCTGCAGCTTGGCTTCGCTTATGGCTTTGCTGCGCATTTCGTCACCGTAAGCCAGGCCCTCGGCGCGAACGAACTCGATGTCGGTAATGCCGAGGAAACCGAACATGACCTTCAGATACTCCTCATGCGCCACGCCGCTTGGCTGGCCGGCATGCAGGCCACCAGAGGTGGAAACGATCACCAGTTTCTTGCCACCACACAGGCCTTCGGGGCCGGCTTCGGTGTAGCGGAAGGTTTGGCCGGCCACGGCGATACGGTCGATCCAGGCCTTGAGTTGAGTCGGAATGGTGAAGTTATACATCGGCGCTGCGATGACCACCGCGTCCGCCGCCAGGAATTCGGCCATGGTCGAGGCACTGAGATCAGTCTCGTGCTTCTGGGCAGCGTCGCGCAGTTCAGCGCTGGTGCCGGCGGCGATCAGGGTCTGGGCGGAAAAGTGGCTGATGGCATCGGCCGCCAGGTCGCGGTAGGTCACGACGACGTCCGCTTCGGCAGCTTTCCAGGCCTCAACCACGTCACGGCTCAGTTGGCGGGACGCGGAATTGTCGCCCAGGATGCTCGAGTCGATGTGCAACAGTTTCATATGAGTGCTCTCCAAGTGAGGATCGCGACCAAGCGATCAATTGAGAACAATCCTATCGATGAAGCCAATAGCCGATAAGTCAGTATTAATGCGATAGTTCGTTCCACTGACAGGACAATAGAACTCGATATGCAAGACCTCAATGATCTGTACTACTTCGCCAAAGTGGTCGAAGCCGGTGGTTTCGCCGCGGCCGGACGCCTGTTGGGTATTCCCAAGTCGCGGCTGTCACGGCGTATCGCTGAACTGGAAGAGCGCCTTGGCGCCCGACTGCTGCAACGTACCACCCGCCAGTTGAAGCTCACGGCCGTTGGCGAGCGTTATCTGCGCCATTGCCAAGCCATGCTGCTGGAAGCCGAGATGGCCGATGAAGCCGTGGCGAGCATGTCCACTGAGCCGCGCGGACGCCTGCGGGTATCCAGTCCGGTGGGCTTGGCTCACCAGATGCTGGGCGGGGTGATCGCCAGTTTCCTGGAAAAATTCCCTCAAGTGCAGCTGGAAATGATGCTGGTCAATCGGCGGGTAGACCTGGTGAGCGAAGGCATCGACGTGGCATTGCGCGTGCGCGATCTGGGGGACGAAGACCCGCTGCTGATGACGCGACGGCTGCGTCAGGCGCGGCTGATCATGGTCGCCAGCCCGGCGTTCGTCACAGGACGGCAGATCAATACCCCGGAGGATCTCAAGAAACTGCCGATACTCGGGGCGCTGGACGCCGATCGCCTGGTCCACCTGCGTCTGCTCAAGGCCAACGCAGAGCCCGTCGAACTGGCCCTGGAAGCCCGGCTAGGCATCGACGACTTCATTGTGCGCCGCGCCTGCGCCCTCGCCGGCCTGGGTTTCACCTTGTTGCCGAGCATGTATTGCGAGGAGGAACTGCAGGACGGCACACTGGTGGAATTGTTGCCCGAGTGGTCGCTGCCGGACGGCTGGCTGCAGGCAGTCTACCCGCATCGACGCGGCATGCTGCCGGCGGTGCGCGCGTGGATCGACCACTTGGTAGAAGCATTCGATGGCTGTGGAGATAGAAAAATATGAGCTTGAGCGAAGAGGATGTCGCGCAGTTCTGCCTGGGTTTGCCGGGCGCCAGGGAGGACTACAAATGGGGCGGCGTGCGGGTATTTTCCATTGCCGGCAACAAGATGTTCGCCCTGCAGAACCTGCGGGGCGAATCACTGGCGTTCAAGGTGGACAAGGATCTGTTCCTGGGGCATTGCGACCGCCCGGGGATCCACCCGGCGCCCTATCTGGCGCGGGCTCAGTGGGTCATCATGCAGACGCCCTACCCGCTGGGCGCCGATGAACTGCGTGGCCTGCTGCAGCGCTCCCACCAACTGGTGGTGAGCAAGCTGCCCAAGCGCACCCAGGTGGGTTTGCTGCTGTCGTGAAGCTCAGAAAAGCATCAGCAGATGACTGCCCAGGAATAACTGGTCGATCCAGAACACCTGATGCAGCAACACGATGAACCAGAACACCACCTGAAACGACACCTTGCGAGTCTTGTGGCGAAACACTTGCTGAGCCAACAACGCCCCGGGCCAGCCCCCGGCCAGCTCCACGGCGTGCAATACGTTTTCCGGGGTGCGCCAGGCGTCAGCGCGGGCCTTGCGCTTGTCGCTCCAGTACAACAGAAACGCCACCACGCTGACGAGCCCGTAGGCCGTCAGCGGCACCCAGGACACCGCGCGCAACCCGAGCAAAAGTGACCCGAGCAGCGGCAAGGCGCACACCAGCGCAAATACCACGAGCTTGAGCCGCAAACTCTGCACGGCTGGGCCCGGCTCACGGCCTGGACGGCTCATGGCTGGGCCGCCGTCCAGTCCACCCAACCGAATTGCCAGGTGGCCAGGATCAACAGGCCGAAAGCGATCCGGTACCAGGCAAATACGGCGTAACTGTGGCTGGCGATGAACAGCAACAAGCCCCTGACCGCGATCATGGCGAAAATGAACGCCGTGACGAAGCCGATGGCGAACACCGGAAAATCCGCCGGCACAAACAGCTCGCGATATTTATAGCCGGAGTAGACCGCCGCGCCGACCATGGTTGGCATCGCCAGGAAGAATGAAAACTCGGTCGCGGTCTTGCGCGACAGCCCGAACAGCAAGCCACCGATGATGGTCGAACCTGAGCGGGAGGTGCCGGGAATCATCGCAAGGCACTGGGCGAAGCCGACTTTCAGTGCATCCTTCCAGGTGATGTCGTCTACCGTTTCGGCGTGCACTGTGTGCTGGCGCTTCTCGGCCCAGAGCATCACGAAACCGCCCAGCACCAACGCCATGGCCACCGTGATCGGGTTGAACAGGTATTCATGGATGAGGTCTGCAAACAACACGCCCAATACCACAGCGGGCATGAAGGCAATCAGCAGGTTGGCCGTAAACCGACGAGCGCTGGGCTGGGTGCGCAAACCCAGTACCACGTCGAAGATCTTGCGCCGAAACTCCCACACCACCGCCAGGATCGCCCCGAGCTGGATGATGATGTTGAACGCCATCGCGCGCTCGCCGCCGAACTCGAGCAAGTCCGCGACAATGATCTGGTGCCCCGTACTGGAGATCGGCAGGAACTCCGTCAAGCCTTCTACCACGCCAAGAATCAGTGCCTGAAAGGCGGTCCACAAATCCATTCATCCCCCAAAAGACTATGCTTGCGCACGTCTCATCAAAATTTAAGCGTTATGCAGGTGTAAACAGCAGGCGCACGGTGACTGCGATTTCTCAAAAAAACCAATGAAAAAACCGGAACAGGCTCAGGTTTTGCGCCGCGGGGCCGAAATCCTATCAGACAAGCCCTGATAACGCTGCCGCGTTATGACTCAGGACACAAAGGCATACCCGCCCGACGCCAGACTCAGGCGGTCGCAGATGACAAGAATAAGAAACCGGAGTGACAGCGTATGAATAGCTTGCGCAGTGTGTCGATCAGCCGACGCTTGTGGCTCATCTTGGTCGTGTCCATCGTGATGTTGTTCACGTTAGGCGCGTTCATGCTTAAGCAGATCCACACCGACCTGTATCAGGCCAAGGTGCAGAAAACCCAGCATGTGGTCCAGACTGCCAGCGGCGTGCTGAGCTACTACCATGGTCTGGAAACGGCTGGCACCCTGACTCGCGAGGCTGCGCAGAAGCAGGCCCTTAGCGCGGTGCGCGGCTTGCGCTATGACCAGAGTGACTACTTCTGGATCAATGACCTGACCCCTGTGATGGTCATGCACCCGACCAACCCAAAACTCGAAGGCCAGAACCTCTCGGCGATTCGCGACCCGAATGGTTTTGCGCTGTTCAACGAGATGGTCGCCATTGCCAAGGCCAAGGGCGCCGGGATGGTGGATTACCTCTGGCCGAAACCGGGCGCCGAGGCGCCGGTGGCGAAAACCTCTTACGTCAAACTGTTCGAGCCGTGGGGCTGGATCATCGGTTCAGGCGTGTATGTGGATGACGTGGAGGCCGAATTCCGCTCTCAAGTGATCAAGGCTTCGCTGATCGGCCTGGCGATCACCCTGCTCATGGGCCTGCTCCTGACCCTGATCGTGCGCAGCATCGTTCGGCCGCTGCAGGAAACGGTCAATGCCATGGCCAACATTGCCAGCGGTGAAAGCGACCTGACCCGCACCCTCGACACCCACGGCCAGGATGAAGTGACGCAACTGGCCCGGCATTTCAATGCCTTTACCGCCAAACTGCGCGAAGTAGTCAGCCAGTTGCAGGACTCGGCCAGGGCCCTGGGGCAATCGTCCAACGACCTGGGTAACGACGCCGCCCAAGCCCAGGAGCGCAGCCAGCAACAATCGCAACAGATGGAACTGGTGGCGACCGCGATCAACGAAGTGACCTACGGCGTGCAAGACGTCGCCAAGAACGCCGAACACGCCGCCAGCGAAATGCGCGACGCCGAATCCCAGGCCCAGCAGGGCCAGGTGAATATCGATGGCAGCTTGCAGCAGATTGACCGACTGTCCCAGACCATTGATCAGGCGGTGGAAGTGATTCGTACCCTGGCCAGCGAAAGCACCCAGATCGGCAGTGTGCTGGAGGTGATCCGCTCCATTGCCGAGCAGACCAACCTGCTGGCCCTCAACGCCGCGATCGAAGCGGCCCGCGCCGGTGAACAAGGTCGGGGCTTTGCCGTGGTGGCCGATGAAGTGCGGCTGCTGGCCCAGCGCACGCAGAAGTCCACCGCTGAGATCCAGGCGATGATCGAACGCTTGCAGAACCACTCCGAAGCGGCGGTGAAAGTCATCAGCGACAGCAGCCGTGCTTCGCAATTGACCATTGAACAAGCCGGGCTGGCCGGCGCCAGCCTCAACGCCATCGGCCAGGCCCTGCGCAATCTCAACAGCCTGAACGCCTCCATCGCCAGCGCCACGCTGCAACAGGCCCATGTGGTGGAAGACATCAACCAGAACGTGACCCAGGCCGCCGGCCTCTCCCACAGCACCGCCCTGGCGGCTGAACAATCGAGCCTGGCGAGTACCCGTCTCAAGTCGCTGAGTGAGCAATTGAACGGGTTGCTGAAGCAGTTCAGGGTCTAGTGGCCTGGCCACTAGCGCCTGATCGATACTCGCTGGGCGTCTGGTGCATCTCGATGCGAAAGTGCCGATTGAAGTTGGACAGGTTGTTGTAACCCACCTCAAAACAGATATCGGTCACCGGCATTTCACTGTGCAACAGCAACCGGCAGGCTCGCTGGACTCGGAGCTTGCGCATCAGGTCAATGAAACCGTGTCCGGTGATGCGTTTGAAGAAACGCGAAAAACCGGGCTCGCTCATGCCCAGTTGCCGAGCAATCACCGACAGGCGCAGGTCACCCGTGAGTTCAGTCTGCAGGTACTCGAAGGCCTTGTGGATGCGTTCGGAACTGCGGGCATCCAGACTGGGTGCATAACAAGGGCTGGCCAGGCACTGGGCCTGCTCCTGCGGGGCGAGATTGAGTGTGTTGAGCAGTTGGAGAAACAATGCCAGCCGCCCGAGTCCCTGGGCCGGGCCGATGCTCTCCAACAGCCTTGCGGCGTTCACCGCGGTGTCGCCGCTGAAGACCAGACCTCGTCGTGCCCTTTCGAACAGCGGCTGTAAATCCCCGAGTTCAGGTAGCGTCCGGCGCAGGCTCAACAGCGTTGCGCCATCGAATTGCAGCACCACGTCCCTTCCAGCCAAGTACTCGCCCGGGGCCAGGTCGCCCATCCAATCGTGGGGCAAGCCCGGGCCGATCATCGCCACGTGGCCGGGGCCGAATGGACCAATAAAATCGCCCGCCAGCAATTTACCGCTACCCCGACGAATGAGATGGATCTCGAATTCGGGATGGTGGTTCCAGCGCGCCAGCGGATACGGATAGTCGTGCTCATACCAGCGAAAACTGTGCTCGGGCTCAGGCAGGATGACTTCAAGTTCGGCGGGTGGCTGCTCGAACAGGGGCGTTGGGTGATCAGGCATGTCGCGCGTCTCTATCGCTGTAGGCAGCACCTTACGCTCGGCGCGCACCGGTTCACCAGCCCTGACCTGATCGTCCACCGATACTTTTTTAACCCGGCCAAGGGACACGTCACGGCGTTAAAAAAAGTACCAGCCGATGATCCCTCCCGCGTTTGTCCGGCGCCAATGGCGCTGCTGTAATCGGCACGTCATTGATGGTGAGCCGCGCTCCCCCGCTGTTTATTTTGTCATTCGAGACAGGACAACCCATGAAACGACTGGAAGGAAAAAGCGCGCTGGTCACCGGTGCTGCCCGTGGTATTGGCAGAACGTTCGCCCAGGCCTATATCAACGAAGGGGCTACTGTGGCGATTGCCGATATCGATCTTGGAAGCGCCCAAGCCACCGCCGCCGAACTGGGCGACAGCGCCTACGCGGTCAAAATGGACGTCACTGAACAAGCTTCGATTGACCAGGCCATCGAGGCGGTCGTGGCCCGGACGGGCAAGCTCGATATCCTCGTCAATAACGCAGCGCTTTTCGACCTGGCGCCTATCGTGGAGATTACGCGCCAAAGCTACGAACGGCTGTTTTGCATCAATGTCGCCGGCACACTGTTCACGCTGCAGGCCGCCGCCCGGCAGATGATCCGCCAGGGGCATGGCGGCAAAATCATCAACATGGCCAGCCAGGCCGGCCGGCGTGGAGAAGCCCTGGTGGCGGTGTATTGCGCCACCAAGGCTGCGGTGATCAGCCTGACCCAGTCGGCCGGCCTTGATTTGATCAAGCATCGAATCAACGTCAACGCCATTGCCCCTGGTGTGGTGGAGGGTGAGCACTGGGATGGTGTGGATGCGCTGTTCGCCCATCATGAAAACCTGCCCCTGGGAGAGAAAAAGCGTCAGGTCGGCGCGCAAGTGCCCTATGGCCGGATGGGCACCGCGCAGGACCTGGTGGGGATGGCGATATTCCTGGCCTCGGCGGAAAGCGAATATGTGGTAGCACAGACATATAACGTCGATGGCGGGAACTGGATGAGCTGATAATTCGCAAGTTTTGCCCTTGAATCGACGGATATGGACTTATTTGCCTGAAAATTGATCCCACTACTTGAGGATTGTCCCAAACGGTACCCAACGGTGCCGTTGCAAGGGATTTCAAGAGAGCGTGAATACCGTTGCCCCAGCCGGGCAAAAATTGCGCATCATAGGCGCCGTCCGCTCAAGGGAGATTTACATGCGTGCCATTTCATCCGTCATGCGTCTTATCGGGCTGTCGCTGGGGCTGGCCTTCGCCACCAGTGTCCTGGCCACCGAAGAGACGCAACTGGTCGAGTCCATCAACCTTTACCGCAGTCAGTCGCAAAGTTGTGCGGATCAGGCCTCTCTGGAGCTACCGCCGCTGGCCATGGATTCGCGGCTGATCCTGTCGGCCAACGGCATTGGTGACCTGCAGCAGGCGTTGGCCCGCACGGCCTACCCGATGGTCAACGTACAGGCCATCAGCCTGTCCGGGCCACGGGACGCGCAAGCCGCGATGAAGGCCGTGCAGGAAAGCTTCTGCCAGGTGGTGCTGGATCCACAGTTCGTCGACATCGGCGTCAGTCGCCTGGATCGCGAATGGCGCATCGTGTTGGCGCGCCCGCTATTGTCGGCGCGTCTGGGAGACTGGCAAGCCGAAGGTCAGAAGCTACTGAAGCTGATCAACAGTGCGCGTGCCCAACCGCGCCGCTGCGGCACCGAAGCCTTCACGGCGACGACGCCGCTGGCCTGGAACGCTACGTTGGCCCTGGCCGCCGTGAACCACACTCGGGCCATGGCCAACAACAACTTCTTTGACCACAAGGATCGCGACAGCCGCATGCCGGGCGACCGCGCCGAGTTGGCCGGTTACCTCGGCCAATTGATCGGTGAGAACATCGCCGCCGGACAGGATACGGCCCTCAAAGTGGTAGACGGCTGGCTGGCCAGCCCCGGTCATTGCGCCAATCTGATGAACCCGCAGTTCAAGGAACTGGGCGCCGGCTATGCGGTGGACCCGAAGAGCGATGCGGGGATATATTGGACAGCGATGTTTGGCACCCAATAGCGTTTGATCAGATCGCTTGGCACTGGCGGCAATCCCGCTATCGCGAGCAGGCTCGCTCCCACAAGGGTTCTACACACTGTGGGAGCGAGCCTGCTCGCGATGAGCATGGAACTGTCATTGCTGACGCAGCGTCTGCCGCAAATGCTGCATGAACTGGCTCAACGACGGCGACTGAGCCACTGGCTTGCGTTGCAACAGGCCGATCGAACGCTTTCCGGGCTGGTCGATGGCAATCACCGCGCATTGCTCGCCAATATTGAACACCGCCGTGCAACTGGCCGGCAGCAGGGAAAACCCCAACCCTTCGCGTACAAGCGCAGTGGCGGTACTCATGTGCGCCACCTCCCAAGCCGGCTCAGGCTCGACATTCAGGTAGCGCAACGCTGCGTCGGCCAAGGGCCGGATGCTCGTGTCGGGAGTCAGGGCAATGTAGGGCCTGCGTTTCCAGTCGTCCAGACTGTCGCGCTGATGATCCTTGTGGGTCAGCAACACCAGATTGTCATCCAACAGGCGCACGAAGCTCAGCCCGGACAGGTCGTCGGGTAACGAGGTAATACCCGCGTCCACCTCACCGCGCTGCACCCACCCCATGATCTCCCCGGCCCGACCATCCAGTACGCTCACCCTTACACCCGGGTGTTTGCGCTGGAACGAAGCGATGACCACAGGCAGGAACGAAGCGGCGGCCGTGGGCAGTGCCGCCAGGCGAAGGGAGCCACGACTCAGGCTGAGGGTGTCGCGGGCGTCCCGTACGGCATCGTCCATGTCCCTGAGCATGCGCCTGGCCTGGGGCAGAAAGTGTTCGCCGGCCAGCGTCAGCTCGACACTGCGGGTGTTACGCGCCAGCAACTGCAGACCCATGGTCTCCTCCAGTTTGCGGATGCTGTAGCTCAGCGCTGGCTGGGACAGGTGAAGCTGTTCAGCGGTGCGCGTGAAGCTTGAGGTTTCAGCGATCAGGATAAAGGCACGAAGCTGTCGGAAAGAAACGTTCATGGCCGTACTTATAAAGATAATGGATCAATTGATTCTACCTTTAAAATTCACAGAACAATCCATGGCCGCCACTATGGGCCATCCCATCAGTGGAAACGGACATGACAAAAACAATTCTCGTCGGATGCGGCGCCGGTTTTGCCAATGATCGCCCGGACGCCGCCTTGCGCCTGGCCCAGGACCTGGCGCAACGAAACGGCCAGCGCTACATCATGCTGGAGTTGCTGGCCGAACGGACGCTGGCCGAAGCGCAACTGCGCAGGGGCCTCGATCCTCAAGCCGGATACGCCTCTCGCCTGTTCGATTTCCTCGAGCCGATGCTGGATGTGTGTATCGACGCCGGCATCCCCATCATTACCAATGGGGGGGCAGCCAATCCCAGAGCCGCCGCGCAGCGCCTGCGAGCAACACTGGCAGGACGCTATCCGAGTTTGAAAATTGCCTGCGTACTGGGCGATGACCTGCTGGAAGAAACCACACCGCGCTTCAAGCAATGGCTGCCCGTGGACCCGGCAGACGTGGTTTCGGTCAACGTCTACACCGGTGCCGACGGCATTCATACGGCGCTGCAAGAAGGTGCCGGTATCGTGCTGTGCGGGCGAGTGGCCGACCCTTCGCTGGCGGTGGGCGCGATTCGCCACGGGCTGGGTTGGGCCGCCGACGATTGGCAGAAAATGGCCATCGCCACCGCGACCGGGCATTTGCTGGAGTGCTGCACCCAGGTCACCGGCGGGTACTTTGCCCACCCTGGGATCAAAGAGATCCCGGACCCGGCGAACCTCGGTTGCCCCATTGCCGAAATCCATGAGGATGGGCGTTTGATCATCGGCAAAACCCAGGGCTGCGGGGGCTGCGTCAGCGAGCAAACGGTCAAGGAACAATTGCTTTACGAGGTGCATGATCCGCGCCGCTACCTGACCCCGGACGTGGTGCTGGACCTGGGGCAGGCCCGCGTCCGGGACCTGGGTGAAGACCGCGTTGAGATCAGCGGCCTGCTGGGCCATCCGCGCCCCGATACGCTCAAGGGCCTGGCCGGTGTGCGTGGGCTCTGGTTCGGCGAGGCGGAAATTTCCTATGCCGGCCCCGGTGCCGTGGCCCGTGCCGCCCTGGCCCGGGAAATTCTACTGCAACGTTTTGACCGATTGGCGCCAGGCGTACAGCCCTGGATCGATTTGTCGGGTGTCGCCAGTCTGTTCAATGATCACGGTGGCCGCTATCTGCAACAACGACTGGCCCTGGCGCCGGCCCTTGATGATGTGCGTGTGCGCGTCGGCCTGACCCATACCGACCAGGCAATGGTTCAGACGCTGTTGGCCGAGGTGGAATCGCTATACACCAACGGTCCGGCCGGCGGTGGCGGCGTGCGCCGGCACCTCGCTGAAGCCGTCACCACCCGCAGCTTCCTGCTGCCGCGCAGCGAAATCCACACGACCCTGGAGTGGTACTGATGAACCTGGTCACCCTCGCCGACTTCGCCCACGCTCGTGCCGGAGACAAAGGCAATATCCTCAGCATTGCGGTATTCCCCCTCGATCCGGCGCACTACCCATGGTTGCTGCGCGAACTGACCTGCGAACGAGTCGCCGAACAATTCGCCACGCGCCGGCCTGCCAAGGTGCATCGCTACGAACTGCCGAACCTGCATGCGCTGAATTTCGTCCTCGAAGACGCCCTGGAAGGCGGCGTAAACCTCAGTTGCGGCCTTGATCGCCACGGCAAGAGTTTGAGTTATCTGCTGCTGTCCCTGCGCCTGCCCCAACCACAGGGCTGAAGGACTCACGCGCCCGTACCGTCGACAACAATAAAAAGAGAGGCTGCACCATGATTACAACGTTGGGTTTTTTGATGATGCTGGTCATCATCGGGCTGATATTGCTGCGCAGGATCAGCCCCGTCGTCGCCTTCACCACCCTCCCCGTCGCCGCTTGCCTGCTGGCCGGTTTCAACCCCGGACAGATCGGCGAGTTCATCAAGGCCGGGCTGATCACCGTGGCGCCCACCGCCGCGCTGTTTCTGTTTGCCATTCTGTTCTTCGGGATCATGCGTGATCGCGGGCTGTTCGACCCGCTGGTCAACCTGCTGATCCGCAGTACCGGTGGCAAGCCGCTGGCTGTGGCGCTGGTCACGGTGCTGGTGACGTCAGTGGTGCATCTGGACGGGGTGGGCGCCGCGACATTTTTGCTGACCATTCCGGCGCTGTTGCCGTTGTACAAGCGTCTGAACATGAGCCCGGCCATGCTGTTGTGCCTGGTGGGCACCACCGCCGGGGTCATCAACATGGTGCCTTGGGGTGGCACCACCGCTCGGGCTGCCGCAGTTTCCGGGCTGGACGCCACGGAGCTTTGGCTAGGTTTGCTGCCGGTGCAGTTGGTGGGGCTGGTCTGCATGTTGCTGGTGGCCACCGTGCTGGGCTCGCGAGCCCAGCGTCGCCGGCCAATGTCACTGGGAGCGGCCGCCAGCGTCGATCTGGACAGTCTGTCCACCGAAGGTCGCGAGTTCGGCCTCTCGCCCCGCAACCTGCGGTACTGGCTGAACGTGGCCCTGACCGGCGCGATCCTGGCTTGCCTGTTCACCGGTATCTTTCCGCTCTATGCCTGTTTCATGGTGGGATTGGGCATTGCCCTGCCGCTGAACTTCCCGTCCCTGGATGCCCAGGCCGAACGTCTCAAGGCCCACGCATCCGATGCCCTGCAAATGGTGCTGGTGATGATGGCCGCCGCCGTGTTGCTGGGGGTGCTGTCCGGGGCAAAAATGTCCGACGGCATGGCCTTGGCGCTGATCGACTTTCTGCCTGGCGGATCCGCTCAGTACCTGCATGTGATCGTCGGATTCTTTGGCGTTCCCCTGGGGATGATCTTTTCGCCGGACGCCTACTACTTTGCCCTGTTGCCGGTGATCAGGGATGTGGCCGCCGCCGCGGGCGTTCCCCTGGAAGCGGTGGCCCGGGCCATGCTGATCGGTGAAAACACCGGTTTCTCCATCAGCCCGGTGGTGCCCAGCGTGTACCTGGCCCTGGCGTTGTCCGGCGTCGAGTTGCGCAAACACATGGCCTACACCTTTTTCTGGGCCTGGGGCGTCAGCCTGGTGATGCTCGCCTTCGCCGTGGCGACCGGGGCGGTACAGGTTTAGGGTTCAGCGCGGGGATCGGGTTTTCAGTGTGCGCCGAAGATCAACGATCGGTGCACGCCCGATCCCGCCCGCACACCATCGCCCACCGACAGTGCCACCGAGCCGAACGGCATGGCCGCATCACCACAGGCAAACACTCCCGGCACGCTGGTTTCGCGGGTCATGTCAGTCTGGATGAAGGCACCGAGCGGGCCGTCCTCGAACTCACACCCCAGAGATGCGGCCAACGAGCTGCCCACGCGGGTACGGGGCAAGACGAACAGACCATCGATGGCAACCACGCGCCCCCCTTCCAGGACCACATTGGCCCGCTCGCCTTCAATGCGTTCGACCGGTTCGGCTACCAGCGTCACCCCACGTAGTTCCAGGCTGGCCCGCTGCTCCGGGTCGGGCTCGAATACGCCATTGGTGAAGAACGTCGTCGGCCCCCAGTCGGGAAGCATCAAGGCGTGGTGCAGCGACATTGGCGACGTCGCCAGCACGCCTATCGGCCCTTGGTCCAACTCATAGCCGTGGCAGTAAGGACAGTGGAAAACGCTTTTGCCCCAGCGCTCAGCCAGGCCTTGCACCGCCGGCAAATCATCGACCACTCCGGTGGCCAGCAGCAGGCGTTGGGCTTGGAAATGTTGCCCACGGGCAGTTTCCAGGGTGAAGCCGCCCTCCTCCTTGCGCGCCTGGACCACGGTGTCCGACACCCACTCCACCGTCGGATAAGCCATGAGCTGGGCGCGGGCATCCTCGGCGATGTCAGCGGGTGCGCGGCCATCCTGGCCAAGAAACCCATGGGAAGTCGCGGCGAACCGGTTACGGCGTTGCCCCCCATCGATCACCAGCACCTTTCGCCGAGCCCGTGCCAGTTGAAGTCCTGCCGACATACCCGCGTAGCTGCCGCCTGTAATGATGACGTCGTAGCCCATGATCTTTCTCCAAGGGTGGTTTTCGAAGGACCGCTAAAGTCTCGACACATCGTAAGTTCCTTGAAAAGCGCCTGTCAACGATCTCGTAACTTTTGCAATTACAGGCGATACTCCACCCCGTCTCAACCACAGAACAACGCCGTTACCATGAGAAACGACACGCGCCTGTCCCGCATGCTTCATGTACTCATCCACATGGACCGTCACCAGCAATCCGCCACCTCCGACACCATCGCGCAGATGCTCGGCACCAACCCAGTGGTGGTGCGCCGGACCATGGCGCTGCTCAAGGAACAGGGCTATGTCACGTCAGAGAAAGGCCATCGCGGCGGCTGGACGTTGAGCAAATCCCTGGCAGAGATGACCCTGCTCGACATCCATCAGGCCTTGGGTAGCACGTCGATTTTTGCCATCGGCCTGTCCACCGATCACCCGCAGTGCCTGGTGGAACAAGCGGTGAATGCGGCGCTGACGGATGCGTTCGATGAGGCTCAGGCGTTGCTGCTCAAGCGTTTGGGCAGCATCACTCTGGCGCAGTTAGCGGAGGATTTTGATCAGCGTTTTAGGGAGGGGCACGGCTGAGTGGTGGGAAGCGGGCCTGATCAGGCATCGAGATCGGCATTCCATCGACGCTGGATGTGCCGTGCTTGGAACCGGCCCGCTTCACTTTATTGAGACATCGCCGTCTTCAACGACGACAGGCGTTCACCGCAGGCACCCGGCCACGCCACGGCTGGGCGCGTTCCAATTGCGCGGCCAGGGCCAGCAGGGTGCTTTCTTCGCCAAAGCGACCGGCGAAGTGCGCGCCCATCGGCAGGCCGTTGCTGCTCCAGGACAACGGCACGGACATCGCCGGCTGACCGCTGGCATTGAACAGCGCGGTGAATGGCGAGTAGCTGTGGTAACGCTCCAGCAGTTGATCGAGGCTCATGCACACGTCCTCAACGTCCAGCTCGCCAATCGGTACCGGTTCACGGGTCAGGACCGGGGTGAGGATCAGGTCGTAATCGTGCATGAACGTCGCCAGTTGCCGGCCCAGGGTATGAATCCACTCCACTGCAGCCGCGTACTGGGCGCCGCTGACGTTGCCCTTGTCCCGCAGGATGATCCGGGTGCGCACCTCCAGCTCCTCGGCCTGTACCGCGAACCCGCGCATCTGGCCCAACAGGTCAACGTAATGGCGAGTGCTTGCGCCGATGATGGTGAAGACCTGATCGAGAAACTCCGGTAATACCACCGGCAGGTTTACTGGTTCGACACGGTGGCCGAGGGACTCACACAACCGCGCCGCCTCGCCTACGGCCTGCAGGCTCTGTGGCGATGTTGGCCAGGGACCGAGTTGCTCCACCAGGGCAATGCGCAACGGTTGCGGATCGCGCTGCAACGCCGTCACATAGGGCAACGTCTGGACCGGCGCGGCATAGGGCGCTCCCAGGTCCATTCCGGCGGTGGCGTCCAACAGCGCGGCGCTGTCGCGCACCGACAAGGTGATCGCATGGGGCGTGCCCATCCCCGCCCAACCCTCGCCGATCATCGGCCCGGACGGCAGCAGGCCGCGGCTTGGCTTGAACCCGAAGACGCCACAGCAAGAGGCCGGCACGCGCAACGACCCGCCGCCATCGTTGCCGTGGGCGAACGGCACGACCCGGGCCGCCACCAGCGCTGCCGCGCCACCGCTGGAACCACCGGCGCTATGCCGGGTGCTCCAAGGGTTTCGGGTGGCGCCAAACCGTGAAGATTCGGTGGAGTACGACGTGCCAAACTCCGGTGAAGTGCTGGTGCCCATTACCTGACACCCCGCACGGCGCAAGCGGGTGACGACTTCGGATTCGAAATCCGCGCGAAAATCGCCCAATGAGCGTGAACCGTTGGTCATTGCCGCCCCCGCAACGGGCGAAAACAGGTCCTTGATCAACGTCGGCACGCCCGCCAACAGACCTTGCCCGACCTCAGGCGTGTCGGCCGCTTCCCGCGCCGAATCGTATAACCGCTCGGCCACCGCGTTGAGCTGCGGTTCGACCCGTTCAAGACGTTCGATGGCCGCCTCCAGC
Organism: Pseudomonas sp. JL2; assembly: GCF_031570495.1. Classification (NCBI taxonomy): domain Bacteria; kingdom Pseudomonadati; phylum Pseudomonadota; class Gammaproteobacteria; order Pseudomonadales; family Pseudomonadaceae; genus Pseudomonas; species Pseudomonas sp. JL2. The sequence goes on from NZ_JAKUDH010000001.1 coordinate 332,471, forward strand.
AGTTCGCCGGGGCGGATCTCGCCGCGCCTGACCCACTCGGCCAGTGCGCTGGCGTCTTCGTTGTCCATCAAGTGATGGATGTCTTGCATGCCCATGCTTCAGATTCCTTGTTTCATGACGATTGACGGGAGCCGAGAGTGGTCGCCTGACCATGGCCTCGAGTACGCAGACCGACAGCGATCCACAGCAGCGCGGCGGCAAAACTGGCGACTGCCAGCCATTGGATCGACTGGCGCAGATCGCTGGCGAAGGCGCCCACAGAGGCCACCACCAGCGGACTGACGAACTGGCCGATATACAGAAACGAGGTGAACCCACCCAGGCCACGGCGGCGGGTGCTGGCAGTCAAGGCATTCATCACGGGAGCCATCACGTTGGGCACCAGCAATCCGGAACCCAGGCCCTGAATGAAGACCGCCACCAGCACGGCGTTGTAGCTCTGGGCGCGCATCAGCAGCCAGAGCCCAAGCCCTATCAGACTCAGCAACAGCGCGTTGCAACCGGCAATGCCGAAGCGACGGCGCAGCAAGGGCCACATCAACGAACCGCCCAGGGTCGCCAGCAGGCTCAAGCCTGCCGCCATGCCGATCAGTGTGCTGGAGGCGATGCCCAGGCTGACCAACAGCGTCGGCGCCTGGATCGGCACGACGAAGGTCAGCACCATGCCGCCCAGAATCATCAGGTAACCGATCACCAGCGACCGTACCGCGACCTTGGCCGGACCCGATTCGTCCGCTTGCTGCTCGGCCCTTGGTCGCTTGGCCATCGACGGCTCCCACAGCACCTTCATCATGGCGGGCACCAGCAACAATGGCAGCAGGTACAAAAGGAACGGCGAGCGCCACGAATGCTCCCCGAGCGCCCCACCCACCACAAAAAACAGCGCTCCCACCAGGCCGATGGTCACCACTTGCCGGTTGACGTAGCGCAAGCGCTCTTCGCCGTGCCAGTAGTCAGCAATGAGGGCCGCGCAGCAGGTCATCACCGCCGCCTCGGCGCAGCCGAACAGCAGCCGGGTGCCGACAATCGCCGGCAGGTTATCGAGCATCGCCGGCAGCGCGCCGAGCACTGCGTAGAGCAACGTGGCAATCACCAGCAGCGCCTTGCGCCCGACCCGGTCCGCCAGCCAACCGGCCAACGGCGCGCACAGGGCAATGGTCAGGGCCGGCCCGGTGATCGCCAGCGGCACCAGCAGATCGGCCCGCGGCTCCATGGGACCGAATTCGGCGCCCAAACGGGGCAAGATGGGGGCGACCATCACCGAGCCCATGATGGTCAGGCTGCTGCCGAGCATCAGCACCAGCCCTTCACGCCGACCCGTGGCCTGGCGTGACGGGGCTGCGGCCGTTGAAATGGAACTTGATTGGTTCATGGGAGCCCCTTTAGAAACTGTGAGAAATGCGCAGTGCCGTGGTGTAGCCCTCGGCACGGTTACGCGCGTCGAACTCCTTGTAGACGTGCAGCCATACCGGCGGCATACCGGGCTTGAAGTAGCTCACCGCCGGCCCGACGGCCATCACCCGGGCGCGATTGCCCGATTGCAGCCCTGGCGCATCGTCATCGCTGAACTGGCGGTAGTAATAACCGCCCACGCCCACGGTCCAGGGCCCGACGTGTTGGCCCACCGCGAATTCGTGGCGGTACTCGACGCCGCTCTTGTAATCAGTGGCCGGGTTGCGTGTGTTGATGTCGACTTCGAAACTGGAAGACACTTCGAAGCCGCTGTCGGAGATGTAAGTGGCGTTGAGGATCGGCGAAAAGGTCCAGTGGTTGAGCCCCGGTGAAATCAGCCGGTTCTTGTCATAGTCGCCAGTCGGTGCCTGGATCTGGAACTGAGTGTTGACGAACAGGTTGGGCGATAGGGTCCACTGCAGGATCAGCGGCAACAACTGGATGTCGGCCATGCGAAACGGATCGGCCGCAAGGTCCAGCGGACCGATAGGCGTCTGCACCTGTACCGAAGCGTCCATCTGGAAGAACGGCACCACGGCGCCGAAGCCATATTTGGCGCCCAGCACGGTGTAATCGGTCATGCGCATATAGGCGACGCCGATGGACAGCACATCCAGAGAGAAATTGTTGTCCACGGACTTGCCGTGGCGGTCCTTCTGCACGTTGGCCGAATAGAACGCGGTGCGCAGGCCGACGGTGCCAAAGGGCGTGGCCGGCGGCATCATGCCCGCGCCGAAATCATAGACCCCGACCGCCGTGGTCGGCGCGCCGTTTTCGGTGCCATGGGCAGCGCCCCCCATACCGATCAGCCCCAAGGTCAACCAAGTACAGCGCCAGGCGTTTGCTTTTTTATTTTGATTCATCGAATGCCCCTCCAACCCTGTGGTGTTGGGGTCATCCTAGGGAGCCGGCCGGTCAGCCGTTATCCGTTTTCAGCACAGATGCGTGCGACGCAGGGTTTGGGAAGGTGTCTCGCCGAACAGCACCCGATAATCGCTGGAAAAGCGGCTCAAGTGCCAGAAGCCCCAACGTGCCGCCACCTCCTGGACGCCCAGGGCCTGATCCCCGTTGCGCAGTTCACGACGCACGGCATTGAGGCGCAACGCCCGTAAATAGGCCACGGGATTGATACCCAGGGTTTCCTGGAAGCAATACTGCAGTTTGCGTCGGCTGGCCCCGATGTGGTTGCACAGGTCGAGGATCGACAGCGGCTCATCGACATGGGCCAAGGCGTACTCCCGGGCGCGGTCGACCATGCGCTTGCGCGCCGTGGGATTGAGCGGCGGAGCCTCGTCCGGTGCCACCAGTTCCAGTATGTGCAGCATCACCGTGTCACGCAGGCCACGACGAATCGACTCGTAACCCAGCAACGAGTCACGCCCCTGCTCGCCCCCTTCAAGCTCATCGAATAACGCCGCAAGCTCGGCGGGCAGCGTCGAGTTGCCGAGACGGTAACACTTGGGAAGATCGGTAATTCGAAAGCGGCTGCCTTGACGTTCCAGCACATGCTCCAACGCCTGCTCGTCGATGGCGACACCGAGCAGATCCAGATGTTGGGGCGTGCGCAGCTCGGGCAGGTTATGCCCACGGGCGACCAACAGGCTGGGCTCGACAATCGGGTGCCCGGAGCAAAAGACCGGCCCGTCCGCACTCAGCGGCACGCTGAAGGTGATGGCGCCCTCCCAAGCCGTGCCTTGCTTGGTCAGGGCCTGATTAGAGCGGTCGCGCACCAGTTGCATCCACTCCGAGCGGAACTCGATCAACTCGCCGTCGAAGCGCCCGGGGGTCAACTGGTCGTAGCAAACCTGCCAACCGCCCATGTTCCGGGCGTGCTCGTCGATGTCTGTGGTGCGGAACCGATTGATCGGCAGCATCGGCAGTCCCTCCGACGAGACCGCTGGCTGCGCCATGTTGTCATTGTTCATTGACCCGACCTTTGATGATTCCAGGGCTTATGGATCAAAGCTCAGGCAAGTTCCATTCCGCTGGGTAGGCCATTCGTTCAATTGTGCCGAAAACGGATAGACTCTTTCACCGGCCCTGACAAACACCCCGCGCGAAACGATCATGAACGAGATGACCCTGGATGTCGGCCTCGCCGCCGAGTCCATTTCCCAACCGCGCACCCTGGTATTCCTGGCCTATCCGCAGATGGGCTTGCTGGACCTGACCGGCGCCCAAACAGTGTTCTGGGCCGCCACCAAGGCCATGACCGAACGCGGCCTGCCCGGCTACGCCATGCACACCGCCAGTCTGGCAGGCGGATTGATGCAAAGCGCCGAAGGCCTGGTCGTGGATACCCGTGCCCTGAGGGAGCTCGACGGGACGCTCATCGATACGCTGATCGTCCCCGGCGCACCGGACATTCGGCAGGCGATGATCGACTGTGTCGACCTGGTGCAATGGCTGCGCATTGCCTCGGTCCAGGCCAGGCGCACCGCATCGGTGTGCAGCGGCACTTTCCTCATGGCCCAGGCCGGCTTGCTGGACGGACGCCGGGCCGCCACCCATTGGGCCATGTGCGAGATGCTCAAGAGTGGTTTCCCGTCGGTTGAGGTGGATCTTGATGCGATCTTCATCCAGCAGGACAACGTCTGGACCTCGGCCGGTGTCAGCGCGGGCATCGACATGGCCTTGGCATTGGTCGAAGCCGATTGCGGTCGCGACGTGGCCCTGCAGGTGGCCCGTGAGCTGGTGGTGTTTCTCAAACGCCCCGGCGGGCAGGCGCAGTTCAGCCAACTGTTGCAATTGCAGATGCAGGAGAGCGCTGGCTTCGATGAACTGCACGTGTGGATTTGCGCACACCTGGACGACAACAACCTCACCGTCGAGCGACTGGCCCGCCAGGCCAGGATGAGCCCGCGCAATTTTGCCCGGGTCTACAAACGCCAGACCGGCCGCACCCCGGCCAAAGCCATCGAGATGTTCCGCCTTGAGGCGGCGCGGCGAATGCTGGAAGACTCTCAGCGCAACATCGACCAGATCGCCCGCGCCTGCGGTTTCGGTGACGAGGAACGAATGCGTCACACATTTCAGCGTCACCTGTCGATTTCCCCCCGCGAGTATCGCAGCCGGTTTTCCCGTTAAGCGCGAAACTTGCGCTACTGGCCTGTCAGGCCACTTTCCAGGATCGCGCCTGCGAGTCGCCCTGCTCAGCCAGGAGTGCGCTGCAACGGGAGCGCAGCCAACGCTCCCCCGGATCATTGTGCGAAGCACCGCGCCAGACCATGGAAAGCTCGTGCTGGGGCAAGCAGATCGGGGCCGCTTGAGCCCGCATGCCAGCCACCACGGCCATCGCCAGGGCAACGTAATCCGGCACGATAGCAATCATGTCGCTCCCGGCCAACAGCACGGGCAAGGCGCTGAACTGCGGCACGGTCAACACCACCCGGCGCTGTCGGCCCATCAGGCATAACGCACGGTCCGAATCATCGATGACATTGCCCATGGACGACACGACGGCATGGGGCCGACGGCAGAATTCATCCAGGGTCAGTTCGCCGGGCTGCGAATCGGCGCGCAGCAGCATCGGTCGAATCGGCCGCAGCGTCTTGCGCCGGGCATTGGCCGGCAGCTCCAGGGTCGGGCTGATGCCCAGGGATATCTCGCCGCTGGCCAACAGCTGGGACACCTGCCATTGATCGGCCCGGCGCACCACCAAGGTGGTGCCCGGTGCCTCGACCCGCAGGCGCCGCAACAACTCCGGCAGCAGTGCGTACTCGACGTCATCGCAAAGGCCGATATGGAAGGTCGCCTCGCTGGTGGCTGGCTCGAACGCCTGGCAGCGGCTCAAGGCTGCGGCGATGCCGTCCAGCGCCGGTGATAGATTGGAGAAGATTTCCCGCGCCCGGGAGGTCGGTTCCATCAACCGCCCCGAACGGATGAACAAGGGATCATCGAACATCAACCGCAGGCGTGCCAGGGCACTGCTGATCGTTGGCTGGCCGAGGAACAGCTTTTCGCTGACGCGGGTCACGTTTCGCTCGTGCATCATGGTTTCGAAGACCACCAGCAAATTGATGTCAGCACGACGCAGGTCATTTCTGTTCATCATCGTCGTCGCCCCAGGCGCCAGGCCATTGAGTCAGGAGTGGACAAGATCATCGCCTGCGCCCTCCATCAAGGCCTACGGCGACGAGGTGTTGAAAGCGTAATCCCCGAGGCAAGCCAGTGTCTGTTGTACGTGGGGACACTCACCCCACCCTTTGGGCAACATCATCGATACTTCGGTATATACCAAGCCCTGTGGCGAACACTGCCTTTGTGGCGAGGGGATAAATCCCCTCGCCACAAATAAAGTATTGGCACGGCCTGGCGGAATTTCAGGGTTTTATGTCCTACCTCAGCCCAAGCGGCGCTTCTAAGATACGAACCGATGCTCTGTCCCCCGACATCCCAGAGCGAGACCACGTAAAAACAAAAGGTCTGCCAGCGTGCCCCTACCCTCCGCGATGCTCAAGAACGTCTATGACAGCCTGCGATACGCCCCATGCCAGAAGGGGCCGCGACTGTCGATGGGAATCAGTACCCATCCGCTGGTCAACGCCCTCGGCTGGTTGGTAGGCCTGGTGGTGGCTTGCGGGATTGTCATCATCAACTCCGAGACCCATTCCGACCTGGCGCCGACCTTGCTGTACATCACCTTGTTATTGATGGCGGCCAACCTGTTCTCCATCAATCTGGTGATCACCGTCGCGCTGATGTGCATGGGCTTGCTCACCGCGATGTTCTTGTACAACGGCGGCTATCACCGCTGGGAATCGACCACCGGTTTCTTTCGCTGCCTGACCGCATTGTCCGCCATTGCGTTCCTGGCGCTGCGCAGCAAGCAGGCTTCCGACAGCCTGCGGCACAACGAGGCTTACCTGATCGGCGCCCAGCGCCTGAGCCAGACCGGCAGCGTGGGCTTTCGCGGCGATCGCCAAGCGTTGACCTGGTCGCAGGAGTCGGCACGGATTTTCGAGTACTCGCCCAACAAGACACCGACGGTGTCGATGATGCTGGCGCGCACTCACCCTGAAGACCTGGAGTTGGCACGCGGGGTTTTCCAACAGGCCGCCGCTGGTGAACCGCAGATCGAGGTCAAGCTGCGCCTGCTGATGCCTGATGGGCGCATCAAGCACATCCACATGATCGCCAGCCCCCTGCTCGTCCAGCATGGCCGTTTCCAGTACTTGGGCGCGCTCATGGACGTCACCGCCAGCAAGCAGGCCGAAGACGCATTGTTCCGCGCCCAGAGCCAATTGGCCCACGTCACGCGCTTGACCTCCCTGGGGGAAATGGCCGCGTCCATCGCCCACGAGGTCAATCAGCCACTGACGGCCATCACCAGCAGTGGCGAGGCCTGCCGCCGCTGGCTCAAACGTCCGGAGCCCGATCTCGGGGAAGCCCTGGATTGCCTCGACCGAATCGTCGCCAACGGCTGTCGCGCCAGCGAGGTCATCAGCGGTATCAGAGCGCTGTCGCGCAAATGCGACCCGGTGCGACAGCCCGAGCCGCTGGACGACATCGTCCGCGAGACCCTGAACCTGGTCCAGCAGCAACTGGCTCATCATAAAGTCCGGGCGAAGGTGGAGCTGGCAGCGACCGACAGCCAGGTCAGCGCAGACCGGGTGCAACTGCAGCAAGTGATCATTAACCTGATCATCAATGCCTGTCACGCCATGGACGCAGTCAAGGTACACGAACGAACCCTGCACATACGCACCTGGATGGAGGATGACGAAGTGCTGCTGGAGGTGACTGACCACGGAACCGGCATTGCCCCCGAGGTCCTGCCGTCCTTGTTCAATGCGTTTTTTACCACCAAGGAAAACGGTCTGGGCATGGGCCTTTCCATCTGCCGGTCCATCATCGACTTCCATGACGGCAGGATCTGGGCGACCAGCGAGGCCGGCCAAGGCACCTCATTCAGGTTCGCGCTGCCGCGGCTCACTTGCACCGCTGTGTCGGGGAGCGGGCAATGAACGCCATGCAGCCCACGAAACCGGTCCTCGGCAGCGAGCCCATCGTTTATATCGTTGACGACGACGCACCGCTGCGCCAAGCCCTCGGCAGCCTCCTGCGCTCCATCGGCCTGCAGGTGCATCTGTTCGATTCGGTCGCACAGTTCATGAACCATTCCAGGCCCGACCTGCCCAGTTGCCTGGTTCTGGATGTACGGCTGCAAGGCACCAGCGGCCTGGAGTGCCAACGGGCGCTGGTCGCGGCCAACGTCCATCTGCCCATCGTGTTCATGACCGGCCACGGTGACATCGCCATGACCGTGCGGGCGATGAAGGCCGGTGCCGTGGATTTCCTCGCCAAGCCGTTTCGCGAACAAGACCTGATCGACGCCGTGACCGCCGCCCATCAACAGGACTGTCGGCGACGCGACGCCGAACGCAGCCATCAGCAAGTGCTTGACCGTTACACTACATTGACCCCGCGCGAGCAACAGGTCATGGCGCTGGCGGCGTCAGGCCTGATGAACAAGCAGATCGCCGGGGAACTGGGCTTGAGCGAAATCACGGTCAAGATTCACCGCGGCCAAGCCATGCGCAAAATGTGCGCAGGCTCGTTTGCCGATCTGGTCCGCATGGCCCAGGTGCTGGAATGGCGCGGCGAGCAGTAGAAAGTTCATACACACGTATACTTGGCGGGACTATTGGACGGCGTATCTTGCAGTGATACAGGCGCCTTTATGGCTACCTGATATCACCCCAGGTATCGACATGTCCAATACCGCAACTATTTCAATTGTTGATGATGACGAGTCAGTTCGAATTGCACTGGATGGCTTGTTACGTTCCCACGGATATCGGGTTACAACATACGCGGGCGCCTTGGACTTTTTATCTTCTTGTGAACTTGAAAACACAGCGTGCCTGATATCGGATATTCAAATGCCTGGCATGACCGGTATTCAGATGTACGATCGACTGTCGACCCTGGGCATTCATATCCCGATCATTTTCATTAGCGGATACCCTGGCGTGCCACCCCGTGTCAGCGCCGGGGCGCCCGAGCCGGTGGCGTTTTTCCCGAAGCCCTTCGACTGCGCTCAATTGATCGCCTGCATCGAATCGGTAGTTGGCCGGCCTTCCTGATGCCGCGCCATCGTCGCGACCTCATACCTTTGTATAGATCCCCCCTACCCAGGCATAGGCCGGATGACCTTATGTAGAAGTGTTAAACACAGGCCCTGCCAATAAGCTTCCCTACAGCGAACTGAAATTGAATGTGCTCGATGGCAACTCATTGCAGCCAGGCGCTTTTGGAGTAGTTCGCGACACGGTCACGCTGAAACAGTTAAACAATTCAACGTATCGATTTTGTCTTCGGGAGCTCATCATGAAACAACATATTCTGGTTGTTGGCGCAGGTTTCGGCGGGGTCTGGAGTGCATTGAGCGCCGCCCGGCTGCTGGACCAACACGATCGTAATGACGTGCAGATCAGCGTCCTGGCCCCCCAGGCTGAGCTGCGCATCCGTCCTCGTTTCTATGAGCCGGACGTCCACACCATGGCCGCCCCGCTGGGTGGCCTGTTCGACGCGGTGGGCGTGAAATTCGTACAAGGTTCGGCGAGCCGTATCGATGTCGACAACAAACAGGTTGGCTACGTGGATGTGTTCGGCACCGAGGGCAGCCTGGGCTACGACCGCCTGGTGCTCGCGGCGGGCAGCCAACTGGTCCGCCCAGACCTTGAAGGCATGATCGAGCATGCCTTCGACGTTGATGAAATCGAACAGGCAACCCGCCTCGAAGCCCATATCAAGTCCCTGAAAAATCTTCCGGACAGCCCGGCCCGCAACACCGTGGTGGTGGCCGGCGGAGGCTTTACCGGGATCGAAACCGCCACCGAAATGCCGGCACGCCTGCGCGCGGTCCTGGGTGAAGACGCTAACATCCGGGTCATCGTGGTGGATCGCGGGTCGCAGATCGGCGCAGCGTTGGGCGACGGCATTCGTCCGTCCATTGTCCAAGCGTCCGAGCATCTGGGTATCGAGTGGATCGTCAACGACTCGGTCGAATCGGTGGATGCCGGTGGCGTCACCCTGTCGAGCGGCCAGCGTATCGAGTCCCATACTGTGATCTGGACCGTGGGGTTCCGCGCCAGTCCGTTGACCCAACAGATACCCGGCACTCGCGATCGCCAGGGTCGCCTGCACGTCGATGCCAACCTGAAAGTCCTGGGCCAGAACGACATATTTGCCACCGGCGACGTGGCCTATGCCGCCACCGACACCCTGGGTAACTACGCGGCCATGTCCTGCCAGCACGCCATCGCCCTGGGCCGCTATGCCGGCAACAACGTCGCGGCCGACTTGTTGGGCGTCGCGCCGATGGCCTACAGCCAACCCAAGTACGTGACCTGTCTGGACCTGGGTGCCTGGGGCGCGGTGTATACCGAGGGTTGGGATCGCCAGCTCAAGTTGGTCGGGCAGGAAGCCAAGGAGCTCAAGACCCAGATCAACACCGTGTGGATCTATCCGCCCGCGGCTGATCGCGCGACCGCCCTGGCCGCCGCCGACCCGTTGATCCCGGTGGCCTGAGTCAGTTTCCGACCCCGGCCAGTCCCTCCTTTCTGCGCCGGTCTTTCCCAGACGCCTGCCGATGATGCTTGGGCAGGCGTTTTTTTCAGGCGCTCGTCCCCAAGCCAGCCTGAATATCGTCACTGCCCAGTAAAATCCGTCGCAATGCCCGCCCACTGCCCTCTGTGCACAAGGTAAGGTAGGCAAAAATCATCCGGATCGAGGTGTGCCGTGGCGTCCTATTCCTTGCGTCAGCTGAAGTACTTCGTCACCACCGTCGAATGTGGCAGCGTCGCCGAAGCCTCCCGCAAGCTGTACATCGCCCAGCCCTCGATTGCGACCGCCGTCAAAGGGCTGGAAGACAGTTTTGGCGTGCAGTTGCTCATCCGTCACCACGCCCAGGGTGTGTCGCTAACCCCCAGCGGCGCTCGCTTCTATCGCAAAGCCCAGGAACTGCTGCGCATGGCGCGAGAGTTCGAGCAGAACGCGCTGGCCGACAACGACGTGGTCAGCGGTCAGATCGACATCGGTTGCTTCGAGACTGTCGCGCCGCTGTACTTGCCACGATTGATCGCCGGTTTTCGCCAGCGTTACCCAGGTGTGGAGATCCGTCTACAGGACGGCGAGCAACAGGAACTGGTGCAAGGTTTGACGGGGGGGCGTTTCGATCTGGCGATTTTTTATGAGCACGACCTCGACGGCACCATCGAGACCGAGGCGCTGATGGCGCCGCAACAACCTTACGCGCTGCTGCCGGCGGAGCACCGCTTTGCCAGCCAGGCTCAGGTGTCCCTGCGCGATCTGGCGCTGGAGCCGATGATTCTGTTGGACGTGCAACCCAGCCGGACCTATTTTGTGAGCATATTCGAGGAGTTGGGCCTGACACCGAACATTGTATTCAGCTCACCCTCGATCGAAATGGTGCGCGGCATGGTCGGGCAATCGTTCGGCTTTGCGCTGCTGGTAACCCGGCCACATTCCACCTGCACCTACGATGGGCAGCAAGTGGTGTGCGTCAACATCGCCGAGGACGTCACCGGTTCGGCCCTGGTGGCAGGATGGCTCAAGCGCGCGCACTTGACCAAACCTGCGCAGTTATTTGTGGATTACTGCAAAGAGCAGTTCAAACAATGGCTGGCCTGAGCCAACCATTGAAGGCGTATGAAACGTTGTGACTAGCGAGCGGCCCAGGCGTTGAAGCGCTGCTCCAGTTCCTCACCATGGTCAACCCAGAACTCGGCATCCACGGCCCGGGCTTCGGCCAGGTTGGCCTCGGCGGTAGGCAACTGCTCCTGGACCGCTCCAGGCAACAACGCCAGCGCCTTGCGATGCACCGGCCCATAAGGGATGTTTTCCGAGAACACCTTCTGCGCCTGCGGCTGGCTGGCAAAGGCAATGAATTGCTCGGCCAGGACCTTGTTCGGCGTGCCCTTGACCACCGCCCAGTACTCCGGGTCATACAGGCTTTGCGGCCAGACGATACTCAGCTTCATGCCTTCCTTTTGCGCCGAAGCGATACGACCGTTGTAGGCAGCGCTCATCGCCACGTCCCCCGCCACTAGCCACTGTGCCGGTTGCGCACCGGCCTCCCACCACTGGATGTTCGGCTTGATCTGATCCAGCTTGGCGAACGCCCGCGACACGCCTTCGGGGGTGTTGAGCACCTTGTACAACTCCTGCGCCTCGACCCCGTCGGCCAGCAAGGCAATTTCCAGGGTGTACTTGGCCCCCTTGCGCAACCCGCGCTTGCCCGGGTATTCGGTGACGTTCCAGAAATCCGCCCAGGACTTGGGGGCCTTGGCCAACTTGCTCTGGTCATAGGCCAGGACCATCGACCAGACATACGTGGCCACGCCACATTCGGTGAGTGTTCCCGGCACAAAATTCGCCGGATCACCCAAGGCGCTCAAATCGAGCCTTTCGAACAGGCCCTCCTCACAACCGCGCAACAGCTCGGGGCTTTCGACTTCGACCACATCCCAACTGGTGTGGCCGGCCGCGACCATGGCCTTGATCTTCGATAACTCGCCATTGTATTCGCCGGCGACAATGCTTCCTGCACCGCTGGCGTTGAAGGGTTGGAAGTAGGCCTTGTCCTGGGCCTGCTTGGTGGCGCCACCAAAGGAGATCACGGTGAGGCTCTGTGGCGCGGCCAGGACGCTGCTACTCAGCAGCACCAGGGCACACGCGATATTGCAACGCAAGGATCTGGACATGAAGCGGTTCCTCGAAAGGCCGGCTCGCCCGCACGAGCCGGCGACGGGACTCAGAGGCGACCGTAAGCGCGGGCGGTGCGATCTACAGCAATACGGGTCTTGTCGACCAGTTCGTTGATGTCGGCATGGCTGGCTACCAGCGCCGGGGCCATGATCATCCGGCCCAGAGTGCCGGCCTCACGAGGCAGGCCGTCAATCAGGGCGTTATCCTTCAGGCGCCGTTGCGCGGCCCGGGTTTTCCAAACATTGAAATCGTTCACCGCAAATTCCTTGTCTCAGAAGTCGTTGGGTTCGCTGAGATGGCTCGCCAGGCGATCCATCAATCGGTCGCAGGCCGCCATCTGTTCAACGCTCACGTATTCATCGGCTTTGTGCCCCTGATCCATGCTGCCGGGGCCGCAGACCACCGCCGGGATTCCGGCCTGATCAAACAGGCCGCCTTCGGTGCCGAATGCCACGGTGCTGAAGGCATCACTGCCGCACAGCTCGGCCACCAGACGCGCAGCGGCGCTGTCAGGTCGGGTTGCCAGGCCCGGGTAGGCGGACAGTGGTTCAAACCGGATCGCGGTGTCGCCCTGCACGGCCCGCATCGCCGGCAGCAACGCCTGCTCGGCGTAATCGCGCAATTGCTCGACGACGACTTCTGGGGCGAAATCCGGCAAGGCGCGCACTTCGAAATCGAAGCGGCAATCGGCCGGGACGATGTTTAACGCGGTACCGCCCTGGATCACGCCCACCTGCACCGTGGAGTACGCCGGATCGAAGCGCGCATCGTGCTGTGAAGGTTCGGCCAGATTCGCGCCGATCTCCCCCAACCGACCGATCAGGCGCGCTGCCTGCTCGATGGCGTTCACCCCGTAGGGCGCATAAGCCGAATGACAGGCCGCCCCTTTGACATGGCAACGCATCGCCAACTTGCCCTTGTGGCCCAACACCGGTTGGAGTTGGGTGGGCTCGCCGATCAGGCACAACGCAGGCTGGGGAATGCGTTGCGCCAGCACTTGCAGCAGACTGCGCACGCCCAGGCAACCGACCTCTTCGTCATAGGAGAACGCCAGATGCACGGGCCGGCGAAGCGGGCTGGCGAGGAACATCGGCACCGCCGCCAGCACTGAAGCCAAATAGCCTTTCATGTCGGCGGTGCCCCGGCCGTACAGCTTGCCGCCGACCTCGCTCAGGCAAAACGGATCGACCGTCCAGTGCTGTCCGTCCACCGGCACTACATCGGTATGACCGGACAGCACGACCCCACCGGGCACCGCTGGGCCGATGCTCGCCAGCAGGTTGGCCTTGGTCCGCTCGGGGTTGTAGATCAGTTCGCAACTCACGCCCAGATCGTGGAGGTAGCCACGCACGAACTCGATCAGCGCCAGGTTCGACTCGCGACTGACCGTGGCAAAGCCCACGAGGCTGGCGAGCAGTGCGCGGCTGCGCAGCTCACTCATCACCCGGCACTCCGTAGCTGGGGGCCAGGGTCGGATCGAGGGCGCGGGTCAGGTAGTCCTGCAGTTGCGGTTGATAGGCCAGCCACAGTTTTTCCAGCTCACCAATGGGGTTTTCCTCGGCCCAGTCGACACGCAAATCGACGATCGGCCAGGTGAGTTCATCCACCACCGACAGCGCCGCAGAATGCACCGCTCCGGCTTCACCACCTGCGCTCTGCCCGGCCTGCAACGCACTCAGCAGGCGCGCGGCAAGGCAACCTTCGCTGTGTTCGAATGCGGCAACCATGGCGTCGATCACGTCCACACTGGCCAGCAGATTGCCGGCCGCCACGCATTGCTCACCGGCCAGCGCGCGATGGGTGCCCAAGGCGTGGCTGCCGCTGAAAATCGCCGTGCGCCCGTGGGCATCCACCACCGCCACTTGGCGGTACTGGCTGTAGCCATTGCGCGCCAGGGCGCGGTCGACAGCCTCTTGGGCGGCCAGGCCGCCGGCCAGTTCGTCGAGGATCTGCGGACCCAGGGCCGGCAGCGTGATGTTCTGGCTCGACACCGCGCCGACACCGGCCCGCAACCAGGGGCAACGGGCGCCGACGGCAATACTCGAGGAACTGATGGCGATGCCCAACTGGCCCGTCTCGGCGCAGCGCCCGACAATGGAAAAAGTCATGCTCCACTCTCCTTATTCGGGGATCACTGCGATCACGTCGATTTCCATCAGCCATTGCGGTTGGCCGAGGGCGCTGACCACCAGTCCGGTGGAAATCGGAAACACCCCTTTGAGCCATTTGCCCACCTCCTGGTACACCGGCTCGCGATAGCGCGGGTCGATCAGGTAAGTGGTGGTCTTGACGATGTGGCTCAGGTCGCTGCCGGCCTCTTCCAGCAATTGCTTGACGTTGCGCATGGCCTGTTCAGCCTGGGCACGCGGATCGCCCAGACCTACCAACTGGCCGTTGAAATCAGTGCCAACCTGACCGCGCACGTAGACGGTATTGCCGGCGCGCACGGCCTGGCACAAGTCGTTGTCCAGCGTCTGGTTGGGATAGGTGTCTTTGGTGTTGAACATGCGGATGCGAGTGTGGGTAGGCATCAACGGACTCCCATGAGGCTGGTTTTCGAACTGTTCGAATCGCTATCGAGCGCCGGGGCTTGAACGTCGTCGTTCTGGCGCTGCGAAGCGTCTCGATAGTTGAGATAGGTATGCTGTTTCACGATGTGGTCAGCGATATGCCGGGCGTCGTGCCACACGCCCCAGATGAACGCCGACCCGCGCCGTGACAGCCAGGGCAGGCCGACGAAATACACACCCGGTTCGCTGGAAACACCCCGCTGGTGCCGTGGCTTGCCGTTAGCGTCCAGCGCGTCGACCTTCAGCCAGCTGTAATCCACCGAGTAGCCAGTGGCCCAGATCACGGTGGTCACCCCAGCGTCCACCAGATCCAGTTCCAGGATCGGATGGGTCAGGCAGTGCGGGTCAGGCAACAGCCGGCGGGCTTCTGGCTCCGGCGGCAGGTCCAGGCCGTTGCGGGCAATGTAGGCATCGGCGGCATCCAGCAGCGCCAGGTAGTTTTCATCGCCACGGGCAATGTTTTCGGCAAGGTTGGGTTCAAACGTCACGACGCTACCGTTGAACGACTTCGTCAGGCCCACCAGGGTGATGCCCTCATGGGCCAGCCTGCGAAAGTCCACTGTATGGCCGCCGCGGGCACCGCTCACGGCGATGGTCACATGCTCCCTGCCCGGCTGGACGGCCTCCGCATCCCACTCGCCGAGCACACCCAGCCACCAGCAGAAATCCCGGTTGCGATAGGCCCGTGGCGGGCGATCATGGGCGCCCACCGAGAGGTAGACCTGCTTGCCAGCGCGCTGTAACTCATCGGCGATCTGTACCCCCGACGAGCCCGCCCCGACCACCAGCACAGCGCCGTCGGCCAGCTGCCGGGGATTGCGGTATTGGGCGGAGTGCATCTGGGTGACTTGCGCCATATCCGCGGCGATAGGTGGAATCACCGGCCGTTGAAAGGGCCCGGTGGCGACCACCACGTGGATGGCCTCGATCGGGCCCTCGCTGGTTTCAATGCTGAAGCCTGGGCGGCCGACATTACGCTGTACCTCTCTGACTTCCACACCGGTGCGGATCGGTGCGTTGATTGTATTGGCATAGGTTTGGAAGTAATCGGCCACTTGATCCTTGGTGGCGAAGGCATCAGGGTCGAGCCCCTGGAATTGCAGCCCCGGAAAGCGGTCATGCCAGGCCGGGCCGTTAGCCACCAGCGAATCCCAACGCGCGGTGCGCCAGGCCTCGGCAATGCGGTTGCGCTCCACCACAAGATGAGGCACTCCCTGGCGACTCAAATGTTCACTCATGGCCACGCCGGCCTGGCCGGCGCCTATAACAAGCGTATCTATCTGTAGTGTCTCAACGGGCATGTCTGTGCACTTCCGGCAGTGGGATGGTTCAGGCCGGCATGACGCCGCCTCGGGTTTGGATTTTTTGTAGTTCTGCGTTTGCGACGATCGACAAGAGGTGTCGAAGCGATTCTGTCGGCAGGCGGGAATTTGCGAAACGAGGGTTTTTATCGTTGCAGGCAAGGAAAAAACTGCTGTATCGCCTACGCCCTGGACGATGCGTCTTTGCGCCAGGCCTGCGAGGCGATTCGTGGTTTCTGCAACGTACTTGACTGACATTCAGCCGTTGCACTGAACCAGCCGAGCCCGATCATGACCGGGCTCGTTCAGCAGTAAAGTTATACAAATTTACAAATACCTATACAAAACACTTTAAAACGTACAATTCGTGCAGTAGGCTTCGAAAACTTGTACAGGAATAACTACCTGTACAATAATTCGGAGCCTGACATGTCTGCCTACCTCCAGCGTTTTGCCCGCGCCTTCGCCGAGCTGGACGCCAGTCACCTGGCCGAGCTCGATACCCTCTACAGCGCTGACATTAAGTTCCAGGACCCATTGCATCGGATCGAAGGCCTGCCTGCCCTGCGCAACTACTTCGCGCAGATGTATGCCAACGTCGATCAGGTGCGCTACGACTTTCATGGCTTTGATGAGGTCGGCCCCGGCGAGGGCTATCTACGCTGGACGCTGCATTACAGCCACCCACGTCTGGCCGGCGGCGCACTTATCTCCCTGCAAGGCTGCAGTTATTTGCGCTGGAACGAACGGGTCTACCTGCACCAGGACTTCTTCGACGCGGGTGCCCTGCTCTACGAGCACCTTCCACTGTTTGGCTCGGTGATCGGCTGGCTGAAGCGGAGGCTGGCATGAGTCGCATCTGGTTGACCGGCGCCAGTAGCGGTATCGGTGCAGCATTGGCCTCGCAGCTTCTTGAGCAAGGACACCGTCTGGCGCTGAGTGCGCGCCAGGTCGCACCCCTTCAAGCGTTAGCGACTCGCTATGAGGATCAGGTCCTGGTGCTGCCGGGAGACCTGACCGATCCAGCGCAAGTGGCCGATATCTGCCGGACCATCGACGCTCGATGGGGGGCGCTGGACCTGGTGATTCTCAATGCCGGAACCTGCGAATACCTGGAGCCTGGGCACTTCGACACGCGACTGGTCGAACGGGTATTGACCACCAACCTGCTGGGCACCAGCCACTGCCTGGAAGCCGCCCTGCCCTTGCTGCGCAGAGGCCAACGCCCGCATTTGGTGGGGGTGTGCAGCGCAGTGACCTGGCTGGCTTTGCCGCGTGCCGGCGCGTATGGCGCGTCCAAGGCGGCGCTGCGTTATTTGTTTGAGTCGTTGCGCATCGATCTGGCCGCCGAGGGTATCGATGTCACCTTGGTAAGCCCCGGTTTCGTCGACACCCCGCTGACCCGCCGCAATGACTTTCCGATGCCCATGCGCTGGTCGGCCCAGCGCGCAGCGCGGCATATCACCCAGCGCCTGCCCGCGCGACCGCTGGACATCGCTTTTCCATGGTTTTTCACCTTCGTCCTGCGTTCGCTCGGACGCTTGCCCGCCCGTTGGCGCCTGGCCCTTGGCCGGCGTCTGGCACGCTCTTCCCAGGAGTCTTGAAACATGCGCATCGCAATCATCGGCAGCGGCATATCGGGGCTGACATGCGCGTACCTGCTGGCTCGCCAGCACCAGATCACCCTGTTCGAAGCCGACGAGCGGATCGGCGGCCACACCCACACCGTGGACGTGGAATGGCAAGGCCAGCGTTATGGGGTGGACACCGGTTTCATTGTCTACAACGACTGGACCTATCCGAACTTCATCCGCTTGCTGGACCAGTTGGGCGTGACTTCCCGTGCCACTGAAATGAGCTTTTCGGTGCATGACCCGGCCACTGGCCAAGAGTACAAGGGGCATACCCTGCGCAGCCTTTTCGCCCGACGACGCAACCTGCTGTCGCCGAGCTTCTGGGGCATGTTGCAGGACATCCTCAGATTCAACCGGCAGGCCACGGCCGACTTGAAGGCGCAGCGCATCGACAGCACCACCCGGCTGGGCGATTACCTGCATGTCCACAATTATGGACAACGGTTCATCGACCACTACATCGTGCCCATGGGCTCGGCGATCTGGTCGATGTCGCCTGCCGGAATGCTGGAGTTTCCGCTGCAGTTCTTCGTGCGCTTCTGCCATAACCACGGCCTGCTATCGGTCAACCGACGCCCACAATGGCGAGTGATCGAGGGCGGCTCGCGGGGTTATATCGACCCGTTATGCGCGCACTTTCGCCAGCATATCCGGCTCAACTGCCCGGTGCAGCGCGTGAGCCGCGACGCGACAGGCGTGAACATACTCAGCGCGGCGGGACTTGAGCGTTTCGACAAAGTGGTGTTTGCCTGCCACAGCGACCAGGCCCTGGCGCTGCTTGAAACGCCAAGCAAAGCAGAGCGTGAGGTGCTCGGTGCCCTGGCCTACGCCAGCAACGAAGTACTGCTGCATACCGACACCGGTGTCTTGCCGCAGCGCCGCCAGGCCTGGGCGAGTTGGAATTACCGACTGGGTGGTTCGGTGCGAGCGCCTGCTGCGCTGACCTACAACATGAACATCCTCCAGGGTCTGGACGCCCCGGTGACCTTCTGCGTGAGCCTCAATCAGAGTGACGTGGTGGATCCGGCCAAGGTCCTGGCTCGCTTCGAGTATGCGCATCCGCAATACAGCCTCGCCGGCGTCGCTGCCCAGGCTCGCCAGGGTGATCTGCAAGGGCGTCAGCACAGTTATTTCTGCGGCGCCTATTGGGCCAATGGTTTCCACGAAGACGGTGTGGTCAGTGGGCTGGATGTGGCCGGGCATTTTGGAGAATACCTTTGAATAGCAGCCTGTGCCGCGGCTGGATCGACCATCGCCGCTATTCACCCCGCGCCCATGGATTCCGATACCCCATCGGCATGCTTTATCTGGACCTCGCCGAACAAAGCCAGGTGCTGGGCCTGTCCCGCCTGCTGCGAGGGTGGCCCTTGGCACCGCTGTGCTGGCGCGAGCGCGATTACCTGCCCGCTCGCACACGTCTGGGCGTCCCCTTGGTCGACGCGGTGCGCGAATTGCTTGCCCAGGCCCTGGGCACCGCGCCCCAAGGCGCAATCCAGTTGCTGACCCAACCGCGCAGTTGGGGGCTGTCTTTCAATCCGGTGAGTTTCTATTTCTGCCACGAAACCGATGGGCGTCTGGCGGCCATTCTCTGTGAGGTCCGCAACACCCCATGGCGCGAGCGCTATCACTATGTGTTGCCGGTAAGCCCCGGTGAACCCCATGCGTTCCGGGTGGCCAAGGCGTTCCATGTATCACCGTTCCTGCCTCGGGACATGGACTACCGCATGCGCTTTCTGATCGCGGACTCACATATCCGGGTGCATATGGAGAACTGGCGCGATGGCAGCAAGGTGTTCGAGGCCGACCTTGCGCTCAAGCGCCAACCTCTCGATGCCGCGGCTGTGCGTCGTCACTTCCTGGCCTTCCCGTGGATGAGCCTGCGCACCTTGAGCGCCATTTACTGGCAGGCCCTGCGCCTGCTCTTCAAACGCACGCCCCTGCACGACCATCAGGCCAGCCAAAACGGCCTGAGCGTCGGCGAAACCGCCCACAAGGACCCCGACCATGCCCGAACCCACCCTGAGCGTTACTAAGGCCGGCAGCTTTCGCCTGTTCAACGGCGGCGTCTTCAAGCAAGTCGTTCTCGGCCAATTACGACACCTGCGCCAAGGCCACTTGCGCCTGCTGCTCGATGGAGAATCGCTAAACTTCGGCGATCCGGCCAGTGCTCTACAGGCCGAAGTCGAAATTCTTGACGACGCCGTCTGGGGCATGCTCGCCAGTAACGGTTCGATCGGCGCCGGTGAGGCCTATATCCAGGGGTACTGGCGCAGCAACGACCTGACGGCGGTGACCCGCGTGTTCGTCGCCAACCTGGACGTGCTCGATGCGATGGACAGTGGTCTGGCTCGCCTCGGCCGCCCGGTGCTGCGTTGGCTGCACTGGCTCAACCGTAACAGCCGGCGCGGCTCTCGGCGCAACATCATTGCCCATTACGACTTGGGCAATGACTTGTTCGAGCGTTTGCTCGATCCCACCATGATGTACTCGGCCGCCATGTTCGAAAGCCCCGAACAAAGCCTGGAAGAAGCCCAGCTCAACAAGCTCGAACGCATCTGTCGCAAGCTCGACCTGCGCCCCGGCGACCACCTACTGGAAATCGGCACCGGCTGGGGCAGCCTGGCGATTTATGCTGCCAGCCAATATGGCTGCAAGGTGACCACCACAACGTTGTCGCACGAGCAGTACGCCCATACCTGCCGGCGCGTCGAGGCACTGGGTCTGCAGCAGCGCATTGAGGTGCTGTGCAAGGACTATCGCGATCTGGAGGGGCGCTACGACAAGCTGGTCTCGATCGAAATGATCGAAGCTGTCGGTCATCGCTATTTACCCGAATACTTCCGGCGCTGCTGCGCTCTGCTCAAGGATGACGGCCTGATGTTGCTGCAAGCCATCACCATTCGCGACCAGCGTTATGAGCAGGCACGCCGCTCGGTGGACTTCATCCAGCGGCATATTTTTCCCGGCGGCGCGCTGCCATCGTTGTCCGTTCTGCTAAACACCGCCAGCCGTCAAACACCGCTCAACCTGCTGCACCTGGAAGACTTCGGCGCGCACTACGCCCGCACGCTGAAGCACTGGCACGAGAACTTCCGGCAATCACGCCAAGCGCTGCTGGAGCTGGGTTACGACGAAACCTTCCAACGCCTGTGGGAGTTCTACCTGTGTTACTGCGAAGGCGGATTCCAGGAGCGTGCCATCGGCGTCGCGCAACTGCTCTTTGCCGCTCCCGGGGCGCGCCAGCTCTCTTTGCTGGAGCGGCGGGAGGCTTGATGAGTCGCGCGGGCCTGATCGTCAACGCACTCTGGGTCCAGTTGGGCTGGTGGGGTTGTGTACTGGGCGCACAGAATGCCTGGTGGCTCCTGGCTGTGGCGGCAGGATTGCTGGCTCACCTGAGCTTCTGCCCACAGCCCCGGGCCGAGTTGCGTGCAGTGATGCGCGTGGGGCTGTGCGGCATGGTGCTGGACTGGAGCCTGGGTGTGCTGGGTCTGTTCGGATTCGCTCAGACCGCCCTGCCCCTCTGGCTTGCGCTGCTCTGGCTGGTGTTTGCCACAAGCTTGCGGCACAGCCTGGCCTGGGCCGTACAGCCTGTTTGGCGCGGTGCGTTGGTGGGCATGGTCGGCGGTCCGCTGGCCTATTGCGCAGGCGCTCCACTGGCCGGCGTTGCGCTGCCGCTTGGCATCGTGGGAACCGCTCTGGTGTTGGCGCCCCTGTGGGCACTCTGGCTGCCGTTGGCGTTGCGCCTGGCTGATCCCCGTTGAGGTCAGAACCCGCACCAGGCGAACATCATTACCAAGGTTCATCCAGAAAAAGTGGCACACGCAAAGGCTCTATCGGCCCCTCGCGCTGGCCACACATTTCGTCATGAACGACATGCTGTACCAACATGCAGGGTAACCGCGGCGCGTCACGCAGCAACTCACGCAAATGGGTGGTGGATCGCAAATGCAATGTTCGTCCGGAGTCGTCGAGCAACGTACGAAACCCGCGGTCCAGTCGCGCACGTAACACGTAGATGCCGCCCTCCAGCGACCACAACTCCAGCTCGTGTACCCGGCCTTCGATGGCCAGCTCGATCAGGGTTTGCAGGTTCATGGCAGGCCTGCGCCCTGGCGCCGGAAAAACAGCGTGACCTGGCCCAACTCGACGCCAAACTTGCTCATGCTCGAGCGGTTGATCATCGTGTCTTCGTCCATCAAGTACATCCAGTCGTCAAAAGTCACTTCGTAAGTCGATCCGTCTACCGGCAGGTTCAATCGATAGCGCCAGCGCAGCGCATTGCCGGCCACCTCTCCCCGCGCCTCGCCGATCACATCGTCGGCGCGGCCGCGCCAGAGCCCCGGGCCATCGGGGGTCAGCGTCCATACGCGCCGTTGTCGGCTGCCATCACTGTAGAGAAAGCGCTCATCGAGAATCAGCTGTTCACCTTCACGGTGACTCAATATCTCAACCTCGAAACGCTTGATGACCTCGCCGGAACGTTTTTGATAGATGCCCCAGGCCTTGATTGGCTGACTGAAGAAGCGCACCAGATCCAGCTGCGGTTGCTGGTCGGCATAACGATCGACATTCACGTTCCCGCAACTGGTCAAACTCATCATTAAAAGCAGTCCAACCATTAGCCGAGTCATGGTGTTTGCCCCCCTACGCGCGCGTTATTGAGCCCCAGCAGCTGTTGCCGCAACTCCGGATGCCGGGTGCGGGGATCGAGCCAGATGGCGAAGAAACTTCGAGCGAACGATGAGTCGGCGACGTCATGGGTCAAGCGCCCGTCGACATAAAAGCGGCAACCCTTGCCGGGCAGGTAAAGCCCGGTGATTTGACTGCCTGGCCTGACGTCGACGAAGGACCGCCGCATGTCATCGCTCCAGCTGTCGAGCTGTACTGGGTCCAGGGATTTACCCGCGATTCGGCGCATCTCCTCGATGCTCGCTTGCACCAAGGTTTGCTTGCTGATCGTGCGGCGGTAATTCAGCTCAAGTGCCAGCGGCGTTTCCAGGCTGGGTTGCGAGGTCGCACTCCATAACCTGGCCTGGTAGAGATCGAACCCGTACCAGGAATAATCGGCTTGCCCCACCAGACGGGCGTCAGGCAGTACCGTGCGCCAGTCGCACAGAGCTTGGCTGGCGTAAAGCACCAAAACGCAGGCCATGAACCGGCTCAGGCTTTTCTTGAACGCAAACGACCTTGCCATTGAAAAAACATCACTGGATTGCCGAAGGTCGCTCAATAGTTGTACATGAAGTATGATTTGTACAGCTTTTTTGAGTGGATTCGCGAGTTATGGCCTTTTATATCCACCCGTGCTTTGGCGATCTGTGCCTGCCTCGAATCCTTCAGCTAACGTGCTGTTATCGGATAAGGTAGCCTGCGCCCTAATAATACGCAGTCGCGATGCTGTAGAAGGAAATGTTAATGCTCGGACGTGAACGGCCGCAGCTAAAGAAAGAAAGTGCTGACGAATCCTTTCCCCCTCAGGTAGCGCGGGCCGGAGCTGCCCTGCGGCTCACCATCACTTTCATGCTGGTGGTGGTGATGGTGTTCCTGGCCGTTGAAGGCTGGAGAACTTGGCGTGACTATCGCTCTGCCTTTGCCTCGGCCCGCGATTCGGTGACAAACCTGGCGCGAGCGACGGCCCAGCACGCCGAAGACACCATCCGGCAAGTGGACGTGGTGACCGCAGCACTCAGCGAGCGAGTGGAAGGCGATGGCCTGCAGAACATCGACATCCCGCGCATCCATAAACTGCTGGTGCAACAGTCGGCCATCATGCCGCAGTTGCACGGTTTGTTTATCTACGGCCCCGACGGGCAGTGGATAGTGACAGACAAGCAAACAACGCCAGACTCGGCAAACAATGCCGACCGCGACTACTTCCAGTATCACCGCACCCACGAGGACCGAAGCGTGCGGATCGGCGAAGTGATCAGGAGCCGATCCACCAATGACCTGATCATCCCCATCTCCCGCCGCTTGAACAATCCTGACGGCTCGTTCGCCGGTGTGTTGCTGGGAACGGTCAAGGTCAGCTATTTCGTGGACTACTACGGCGACTTCAAGATCGACGACAAGGGAGCCCTGGTCCTGGCCCTGCGAGATGGCACGATTCTGGTCCGGCGGCCCTTCGTCGCCTCGGTGGTCGGCAAGAGCCTGGTCAATAGCGTGATCTTCCGTGACCACTTGCCCAACTCCAATCAGGGCGTCGCCGAGGCCAGGGCCGTCGTCGACGGCACTGAACGCATTTATGGCTACCGAGCCTTGACCACTTATCCGCTGGTGGTCGAGGCCGGATTGTCTCGCGAATCGATCATCACCCCCTGGCGTCACGATCTGCTCAAGACCGGCTTCGTACTGATATTCCTGATCGTGATACTCGTCGGCTTCGGGCTGATCGTGTTGAGCCAGTTGCGCTACAGAATGACCATGGAGAAACAGATTCGCAGCGCCCACCAAACCATGCGGGACATGGCACTGACCGACAGCCTGACCGGTTTGGGCAACCGCAGACGGCTGGACATTGCATTGGCCGATGAGATTCGCCGGGCCAGGCGTCAGCACGCCTCCTTGGCCTTGATCATGCTTGATGTCGATTACTTCAAACGCTACAACGACAAATACGGCCATGCTGCCGGGGACGACTGTCTGCGCGCGATCGCGGGGGCGATCCAGCAAGCGATCAAACGGCCCGGCGACCTGGCGGTGCGCTACGGGGGTGAAGAATTCACCATTTTGCTGCCCGACACCCACAGCGCGGGGGCCGCCACGATCGCACAAGAGATTCTGGAGTCCATCAGGGCGCTGAACATCGAACACGGCGACCATCCCTTGGGCCTGGTCACCGCCAGCGCGGGCATCACCACCTGCCGGCCAAGCACCGAGGACGTGACCCCGGCCATGCTGATCAAGGCCGCTGATGCGTTCTTGTATCTGGCAAAAAACACCGGGAGAAACCGCTGGTGCAGCCCTGATGCTTCGCCGGGATGACCCACGGGGCGAAGCCGCATATCGGTCATATCGCGCAAATCCAAGTCCACAGGTGCCGGCCGGGCGCCTGGCGGCTACAATGCGCGCTTCGACCGTGATCAGCCTGACTAAAAACAAATGTCCTTGCCCAAACATCATCTGGAATTGCTCAGCCCCGCCCGCGACGTGACCATCGCCCGCGAGGCCATCCTGCATGGCGCTGACGCCGTGTACATCGGTGGCCCGAGTTTCGGCGCGCGTCACAACGCCTGTAACGAGGTGAGTGATATCGCCCGGTTGGTGGAGTTCGCCCATCGCTACCACGCCCGGGTGTTCACCACGATCAACACCATCCTGCATGACAACGAACTGGAGCCGGCCCGCCAGTTGATCCACCAGTTGTACGATGCGGGTGTCGATGCGTTGATCGTCCAGGATCTAGGGGTGATGGAACTGGACATCCCGCCGATCGAACTGCACGCCAGCACCCAGACCGACATCCGTACCCTGGCACGGGCAAAGTTCCTTGATCAGGCCGGTTTCTCCCAACTGGTACTGGCGCGGGAGTTGAACCTGCAGGAAATCCGCGCCATCGCCGACGAAACCGACGCGGCCATCGAGTTCTTTATCCACGGCGCGCTGTGCGTGGCGTTTTCCGGCCAATGCAATATCTCCCACGCCCAGAACGGCCGCAGCGCCAACCGTGGTGATTGCTCCCAGGCCTGTCGCCTGCCCTACACCCTCAAGGATGATCAGGGCCGGGTGGTTGCCTATGAGAAACACCTGCTGTCGATGAAGGACAACAACCAGAGCGCCAACATCCGCGCCCTGGTCGAAGCCGGTGTGCGTTCGTTCAAGATCGAAGGACGCTACAAGGACATGGGCTATGTGAAGAACATCACCGCCTACTACCGCCAGCGCCTGGACGATGTCCTCGAAGACCGTCCGGACCTGGCCCGCGCCTCCAGCGGTCGCACCGCGCACTTCTTCCTGCCCGACCCGGAGAAGACGTTCCACCGCGGCAGCACCGACTACTTCGTCAGCGAGCGCAAGATCGACATCGGCGCCTTCGATTCCCCGACCTTTACCGGCGTGCCGGTGGGCGTGGTGGAGAAAGTCGGCAAGCGCGACCTGCAAGTCGTGACCTTTGATCCGCTGTCCAACGGCGATGGCCTCAACGTGCTGGTCAAGCGTGAAGTGGTGGGTTTTCGCGCCAACATCGCCGAGCCCAAGGGCGAATTCGAGGAAGACGGCCAGAAGCGTTACCGCTACCGCGTCGAGCCCAATGAAATGCAGGCAGGGTTGCACACATTACGCCCCAACCACCCGCTGAGTCGTAACCTGGACCACAACTGGCAGCAAGCGCTGCTCAAGACCTCCGCCGAGCGCCGGGTGGGCGTTGCCTGGGTCGCACGCCTGCGTGAAGAGCGCCTGGAGCTGACTGCTACCAGCGAGGAAGGCGTCAGCGCCAGCGTCAGCCTGGACGGGCCATTCGGCCTGGCGAACAAGCCGGAGCAGGCGCTGGAGCAACTGCACGACCTGCTCGGCCAACTGGGCACCACCGAGTACCACGCCACCGCCATCGAGCTGGATGCGCCCCAGGCGTATTTCATTCCCAACTCGCAGCTCAAGGCAGTGCGCCGCGAAGTCATCGAAGCCCTGACCACCGCCCGTGTCGAGGCCCATCCCCGAGGGGGGCGCAAGGCCGAGACCAATCCTCCGCCGGTGTACCCGGAGTCGCACCTGTCGTTCCTGGCCAACGTCTACAACCAGAAGGCCCGGGATTTTTATCATCGCCACGGTGTGAAACTGATCGATGCGGCGTTCGAAGCCCACGAAGAAACCGGTGAAGTGCCGGTGATGATCACCAAGCACTGTCTGCGTTTCTCGTTCAACCTCTGTCCCAAGCAGGCCAAGGGCGTCACCGGCGTGCGCACCAAGGTTGCGCCGATGCAGTTGATCCATGGTGACGAGGTGCTGACGCTGAAGTTCGACTGCAAACCCTGCGAGATGCATGTGGTCGGCAAGATCAAGGGGCACATCCTCGACCTGCCGCTGCCGGGCAGCAGCGCGGAGCCCATCGTCGGTCACATCAGCCCGGAAGACCTGCTCAAGACGATCCCTCGCGCGCCGCATTAAGCAATCGCGAGCAGGCTCGCTCCCACAGGGATTGCAAAGTGGACACAAGATCGTGTGACCACCCCTAATCCCTTGTGGGAGCGAGCCTGCTCGCGATAGCAATGGATCGGCATGCATTAATGTTGATTACAAAACTCCCGGCAGGTCCTTCTCGGTGCTAGGTTGTAAGTGAGTGTTCCATCAATCAGTCACTTCTTTCCCACCGTCTGCAAAGGAATGCCTCTACCAATGAACTTATCCCTCAAGCACCTGGCCGTGAGCACCCTGCTGCTGTCCAGCCTGGCGTCGATCACCCCACCCGCCTTGGCCAACATCACTGCGCAACAGAGTTCGGCCCTCGTCAAAACCCTCGCTGACACCTCCGTCACCGACTTCAGGCAGTTCCTGGGAAACGTGGCCAGAAGCGAGTTGGCCGAAACCGCCAAGCTTGGCCCGGCCATCAGCACGTTCCTCGACAACAAACCCCTTACGGCTGAGCAGCAGAACGAAATTCATCGTCTGCTCGGCCTCTATGCACGGGTGAAATACGGCAACGCCGCTACCGAAACCCTGCGCGAACTGGTGGCGATCCCGACCTTTCGCAAGGACGGTGTTGCCCAGCACGAGAACCCCGAGTTCCTCAAGATCGCGGACAAGATCAAGCGCCTTGCCCTAGCCTTCAACCTGGACTTTCGCAACATCGACAACCGCGTCTACGAGATTTCACTGCATGGCAGTGGCGACGAAGTCGTGGGCATTCACGCCCATGCCGACGTCGTGCCGGTGACCCCGGAAAACTGGGTATTGAAAGACGGCACTCGTCTGGATCCGTTCAAGGTCACCCTGGTGGGCGACCGCATGTACGGGCGGGGCACCGAAGATGATAAGAACGGCATTGTCGTGGCGCTGTACGCCATGAAGATCATCAAGGAAGAAAAGCTGCCGCTGGCGAGGAATTTCAAACTGCTGGTAGACACCACCGAGGAAACCACCGGCGACGCCATCCCCTATTACTTCGAGCGCAACCCAACCCCCAACTACAACCTGGCGCTGGATGGCGGCTACCCGGTGGTGATTGCCGAAAAAGGCTATGGCACCGTCATGGCCAACTTCGCCCGGCGTGCGGCCCAGGGCAAAGGCGCTGAGATCACGGCGATGATCGGTGGCCTGGCCACCAATCAGATTCCGTCCACATCGGTCGCTACCTTCGTGGGCGATCAGCCTGCTGAACTGGCCGCGACGCTGCAAAAAGCCGCTTCCGCGTATGCCAAGGGCAATGGCGGCGACTTCCAGGTGACCACCGCGGTCGTCGGCAAGGACGTCAAACTGACCTTCACAGGCGTCTCCGCCCATTCCTCAGAACCAGAGTCTGGGGTCAACCCGGTGGCGAGGATGCTGGACTTTATCAACAGCCTCGAGGGCAAGGTTGCGCTCAAGCACAACCACATCACCGATGCCGCCCGCTATGCCGCCGACAACTGGGGCCTGGACTACCTGGGAAGCAAACTGGGGATTGGCTTTTCCGACGCCTTCATGGGGCCGCTGACCGCTTCCCTGACGTATGTCGGCATGGATGACAAAGCCTTCAAGCTGGCCGTCAATCTGCGCGTGCCGGTGGGCAAGCCGACGGAAGCGATCAAGGCTGAAATCACCGACAAACTGGCCGCCTGGAGCAAGAAGACGGAGGTCGCCGTGGCGTTCGATTATTCAATCGATGAACCGATGTATCGCAACCCGGACGGTGAATGGGTCAAGGCACTGTTGGCCGTGGCCAGCGAAAACCTCGGCATGGAGCACAAGTACGGCACCTCCGCTGGCGCCACTTCGGTTCATGACTTGCCCAACGGCGTGCAGTTCGGCCTGGCCATGCCCGACGTCAAGTACACCGGGCATAACGACAACGAGTTCAAGACGGTCGAGCAGTTTCTTCTGGACCTGCAGATCGTGACCGAGATGATGGGGCGGATCGGGCAGTTGCCGAAGTTGTAAAACCTGTGAGGCGTATTTTATTCACTGTGGCGAGGGAGCTTGCTCCCGCTGGGCTGCGCAGCGGCCCCAAGATTTTGAGGTTGCTGCGCTACCGAGCGGGAGCAAGCTCCCTCGCCACAGGTTCACTTCATTCCTTCGGGTGAGTGGCGCTTGGATCGATGACCTTGGCGCTAATGTCCACCAACTCCACCCCCCAATCACCATGCAGGTACCAATCCTCCCCGATCATTTCGGCCGGGTGCATGGTTCGATCCGCGCCGTTGCCACACGCCAGGGCACTGGCCGGGCAATAGCGGTCGCAGCCCCAGCAAATGCGCTCGGGATGTTTCGGACTGATTGGAAAAGGCTTTGCCATGACGCCCCCGTATAGCCGATGGGTGTGCCTGTACCCTAGCGTGTCAGGGCCGAAGTGCCCTTGATATCGATCAAGAACCACCGGCATGACGGTATCGGCGTTCCTGGCGGGTTAAATGCCCCGAAAATTGACAAGAATCATTATTATTCGCAGCAAAGCTTCCTAGACTCGGCCATCCCTTAGTCCTCAGGAAGTCTTCCCATGCGTACCCTCGCTCCGCTGCCTCTCGCCCTGCTGTTTCTCGCCCCTCTGTCCCAGGCCAAGGAATACCCCATTGGCGAACCGCAAATGTGCCCGGGCCTGGAGGTCGGCGCGGTGTACCTGCAACCGATCGAAATGGCCCCGGCCGGCATGATGCGCCCAACCGCCGAGTCTGACGTTCACCTGGAGGCCGATATCAGGGCCACGGCCGACAACCAGCAAGGTTTCCAGGAAGGCAGCTTCGTGCCCTACCTCAACGTGTCGTTCCAACTGAAAAAACAAGGTAACAACACCCCGCTCAAGGGCGACTTCCACGCCATGGTGGCCAATGACGGGCCGCACTATGGCGACAACGTCAAGCTGCTGGGCCCCGGCAAATACCAATTGACCTTCACCGTCCTGCCGCCCGGCGGCCATGGCTCCCTCGGCCGTCATACCGACAAGGAAACCGGCGTGGCACCGTGGTTCGAGCGCTGTGAACTGCATTACGAATTCGTCTACGCCGGGATTGGCAAAAAAGGCGGGTATTGAAGATGCGTCGTTCAACGAGCCGAACAGCGCGACAGCTGGCCGGGTGGGTGCTGGCCGGCTTGCTGTTGCCTTCAATCGCCCATGCCCAACTGCTTACTTACGAGTTGAGCATGCGCGACGGCCATTTCACCCCGCCGCTGCTGGAAGTACCGGCCGGGCAGCGCTTCAAGATCGTGCTGAAAAACGTCGGCCAGGGTCCGGCGGAATTCGAGAGCACGCCCCTGCGGGTGGAAAAGGTCCTGTCGCCCGGCGTTACCACGTTTGTCGTCATTCACCCGCTGCGCCCCGGGCACTATCCGTTTTTCGATGAATTCAACCCGCAACTGCCCGAGGGCGGCATCCTCGCCCAGTAGTCGGCGAACAGGAGGCGTTTGCATGACTCAATCCATGTTTATTGTCTGGCGCGAAAGCGTCGAGGCGCTGTTGGTAATCGGCATACTCCAGGCCTGGGTCAGCCGGCAGCAACAGGCCGGTCGCTTGTTGCAGTTCGTGTGGGCTGGCGTGGCGCTGGGTTTGCTGTTGTCGGGCATCTTGGCCGGTCTGATTCTGTTGGCCGGCGAAGCCATGAGCGGCGCGGCCAATGAATGGTTCCAGGCGGCGTTGGCGCTGGTCGCCAGTCTGCTGATCGTGCAAATGGTCGGTTGGATGCACCGAAACGCCGGGACGTTGAAACAGGATCTGACGCGTCACGCCGACCATCGTTTCAGCCGCCAGGGTGGATGGGGGCTGATGGTGTTGGCGCTGCTGGCCGTCAGCCGCGAAGGCAGTGAAACCGTGGTCTTCCTGTATGGCGCGGGGGCGCGCCTGCAAGGGGCGCCACTGGGCTTGTTCGCCGTGGGCGCGGTGGCCGGCCTGCTGCTGGCGCTGCTGACCATCGTCTTGCTGCACGGCAGTCGACGGTTCATCTCATGGCCGCGTTTCTTTGCCATTAGCGAAACCATTCTGTTGTTATTGGGGGCAGCGCTGCTGGTCAGCGGCATTGAGCGGATCAGCGGTCAGTTGCTGGCGATGGACTGGCCCGAAGTGGTCTACCAAGGCATCGGCGACGCGCTCTGGGACAGCAGCGCGGTATTGAATGACGGTCACGGCCTGGGTGGTTTCCTGGCGGATTTCACCGGCTATCGAGCCAGTCCCAGTGCCATGACCTTGCTGGTGTGGCTCGGCTATTGGCTGGGGGTTGCCGGCTGGCTGCGGCCACGCAAAGCGCAAACGCTGCCATGTCCGACTTGAACCTCTGGCTGCAACGTCTGGGCGACGGCATGCGGCGCCACGGCGCAACCATTCGCGCCGTGCAATGGGCGGTGGTGCTGTTCTATGCGGTGCTGCTGGTGGTGCCGGCGCTGTTGCCATTGCCCAGCAGCCAGGCTCGGCTGTTGGACAACCTCACGCTGCTGGCGCAGTTTATGTTCTGGGGCATCTGGTGGCCTTTCGTGTTGCTGTCGATTGTGCTGTTCGGTCGACTCTGGTGTGGCGTGCTGTGTCCTGAAGGTGCCTTGAGTGAATGGGCCAGCCAGTATGGCAAAGGCCTGGGCGTGCCACGCGGGGTGCGCTGGGCCGGCTGGCCGACCCTGGCGTTCTGCCTGACCACGATCTATGGGCAGTTGATCAGCGTCTATGACTATGCCCAGGCGGCGCTGTTGATCCTGGGGGGCTCGACGGTCGCAGCGGTGATCGTTGGCCTGCTGTTCGCCCGAGGCAAGCGAGTGTGGTGCCGCTACCTGTGTCCAGTCAGTGGCGTCTTCGCCCTGCTTGCTCGCCTGGCACCGGTGCACTTCCAGGTGGACGAGCAACGCTGGCTGGAAAACCCCGCGCCGCGCCGACCGCCTCCCAACTGCGCGCCATTGCTGGACATTCGCCGGATGCGCGGTGCCGCCGATTGCCACGCCTGTGGTCGCTGCAGCGGCCAGCGCGATGCGGTACGCCTGATAGCCCGTTCCAGTAACGAGGAAATCCTTCACTCGAGCGCAACCACCCTTTCGCCTTGGGACGCGCGCTTGTTGTTGTTCGGCGTCATTGGCCTGGCCATGGGGGCTTTTCAGTGGACCGTCAGCCCCTGGTTCATTGCCATGAAGCAGAGCCTGGCCCAATGGCTGGTCGCCCATGAGCTGTTCTGGCCGTTGCAAGACAACGCCCCTTGGTGGTTGCTGACCCACTATCCGCAGCTCAATGACAGCTTCAGTTGGCTAGATGGCTTTTGCATCGTCGCTTATCTGGGCATGAGTGCCTTGCTGTTGGGCACGTCGCTGCTGCTGTTGATGCGCCTGGCGGCAAGACTCTCGGGCGATCCTGCACAGTATTGGCCCTTGGCCATCACCCTGACGCCCCTCGGCGGTGCAGGGTTGTTCCTCGGCTTGTCGGCCACCACCGTCAAACTGCTGCGCTATGAAGGGTTGTTGCTCGACTGGGTACAACCGGCTCGGGCCGCGCTGCTGGTCGCGGCAATCACCTGGAGTCTGTGGCTGGGCTACAAGCGCCTGGAACATGCAACCCGCCGGCCCCTCGCAATGGCCTGCCTGGTATTGGCCAATGGCCTGGTGGGTTATGGCTGGTGGTTGCAGTTCTGGGGATGGTGAACACGCAGTGCAAGCGTTGCTCCCACGGTGGATTTGTGTGGTTCACAACATCTGACGCGGGGCTGGCCTAGACCTTGAACCGCGCAACGGTCTCATGCAGTGAGCCGGCCATCTGCGCCAGGTCCTGACCGGCAGTATCAGTATGCCGGGCCCCGAGCAATACCTGTTCGGACAGGTTGCGAATACCCACCAGGTTACGGTCCACTTCTCGGGCTACCAGCGCCTGTTCTTCGGTGGCGCTGGCGATCATCAGATTGCGCTCATTGATCTGCGAGATCGAACGGGCGATTTCATCCAGGGCATCGCCGGAGCGGCGGGCCACTTGCAAAGTGGTCTGCACCAGTTCGCTGTTGCTTTGCATGGCGGTCACGGCGTGCTCGCTGTCCTGGCGGATGTTGCCGATCATCTCCTCGATTTCCCGAGTCGAATCCTGGGTGCGATGGGCCAGTGCCCGGACTTCGTCGGCCACCACGGCAAAACCACGCCCGGCATCGCCAGCGCGGGCTGCTTCAATGGCGGCGTTCAAGGCCAGCAGATTGGTTTGATCGGCAATGCCGCGGATCACGTCCAGCACCGAACTGATGTGCTCGACCCTGCCTGCCAA
The DNA here is from genome assembly GCF_031570495.1 of Pseudomonas sp. JL2. Classification (NCBI taxonomy): domain Bacteria; kingdom Pseudomonadati; phylum Pseudomonadota; class Gammaproteobacteria; order Pseudomonadales; family Pseudomonadaceae; genus Pseudomonas; species Pseudomonas sp. JL2. The sequence goes on from NZ_JAKUDH010000001.1 coordinate 365,496, forward strand.
CTGCTGGATGCGTCCCGAGGAGTCCGTCACCCCCAGCGCCAATGCGCTGATCGAAGCAACGGTCTCCTGAACCTGCTCACGACCGCGCTGGGCGGTTTGCTCGGATATCCGCGAGGCTTCGCTGGTACTCACCGCATTGCGCGCCACTTCGTCCACCGCCGCCGTCATCTGGTTCACGGCCGCCGCGGCCTGTTCGATTTCCTGGCCTTGCAGTTCCAGGGTGCTGTTGGTCTGACTGCTCACCGCACTCAGCTCTTCGGAGGAACTGGCCACCCGATCCACCGAAGCCGCAATGTGCCGGACCATGCTGTTGAGGCTCTGCTGCATGTCATGCATGTTGCTCATTACGCTGTCGTTTGCACTCCCGGCGTCCAGCGGCACGCGGATCGTCAAGTCGCCTTGGGCAATCTGGCTCAGCACCCGCGCCGCATCATCGGGCTCGCCACCCAGCGGACGGGTCACGCTGCGGGTCACCAGGACCGCAACGGTACTGACCAGGGCCAGGCAGGCCAGCACCAGTGTCAGCATGTTGCGCCGCGCGTCGCTGTAGCGCGCCTGGGCCAGCTGTTCACGCTCGACAAACAACCTGCCCTGCATCGCCATCAGCCCTTCCAGGCTTTTGTAGACCTCAAGCTCGGCCGGCATCACGCCCTGCTTGAGTTGCGTCATCGCGTCGTCCGTGGCGCCCTGGCGAATCAACGCCTGCACCTGAACGAACGCGGCCACATACGCCTCACGGTGCTTCTTCAGTGCCGCATACGCCGCTTTGCCTTCCGGCTGGTCGAACAGCGGCTCCAGCGTGGTAAAGGCCTGGGTAATACGTTGCCGGGTCATGTCGATCGATTGCTGGACCTGCGCGTTGTTCTTGTCGATCAACAGGTCCCGGGTGTTCCTGGCGTTATCGCGCACACCCGTGGCGATCACCATGATCGGGTCGATCTTCGGCCAATCCTGTCTGACGATTTGCACCGCCTGGTCGCGCAGCGTGGCCAGGTCGTTCAAGGCGTATAACGCCAGGGCGATCAACGCCAGTGGCGCGATGGCAAAACCGATCACGATACGGTGGGCAGTGGTGAGTCTGGTCATATCAAATGCTCCCTGTTCAACTACCTGCCGATTGGCAGCGCATTTGAAAACCATAAAAAAAGCCATAAAAAAGAGCGGCCCGGCGATCCCGAACCGCTGTCGGTCGTTCATCCCCGGGGACGGTCAACTGCGTAAAACGAACGAGGGAAACAACTCGCGCATGGCGGCCCACAACTCCGGCTGCAAGGCCTGTGCCGAAACACTGGAAAGATGGGGGTCGAGCATCCGGGCCGTGCGCACCAGTTGCACAGCGAAACGCGTGACGCCCTGCTCGCTCAGGCGGCGAGCCAGGGTCAACAACCGTTCGGGATCGAACAAATGCCAATGCACGGTGGTCCGGCATTCATAATCCACGCCGCTGGCCAGCAGATAGTCGAGGCTGCGCCAGTTGGCGGCACCGCTGCCATGAACCCGAGTCACGTCCAGGGCGTCTTCGGGCAAGGCCTTGATGTCGAAGCCAACCCAGTCGGCTTGCCCGACCACTTTGGCGAAGGCCGCCGGTTTGATGCCGGCGCTGTGCAGGCCGATGCGAAAACCCATCTGCCGCACTTGCTCCATGGCTGGCGCCAGGCCGTCCTGCAGGGTCGGCTCACCACCACTGAACACCACGGCGTCAAGCAGATCCTGGCGACGTTGCAAAAATGCCAACACCCGACACCAATCCACCTCTTCGCTGCCGCGCGGCGGGATCAGTTGCGGGTTGTGGCAATAACGACAACGCCAGGCGCAGCCCTGGCAAAACAGTACGCAAGCCAGTTGGCCCGGATAATCGAGGGTGGTCAGGGGCACCATGCCCCCAACCCGTAGCGCTCGACTCATGGACGCCCGGCCGCGCTTTCAGTGAAGTGAACCCGTTCGCGATGCTCGGACTGTTTGCCGGGGTTGAAGGCCGCCACCGGACGGTGATAACCCATCACGCGGGTCCAGACTTCGCAACGTTGACGCTGTGCCTGCGGAAGAGATTGTGATGCGTTCATGGATGAAGCTCCTTGCGGTCGATGGATCGGATCAGTGAACGCTGCCTGCCAACTGCTGTTGCAACAGCAAGGCCTCGTCGCATTTGGGGCAAAACTCATGTTCGCCGGCCAGGTAGCCGTGAACCGGGCAGATGGAAAACGTCGGCGTGATGGTCAGGTACGGCAGCCGGAAGCGTCCCAGGGCCTTGCGCACCAGCTGCTTGCAGGCCTGTGTGGAGGAAATCTGCTCGGCCATGTACAGGTGCAGCACGGTGCCGCCGGTGTATTTGCATTGCAGTTCGTCTTGCAGCTCCAAGGCTTCGAACGGATCGTCGGTGAAGCCCACCGGCAACTGCGACGAGTTGGTGTAATACGGGGCGATCGGGCTGCCGGCCTGCAAGATATCGGGGTAACGCTTGAGGTCTTCCTTGGCGAAACGGTAGGTGGTGCCCTCGGCAGGGGTGGCTTCCAGGTTGTAGAGGTGGCCGGTTTCTTCCTGAAAGCGCAGCAGCGTGGCGCGCACGTGATCCAGCAGTTTCAGGGCGAATGCCCGGCCTTGCTCGGTATGCAGGCCTTGCTGGTCATCGGTGAAATTGCGCAGCATTTCGTGCAGGCCGTTCACGCCGATGGTGGAGAAGTGATTACGCAGGGTGCCCAGGTAGCGCTTGGTGTACGGGTACAGCCCGGCGTCCATGTGGTGCTGGATGACCTTGCGCTTGACCTCCAGGCTCTCCTTCGCCAGTTCCATCAGCGTATCGATGCGTTGCAGCAATGCGCTGGTATCGCCTTTGTACAGGTAGCCCAGGCGTGCGCAGTTGATCGTCACCACACCTAGTGAGCCGGTCTGTTCCGCCGAGCCGAACAGGCCTCCTCCGCGCTTGAGCAACTCGCGCACATCCAGTTGCAGGCGGCAGCACATCGAGCGCACCTGGTTGGGTTGCATGTCCGAGTTGAGGAAGTTCTGGAAATACGGCAGACCGTAGCGGGCGGTCATCTCGAACAAGCGGTCGGCGTTCTCGCTGTCCCACGGGAAGTCATGGGTGATGTTGTAGGTCGGGATCGGGAAAGTGAACACCCGGCCCTTTGCATCACCGGCCTGCATCACCTCGATGTAGGCGCGATTGATCAATTCCATTTCCACTTGCAGATCACCGTAGGCGAACGGCATCTCCTCGCCACCGATCACCGGAATCTGTTCGCGTAGATCCTCCGGGCAGACCCAGTCGAACGTAAGGTTGGTAAAAGGTGTTTGCGTGCCCCAGCGTGACGGGACGTTGAGGTTGTAGATGAACTCCTGCAACGACTGGCGGACCTCGTCATAGCTGAGTCTGTCCTTGCGCACATACGGCGCCAGGTAGGTGTCGAACGAGCTGAACGCCTGGGCACCGGCCCATTCGTTTTGCAGCGTGCCGAGGAAATTCACCATCTGCCCCAAGGCGCTGCTCAAATGTTTGGGCGGCCCGGCTTCGACCCGTCCCGGCACCCCATTGAGGCCTTCGTGCAACAGCGTGCGCAGCGACCAGCCGGCGCAGTAGCCGGCGAGCATGTCGAGGTCGTGGATATGCAGGTCGGCCTCGCGGTGCGCTTGGCCGATGGCCTGGCTGTAGACCTCGTCGAGCCAATAGTTGGCGGTGACCTTGCCCGATACGTTGAGGATCAGCCCACCGAGGGAGTAACCCTGGTTGGCATTGGCCTGTACGCGCCAGTCTTCGCGGTCCAGGTATTCGTTCATCGAGGTGGCAACTTCCACCAGGGTGCGACGATCCCGGCGCAGGCGTCCATGTTGCTCGCGGTAGACGATATAGGCACGCATGGCCAGAAAGAAACCGGCGTCCATCAGCACTCGCTCGACACGGTCCTGGATCTGCTCGACGCTCAAGCGCGTCTGTCCTTCCAATCGCGTCAGCACCGCTTCCAGCAACCCTTCAGCCTCCCCCTCAGCGTATTCGCCGGTGGCCTTGCCGGCGGCGATCAGCGCCTGGCGGATCTTGTCCGCGTCGAAGGCAACCACACTGCCATCGCGCTTGTGCAAGCGGTTACAGCCTACTGAGATCAACGTGCTCTGCATTTTGGCTCCAGACACTACATATAGATAATTAACAGGCTTAAAACACAATATGCAGTGTAGAGTACGGCCAAAAGTGAGGGTTGCAATTGATCGATATCAAGAATCGAGGGTGGATCAGCCGCTTGAGATGTCGACCGGTATAACCCATCGCGAGCAGGCTCGCTCCCACATGGGTTTTCAGGTGTCTGCTCTTTCTGCGTACACCACAAATCCCTGTGGGAGCGAGCCTGCTCGCGATAACGGCGGTCCATTCAACATCTGCGCTGAGGCTCACCCACCACTCATGTTCATGAACCGCACAATCTGCACTTCCCCGCCAGGGTTGAAGTCGTGACGCAGGGGTTTGCCGCGCAGCGCCTGTTGTACCGCCTGGATCAGCGGTTGATCGTCCAGCGGATAGCGCCGCAACAAACTGCGCAGGTCCAGAGAATCTTCCTGTCCCAGGCACAGCAGCAACCGCCCTTCAACGGTCATGCGCACCCGGTTGCAACTGGCGCAAAAGTTGTGGGTATTGGGGGAAATGAAACCGATCCGGGTCTGCGCGTGCTGCTCCAGGCGCACATAACGCGCCGGGCCGCCGCTGTTTTCGGTGCTGTCGAGCAAGCGGTGATGATTGGCAATGACCGCCCGCACCTCATCGCTGGAACAGAACGACTCGCCCCGGGCACGCCCGACCTCACCCAAGGGCATTTCCTCGATGAAGCTGATGTCGATGCGTTGCTCGATGGCGTACTGCACCAGCGCCGGGACTTCATCGAAGTTGCGCCCTTTCATCACCACGCAGTTGAGCTTGATCCGCTCGAACCCTGCGCCCTTCGCCGCTTCAATGCCCGCCAGCACCTGATCCAGATCGCCGTTGCGGGTGATCGCCCGAAAACGCTCGCCATCCAGGCTGTCCAGGCTGATGTTCATGCGCTTGACCCCGGCATCGACCAGCGGCCGGGCCAGTCGCCCCAGCTGCGAACCGTTGCTGGTCATCACCAGTTCCCGCAGGCCGGGCAATGCCGCGATGTCGCGACACAACCCGACGATGCCCGGACGGATCAGCGGTTCGCCACCGGTCAGGCGGATTTTCTTGACCCCCAGCCCCACGAACAACCGCGCCAATCGGTGCAGTTCCTCCAGGGTCAACACCTGCTGGCGCGGCAGGAAGGTCATGTTTTTCGCCATGCAATACACGCAGCGAAAATCACAACGATCGGTCACCGACATCCGCAGATAGTCGATCTGGCGCCCAAATCCGTCCTGCAACACGGCGTTCATGTCTGTCCCCTGATTGAGCCGGTGCTCACTGCACCAGCGGCGAGTCGGCGCCCTGAAGATGAATGCCGCGAATGTCCGCCGCACCGATCAGGGTTTGCAGGTATTGCACCAGCGCCTTCTGCCACACGCCTTGTTGCAGCTGGGTGCGAATCGCCGTCGCCACCGCCTCATAAGGCAACGGTTGGCCTTCGACACGCTGATCGATGCTGATCACATGCCAGCCGTAGCGGCTTTCCAGCGGTTTGCCCACCAGGCCCGCCGGCAAGGCAAACAACTGGCGCTCCAGTTCGGGCACGGTCTGGCCCTTACTGATCTGCCCCAGCGAGCCGCCCTGAGCCTTGGACGGGCAGGCTGAGTGGTTCAACGCCAGTTCGGCAAAGCTACCGGGGAACTCGTCCAGGCGTTGCAGCAGGGTTTCGGCCTGGCCGTGAGCCTGGTCGCGCGCTTCGGCGTCGTCCGGTGCGCATTCGAGCAGAATGTGCCGCACCGCCAGCAAGGGGGCGCTGTGAAAGCGCGCCCGATTGCTTTCGTAGTAGCGCAGGCAGGTCGCCTCATCACATTGCGGCACCTGCACCTCACGCTCGAGCAACAGCCGCGTGGCCGCCTCCTCTTCGTTTTCACCGGCGCCCACCTGCAACGCCAGCCCCAGCTCGGCGATGCGTTGCTGAAGCAACTCCCGGATCACCAACGCCCGGGCCGCCTGGTAGACCGCATCCTCGCGGCTCTCAGCCGGGTGATACTGCAGCTCCTGGGCCATCGCCTGGGGTGTGATCGACACCCCGTTGACGCTGATGATCGGCCACTCCTGCTCACTGCTGGCAATCAATTGTGCCGGGGCTTCCTCACCGGCCACCGGCCCGGTCTGGGCCGGTTCGAACTGCACCGCGCCCGCCGGCTCGATATCGCTGAGCGGCGGGGTCACTGGCGCTGCTTTCGCTGAAGAACCGCAGCCGCCGCTGCCCCCGTTACCGCCGCCACATCCGCATCCACTAGCCATGATCGTCTCCTTAGAACTTCTGCCGCACGATTTGATAACGACGCCCCAGGTACCAGACCGGCGCACTGACGATATGGACGAGACGGGTGAACGGGAACAGCACGAACAGGGTCAGGCCCAGTACCACATGAAGCTTGTAGACCAAGCCCACCGGCGCAATGGCCGCGGCCGCCTCCACCGGACGCAACAGCACAGTGTTCTGTGCCCAGTCGGCCAGCATCACCATCACCGAACCGTCCATATGGGCGGTGGATGCCACAATGGTCATCAACCCCAGCACCAGTTGCACCAGCAGCACCACCAACACCAGGATGTCCGACGTGCTGGACGTGGCGCGCACTCGCGGGTCGCTCAGCCGCCGGTTGAGCAGCATCACCAGACCGATCAGACCCAGCACCCCAAAGAACCCGCCGGACACCATCGCCAGCAACTGTTTGTTCTCAGTGCTCAACACATGGTGATAGATCGCCGCCGGCGTCAGCAGGCCGACAAAGTGGCCGGCCAGGACGAACAACACACCGACATGGAACAGATTGCTCGCCACGCGCATGCCACGGTTGCTCAGCATCTGGCTGGAGCCGGCCTTCCAGGTGTACTGGGACAGGTCAAACCGCGCCCAACTGCCGATCAGGCAAATCGCCAAGGCGACATAGGGGTAGACCCCGAACATCAACAGATCCCATTTAGACATTGCCCACCTCCCCGGCGGGCGCAGCGGCCCGTCCTTCATGCTGAAAATCCACCCAATGCAACGGCACCGCGCTTTCGTCCCGGGCCTTGCCCGGCGCACTCGGCAGCGAACTGCAACGGTCCTGCTGCTCGGCCTTCATGAAATCCACCGCTTCCTCTTCCCAGATCCTGTCCAGGGCTTCGAGGGAGTCGTCGCGTGGCTCGGCCTTGACCTGCTCACGCAACTCGGCCACCGCCACCTGGGGCTCGGCCCCGGCGATTTGCAGCAAGGCACGGAAACAACTGGCGTAGGCACTCTCGCGCTCTTCCAGGCGCGCAGCCAGCAAGGCCAGCAGATGCGCCACATCGGCCAGTCCTTCGCGGGCCTCGATGTCTTCGCGGGTGGAGAGAAACTCCAGGTACAGCGGGATGTAATCGGGCAGTTCCTTCACGCCGATGGCAAAACCGGCCTCTTCGTACTGGGCCATCATGTCCACCATGGCCTGGCCCCGGTCGCGGGACTCGCCATGGACGTGTTCGAACAGCAGCAGCGACAGCGAGCGCCCACGGCCGAACAGCGCGCCGTAGTGCTCCTGGCCGTCCATCAGGTCCTGGCCACAGATCAGTTCCAGCAACTCGAACAGCGCAGCGCGCTGCTTCGGGCTGATTTCCCGTGCCTGCACAATCGCCTGCTCCAGCTCGTCGCGACCGGCCACCAGGGTTTCGGTCGGATAATCGAGCAGCAACGAAATCACCTTGAGAATGCGCATGTTCATTCCTCCCACAACTGCACGGTTTTGATGACGTCGCGGCGGTTGGCCTTCTTGGCGCCGAACATGTTGGTGTCGGTACTGCCGCTGCAACCGCTGCCGAAACTGAAACCACAACCGGAGCGTTCGGCGAACGCATCGCTCATGGCGTCTTCGCGGTGGGCGCTTGGTACGACAAAACGGTCTTCGTAGTTGGCGATGGCCAGATAGCGGTACATCTCTTCCACCTGGTTCACGCTCAGGCCGACATCGGCCAGCACTTGCAGGTCCTGCACGCCGTCCACCTGTTCGGAACGCTTGTAGGCACGCATCGCCAGCAGGCGCTTGAGGGCGCGCTTGACCGGTTTTTCATCGCCGGCGGTGAGCATGTTGGCCAGGTAGCGCAGCGGAATGCGCAGGCTGTCGACGTCCGGGATCACCCCGTTCATGCCCACGGTGCCGGCCGCCGCAGCGTTCTGGATCGGCGACAGTGGCGGCACGTACCAGACCATTGGCAAGGTGCGGTATTCCGGGTGCAACGGCAGCGCGAGTTTCCAGTCCACGGCCATTTTGTAGACCGGCGAGCGTTGCGCCGAGTCGATCACCGACTGCGGCACGCCGTCGGCCAGGGCCTGGCGAATCACCGCCGGGTCGTTCGGGTCGAGGAAGATCTCCAGTTGCTTCTCATACAGATCGTGCTCGTTGGCGGTGCTCGCCACTTCGCTGATGCGGTCGGCGTCGTACAGCAACACCCCGAGGTAGCGGATGCGGCCGACGCAGGTTTCAGCGCAAACCGTCGGCATCCCGGCTTCGATGCGCGGGTAGCAGAAAATGCATTTCTCCGATTTGCCGCTCTTCCAGTTGAAATAGATTTTCTTGTACGGGCAGCCGCTGATGCACATGCGCCAGCCGCGGCATTTCTCCTGGTCAATCAGGACGATGCCGTCCTCCTCGCGCTTGTAGATCGCCCCGCTCGGGCAGGACGCCGCGCACGCCGGGTTCAGGCAGTGCTCGCACAGGCGCGGCAGGTACATCATGAAGGTGTTTTCGTACTCGCCGTAAATGTCCGCCTGGATCTGGTCGAAGTTCTTGTCCTTGCGCCGCTTGGCAAACTCGGTGCCCAGGATCTCCTCCCAGTTCGGGCCCCACTCGATTTTCTCCATGCGCTTGCCGGACACCAGCGAGCGCGGCCGTGCGGTGGGCTGATGCTCGCCCAAAGGCGCGGTGTGCAGGTGCTGGTAGTCGAAGTCGAACGGTTCGTAGTAATCGTCCAGGCTCGGCAAGTCCGGGTTGGCGAAGATGTTCGCCAGCACGCGGAACTTGCCGCCGATGCGTGGGTTGATCGAACCGTCGGCGTTACGGATCCAGCCGCCCTTCCACTTGTCCTGGTTTTCCCACTCTTTGGGGTAGCCGATGCCAGGCTTGGATTCGACGTTGTTGAACCAGGCGTATTCCATGCCTTCGCGGCTGGTCCAGACGTTCTTGCAGGTAATCGAGCAGGTGTGACAGCCGATGCATTTGTCCAGGTTCAGGACCATGCCGATTTGTGAGCGAATTTTCATCTCAGTTCTCCTCGATATCGGTTGGCAGTGGACGCGGCAGATCATCGCCACTGGAACCGTCGAGCCAATCGACCTTGGACATCTTGCGCACCACGACGAACTCGTCGCGGTTGCAACCGACCGTGCCGTAATAGTTGAAACCGTAGGCCTGTTGCGCGTAGCCACCGATCATATGAGTGGGCTTGAGCACCACGCGGGTCACCGAGTTGTGGTGGCCGCCACGGGTCTTGGTGGTTTCCGAGCCGGGCACGTTCACGATCCGTTCCTGGGCGTGGTACATCATCACCATGCCTTCCTTGACCCGCTGGCTGACCACCGCACGGGCGGTCAGCGCACCGTTGACGTTGAAGCATTCAATCCAGTCGTTGTCCTCGATACCGGCGCGCTTGGCGTCGATTTCCGAGAGCCAGACGATCGGCCCGCCGCGGCTCAAGGTGAGCATCAGCAAGTTGTCGCTGTAGGTGCTGTGGATGCCCCACTTCTGGTGCGGGGTGATCCAGTTCAGGACGATTTCGGTCTCGCCATTGCTGCGCTTGCCCTTGACGCCTTCGATGGTGCGGGTGTTGACCGGCGGCCGATAACTCATCAGTTGCTCGCCGAACGCCTGCATCCACGGGTGATCCTGGTAGAACTGCTGGCGGCCGGTGATGGTGCGCCATGGAATCGCTTCGTGAACGTTGGTGTAACCGGCGTTGTAGCTGACGTGATCGTCTTCCAGGCCAGACCAGGTCGGGCTGGAAATGATCTTGCGCGGCTGCGCCTGGATGTCGCGGAAGCGAATCGCCTCGTGGGCCTTGGACAGCGCCAGGTGGCTGTGATCGATGCCGGTGAATTTCGACAGGGCCGCCCAGGCCTTGACGGCCACCTGGCCGTTGGTTTCCGGGGCCAGGGACAGAATCACTTCGGCCGCGTCAATGGCGCTGTCGATCTTCGGCCGACCCTGGCTGATACCGGCGTCGACCTCATGGTGATTGAGCTCACCGAGGAATTTCACTTCATCGTCGGTGTTCCAGTTGATGCCCTTGCCGCCATTGCCGAGTTTCTCCAACATCGGGCCCAGGGAGGTGAACTGCTTGTAGATGTTGGGGTAATCGCGCTCCACCACTTGCAGGTTCGGTGCGTTCTTGCCCGGTTGCGGAGCCACGCCGGCGCTTTTCCAGTCAGTGCCGCCAAACGGCTGGGCCAGTTCACCGACGCTGTCATGCATCAACGGCACGGTGACCAGGTCTTTCTCGACACCCAGGTGCCCGACCGACATGGCGGAGAACGCCTTGGCGATGCCCTTGTAGATTTCCCAGTCCGAACGCGACTCCCAGGCCGGGTCGATAGCCGCTGACAGCGGGTGAATGAACGGGTGCATGTCCGAGGTGTTCATGTCGTCTTTTTCGTACCAGGTCGCGGTCGGCAAGACGATGTCGGAATACACGCAGGTCGAGGACATGCGGAAGTCCAGGGTGGTCACCAGGTCCAGTTTGCCGATGGCACCGTTGTCGACCCATTCAGCCTCGGTCGGCTTGGATTCGCCACCAAAGCCGATGTCTTCGTTCATCACGCCGTTCTTGGTGCCCAGCAGGTACTTGAGCATGTACTCGTGGCCTTTGCCCGAGGACCCCAGCAGATTGGAACGCCAGATGAACATGTTGCGCGGGAAGTTTTCCGGGCTGTCGGGTTGTTCGCAGGCAAACCGCAGGCTGCCGTCCTGCCAGGACTTGACCACGTAGTCTTTCGGGTCCATGCCGGCGGCAGCAGCATCGCGGCAAATGTTCAGCGGGTTGGTGTTCAATTGTGGCGCGCTGGGCAACCAGCCGGCGCGTTCGGCGCGGATGTTGTAGTCCAGGGCATGCTCAGGGAACTGCGATTTATCCGCCAGAGGCGACAGCACGTCGTGCATGCTCATCTTCTCGTGGCGCCATTGCGAGCTGTGGCCGTAGAAGAAGCTGGTGCCGTTCATCTGCCGTGGCGGACGGTTCCAGTCCAGGCCGAAGGCCAGGGGCAGCCAGCCACATTGCGGACGGAGTTTTTCCTGGCCGACATAGTGGGCCCAACCGCCGCCGGTCTGGCCGACACAACCACACAGCATGAGCATGTTGATCAGCCCACGGTAGTTCATGTCCATGTGGTACCAGTGGTTCATCGCCGCGCCGACGATGATCATCGAACGGCCACGGGTCTTGTCGGCGTTGTCGGCGAATTCGCGGGCGATCTGGATCGCTTTCTCGCGGCTCACACCGGTGATCTGCTCCTGCCAGGCCGGGGTGCCGGGCACCGAGGCGTCGTCGTAGTCCTTGGCGACGTTGGCGCCGCCCAGGCCACGGTCGATGGCCAGGTTGGCCGCCGACAGGTCAAACACCGTGGCGACTTTCACCACGCTGCCGTCGGCCAGCACCACGTTGTGCACCGGCACCCGGCGGTACTGCACCGCGTCACCGGCCACATGCTGGAAGTACTCCTGGGCTTCACCGGCAAAATACGGGAAGGCCACTTCAGCCACGTCATCGCCAATCAGGCTGAGCTTGAGGTCGATCTCACGGCCCTCGCCGCCTTCACGGGCCAGGATGTTCCATTTGCCCTCTTCGCCCCAGCGATAGCCGATGGAGCCTTGGGGAGAAACCAGTTCACCGCTGGCATCCAGGGCGATGGTTTTCCACTCCGGGTTATTGTCCTGGCCGAGGTTGTTGGTCAGGTCGCTGGCGCGCAGGAAGCGATCAGGCTGGTAGCCGGAGCCCGGCGCCACGCCGAGCATCGGCTTGAGCATCACCAGCACCGGCAGGTCGGTGTAGCGCTTGGCGTACTCGGTGAAGTAGGCGCTGGGCTTGTCCAGGTGAAACTCTTTGAAGATCACATGGTTGAAAGCCTGGGCCAGTGCCGCGTCGGTGCCCTGCTTGGGGTTGAGCCACAGGTCGGTGAGCTTGGCGACTTCCGAATAGTCCGGGGTGATCGCCACGGTCTTGGTGCCCTTGTAACGCACCTCGGTGAAAAAGTGCGCGTCGGGGGTACGGGTCTGCGGGACGTTGGAGCCCCAGGCAATGATGTAGTTGGAGTTGTACCAGTCGGCCGATTCCGGCACGTCGGTCTGCTCGCCCCAGACCATCGGCGAGGCTGGCGGCAGGTCGCAGTACCAGTCGTAGAAGCTCAGGCACACGCCACCGATCAGCGACAGGTAACGCGAACCCGCGGCGTAGCTGACCATCGACATCGCCGGGATCGGCGAGAAGCCAACCACCCGATCCGGGCCGTATTGCTTGACGGTGTAGACGTTGGCGGCGGCGATGATCTCGTTGACTTCTTCCCAGTTGGAACGGATGAAACCACCCATGCCGCGCTTGCTTTTATACGAGTCGGCCTTGGCCTTGTTTTCGACGATGCTGGCCCACGCTTCCACTGGCGCCAGGGTCTGCCGGGCTTCGCGCCACAGCTTGAGCAATGGCTTGCGGATCTTCGGGTACTTGAGCCGGTTGGCGCTGTAGATGTACCAGCTGTAGCTGGCGCCACGAGGGCAGCCACGCGGCTCGTGGTTGGGTAGGTCGTTACGGGTGCGCGGGTAGTCGGTCTGCTGGGTTTCCCAGGTGATCAGGCCGTTCTTGACGTAGATTTTCCACGAGCACGAGCCGGTGCAGTTCACCCCATGGGTGGAGCGCACGATCTTGTCGTACTGCCAGCGGGAGCGGTAGACGTTCTCCCAGTCGCGGGACTCCTTGCGGGTCTCGCCGTGCCCGTCGGAAAACTCGCCTTGCTTGCGGTTGAAAAACCGCAGTTGATCCAGTAAATGACTCACAGTGTGTTCCTCTCAGGCTTGCTCCGCGGGGTCTGCGCCCCGCCCACGCAGGTTTAGGTTCGGCTTAGCACGGTGTTGCGGCGCCCTTGCGGGCATACCACCACCAGGTCACCACGATGCAGCTCAGGTAAAAGCCGACGAACATGTAGAAGGCCATCTCCGGGCCGCCGGTCAGGGCCATCGAAGTGCCGAATGATTTGGGGATGAAGAACGCGCCGAAGGCGCCCATGGCCGAGCTGAAACCCAGCACTGCGGCCGATTCCTTGCCAGCGTTCTTGAGCGCTTGTTCGCGTAGCTCGGGCTTTTGGCCGCGGCTGGCTTTTTCATGCAGGGTGCGGAAGATCACCGGGATCATGCGGAAGGTCGACCCGTTGCCCACGCCAGTGGTGACGAACAGCAACATGAACATCCCCAGGAAGCCGTAGAAGCTGCCGCCCTGGCCGCCTTGGGGCAGGAAATGAAGGACCCCGAACACCATCGCGATCATCAGCACGAAGTTCCACAACGTAACCTTCGCGCCGCCGAGCTTGTCCGCCAGCCAGCCACCCAGTGGCCGCACCAGGGCACCGACCAGCGGACCGAGGAAGGCGAACTTCAGGGCGATGACTTCCGGGAACGAGGTTTTGATCAGCAGCGGAAACGCGGCGGAGAAGCCGATGAACGAGCCGAAGGTCGCCAGGTACAACCAGCACATCAGCCAGTTGTGCTTGCGCTTGAAAATCACTGCCTGCTCACTGAACGAAGCGCGGGCGCTGGACAGGTCGTTCATGCCGAACCAGGCAATCACGGTCACGGCGAGGATGAACGGCACCCAGATAAAACCGGCGTTTTGCAGCCACAGCGAGCTGCCGTCAGCCAGTACCTGCGGCTGGCCGCCCATGAAGCCGAACACGCCGAAGGAAATCACCAGCGGCACGCTGAACTGCATCACCGACACGCCCAGGTTGCCCAGCCCGGCGTTCAGGCCCAGGGCCGTGCCCTGCTGGGACTTGGGGTAAAAGAAGCTGATGTTGGACATGCTCGAGGCGAAGTTACCGCCGCCAAAGCCGCAGAGCAGCGCGATCAGCACGAACACGCTGTAAGGCGTGGCCGGATCCTGCACGGCAAAGCCCATCCACAGCGCCGGCAACAGCAGCGACGCAGTGCTCAGGGCCGTCCAGCGACGACCGCCGAAGATCGGCACCATGAACGAATAGAAGATGCGCAAGGTCGCGCCGGACAGGCCCGGCAACGCCGCGAGCCAGAACAACTGGTCGGTGCTGAAACTGAAACCGATGGCGTTCAGGCGCACGATCACCGTGCTCCAGACCATCCACACCGCGAAGGCCAACAGCAACGCCGGGATGGAAATCCACAGGTTACGCCGGGCAGTCTGTTTGCCACTCTTGCCCCAGAACGCGGGGTCTTCCGGACGCCAGTCATGAATGACCGGGCCCTTTTCAGGCGTTTGCAGAACGGACATGTTCTTCTCCTTGGGCAATGCTGGAAAACGGGGATTGGCTGGCCGGCGGCTGTTTACCCAGCAGCGGGCGCTTGCGAACTTCGCTGAAGTACATCCAGGTCAGGGAGACCCAGACCACGCCGTACATCAACATGAAGCAGGACGAGCGCACGCCGGTGAGGTCCACCAGGGCGCCGAACATGATCGGCAACACGAACCCGCCCAGGCCGCCGGCCAGGCCGACGATGCCGGACACCGCGCCCATGTTTTTCGGGTAGTCGTTGGCGATGTACTTGAAGACCGAGGCCTTGCCGAACGCGAAGGCGATGCCCATCACGAACAGCAGCACGGTGAACAGCGTGGCGTTGAGGCCGATGTGAAAATCCACCGTGCCGTTGACGGTCTGCACTTGCAGTTGGGTCTGTGGGTACGAGAGCAGGAACAAGCAGATCCAGCTGACCCACAACACCCACCAGGTCACGCTCTGGGCGCCCCAGCGGTCGGACATCCAGCCACCGACGGCCCGCAATACGCCACCGGGCAGGGAGAAGCAGGCCGCCAGCAGCGCCGCGCTTTGCAGGCTGAAGCCGTATTCCTGCACGTAGTACTTGGTCATCCACAGGGCCAGGGCTACATAGCCGCCGAACACGATCGAGTAGTACTGGCAGTAGCGCCACACCGCTGGTTCTTTCAGGGTTTTCAGTTGCTCGCGCAACGTGGCGCCGCCGGTGCCGCTGTGCTCCTTCTTCTCGGTTGTGAGAAACCAGAACAGCAGCGCGGTGATGAACAGAATGGCGCTGAACACCTTCGGCACCAGGTGCCAGGAACCGAAGGCGATCAAGGCCGGAGCGAGGAATTTGGTCAGCGCGGCGCCGGCGTTGCCCGCGCCGAACACACCCATGGCGAAGCCTTGATTCTGCTTGTCGAACCACTTGGCCACATAAGCGATGCCCACCGAGAACGATCCACCGGCCAGCCCGACAAACAGGCCCAGCACCAGGAACTGCCAGAAAGCCGTGGCCAGGGTGATCAGGTACAACGGCAGCACACAGGAGAGCATCAGCAGGAAGAACACGATGCGCCCGCCGAAGCGGTCGGTCAGCAGGCCCAGGGGCAAGCGCACCAGGGAACCGGTCAGCACCGGCGTGGCGGCCAGCAGACCGAATTGGGTTTCGTTGAGCGCCAGCATTTCCTTGATCGGAACACCGAGCACGGCAAACATCATCCAGACCATGAAGCACACGGTGAAGGCCAGGGTACTCATCCCCAGCACCAACCCTTGTTGCACTTGCGCTCGCATCTCGATGCACTCCCCGTCAGTTCGATGAGCGCAGCCTAGTGATGCGTACCCCGTAAAAACTTGACCTGGGTCAACGTGCGTCCCGGCGGTACTGGCCTATGCTGGGCTCGTCTACCTCTTAGGGGGTAGAGCCTGAAGTTGATAAGAACCTTTATTTATCAAGGCTTTGAACATTTCGGCCGTGGCTTTTATCGAAACGTAGCGGCCGACAACTCTTTAGAGGTAGTGCGCCCGGGATCGGCTGCTATACCCCCCCCAACGCCAGGGCGTCCCCATGTTCGGTTTGCAGAATTTCCTCCAGGGCCAGTCTCGATGATGCGGTGGCTGCGCAGTTCCCTGCCCGCTCGCGCCGGGCTGGCGGTGATCCTGATCGCCATCCTCGCCCTGGCCAGTTCCTTGAGCGCAGGTCTGATTGCCTGGTTCAGCCAGGGCGACGCGGCCGCCATCAACACCGCCGGTTCCGTGCGTATGGAGACCTATCACCTGAGCTGGAAACTGGCAGCCGGGGCCAGCGACGATGTCCCGGCGATCATCGACAGCCTGCAACGACGTCTCGAAAGCCCGTCCTTGCGCGCCGTGCTGGAAGACGGACCGGCGACCTCCCTGCATCAGAGTTATCAGAGCCTCATGCAGCGTTGGAACCAGACCTTGCGCCCGGCGATCGAACGCGGCGATTCGGCGTTCTTCCAGGCCAGTGCCGCTTCCTTCGTTGCGCAACTGGACCAGTTCGTCACCCTGTTGCAACGCCAGAGCGAGCACAAGCAAGCCTGGCAACAGACGATCCAGGGCATGGCGCTGTTCACCACCATGATCATCCTGCTGATCGGTCTGTATGAATTGCAGTACGGCGTGGTCACGCCCTTGCAGGAACTGGTGGACGCCACCCAGCGCTTTCGCCGTGGCGAATTCCAGGTGCGGGTCAACCATCAGTCAGAGGATGAACTGGGCCAACTGGCGACCAGCTTCAACACCATGGCCGAGACCATCGAGCAATCCCATCGCACCCTGGAGAATCAGGTCCAGCAAAAGACCCTGAACCTGCAACAGGCCAATGCCGCCCTGGAGCTGCTGTACCAGAGCAGCCGCAGCCTGGCCACGCGGCAGGCCAATGCCGAAGGGCTGGATGAACTGATCAGCCGGTTCCAGCAGCGACTGCCGGGCCTGCGCCTGTCGCTGTGTCTGCAAGGCCAGTTGCAGGCGCCCGCCCGGCAACTGCTATCGCTGCATGGCGCCAACAGCCGCGAGGTCTGCGCCAGCAGCGATTGCGCCACCTGCCAGAAACACCACAGCGCCCGGCCGCAGACGTTCAGCATCAGTAACCAGGGCACGGAACTGGGTGAACTCAAGGCGCATTTTGTCGACGGTCACGCGGCGCAACCCTGGGAAACCGCACTGATCCAGGCCCTGGCAAACCTGATCGGCACCTCGCTGTCTCTCAAGCGCCAGCGCGAACAGGACCATCGCCTGCTGTTGCTCGATGAGCGCACGATCATCGCCCGCGAACTGCATGACTCCCTGGCCCAGGCCTTGTCGTACATGAAGCTGCAAGTCAGCCGCATGCAAACCCTGATGCGTCGCGGCGAACCGGTGCAAACCCTGGAAACCGTCACCGCCGAACTGCGCGAAGGCCTGAACAATGCCTACCGGCAGTTGCGCGAACTGCTCACCACGTTCCGCTTGCAGATCCACGACGACGGGCTGGTCCAGGAACTCAAGGACACCGCTGAAGAGTTCTCCCGCCGGGGCGATTTCCGGGTGCATCTGTTCGTCGACACCCTGGCCTTCGAGCTGTCGGCCAGTGAGCAGATTCATATCCTGCAGATCACCCGCGAGGCGCTCTCCAACTGCCTGCGCCATGCCCACGCAGAGAACGCCTGGCTCGAACTGCGCCAGGAAGGCGAAACCGTGCGACTGTCGGTCGAAGACGATGGCCGGGGCTTCAGTGGCGAAGTGGACCAGCGCGAACACCACGGCCTGAACATCATGAACGAACGGGCCCGCAGCTTGCGCGGCCAACTGCAAATTATCTCCCGAACGCCCCAGGGCACCCGTATCCAGGTGCATTTCCAACCGGAATTCCTGGGCCAACACAGCGAAGGTCTCGCAACATGAACGCCCCCCTGCGTCACACCCTCCTGCTGGTCGACGACCATCCAATGATGCGTCGAGGGATCCGCCAAATGCTCGAACTCGAAGACGACTTGCACATCGTCGGCGAAGCCAGCCACGGCGAAGAAGCCCTGACACTGATCGAACCGCTCAAACCTGACCTGGTCCTGCTGGACAACAACATGCCGCAAATGAACGGCATCGAAACCCTGCGCCGGCTGCGGGCCATGCATTACACCGGCAAGGTATTGCTGTTCACCGTATCCGACGCCGAGGACGACATTCGCGATGCCCTGCGCCTGGATGCCAACGGTTACCTGCTCAAGGACATGGAGCCGGAGTTGCTGGTGCAGTACATCCGCGATGCCCTCAACGGCGCGCTGGTGATCAGCCCCGGCCTGACCCGCGTCATGGCCCAGGCCTTGCGCTCCCCTCCCCGCCAGGCCGACGTGGAACTGACCGAACGCGAACGCCAAGTACTCAAGACCATCGCCGGCGGCTGCAGCAACAAAGTCATCGGCCACAAGCTGGGCATCACCGAAGGCACGGTCAAGGTCCATGTGAAGAACCTGCTGCACAAACTGGGGTTGCGCTCACGGGTCGAAGCCGCCGTGTGGGCCATGGAGCATCTGCGCGGAGTGGGCTAGCCCGGCAAACCACACCTCCCACAGGGTGTTTCAGGCGAATACAGCGTCTGCGCACGGCCCGAAAAACTGTGGGAGCGAGCTTGCTCGCGATGACGGCGGCACATTCAACATCCCTGCAAGCTGACCCTCCGCTATCGCGAGCAGGCTCGCTCCCACAGGGCTTGTGTTTGAGCGGGGACGCACCTCCCTCTTCCGAGGTAGGCCTGCGGAGGCATAGGCCGGGGGCGCGTGGGGTTCTACCATGACGGCACGCGGAGGTACGCCATGCTGACTCATCCTTCCATCGTTTTACTGTTGCGTCGTCATCACCTGTTCAGCCAGTTACCGGAGCGGGTCTTCGAAGACGTGTGCAACCTGGCCGTGCTCAAACGCCTGGAGTGCAACAGCACGCTCATGCACCAGGGCGACCCGGCCAAGCGGTTTTTCCTGCTGGTCAGCGGTCAGATCAAGCTGTTCCGGGTCACCGGTGAAGGCCAGGAAAACCTGGTGGAAATCATCCAGCCCGGGCAGACCTTCGCCGAGGCTCTGCTGTTCAGCCAGGCCCGGTGCTACCCGGTCAGTGCATCGGCGCTCAAGGACAGCGTACTGGTGAGTATCGAAGGCACTCATTACCGCAAGGCCCTGGAAGACCAGCCGAAGGTCTGCCTGGCGATCCTGGCGAGCATGAGTATCCATTTGCACCAGCGCCTCAAGGACATCGACAACCTGACCCTGGCCAGCGCCAGCCGGCGGGTCATCAATTTTCTGCTTCAGGAACGCGACCCGCGCGACGGTCAGGTGGTGCTGCAGGTGTCCAAACGCCTGGTGGCCTCCAAGCTGGGAATCCAGCCAGAGACTTTTTCGCGCATTCTCCATCGCCTGGTAGACGGTGGCCTGATTGCCATGGAGCGGCGCAACATTCGCATCCTGGCCGAAGATGAGCTGGACGCTTATCAGCAATAATGCAGCGAAGTGCTAACAAGCCCCTGTGGCGAGGGAGCTTGCTCCCGCTGGGTTGCGCAGCAGCCCCAAAGAAACCGAATGCAATCAACCTGACCCACCGCAGTGAGAATCCTTGGGGGGGCTTCGCCCCCAGCGGGAGCAAGCTCCCTCGCCACAGGGTGGGTGTTTGCGCCAGCGTCTTTAATCGACACCCATCATCGGTATCAACCGCTCAAACAACGCGTCCCCCTCCTCTTGCGTGCAATCGACGCCGAAACGCTTGCGCCAGCCCAACTGGCTCAAAATCACATGCACATCCGCTTCCAGATCATGCTGCTGCAAACACGCCTGAACGCACTGCAACGGACAACCGTCCAGCGCGATGATCCGCCGCCCCGAGCGCGCTTTATTGACCAGTGCCGGCACATGCCCGCCGACCCCGACGATGCAGGACATCTCGGCCAGGCCGGCGCGGTCCAGGCGCAGGGCGACGGTGTTGGCCAGTTGCGCCACGTTGGAACAACCGGAACAGGAGTACACCAGGGGCAGTGAGCCTGGAGCTTTCATCAGGCCGCCGCCAATCCCTTGCCCGCCCGTTCCAGGTTGCGCCATAACCAGGGCGGCAAGACCTCCGGGTCGAGACTGTCGATCAGGTTTTTCAGCGCCAGCCCCAGTTCGGTGTCGCCCTCGATCACCAGGCGTCGCCGGAAGAACAACGTGTCGGGATCTTCCTGCCGACTGGCGAGCAAGAGAAATTCACGCCAGTTGCCACTGATGCTGACCTGGGCTTCGGCTTGTTCGGCAATACGCAGTCCATCCCGCGACAGCGTCAGGTACCAGCACAACTTCAGGTCCGGCACCCGCAGGCATAGCCAACGCCCGCGCAACACCTCGAACCCGCCATCGCGCAGCGGCTCGGCCAGGCAACGGTTGAGCGCCTGCTGTAGCGCCAGTCGCTGCACCACGAACGGCACCTTACCCACCAGCGGCAGCAAGCGATCGGCACCTTTGAGCACCCACTTTTTCGGACTCAACACAGGCCCGCCTCCTCAACTTTCAACATGCCGGCATGACCGTGCCAATAGCCGTTGCAACCGGCCACAAACAGCGGTGGTGCCTCGCCCTGGCGAACGTTGTCGAAGGCCCTGACCACCTCGGCCATGCCCTGGGCGCGCGGGCTCAGACGCAGCACGTCGGCGCCACTGGCCATCAGCGCGGGGTAATCGGCCAACAGATTGGTGACCTCACCGGACATCGTCTGAATGCCGTTGAGGGTGAACAGTTGCTGGCCCTCCTGACTGCTCAGCGCCAGGCCGTCGGGATAGTTGATGCAACAGAACTGACAGTCGTCCTTGGGCCGGTTTTCGGCCCGGGCGGTGAAGCAGCGTGCCGAATAAGCCAGGGGCAAGTGGCCGTAGGCAAAAATCTCCACCTCGGGGACCTCGCGGTCCATTTCCCGCACCTGCTCCAGTACATCGCCGATCAGCGCCGCCGAGCACTCCACAGGCGGTACCCAGCGAATCATGCCGCTGTCGAGCAATTGCCCCAGGGCATGGCCGTTGTACAGGTTCAACGCCGGGCCGCCCACGAAAGGCAACTTGCGTTCAGCGAGAAACTGCACCGCCCCCATGTCATTGGCTTCCACCAACAATTGGCCGTTGTCACACAGCCGACGCAAGGATGACAGCTCCGAGGCCGCTTCGATCAGCGTCAGGCTCGACAACACAATCTGTGCCTGGCTGCACGCTTGCAGTTCGCGCCCCAGGCCCAGCCATTGATCCAGGGAGAATGCCCGGCGCTTTGAGCAGACGGTTTCCCCCAGGTAAATCACATCCAGCGGCAAGGCCGACATCTCGGCGTAGAAATTCCCCAGTTGCGCTTTGTCCCAGTAAAACAGGACCGGTCCCAGGCTGAGTTTCATCTGGCCTCCCTCATTGCCATGATCGATGGTAAGCGCCCAGGGTGGTCTGGCTGCCTTCCGACAAACCGGCCAACACCTGGCGCCATTCTTCCCGCACCCGGAATCGTTGCGGCGCAGCCCGGTGGGCATCCAGTGCGGCGCGCCAGACCCGGGTCACTTGTTCAACGTAGGCCGGGCTGCGCTGGCGGCCCTCGATCTTCACTGCCTCGACGCCGATGGCCGCCAGCTCCGGCAGCAGGTCCAGGGTGTCGAGGCTGGTGGGTTCTTCCAGGGCATGGAAGCGCTTGCCGTCGACCAGGAAGCGGCCCTTGCACAGGGTCGGGTAACCGGCCGGCTCGTCAGGGGTGTAGCGATCGATCAGCACCTCGCTCAAGCGTGCGCTCAGGCCGTCGGCGTCTTCGCTCCAGCGCACTGCCTTGGCCGGTGAGCACACGCCGCACAGGTTCGGCGACTCACCGGTGATGTAGGAAGACAAGTGACAACGGCCCTCGGCCATGATGCACAGGCTGCC
Organism: Pseudomonas sp. JL2; assembly: GCF_031570495.1. Lineage (NCBI taxonomy): Bacteria > Pseudomonadati > Pseudomonadota > Gammaproteobacteria > Pseudomonadales > Pseudomonadaceae > Pseudomonas > Pseudomonas sp. JL2. Next base: position 387,471 of record NZ_JAKUDH010000001.1, read on the forward strand.
GAAACCGAAGACTTCGATCGGCACTGGGCTCGCTGCTGCTACCTGCCGCACCTGGGCCAGGGACAGCACCCGTGGCAGCACCGCACGCCGAATGCCGTAGCGCTCGGCGTAAAAAGCCAGCGCCGCGGCATGGGTCGCCGAACCTTGTACCGAAAGATGCAGGGCCAGTTGTGGGTGGCGCTGGCTGGCGTAGCCGAGCACGCCGGGGTCGGCGGCGATCAGGGCGTCGACGCCCAGATCGGCGGCGCGATCCACCGCGCGCTGCCAACGCTCCCAGCCCTTGGGTTGCGGGTAGGTGTTGACCGCCACATAGAGTTTGCGTTGGTGCTGGCGGATGTGCGCGACCGCCGCGTCGAACTGTTTGTCGTCCATGTTCAGCCCGGCGAAATGCCGGGCGTTGGTGTCATCGCGAAAGCCGACATAGACGGCATCGGCGCCTTGGCGCACCGCCGCTTTGAGGGCAGGCAGATTCCCTGCCGGGCAAACCAGTTGCATGGGACATCCTCATGAGAAAACTCGGAGCGCCGCCAGTCTAGTCAGCTCATCGGCGGCGACCTTGACGACAATCAATTGCCGTTAATGCATCAGGCTCGCGAACGGCAAGTACATCACCTTGTCGTGCATGCGCACGTGCGCCTGACACTCGACCACGGCCAGACCGTCGGCCCAGCATGCGGCAGCCAACATGGCCGAACTTTGCTGGGGATGCAGCTCGACACACAGCGAACCATCGGCACCGGGGACCAGTTTCGCCCGCAGGTACTGCCGCCGCCGGTTGGGCTTTGGCCAGTCAAACCCGGCCGGCAACTGCAACGGGATAGGCAATACTTCGTCCATGCCTTGGGCCCGGAACAGGAACGGGCGCACGACAATCAATGCGGTAATCAGCGCCGCCGATGGGTTACCTGGCAAACCGATCCAGGGTTTGCCGGCCACTTCGCCAAAGGCCAGCGGTTTGCCCGGCTGGATTGCCAGGCGCCACAGGTCAACGCTGCCCAGCGCTTCGATGGCTTGTTTGAGATGATCCTCCTCGCCCACCGAAACGCCGCCGGAGGTCAGCAGCACATCACACTCGGCCGCCGCCAGGCTCAAGGCCTGGCGACTGGCGAGCAGCTTGTCGGGCATGGCGCCGTAGTCATGCACCTCCATGCCCCAGCCGCGCAGCAGTGCCGCGAGGCTATGGCGATTGCTGTTGTAGATCTGCCCCGGCGCCAATGCTTCGCCCGGTTCGCGCAGTTCATCGCCGCTGCTGAGCAGACCGACCTGCAACGGCCGATAGACCTCCATTCGCGCAATCCCGGCACCGGCCAGCAACCCCAGCTCCTGGGCCCGCAAGCGCTTGCCGGCACGAAGCAACAGGTCTCCTCGGCGCACTTCCTCGCCTTCCTTGCGCACATGGTCGCCGTCATTGACCGGTGGCAACCAGACCCGCTCACCTGCTACCCGACAGCTTTCCTGGGGCACCACGGTGTCTGCCCCCGGCGGCAGCGGCGCGCCCGTGAAAATCCGTACGGCCTGCCCGGGCTGCAGCGGATTATTGGATGCCTGTCCGGCGGCAATGCGCCCGGCCAGGGTCAGATAACCTCCGGCGGCTGGCAGGTCAGCGGCCCGCAGGGCATAACCGTCCATGGCGCTGTTGTCCCACGCAGGCAAGTTCATGGGGCTGCGGATGTCTGTCGCCAGCACCCGGCCCAAGGCCTGGTCCAGCGCCACCCGTTGCACCGGAGGCGGCAGCGGTGCCTGATCCAGCAGGTAGCGGATGGCTTCATCCACCGGCATCAGCGCGCCGCTCTCACAGACGCTGCCACACGCGCCGCTGCTCATGAGCGCGTCCCGCAAGGCTCAACGACAACGCCGGGCTGCGGCTTGAGGTGGGGAGTGAAGTTGCACGGGCCGGTGCGGCTGTCCAGTTGACCGACCAGGATCTGTTCCCAACCGGTGCGACACGCGCCCGGCGAACCCGGCAGGCAGCACACCAATACGCCGTTGCTCATACCCGCCAATGCCCGTGATTGCAGGCTGGACATGCCGATCTCTGCCAGTGACACCTGCCGGAACAGTTCGCCGAACCCGTCCACCTGCTTGTCCAGCAGCGGCAGCACCGCCTGGGGGGTGTTATCGCGGGGGGTAAAACCGGTGCCGCCGGTCATCAGCACCACTTGCACTTCAGGGGCGGCGATCCACTGCGAGACCTGGGCGCGGATCTGGTAGATATCGTCCTTCACCAGCCCACGGTCGATCAGCACATGCCCGGCGGTTTGCAGCAGATCGGCGAGGGTCTGCCCGGAGGTATCGGTTTCGAAGCTACGGGTATCGCTGATGGTCAGCACCGCAATATTCAGCGGTTGAAAGTGGCGTTGCGTCAGATGGGCCATGGTCAGCCGTCCTTTAAAAAAAGATGGCCCAGCCTGAACCGCAATCGGGGCCGGGCCTATTCCCCGATAGAGGTACCTCCCTCGGCGTTTACGGTGCCAGGCGGCTACGCTGCCAGACGCCTTCTTGCAGGCGGTAGTCGAGGCGATCGTGCAGACGGTCGGCGCGGCCTTGCCAGAACTCCAGCCGTTCAGGCCTCAGGCAGTAGCCGCCCCAGTGTTCGGGACGCGGCACTGGCTGATTGATAAACCGTCGTTCGGTCTGCGTCAGCAACGCCTCAAGGGCGGCCCGATCCTCCAGCTCACGGCTTTGCGGCGAGGCCCAGGCACCAAGACGACTGGCCAGGGGGCGGGAAATGAAATAGGCATCCGATAGCCCGGAATCGAGCTTGTGAACCTGCCCTTCAACCCGCACTTGCCGCTCCAGTCCCGGCCAGAAAAAGGTCATGGCCGCCCAGGGATTGATCGCCAGGTCCCGTCCCTTGCCACTGTCGTAGTTGCCGAAAAATGTGAAACCTTCATCGCTGAACCCCTTGAGCAGCAGCACCCGACAGTGCGGCCGGCCCTGCTCGTCCACGGTCGCCAGGGTCATGCTGTTGGCTTCCACCGGCGGGCTTTCGGTGTCGCGGGCTTGTTGCATCCATAACCCGAACAGAACCATCGGATCGTCCGGGACATGGGTTTCATCCAGGCCATCGAGGGTGTACTGGCGGCGCATTTTGGCCAGGGAAAGGGGCATGGAGGTGATCTCCCGATAGGTTTGGCCCAGTCTGCGCCTGGCCGCCTGAGCCGACCTTGATCGTTGTCAATGCTGATTCCTGTGTTGAATTTACCGACGCCATCGCGAGCAAGCTCGCTCCCACAGGGTTTTGTGAACGCCACAGGACGAATGTGGGAGCGAGCTTGCTCGCGATGAAGGCGGCTCGGTCGTTACAGACAGACCGCTACTTGAGCCCCAACCGCCGCGCCAGTTTATGCAGGTTGCTCGGGTCGACCTCCAGCAGCCGCGCCGCACCGGCCCAGTTCTGCCCGCAATGCTCCAGGGCCTTGAGGATCGCCTGGCGCTGGCAAGTGTCGACAGCTTCATTCAGCGGCTGGAACGGTACATCGGCGACCTCTAGAGACTGTTCAAGTGTCGTGTGGGCCGTGGATCCACTGGCACTGACGTCCAGGTCCAGCACCTGCGGCTCCAGGGTCATGATCAGGCTGCGACTGGCCCCGCGGCTGAGTTGCTTCAACGCCGCGCGACTGATCACGTGCTCCAGCTCCCGCACATTGCCCGGCCAGGAGTACGCCAGCAGCGCCTGTTCAGCGACCGGTGACAGGCGCAATCCGCGCAAGCCCAGGCGCGTGCGGTTCAACTCGAGGAAATGCCCGGCGAGCATCAGCACATCGCTACCGCGTTCGCGCAACGGCGGGATCGGCACCGGGTAGACCGAGAGCCGGTGATACAGGTCGGCGCGAAATAGCCCATCGCGAATGCTGTCCGGCAGGTGGCGGTTGGTGGCGGCGATGATCCGCACATCGACGTGCAGCGGCTTGTCAGCACCCAGGCGCTGGATCTCGCCGTTTTGCAGGGTGCGCAGCAACTTGGCCTGCACACTCAACGGCAATTCACCCACCTCGTCGAGAAACAACGTGCCGCCATTGGCCGCGTCGAAACGCCCGGCGCGGTCGGTCGTAGCGCCGGAGAATGCCCCTTTGACGTGGCCGAACAGTTCGCTTTCGGCCAGGGACTCGGGCAAGGCTGCGCAATTGACCTGCACCAGCGGCTTGTGACTGCGCCGGGACAAGCGATGCAAACGACGCGCAAACAACTCCTTGCCGACACCGGTTTCTCCCAGCAACAGCACCGGCAGTTCGGAGTCGGCCAATACGTCCAGCTCGTTGAGCAGTTGATCCAGCACCTCGCTGCGCCCAAGGATCTCGCCCTCCTCGGCCGGCCGACGGACATCCGGCAGATCACTGCGCGAGGCGCGCAGGCTGCGGTTTTCCTGCTCGAGCCGGGTCACCCGCACCGCCGCTTCGATCTGCAAGGTGCACCGTTTGAGTTCTTCCCTTGCGCGGCTGTCGAAGGTGCCAGCATGCAGCGCATCCAGGGTGATCGCGCCCCAGAGCCGCCCTTCCACGTACAGGCTCACGCCCATGCAGTCGTGCACCGGCAGCGGTTCGCCGACGTGGTTATCGAGCAAGCCGTCATAAGGGTCGGGCAAGCGGCTGTCGGGCTCGAACCAGGTGGGTTCGCGCGACGCCATGATCGCCGCCAGGCGCGGATGCTGGGCGATCACGAACCGACGGCCGAGCGCCTCATGCACCAGGCCTACGGTGGCGACAGGCCTGAGGCTGTCATCGTCCAGGCGCAACAAGCCTACGGCGCCACTGTTGAAGTATTCGCGCAGGGTCTGTACCAGGCGTTGCAATCGAACGGCATTGGGCAACTCGACGATCAGGTCGGCGGCCAGGCTTTCACGCAGCATGGTAGTGATTACCCTCCAGGGTTCGTTTGACCCCTTGCAGCCAGGGTGAGAATCACCCTGGTAAATATTTATCCGTTAATTTTCAGACAGTTAATTCTGGCACGTCGGCTGCAAAGTTCGCTCATCTGTCCCTCCCGGGATTCAACCCAAGGAAACATGATGAGCCTCGATCTGCTGGAACAAAGCCTCGGCCAATTGGCCTGCGACATTCCCGGTGCCACCCGTACCTTTCATCACTACAACCTCGACTTCTGTTGTGGCGGGCAAAAATCCTTGCGCGAAGCAGCGCTGGGCAAGGGCCTGAACCCACTGCTGATCGCCGATGCCCTACGCACCCTGCAGGCCGCTGGGGAACTGGGCCATGACTGGCGCGACGAACCCCAGGCGCTGTTGATCGCCCACATCCTGGAACGCTACCACGCCCGTCACCGCGAACAGCTGCCGGAATTGATCCGTCTGGCCCGCCGCGTCGAGATGGTCCATGGCGCCCGGGCCAGTTGCCCCGTCGGCCTGGCCGATCACTTGCAGGACATGTATCAGGAACTCGAAGGCCACATGCTCAAGGAGGAGCAGGTGCTGTTCCCGATGCTGCAACAGGGCCTGGGTGATCGGGCCTCGGCCCCCATCCAGGTACTGCGCTACGAACACGACCAGCACGGTGAAGCGCTGGAAACCATGCTTGCCCTGACCGACCAGATCACCCCGCCCTCCGATGCCTGCAACACCTGGCGCGCCCTGTATCGCGGGCTGGTGGAGTTTCGTGATGACCTGATGCAGCACATCCATCTGGAAAACAATGTGTTGTTCGTCAATGCGATGAAACCCGTTCGCTGACTCTCAAACATTGCCATTACCCCTGTGGGAGCAAAGCTTGCTCGCGATAGCGCTGGATCAGTCAACATTGATACCGACTGACATTGCGCCATCGCGAGCAAGCTTTGCTCCCACAGCCGTTTGTGGCTCTCATTCCTGCTCAAAACTGCCAATAGAACATCGCCTTGGCCAACACCACAATCAGCACCATGTGTCCCAGGATACTGCGACGCAGCCAGCAGGCGCGGTCCGGGGTCAGCCGCCCGCTCTTGAGCCAGTACGCCAGCCACAAATAATGGCCGATGATGCTCAAGGCCAGCAGAATCTTCAGGCTCAGCAACAGGCCGAAGCTGTTGCTCAACGGTTGGCTCAATGCACCGCGATGCTGCCAGGCCAGCGCGATGCCGGCGCTGTAAAGCACCAGCACCACCCCGTGCAACACCTGCCGCGAACGCTTGGCGATCGCAGGATCGGCGGCGTCCCTGACGCCTTGGGCCAAAGGCCGGCGGGCGGCATGCCAGATAAAAACCTCGAAAAACAACGTGCCGATAAAAGCGATAGCCGCCAATAGATGAGTGACCAGCAAAACCCCATACATCATCGATCCCCTCGGCTCATCCTGGATGCCCATCCACGCGGGCCTGCAACAGCATCGGCCCATAACGCCAGGCGTAGAGTCCGAATGCCAGGGTCCAGCACAGCCCCGCCAGCCACAGCGCGGCCAACGGGAACAGCAGCACCAGCAGCACTCGGCTCAGGCATGCCAGGTTCAGCAGGACGAACGCCAGGGTCATGCCGGCCGGCGGTTCCAGGGCTCGCCCGGTATGGCCCAGGCTGACGCGGGCGATCATCGCCAGGATCAACCCGGCCATGGCGCCGATGGACAAGCTGTGCACCGCCAGGCTCGGGTTCAGCGCGACGCCGAAATGCCACAGGGCCATGCCCAGGCAAGCCAGCGCCAGCCAGGCGTAGGCCAGGTGCAGCGACCACAGCAGCGGCACCCGCCACAAATCCCGATCATGCCAACGCACCAGCCGCACCCCGTGCCCCACCGCCAGCGCGGCGAACAACAGGCCGACCCAGAGGCTGGTCGACAGCGCCGGGCCGAAGGCATACAGCAGCGCCACCAGTGCCGACCCCGCCAGTAACAGACGATCGAGCCACGGCCAGGGGGCAACGCCTTCTACCCGGCCCAGACCGCGCTGGGTGAAGAAAGGAATCACCCGCCCGCCGATCAGCCCCATCATCGCCGCCACCAGCCACAGGCCCGTAAGCACACTTTGGCGCTGCAAGCCCTCGTCATGTTGCACCAGACCGTACACGGATAACCCATCAGCGGCGGCCAACAGCAGCAAGACCAGCACAATCGGGTAGTTGCGCTTCTGCCGTACGCGCCACAACGTAATGCCCATCAACGCCGCAACCGCCAGGGCGAAACCCAGCTCCAGCACCGTCAGCAATGGCCAGGGCGCATCTGCCAGCCAGGCCAGTCGCGCGCCCAGCCATAACAGCGCCAGCGCCGCCAGACGTTTGCCACTAAGCCCCGGAGTACCTGTCCAGGTCTGCACGGCCGTCAACAAGAACCCGGCGATGATTGCCAGGCCGAAGCCGAACAGCAGTTCATGACGGTGCCAGGCCAACCAGCCGCCGGCCGGTTGCCAGGCCGACAGCCTTCCAGTAAACGCCGCCAGCCACAACGGTATGGCCAACAATGCAAGCACACACCCGGCCAGGAAAAACGGCCGAAACGCCAGCCGCCACAACGGCAGGATGGCCATGGCCTTGCGACGGTCAAGCACTTGCATACACCACTCCTTTACCTCAGCGCGGGACGGGCCAGCGGTGAGGGGTCAACAATCAGGGTTCGAATGATCAGCTATCGGCACCGGCGGGCCTTGTCTCAGATCAAGCCAGCCTGCCTCACCCAGGTACTTGCAAGGGGCTTGCCGAAACTGTTCGAGGGTGCACCGCCCCACTCAATAAACTGTCTGTTTATCCCCTGAAGGGGCGAGCCTGCTGGCGATGAGGCCGGTCAGCTCGATATCTCCGCTGACTGATAAGCCGCCATCGTGAGCAGGCTCGCTCCCACAAATGGCCATCAACCGGGTAAATATAACCCTGTCATGGTGATTATCACCCTAACAGTACAGGGTCATTTATACCCATCTCACCGTACGGCCCCGCAAATCAACGGTTGCGGGCATGGCCCGTCTCTTGCTCTGGCAGGGCACAGACTTTTTTTTTGCCGGGGTTATCCATGAAATACGTCGCGCTGCCACTCGCCTGGTTCGTCCTGCTCTCTTGCGTCGTGGGTCTGGCCAGCGGCCTGTCCCTGAGCCTCGTCTGAATCCGATTCATTTCCCTGCCATACAAGGACTCATGCCATGGTGCTTCACCGTGTTCATCACCAGATTCTGCGCAGTCATCACCTGTTCGAACCGTTGAACGAAGAACAGCTCGACGAACTGATGAGTACCAGCCAATTGCTGAATGTCGACAGGGGCGAACCGCTGTTCCGCCAAGGCGAACCGGCGCAGGCGTTTTACTTCGTGATCTCCGGCGCGGTGAAAATCTACCGGTTGACGCCGGACGGCCAGGAAAAAGTCTTCGAGGTGATCGGCGAGCGCCAGACCTTCGCTGAAGCCATGATGCTGATGGACACGCCGAACTACGTCGCTTGCGCAGAGGCCGTTGGGCCAACCCAGCTGTATCGCCTGTCCAATGCCACGTACATGCGTCTTTTGCAAAGTAACAGCCGGTTGACCTTCGCCCTGCTCGGCAAGCTCTGTGTGCGCCTGCACCAACGGGTCAACGAGATTGAAACCCTGTCGCTGAAAAACGCCACCCACCGCGTGGTGCGCTACCTGCTGACACAACTGGTGCGCTTGCAAACCGTGGACAGCCAGTTCGAGCTGCCCATGGCCAAGCAACTGATCGCCGGACACCTGTCGATCCAGCCAGAAACCTTCTCGCGGATCATCCGCCGGCTGATCGATGAAAAAATCATCACCCAGGACGGTCGCCAGATCGCCATTCTCGATCGCCTGCGCCTGGAACATTTCGAATGAGCGCACAACCCACCTGCCTGTATTGCCAACACACCAACCCCGCCAATCAAAGCGAATGTCGCCAGTGCGGCATGCCGCTGCCGGCCGAGGCGGCGCTGGCTGGCGAGCGTCGACTGCGACGCTTCACCTGGTTCTGTATCGGTCTGACGATATTCTGCGTCGTCATGTTTTTCTGGTTACCCCGCGACATCGCCTGAACCCTCAATCCTGAGTCAACTGCCGGTACAACTGCGGCAAACGCAGCGGCAGTTGCTCCGGCTGACGGATCAAGGTGTAGCCGTTGGCGCCGAACATGTACGGCAGGTAATCCCCGGCTTCACGATCGATGGTGATGCAAAACGGCGTCAGCCCCTGGCGCCGAGCCTCCAGCACCGCCTGGCGGGTGTCCTCCACGCCATAGCGCCCTTCATAGAGATCCAGATCGTTGGGTTTGCCATCGCTCACCAGCAACAACAACTTGCGTCGCCGCTTGCACCCTTCCAGCCGTTGGGTGGCCTGGCGAATGGCGGCGCCCATGCGCGTGTAGTAACCGGGCCTGAGGCCCTGGATCCGACCGCGGGTGTGGTCGTCATAGCCTTGGTTGAACGCCTTGATCTCGTGCATCCGCACCTGTTGTCGGCGCAGTGAAGAGAACCCGTACAAGGCAAAATCATCCCCCAGCACCGACAGGGTTTCACCGAACAGCAGCAAGCTGTCGCGGATCACGTCGATCACCCGGTGTTCGTCGTTGAGGTGGGCATCGGTGGACATCGACAGATCGGCCAACAGCAGGCAAGCCAGGTCGCGGCGGGTCTGGCGTTGTTCCATGAACAAGCCGCGTTCGCTGCATTGGCCGTGCTGACGCTCGACGTGGAAGTCCAGCCAGGCTTGCAGGTCCAGCTCCGAACCCTGGGTTTGCTGGCGCAGCCATTGTCGATCGTTGCGCAGGTGCTCGAACTGGCGTCGCAAACGCTGGGCCGAGGCGCGCAGGCGGTTCGGCAGCGGCTGAGGTTCGCAGTCCCGGGGAGTGAAAGTCTGCACACTGACGAAATCATCCTGGAGGCGTTGCTTGCGGTAGTCCCATTCCGGCAACAGGATGCCCGCGCCCAGGGGAATGTCATCCACATCGGCCGGCGGCAAGTCCAGGTGCAACTTCAAACCGCCGCCCTTGCGCAAGCGGGTGCGCGACAGGGTCAATTGGTCCAGGTCCTCGGCGACGCGCGCCGCGTCCGGGTCTTCGCTGTCGTCCGCCCAGCGATCCAGGTCCACGTGCTCGGTCCAACTGAACAGGTTCTCCAGGCGCACGATCAGCAACCCACCGTCCCGGGTGGTGTCGTCGATGCGCTCGGCGCGCTTGCGACCGCCCTGCTGCTCACCCGGCGGCGTCGCCAGGTATTGCTCGGACTCCTCGAGGTTGGCCGCCTGGGGATTGCCTAGATGCTGGGGCGGATACAGCCACAGCGGCAGCGGCCAGGCGGCCCGCTCACTGCGCGGAAAATGCTCGACGCTGCCCGGTTCGCGCAAGGCCTGACACAGCGCGCGCTCCAGGGCCGCCTCGGCCGGGGGCAATGATTGTGGGTCGGGACGCAACGACAGATGCGCATCCACCAGCCGCCGATATCGGCCACGCAGCGCCGGGTAACGCCCCAGCATTGCCAGGGTCCAGCGTTGGTTGTCACGTCCCCAATGTTTCATCGGCCCCGCTTGCGCGGCCAGCAACGCCAGCCAGCGGTACAGTTCTTCGTTCAACCCGGCATCGGGAAACGCCGCCAGGCTCGCCGGCAAACGCAGGTTGTCGCCATCGCACCAGGCCAATGGCACTTGCTTGCAGGTGCCGGCGATCTGCTGCAACAGGTTGCGGCGCAGCAACAGGTCGCGGTCGCTGACGGCCTCCACACCCAGGTGAGAAGCACCACCGGTGGCGCGCAACAGTACATGCAGAGCGCGTTGCCGGGGGATCAACTCCACCCGCGCTTCGGGAAAATCCACACTGGCTCGTCGGGTGATGAAACGGTGCCAGACGCTGCCGACCCACTCTTCCAGTTCAAGGGTGAATGCCATGGTTATTCTCCTATCGACGCGTTGCGGTGGAGGGACTGGCTCGCATCGCTTTTGTGGCGAGGGAGCTTGCTCCCGCTTGGGTGCGAAGCGCCCATCAAAAAGGGTCTGCTGCGCAGCCCAGCGGGAGCAAGCTCCCTCGCCACGGCCTCAGTGGTGGCCTTTCAAGACGGCACCACCGCCGCCGGTGCGCGCAAAGCGGCGCGGCCACGTTGGCGGAAGCTGAACAGGTAGCAGAGCAAACCAGCCAGGAACCCGACGCCGCTGACCAGACGCGCCCAGAACAGCGGCTTCAAATGGTCCATCGTCGCCATGAACGGCAAGGCACTGCCGTCCGCCATCCAGCGTTGCAGCCACACCTGGACGACACCGGCGGCGGTGAGGAACAAGGTGATCATCACCATAGACAGCGTCATCAGCCAGAAGCCCCAGATCTCCAGGCGCTGCGAGCGCTCATCCGCCGCTTCACCCAACCCGCGCAGACGCGGCATGGCGTAGCTGATCAGCGTCATGACGATCATCGCGTAGGCACCGTAGAAAGCCAGGTGACCATGGGCCGCAGTCAGTTGCGAACCGTGGGTGTAGAAGTTCACCGGTGCCAAGGTGTGCAGGAACCCCCAGACGCCGGCGCCGAAGAACGCGGTGACCGTGGTGCCTTTGGCCCACAAGGTGGCGGCGCGGTTGGGGTGTTGCCGGCGACGGTTCTTCACCATGCTGAAGGCGAAGATCACCATCGCCAGGAACGGCAGCGGTTCCAGCGCGGAGAAGATCGATCCGACCCACAACCAGACTTCGGGTGCGCCGATCCAGAAGAAGTGGTGACCGGTGCCGATGATCCCGGTAATCAGGGCCATGGCGATGATCACGTAGAGCCACTTCTCGACCACTTCGCGGTCCACACCAGTGACCTTGATCAGCACAAAGGCGAGCATCGAACCCATGATCAGTTCCCAGACGCCTTCAACCCAAAGATGCACCACCCACCACCAGTAATACTTGTCGCGGACGAGGTTTTCCGGGTTGTAGAAGGAGAACAGGAAGAACACCGCCAGGCCGATCAGGCCGGTCATCATCACCATGCTGACCGTGGTCTTGCGGCCCTTGAGCATGGTCATGCCGATGTTGTAGAGGAAACCCAGGCAGACCACCACGATGCCCATCTTGGTGATCGTCGGTTGCTCCAGGAACTCACGGCCCATGGTCGGTAGCAAATCGTTGCCGGTAACTTTCGCCAGCGTGGCATAGGGCACCGAGAGGTAGCCCAGGATCGTCAGTACCCCGGCGGCGGCGAACACCCAGAACAGCACGATCGCCAGCTTCGGACTGTGCAGCTCCCGGTCGGCTTCCTCGGGTATCAGGTAGTACGCCGCGCCCATGAAGCCAAACAGCAGCCAGACGATCAGCAGGTTGGTGTGGACCATGCGGGCCACGTTGAAGGGAATCAGCGGGAACAGGAAGTCGCCGACCACGTATTGCAGCCCCATGATCAAACCGAACAGTACCTGCCCCAGGAACAACATCAGGGCAAACACGAAGTAAGGTTTGGCGACGGCCTGCGAGGCGAATTTCAGATGCGGATTAGCCATGCTCATCTCTCAGCCCTCCTTGTTTGGCGGCCAGCCATTGGTATTGATTTTCGAACTCCACTTGAGGAACTCGGCGATGTCGTCGACTTCCTGTTCGCTGAGGTTGAACTGCGGCATGGCGCGACGGCCGGGAACGTTCAGCGGCTGCATTTTCATCCAGGCCTGCAGGAACGGCGTGAAGGCTTCCTCGCCACCGCGCCGGTTGACCACATTGCCCAGCTCCGGCGCGAAATACGCGCCCTCGCCCAGCAGCGTATGGCAGCCGATACAGTTGTTGCGCTCCCAGACGCCCTTGCCGCGTATCACCGATTCGCTCAATTGCGCCTGGTTGCTGCGCTCTGGAAAGGTCTGTTCCGAGTGGTAGGTCAGGGCCAGGAATATCAGGAAAAAGAACACGCTTCCCCCGAAATAAATATTCCTGGCCATGCCTTTGGTAAAGGTATCTGACATGGTCACTTCCTCATTGCTTGGCGTGTCCATTCTAGGAAGCGAGGGTCCAGAACCCGCTTGATGGCGATCAAGAATCTCCGATGGTTTTAGTGGGTTGTTCCAGCACAGCCAGGAAGGCAGATGAGCTGTTGTGGCGAGGGAGCTTGCTCCCGCTGGGTTGCGAAGCGACCCTAAAACCTGCTGACGCGGAGTGTCAGATGGATTGAGTTGTTGCTGTAGGGGCTGCTGCGCAGCCCAGCGGGAGCAAGCTCCCTCGCCACAGGGAGTACGTCGGGATTCAGAGCGCGAACGAGATCACAATCGCGAGCAGCGCCGCCCAGCTCAACACCAGCCAGCGCCACAATCGCGGCGCATGGCGCAACTCCATGAAGCCGTCGGCGATCAACCAGGCCTTGGTCACCGCCACCGCGAGGATGGCGATGGACACCAGCCCGGTGGCAGCGACCTGGCCCAGGGCAACGGTGCCGATGCTCAGCACGGCCAGTGTCATCCAGCAGACGATCAAGACACGGGAAACCGACATGAGCACCTCCGCTCAACCGAGAATGTAGACAACCGGAAACAGCAACACCCAGACCAGGTCCACCATGTGCCAATACAGCACGCCGGATTCCAGCCCGCTGCACTGCTGCGCCCCGTAACGCCGCCGCCGGCAACCCTCGGCCAGCCAGGCAAGGATCACCATGCCCAGCAACACATGGAGAAAGTGAAACGCCGTGAGGATCCAGTACAAGGTGAAGAAGGTGTTGTGCTCCAGGCCGAGACCGTTGGCCAACAAGTGGGCGTACTCGATGAGCTTGAGCGCCACGTAGCCGCCGGCAACCAACAAGGCCAGCCAAAACAGCAGCGCCGCCTGGCGTGGCCGGTCCTGTCGGACTTGCTCCTGGGCCAAGGCTGCGAACAACCCGGCGCTCAGCAGGCTGAGGGTCATCGCCAGGCCGGTGGAGCGATCCAGCAACTGCCGGCCTTCGCTGAACAACGGCGGGTTCAATGCCTGGGCGACGGCGAATGCCAGGATCAGCAAGGCAAACACCGTCAGTTCGGCGAGGATGAAAAACCACATTGCCAGATCCCCTGGCAAACGCCGGGTGGACAGCGCAGCGGCTTCAGCCGAAGTGGACATCGACCACATCCATCAATGCGGCAACGGTTTGCGGATCGTCGCTCAACGGCTCGGCCAGACAGGCCAGACAGGCTTGGCGCGGGTCCATGCCGGCTCCGATCATGCGCGCGGCGAAAATCAGCAGACGCGTGGAGGCCACCTCCTCCAGATCATGCTGATCGAGCCGACGCAGCGCCTGCCCCAACCGCACCACCTGGGCCGCCAAAGCCATATCCACCCCGGCCTCGCGGGCAACGATGCGCTCTTCATCGGCAACCGTAGGATAGCCAAAGCGCATCGCCACGAAACGCTGGCGGGTGCTGGGTTTCATGCCCTTGAGCAAGTTCTGGTAACCGGGGTTGTACGACACCACCAGCATGAACGACGGCGGTGCCTGGAGAACCTCGCCGGTGCGTTCCAGATACAGCTGTCGGCGATCATCGGCCAAGGGGTGCAACACCACTGCGGTGTCCTGGCGTGCCTCCACCACCTCGTCCAGATAACAGATGCCCCCCTCGCGCACCGCTCGGGTCAGAGGCCCATCCTGCCACCAGGTGCCCTGGGCGCCGATCAGGTGACGACCCACCAAGTCGGCTGCGCTCAGGTCATCGTGGCAGGCCACGGTGTACAGCGGCAATTTCAGACGGTGAGCCATGTGCTGGACAAAACGGGTCTTGCCGCAACCGGTGGGGCCTTTGACCAGCACCGGCATGCCGTGCCGCCAGGCCTGTTCGAACAACGCCAGCTCGTTGTCCTGGGGTTGGTAGAAAGGTTCGGCCGGGTGTTCAAGGGTGTGGATAGCGTTCATGGCATGACCTGATCAGATAACACGATTGCCAGCCACGCTACGGGCCCCTGCGACAACCTGGCAAGGGCTGTGGCCGGCAAACTTGATCGCCGTCAAGCGGGTAACCACCGGCCTGGGCATAGCCTTGCAGCGCACCAAGAATCTGCGCGCCGAACGTCAATTGCAGGGCCGCGCGGGTCATGCCTGAGGAGAAATGGAATGCTGATCAGCCACAAAAAATCGTGGGTCATGGGGGTCGGGGCGCTGTGTACGGCGCTGGCTGCACTCAATGCCTTCGCCAACCCACCCGCTGCGCCGCAAGACGCCCGCATGGTCAAGACCGAAGGCGCGCCGGATCTGAGCCAGGCCGACTTCGACGCGGCCAAGCAAATCTACTTCCAGCGCTGCGCCGGCTGCCATGGTGTGCTGCGCAAGGGCGCCACCGGTAAACCGCTGACACCCGACATCACTCAGGGCCGCGGCCAGGCCTACCTGGAGGCGCTGATTACCTACGGTTCAGCCGCCGGCATGCCCAACTGGGGCACCTCCAACGCCCTGACCAAAGACCAGATCACGGTAATGGCCAAGTTCATCCAACACACCCCGCCTACCCCACCGGAATGGGGCATGGCCGAAACCCTCAAGACCTGGAAGGTGCTGGTCAAACCTGAAGACCGGCCCACCCGGCAACTCAATTCACTCAACCTGCAAAACCTGTTTTCAGTCACCCTGCGCGATGACGGCAAGATTGCCCTGGTCGACGGCGACAGCAAAAAGATCGTCAAGCTGATCGACACCGGTTACGCGGTGCACATTTCGCGTATCTCGGCGTCCGGGCGTTACCTGCTGGTGATCGGCCGGGACGCCAAGATCGACATGATCGACCTGTGGCCGCAAGAGCCGACCAAGGTGGCCGAGATCAAAGTCGGGATCGAGGCCCGCTCGGTGGAAACCTCCAAGTTCAAGGGCTACGAAGACAAGTACACCATTGCCGGCTCGTATTGGCCGCCGCAGTTCACCATCATGGACGGCGAAACCCTGGAGCCCAGACAGATCGTCTCGACACGCGGCATGACCGTCGATACCCAGCAATATCACCCCGAGCCGCGGGTGGCGGCGATCATCGCGTCACATGAGTGGCCGGAGTTCATCGTCAACGTCAAGGAAACCGGCAAGGTGATGCTGGTCAACTACCAGGACATCAAGAACCTCACCATCACCAGCATCGACGCCGCACCGTTCCTGCATGACGGTGGCTGGGACAGCAGCCATCGCTATTTCATGACGGCGGCGAACAACTCCAACCAGGTGGCAGTCATCGACTCCAAGGAGCGCAAGCTCACCGCCCTGGTGGATGTCGGTAAAACCCCGCACCCGGGACGCGGCGCCAACTTCAACCATCCGCTCTACGGCCCGGTCTGGGCTACCAGTCACCTGGGTGATGCCGGCGTCTCACTGATCGGCACCGACCCGGTCAAGCATCCGCAATATGCCTGGAAACAGGTGGACTCGCTCCAGGGCCAGGGTGGCGGTTCGCTGTTCATCAAGACCCACCCCAAGTCCCGTCACCTGTACGTCGACACCACCCTCAGCCCCGACACCAAGCTCAGCCAATCGGTGGCGGTGTTCGACATCGACAAGCTCGACGCCGGCTACACAGTGCTGCCGATTGCCGAGTACGCCGGTATCAAGAAAGGTGCGATGCGCGTGGTGCAACCGGAATACAACAAGGCCGGCGATGAAGTCTGGTTCTCGGTCTGGAGCGGTCAGGAAGACGAGTCGGCGCTGGTGGTGATCGATGACAAGACCCTCAAGCTCAAGAGCGTGATCAAGGACAAACGCCTGATCACCCCTACCGGAAAATTCAACGTTTACAACACCCAACACGACATCTATTGAGCCCCATCAATAAGAGGAAAAACCATGAAGCCTATTCTGCTTGCCCTGACCTTGAGTGCCGCATTCAGCCTGCAACCGGCGCTGGCCCAGGACGGCCCGACACTGTTCAAGAGCAAACCCTGTGGCGCCTGCCACTCCATTGACACCAAGTTGGTAGGGCCGGCGCTCAAGGAGGTGGCGGCAAAAAATGCCGGCGTCGCCGGAGCACAAGAGCTGTTGGCCAAGCACATCAAGGAAGGCACGCAAGGAAACTGGGGACCAATGCCGATGCCAGCCAATCCGGTGACCGATGAAGAAGCCAAGATCCTCGCGGCGTGGGTCTTGACCCTTAAGTAACGTTGATTAAGAGCATCTCCCTGTGGCGAGGGGATTTATGGGGGAGCAAGGCTTGCTCCCAAATAAATCCCCCACCACAGGGGCCGCTCTCGGCTTTATTTCTCAAACAGGAGTACGTCATGGACCGACACCGCTATGCAACCCGGATGACCACCCTCCTCTTCGTCTTCTGTACCCCGGTGCTGGCCGCTCCCGACCACCAGCGCCAGGCCCAACTGCAACACCTGCTGGTCCAGGACTGCGGCGCCTGCCACGGCCTGCACCTGACCGGAGGCCTCGGCCCACCTCTGACCCGTGATGCCCTGGCCGGAAAAAACCGCGACAGCCTCATCGCCACCGTCACCCAGGGACGGCCCGGCAGCGCCATGCCCGGTTGGGAGCCATTGCTCGGTCCCGACGATATTCGCTGGTTGGTGGACCGGCTCCTTCAAGGAACTCCCGCCCCATGATCCGATCTCTGCTGTCTCTCACCGCCTGCGTGCTGTTGCTCTCGGCTTGTGCCCAGCCACCGCTGCGCGGCACCGGCGACTTGGGCGTGGTGGTGGAGCGCGCCACCGGCAGCCTGCAAATCATCGAAAGCGCCACCCGCACCGCCCTCGCCCGCGTCGAAGGGCTGGGGGATCTGTCGCACGCCTCGGTGGTGTTTTCCCGCGACCAGCGTTATGCCTATGTATTTGGCCGCGATGGCGGCTTAAGCAAGGTCGACTTGCTGAGCGCACGCATCGACCGTCGCATCATTCAGGGCGGCAACAGCATCGGCGGCGCGATCAGCCAGGACGGCAAGCTGATCGCCGTCTCCAACTACGAGCCCGGCGGCGTCAAGGTATTCGACGCGCAGACACTGGAACCGGTCGCGGACATTCCAGCCACACCATTGCCCGACGGCCAAAAACGTTCGCGGGTGGTCGGCCTGGTGGACGCGCCGGGGCAGCGCTTCGTATTCAGCCTGTTCGACACCGGCGAAATCTGGACCGCCGACTTCAGCCAGGGCCAGACACCACGCATCGAACGCTTCACCGCCATCGGCCGGCAACCCTATGACGCACTGATTACGCCGGACGGGCGTTATTACATGGCCGGACTGTTTGGTGAGGACGGCATGGCGCAACTTGACCTCTGGCACCCGGAGCGCGGCGTGAAACGGGTGCTGGACCAGTACGGGCGCGGCGAGGCGCGGCTCCCGGTATACAAGATGCCCCACCTGGAAGGCTGGGCCCTGGCCGATCAACAGGCCTTTGTGCCCGCCGTTGGCCATCATCAGGTGCTGGTGCTGGACGCCCGCTCCTGGCAACCGGTCGACGCCGTCGCCGTGGCCGGCCAACCGGTGTTTGTCACCGCCCGTCCCGATGGCCGACAGCTGTGGGTCAACTTCGCCTACCCGGACAATGACCGGGTGCAGGTCATCGACACCCAGACTCACGCCATCATCGCCGACCTGCGACCAGGGCCTGGGGTGCTGCACATGGAATTCACCGCTCGGGGCGACCAGCTGTGGCTGTCCGCTCGCGATGGCGGTGAGGTGCAGGTCTGGGATCCGTATCGGCTCGAACGCCTGAGCAGCCTGCCTGCCCTGAGCCCCAGCGGCATCTTCTTCAGCAGCCGTGCGCACAAACCGGGGTACTGACCATGACACCAAGCCCACTCGCCCGCCGCCTGATCGATCAGTTCCAGCATGGTCTGCCGTTGTGCGCCGAACCCTATCGGGCAATGGCCGATGCCCTGGGTTGCAGCGAAGCCCAGGTGCTCGATTGTCTGCAGCACCTGCAACTGGCGGGCACCCTGTCACGGGTCGGCCCGGTGTTCGAACACAGCCGAGCCGGGGCCAGCACCCTCGCCGCCCTGGCGGTGCCCGTGGACCGACTGCACCAGGTCGCAGCGCGCGTCAGTCAGTACCCGGAAGTCAATCACAACTACGCACGGGAGCATCGCTACAACCTGTGGTTTGTGCTGACCGGGCCTGATCGTGCCCACCTGGACAACATTCTCCAGGAACTGGAAAACGACACCGGCCTCACGCCGCTGGACCTGCCCATGCTGACCGCTTTCCGCATCGACCTGGGCTTTGCCCTGGAGGCTATCCCATGAACACGACCCTGAGTGAGCAACAGTCACTGCAACTGCGCCGTCTGCTGGAGACCGGTCTGCCCCTGACATCACGGCCCTTCCAGGCCCTGGCCGAGCAGGTCGACGCCAGTGAACAACAGGTTCTCGACCAGGTGCGGCACTGGCAGGAACAGGGTCTGTTCCGCCGCGTCGGCCTGGTGGTCAATCACCGCGCATTGGGCTTTGCCGCCAACGCCATGCTGGTGCTGGACGTGCCAGATGCATTGGTCGATGAAGTCGGTCGCCGCCTTGGCCAGGCGCCGGGCATCAGCCTTTGCTATCAACGACCACGACGCTTGCCCCAGTGGCAATACAACCTGTTCTGCATGATCCACGGTCGCCAGCGCGACCGTGTCGAGGCCCAGGTCCAGGCACTGTTGGAGGAGCACTGGTTGAGTGATCTGCCGCACCAGTTGCTGTTCAGCACCCACCTGTTCAAGCAGTGTGGCGGACGCTACGCAATACCGGCCGGAGTGGCGATCGATGGATGACCTGGACCGACGCCTGATCAATCGTCTGCAACTGGGTTTGCCGCTGGTACGCCAGCCCTGGCAAGCCTTGGCTGATGAACTGGACAGCAGCAGTACCGAACTGCTCGACCGGCTGCACGAGTTGCTCAACGACGGCGTGCTTACCCGCTTCGGCCCGATGTTCGACATCGACCGCCTGGGCGGCGCGTTCACCCTGGCGGCGCTGGCGGTGCCCGAACCGCGTTTCGACACCATCGCCGAGCTGCTCGCGGCCATGCCAGAAGTGGCCCACAACTACCGTCGCGAGCACGCCTGGAACATGTGGTTCGTGCTTGCCTGCCCCAGTGAACAGGCGATCAGCGACACCTTGTTGCGTATCGAACGCCTGACCGGCCTGGAGCCGCTGAACCTGCCCAAGGAGGAGACTTACCATGTCGGCCTGTATTTCCCGGTCTGAGCCGTTGCCGCAGACGCTGCCTCGCCTGGATGAAACGCCACTGGCCCTGCGGCTGGTGGAACTGACCCAGGACGGCCTGCCCTTGCTCGAAGATCCCTGGGCCTGGCTGGCCGAGCAACTGGGGCTGAGCGTGGAATCGACCCTCGACCTGCTCAAGCGTTTGCAGGCCGAAGGCGCGATCCGCCGCATCGCCGCGGTGCCCAATCACTATCGCCTGGGTTATCGCCACAACGGCATGACTGTCTGGGATGTCGCCGACGCCGATGTGCCGCGCCTGGGCGCGCTGCTGGGTGCGCAGCCTTTTGTCAGCCACTGCTACCGCCGCCCGCGCCGGGCCGGTTGGCGCTACAACCTGTTTGCCATGGTCCATGGCCGCAGTCGCGAGGAAATCGACAGCTATCGCGAGCACCTGCGCTATCTGCTGGGTGAGGCCTGTAGCGCCGACGACATGCTGGTGAGCAGCCGCATCCTGAAAAAAACCGGCCTGCGCCTGTCGCCGGTGGGAGCAAAGCTTGCTCGCGAAACAGCCGCCTCGGTTTCTGAGGGACCGCATCGGCTTCAGGGCGGGCAAACCTAGCCCCCACAAGGAAGGAGTGACTTATGTTGAGGATCAGCCATTACCTGCGTGCCCTGGCCGGTCAATGTCCCGCGCCGCGTGTTGCACCACCGGGCAGTACACGAGCGCCGGTGGTGATCTGGAATCTGCTCAGGCGCTGCAACCTGACTTGCAAACACTGCTACGCCACCTCGGCCGACAGCGTGTTTCGTGATGAGCTGGACACGGCCGCGGCGCTCAAGGTCATCGACGACCTGCATGACGCGGGCGTACGGGTATTGATCCTGTCCGGCGGCGAGCCGCTGCTGCGCGAGGATCTGTTCCAGCTCAGTGCCTATGCCCGGCGCAAGGGATTCTTCCTGGTGCTTTCCACCAACGGTACGCTGATCGACCCGAGCAACATCGAGCAGATCGAGGCGGCGAACTTCGATTATGTGGGCATCAGCATCGATGGCCTGGAAGCGACGCACGACGCCTTCCGCCAGCTCAAAGGCAGTTTCGCCAGTTCCATGGCGGCCATCAGGTTGTGTCGCGAACGCGGGATTCGGGTCGGGTTGCGCACCACCCTGACCCAGCAGAACCACACCCAGCTACCGCGACTGCTGGATCTGATGAGCGAATACGACGTGCAGAAATTCTACCTGTCGCACCTCAACTACAGCGGTCGCGGCAAGCGCAGTCGTCAGCTCGACGCCCGGCAACAGATGAGCCGCGAGGCCATGCTCCTGATCTTCGAGCGGGCCTGGAGCGACATCCTGCACGGACGCGACACGGACTTCGTCAGCGGCAACAACGACGCCGATGCGGTGCTGTTGCTGCAATGGGTAGCCTCACGCCTGCCCCATCACTACGCCGAACTGGAACGCATGCTCAAGGCTTGGGGCGGTAACGCCTCGGGCAGCGGCATTGCCAATATCGACAACACCGGTGAGGTACACCCCGACACTTACTGGTGGCAGCACTCGGTGGGTAACGTGCGCCGGACGCCCTTTCGCACACTCTGGCTGGAACGTCCCGACGCTCTGCTGCAAAAACTGCGCGAGCATCCGCGCACCGTGGGTGGCCGCTGCGGACAGTGTCGTTGGCTGGCCATCTGCAATGGCAACACCCGCACACGCGCCTGGGCCGACGGCGACCTGTGGGGCCAGGACCCCGGCTGCCACCTCAGCGATGACGAAATCGGCTTGCACACGCTCCCCAGCACTTTGATTCCCAGCGTTGCATTGCCCTGCGCCCGATAACCCGACGGCGAACCTGATGATGAACCAAGGAAGTCCCATGTCTGCCTCTATCGTTCTGCCCGCTGCCCTGCAATCGTCCTTCAGACCGGGGGAAGTCGCGTTGATCGGCGCCGGTCCCGGTGACCCTGGTTTGCTGACGTTACGCGCCTGGAGCCTGTTGATGCAGGCCGACGCAGTGGTCTATGACCGCCTGATCAGTGCGCAATTGCTGGGCCTGATCCCGCTGACGTGTGCCCGGCATTACGTCGGCAAGGCCGCCGGCTGCCACAGCCTGCCCCAGGCCCAGATCAACCAATTGCTGGCCGACCTCGCAGATCAGGGCCAGCGGGTGGTCCGGCTCAAGGGCGGCGACCCGTTCATCTTCGGTCGCGGTGCCGAAGAGCTGGAATACTTGCTGGCCCGTGGTATCGATTGTCAGGTGGTGCCCGGTATCACTGCCGCATCCGGTTGCAGCGCCTACGCCGGCATTCCGCTGACCCATCGCGACCTGGTCAATTCCTGCCGTTTCATCACCGGCCACTTACAGCGCGAAGGCGATTTGAACCTGCCGTGGCAAAGCCTGGCGGATGACAGCCAGACCCTGGTGTTCTACATGGGCTTGTCGAACCTGGGCAGCATTGCCGCACGGTTGATGGCCGCAGGCCTGGCCGCCGAGACTCCGGCGGCATTGATCAGCAACGGCACTCGTCCCGACCAGCAAGTGCTACGTGGCACCCTGCAACAACTGCCGGCCATGGCAAAAGATTGCGTTGAAGGGCTGCCGACATTGACGGTGATCGGTAAGGTGGTCGGCTTGTTTGCCCAGCAGCCGATGCAGCATCCGGCGCGCGTTCATCCCAAACCCCAGCCTTTGAAGGTGGCGCTATGAAGCGCATCGGGCTTGCGATGCTGTGGATCGGTACGAGCCATGGCGCCGTTACCACCGGCGCCGACCTGGAACAGGCCGAGCGCAATTACCAGCAGCTCTGCCAACAATGTCACGGCGTGAACCGCATCGGCGGCGCCGGGCCGGCGTTACTGCCCCAGAGCCTGGGCCGGATCAAGCCCAGCGAAATCCGCCAGGTGATCGAGAATGGCCGCCCCGCCAGTCAGATGGCGGCCTTCGGTGCGCTGCTGGAGCCTGCACAAATCGACGCCCTGGCGCTTTATCTCCAGCGCCCGCCCAGCGTCGCGCCCAACTGGAATGAAGAGGATATTCGCCAAAGTCATCGGGTGTTGGTGGACGTCGCCACATTGCCCGACCAGCCGCAACACCGGGCCGACCCGCTGAACCTGTTCGTAGTGGTGGAAGCCGGCAATCATCACGTCGCGGTGGTCGACGGGGATCGGTTCGAGGTGCTCGCGCGCTTTGCCTCGCACTTTGCAGTGCATGGCGGACCGAAGTTTTCCCCGGACGGGCGTTTTGTCTATCTGGCGTCGCGCGATGGCTGGATCAGTCTGTATGACCTGCACAACCTCAAGCTGATCGCCGAAGTTCGGGCCGGGCTCAATACTCGTAACCTGGCGGTGAGCAAGGACGGTCGCTGGGTGCTGGTGGGCAACTCGCTGCCCGGCAACCTGGCGGTGCTGGATGCCCGGGACTTGTCCCTGGTCAAGACGATCGCGACGCTGGGCAGGGATGGCCAAGCTTCGCGGGTCAGCGCGGTCTATACCGCTGCGCCGCGCAACAGCTTCATCGTCGCACTGAAGGATGTGAACGAGGTTTGGGAACTGCCCACCGGTCCGAACCCGGACTTCGTGCCCAGGCGCATCGAGGTCCAGGATCATCTGGATGACTTTTCCTTCTCACCCGACTATCGCCAGTTGCTCGCCACCTCGCGCAAGGCCCAGGGTGGACAGGTGATCGACCTTGACAGTGGCCAGGTGGTCAGCGACATCAGCTTGCCGGGCATGCCGCACCTGGGCTCGGGCACCTATTGGAAGCGCGATGGCCGCTGGGTGTTCGCGACCCCCAACATCAGCAAAGGACTGGTGTCGGTGATCGACATCAACACCTGGAAAGTCATCAGGCAGATCCCTACCCTCGGGCCGGGTTTCTTCCTGCGCAGCCATGCCAACTCCCGCTATGCCTGGACCGACGTGTTCTTCGCCGCCGGCAACGATGCCATCCACCTGATCGACAAACAGACCCTGGAAATCGCCCACACCTTGCGCCCCATGCCCGGCAAAACCGCCGCCCACGTCGAATTTACCCACGACGGCCGCTACCTGCTGTTGAGCATCTGGGACACCGACGGCGCGCTGATCGTCTACGACAGCCACACCCTCAAGGAAATCAAGCGCCTGCCCATGAACAAACCTTCAGGCAAATACAACGTGGGCAACAAGATCGAATTTGCCGAAGGTACGTCTCACTGAACGGGCGATCAGGGCAAACCTGCTCACCTCAGCGGGAGCAGGTTGCTCGTTCAATGATTCATCGGCGACATAGCGGTGGCCTGTCCCAGCAGCTTCTGGTCGATGTCTTGCAGACGCAGCACCTGGCCGCCGGTCTCGCGGGCGAGTTTTTCCGCCGCCTGGGCGTCGGCGAACGTGGCCAGGACGACGCCCATGGCGCCCTTGAGCTTGGAGCCGACGACGAAATAGGCGGTCCGGGCATCGATCAGGTGCTCATCATCCGGGGTGTTCCAGTGGCTGCGCCCCATGTCGTGGACGTACAACTGGACGTCGGCCCGATGGTTCTCCGGCTGCAGCCACCAGCTGAGCATCTCGGCCGGCGAGCAGAATTTTTTCACGCCGCTGGCGGTCGCTGCGGCGCCCTTGGGTCCGGGAAAATCCGTGATGACCATGCCGCAGACATGGCACTCGTCACTGGGATGGAACGCCAGCGCCGCCTTTGAGGCCGGTGTCGACTCAGGCTTGCCGCATGCCACCAGCACCAGGCACACCAACACTCCTGCGAGAACTCGGCCTGTCCTCGAATACACCCTGTTCATCGTTACATGCTCCCTCTATCAAGATCAGAAATCACGGACACCGGCGGTTGAACAATCGATAGGCCAGCCACAACGGCACAGCCATCCACAACCACAGGCACAGCCAGAGCCAAGGCCCGGGCACCGGCAGGTCGCTGCCCAAGGTCAGCACTGCCGCGCCGCTGAAACCGGCGTCGAACCCCGACAGGTTGATCAGCCGATACACATCGGTGGGGTTGAACAGCAACAGCCACGGCAGCAGGTCCGGACTGAACCGGCCCTCGCTCAGCACCAGCAGTGCCAGCAACGCCAGGTCAAACACCAGCACGAAGAAAAACCACACCCCCAGCGCCAGCCCGGCGGCGGTGGATTTCTCCGCCGACAGGCTGCTCAGCACATAGGCCAGCCCCAAAAAAACCCAACCCAACAGCGTGCTGGAGACGATGAAGCGGCCAAAGGCCCAGAGCAGCAGGCTCAGCTCGATATCGTCCACCAGCAGGGCTATGGCGAACATCGCGCAACCAAAGCCGATCAGGGTCGCCAGCGCCAGGATCAGGCCGTGACCGACAAACTTGCCCAGCAGCAACTGCCCGCGCCCCAACGGATACGTCAGCAACAGCAGCAAGGTGCCGCTCTCGTCCTCGCCGACGATCGCGTCATAGGCCAGCAACAAGGCGATCAACGGCATCAGGAACGTTGCCAGGCTGGCCAGGCTCGCCACCGTTGCCGGCACCGAGGTAAACCCCAACTGGCCGGACGCCGCCGCGCCAAGCCAGGCGATGCCGATGGCCAGCACGGCGAACAACAGACTGATCGCCAACAACCAGCGGTTGCGCAAGCCGTCACTGAACTCCTTGCGGGCCATGTTCCAGATCGGGTTCATGAGCCGGCCTCCTCGGTCGCCGCGCGAACCATGTAATGGCGGTACAAATCTTCCAGGGACGGCGGTTTGATCTCGACATCCGTCGGGTCATCCTGGGCCAGCAACTGGCGCAGCAACTTGAGTTTGCTGCCATCCGGCGCGGACACCTGCAGCCCTTGCGCGCCCCACCCTTGGGTGAGGTGTCCTTCGCTGCGCCAATGCTGGCGAAGCCAATCGGCCCGCGACAGGCCCGAGGCGCGGATCAGCGTCGGCAGCCCCGCGTCCTCGCGCAACCGGTCCAGGCTGCCCAGGGCCAACAGGCGACCTTGGGTGAGAATCGCGGCGCGGTTGATGTGAGCTTCCACGCCAGGCAAGACGTGCGAACAAAGAATGATGCTGGTGCCCTGCCAGCGCAGCCGATCAAGCAGTTGATAGAGGTCCTGGGTGGCGATGGGATCCAGGCCGACGGTGGGTTCGTCCAGCAACAGCAGTCGCGGCTGGCCGAGCAAGGCCTGGGCCAGCCCGAGGCGTTGGCGCATGCCCTTGGAGTACGTGCGCACACGCCGCCGGGCCGCTTGCGCCAGCCCGACCTCCTCCAGCAAGCGCTCGACCTGGTCTGGCGCCGCGCCCTTGAGCCGGGCGAAATGGCGCAAGGTTTCCAGCCCGCTCAACTGCGGATAGAACATCACGTTCTCCGGCAGGTAACCGAGCATTCTGCGCACGCCCGGATCACTCGGCTCGCGGCCAAATACCCGCACCTGACCCTCACTGGCGCGCAGCAGACCGAGTATCAGTTTCATGGTCGTGGTCTTGCCCGCACCGTTGTGCCCGAACAGCCCGAGCACTTCGCCCTGGGCCAGGTTCAGGTTCAGCCCGCGCAGCACGGCGACATTGCCGTAGCGCTGACTGACGCCTTCGATCTCGACGACGTTCAAGACGCGTCCTCCTGAGCACTGTTGCGTGGCGGGGGCTGGAGCGGCGCGTGCATCAATGGATGGCTGTCCATCACCCCGGGGGATTTCATGACCGGGAACGCCCGCTGTACCCAGCGCAGCAGCTCGATACCCGGACTGTTCATCAACAGCCGTACCTGGGGGTACAGCCACAGCAGGCGATCGACGTTGTCGTTGGGTTCATAGGCCACGTCCCCCAGTCCGTCGCCGTTGCGATCCCAACCCAGGTAATCACTCCAGTAATTGCCGCGCCCGTCCACCGACCACTCCTGCAACCGCGTGGCCACGTATTTGACCTGGCGCTGGTTGCCAGCGAACACGTTGCCGGCGATGCGGTTGTCCTCCGAACCGGCGGTCAGGTGGATGCCCACCGCGCTGCGCTCGAAATGATTGCCTTCGATGCGGTTGAACAATGAGTTGTAAATGAACAGGGCCTTGCCCTCGGCACCGGTGATCATGGTGTCGCCGGTGGACCCGTCGCGAACATCGGTGACCACGTTGTCGCGCAGGGTGGAATAGGTGATGTAGTTCATCAGGATCCCGTAGTTCTGGTCCTGTTCGGAGCGGTTGCCGATGACCGTCAGTTGACGGCTTTGCATCAAGGCATAACCGGTGCGGGTGCGCCGGGTGACGTTGCCCAACAGACGGTTATCGTTGGCGAACATGTAATGCACGCCGTAGCGCAGGTCCTCGAGGATGTTGCCCTCGAGCAGGTTGCCGTTGGAGGTGTCGATATAGATGCCGTCGCGAGTTTCGCGTACGTGGTTGCCGATGACCCGGGCACCGTGTACCGCGTACAAGTGAATGCCGTTCCCCCGGTCCTGGGAGCGCAGCCCGGGATCGCCCTGAATGCGGTTGTCGATCAGGCTGACATCCCGCGCGCCATCGACCCAGATACCGAAACCCTGGCCCTGCATGCGGTTGGCACGGACCACCGCCCCCTGGGCGACAGGCTGGATGAACACCGCGGCATTCATGGCCGTGAGGTCGTGGCCCCAGTCCAGGAAGGTACAGCCCTGGACCTGGACGTTCGGGGCGCGAATGATCACCCCATTGCCCTCACCCTGCCCCTGGAATACCGCATCCGGCGCGCACGTGAGGGTCATGGGTTGGTCGATGCTGAACGAGCCGCGGTATTGCCCCGCAGGCAGGCGCCATTGCCGTTCACCGTCGGCCTGCAATGGCAAGTCGGTGATCGGCTGCGGCGCGGCAAGCGCGCCGCCCGACAGTAGCAGGAGCACCAGGACAATGACCGGTGCGCGAGCGTAGCCCGCAGGCTGTTGCTGGTTACCGGTCATTGAACCCGTCTCCTCATTGAACCTGCTCAGGCCTTTTCAACCAGCATGCGCCCGACCATTTCCATGTGCAGGGCGTGGCAGAACCAGCTGCAGTAGTACCAATGCAAACCGGCCTTGTCGGCGATGAAGGTGATGGACGAGGTCTGTTGCGGGCTGATCTCCATGCTCACGCCGTGGTTGGTCATGACAAAGCCGTGGGAGACGTCTTCGATCTGGTCGATGTTGGTGATCGTCACCGTCACCTCGTTGCCTTGCTTGACGGTGAACTCCGTCAGGCCATAGGCCGGCGCCATCGAAGTCATGTAGACCCGCACCTTGTTACCGTCACGGATGACCTTGTTGTCGGTCTCCAGGTTGATGCCATCCTTCTTGGCCAAGGCCACGGTTTCGGCGAAGAACGGATCGGTGCGGCTCCAGATCTTCTGGGTCTTGATCTGGTCACGCCGGGCGAGGATGCAGTCATGGGGTTCGGCAAAGGCCGGGCCATCGTGTACCAGCTTCATCTCTTCGCCGGAAATGTCGATCAACTGGTCGTTTTCCGGGTGCAGCGGACCGGTGGGCAGGAAGCGATCCTTGGAGAACTTGCACAAGACCACCAGCCATTTGCCGTCCGCCTCGCTGGTTTCGGTCAGGGACGCGTGGTTGTGGCCGGGTTGGTACTGCACATCGAGCTTTTGCTTGATGTAGTTGACCTTCTCGCCCTTGTAGGCACGGATGGCTTCGTCCATGTTCCACTTCACCACCTGACTGTCGATGAACAAGGTGGTGTAGGCATTGCCGCGCCCGTCGAAGGTGGTATGCAACGGCCCCAGGCCCAGTTCCGGCTCAGCGACGATCACCTCGCGCGGGTCTTTGTAGCGGTCGTCGAATAGATCATCCAGCCGGTC
This sequence comes from Pseudomonas sp. JL2, assembly GCF_031570495.1. Classification (NCBI taxonomy): domain Bacteria; kingdom Pseudomonadati; phylum Pseudomonadota; class Gammaproteobacteria; order Pseudomonadales; family Pseudomonadaceae; genus Pseudomonas; species Pseudomonas sp. JL2. The sequence goes on from NZ_JAKUDH010000001.1 coordinate 416,140, forward strand.
GATGGCGATCATCGAGACGGTGGGCGACAGCTTGCCGTTGGCGATGAAGTATTTGCCGTCGGACGAGGTATTGAGCCCGTGGGGATTCTTCGGCACCGGGATGTAGCGGGTGAACGCGCTGTCCTTGCCATCGGTTTTACGACCATCGACCACCGGCACCTTGGAGCCGTCCAGGGTGATGAACTTGCCGGCCTTGATCGCCGCTTCGATGCGCGGGATGTTGAACACCACCACCCAGTCGCGCTCGTTGCGCATCATGCCGCCCAGGTCGTAGGCCTTCTCGGAGTTGTAGCAGGTGCTGGCGGCGTACTTGCCGGTGTAGTCGGCGTCGGAGTTGTCCAGGTTGCCGTCGACGATCACCTGGAAGGCCATTTCCATTTTTTCGGCGTCGATGGCGTTGAACATCGTGTAGCTGTTCTTGTCTTGCAGGTCGAACGTGCGACCGTCATTGGGGTGCGGGATGACGAATTCGGCGTTGGCGAACACGTACTTGGTGTACGGCACCTTTTGCAGGCGCAGGCCATGGATCGCCTGGACGTTGGGCACGGTGAGAATCTTGTCGCACTTCATGATATCCAGGCGAATGCGCGCGACCCGGGAATTGGCCTTATCGTTGATGAACAGGTATTTGCCGTCGTATTTGCCATCGGTCATGGAGATGTGTGGGTGATGGCAGTCGCCGTTCTGGTACTTGGCGCTGTCACCCAGGATGCGCTTGCTTTCGTTGGTCAATCCCCAACCGGTGGCCGAGTCGACGTTGAACACCGGAATACGCATCAGCTCGCGCATGGACGGTACGCCCAACACCCTCACCTCGCCCTGATGGCCACCGCTCCAGAAACCGTAATAGTCGTCCAGCTCGCCGGGGCCGACGTGGACTTTGGACTTGGCTTCCTTGGCCGCCGCAGCCCAGGACTCACGGGTGAACACCGCGCCACCCAGCGCCGTGGCGCCGGCCAGCACGGCGCCGGTCACCGCACTGGTCCCTAAAAATCCTCGACGGCTGACGCCCCTGGGTTCTTCGACCGCGCCGCTGGTTTCGGTTTTTTTATCGCTCATGCTGTGTGCTCCATGAAGAATGAAAGGGTCAAGGGACAGGACATTCGGGTGTCTTAAGGCGCCGGGGTCACCTGCACCACGGGAATCAGTTGCGTCTCGGTCGCGCTCGCCTTGCTGCGCTTTTTGCGCTTGTTGATCAGTGGCGGGCATTTGTTTTCGTTGTGCCAGGTCATCTGGCAATCGAGGCAGTAGTGACATTCGTTGGCGTTGATCCGGCCATCGGGGTGAATCGCCTGGATCTCGCATTCCTTGGCGCACAGCTGGCAGGGGTTGCCACATTCCTTGCGGCGCTTGAGCCAGTCGAACAGCCGCAGCCGGGTCGGCATCGCCAGGGCGGCCCCCAACGGGCAGATGTAGCGGCAATAGACTTTGCGGGTGAACAGGTTGACCACCAGCAGACCCAGCGCATACGCCACGAACCACCACTGACGGTCGAACCTGAGGGTGATGGCGGTCTTGAAGGGCTCCACTTCGGCCAACCGTTCGGCGCTGGACATCGACTCCAGCGACACGCCGAACAGCACCAGCAAAATGATGTATTTGATTGCCCAGAGTCTCTCGTGGACGGCGAACGGCAGCTCGTACTGCGGCACTTTCAACTTGCGCGCCAGCTCGTTGAGCAACTCTTGCAACGCACCGAACGGACACAGCCATCCGCAGAACACCCCGCGCCCCCACAACAGAATGCTGGCGGCGGTGAACACCCAAAGGATGAAAATCAGCGGATCGGTGAGGAACAGTTCCCAGCGAAAGCCTTCGAACAGGGCATGAACGAAGGTCAGCACATTGACCACCGACAGCTGGGCCAATGCATAACCACCGAGAAACACCACGGTGAACATCAGGTAGCCGCGACGCAGCCAGTGCAACAGCTTCGGGCGCCGGGCCAGCGCATCCTGCAGGAACAGGATCGCCGTGAGCACCACCAGGGCCACGCCCAGTACGCTGATCTCGAGGCTTTTCTGGTACCAGAGGGTCAACCACATCGGTCGGCTGGCTTCTTCGGCCGCTGCCAGTTGCTCAGCCGTTGGCAATGGCCTTTCCAGATAGGGCTCGGGCAATTGATAAGCCAGTTCAAAGCTGCTGAAGAAGCCACTGACAGGTCCGGTCTGACGACGCACCAGCAGCTCCAAGCTCCAGGGCGAACCCGGGTCGAAACGGTGAGAGGCGCGGACGATGAAAATCGCCATTTCGTCGAACTCCGGCATGTCCGTCGGCGCCACGTCGTCCAGACGCTGGAAGTCCAGGTCGCGAAAGCTGATGGCGTCGCCGAACTGACGCACCTGTACCCGATCGAAAATGCCGCCGCGCACATACCCCGAGCCCTTGAAGGAATAGCGACCGCTGCCCATCACGGCGATGGCCTGCTCGCCGGGTTTGAGTTCGGCCATCAACGTGCGGTATTGCGCCTCGCCCAGCAGGTTGCGACCGATGGTGGGCGGGTTCAGGTGGGTGACATACAGGTCGATGAAGGTGTCGTCTGCTTGCTCGGCGCTGGCGGCTTCAACACCCTCGGCCTCGGTCCCCTTGAAGGAAGCATCGGCCTGGCCGCGCGTCAGGTGCAGGCGACGCACCGCGCCGTTGCCGGTCAAGGTTTTCCAGTCGGCGGGTTCGTAGAGGTCATCGCGCACGCGTGCCGGCGCCACCGCCAACCCCGCGTCCCCCTTGACCAGCTCCAGGGAAACCGCGACATCGTGAGCGGCGCGCATGATGACTTCATTGACCACCATCGCCGTCACGGTGGCGCCGGCAATTGCATCCACCGTCACCGCGTTCGGGTCGCTGGAATGCCCCACCACCACCCGTTGATTGACCTTGATGCCGCTATAGCGGGCGCTGAAAGCGTGGAGTTTTTCTTCAGCAATGCCGATCAGCAGGATCGGTTCGTGGTGCTCAAGCACAAAAGCATCGAGGATCACACCGGCCGGATCGAGGATCACCTGGACGTTGATGGGCTTGCCTGAATAAGCGGGAATGTCCACCACATCCAAGCTCTGGAACACATAGCCGACGACCTTGCCGGCAGCGGACAGTTTGCGAACCTTGAAGGGGCCGTCGGGCTCGGAGATCGAATCGACCGGGCTCAGGACCTGGTGGATGCGCTGTTGCTGGATATCACCGTAGTCCTTGGCCTGGGCGAGGCTTGCGATCAACAGCAGGAGAACGAACAGCCCATGGAGCCAGAAGCGGGATGGGTGCAGCATCACAAAGGGAGGGGTCATGGACGCCAGGGCTTAAGGACAGGATCTTGGCGATCATGGTAGGACCCACTCCCCTGCGCGGCCCTTGATTGAAATCAAGTTGAGGACATGAACTCCTCAGAGAGCCGGGCTCGACGCAATCAGGCGGCTGGTCCAAGTGAGCCACCGGTCCCCGCGCACTGCTTTATTTTTAGCGGGCACTGCCGAGAAAGCGCTTGCGTTCACACAACGCAGGGAACTCTTCGTAGCGGTGGAGCCACTCATCGATTCGACTAATGTACCTTTGGCCAATCGCCTGGCAAAAGCGGCTTCGGACGCGGTGTTGGCCAGCGACCCGAGCAATCCTGAAGTTCGTCAAAGCCTGTTCAGTAAAACCTACGGCTCACTTGCCGGGTTGGGCAGCGCCATGGGCGTCAGCTTAGCGGCACGGGCCGTTGGCTCAGACACGCCGGCGCAGCAGTTTGGCCAGGTGCTTTTGGCCGCATTGGGCTCGCCTGCTCTCCTTATTCCGGCCTATGCGAGCTTTCAGGCGGGCGCTGAAACCGAGGCTCGTCTTGCGGCGCTTGAAAAGGAGCGAAAAACGCAAGAGCTTCCCGGACCGGGCGCCCCCGCTCAAGTACCCACGTCCAACTTCCCACGCACACAAACGGCAATGCAGAACATCCGGTCGCCCGATCGGGCCGATCTACCGCACGGTTCCATGCCGGGAACCTGGGGCAGAACCGCGGAAAACACCTTTCACCGTATCCGAGGAGGGTTGCAAATAGCATCCCAGGCGCCGACCGAACTCACCGAGCTTGCAATCAAGCAGGTTACCGCTCGCGTGGGGAACAACGCTGATGACGTGGCGGAACCACCTGAGGCTGTGCCGCAGAAGTGAGCGGCTCGATAGCATCCGGATAGCTGAACACTCCAGCCTGCAGACATATCATCAGTGCTGCAGGTTGAAGTGTTATCGACGCACCCTGTTCACGCCTCCCACGGCGCCAGGCAATCCACATCGATGGCGTACCGGGCAATCGCTTCGACGCACACCTGCGGCGCCAGTGTCTGTGCTTGAACCAACGCGGTCAGGGCGCTCAGAACGATCTGATGACGATCCACTTCGAAGAATCGACGCAGTTGAGCGCGGGTATCGCTTCGGCCGAAACCATCGGTGCCGAGCACCGTGTAGCGAGGCTCAATGTAGCTGGCTATCAGCGCTGGCACGGCCCGGACGTAATCGCTACAGGCGACGACGGGCGTCGCATTATTGAGCGACGCCTGTAGATGGCTTCTGCGCCCAAGCTGTTGAGGATGCAGTCGATTGTGGCGCTCGACCTCGCGCGCGTCCCGTGCCAGTTCGGTGAAACTGGTGACGCTCCAGACCTGACTGTCAACGTTCCAGTCGTTGGCGAGCAGTTCGGCGGCCGCGATCACTTCGCGCAGGATAGTGCCAGATCCGAGCAATTGGACGCTGCCACGAGGGTCTTGCAATTCGTTCCGGGCAAACAGATACATGCCTTTGAGAATGTCTTGCTCAACACCACCTGGAAGGTCGGGCTGCGGGTAGTTTTCATTCATCAGGGTGACGTAGTAGAACTCGTCGACCTGGCGCTCCAGCATCTGGCGCATGCCGTGATCCAGGATCACCGCAAACTCACCGGCGAACGCCGGATCATAGGCGCGGCAGTTGGGTACAGTCGCGGCCATCAAATGGCTGCTGCCGTCCTGATGCTGCAGGCCTTCGCCGCCCAGCGTCGTGCGACCGGCGGTTGCGCCGAGAAGAAAGCCGCGAGCACGTTGATCCGCCGCCGCCCAAATCAGATCGCCAATGCGCTGGAAGCCGAACATCGAGTAATAGATATAAAACGGCAACATCGGCAACCCATGCACCGAATAGCTCGTGGCGGCGGCCACCCAGGAGCTGATTGCACCGGCCTCGCTGATGCCTTCTTCGAGAATCTGGCCATTCTGCGCTTCGCGATAGCTGAGGATAGACCCGATGTCTTCTGGCTCGTAGCGTTGTCCTACGCTGGAGTAGATACCGATCTGCTTGAACAGGCTGGCCATGCCGAAGGTGCGCGCCTCATCCGCCACGATCGGCACAATGCGTGGACCCAGCGTGGTGTCCCGCAGCAGCCCGCTGAGCATGCGCACGAAGGCCATGGTCGTGGACATTTCCTTATTTCCGGCATTGATGGCGAAACTGGCGTAACGATCGATCTCGGGCACGGCAACCTTATCGTCGTCACACGACGAGTGCCGTGTCGGCAGGTAGCCGCCCAGCGCCCGACGGCGCTCATGGAGGTAGCGCATCTCCGCGCTGTCGGCGTCGGGCTTGAAGAACGCCAGGGAGGTCGCCTGGTCGTCGGACAGTGGCAGATTGAAGCGATTGCGGAAAGCGAGGAGCGCTTCACTGTCGAGCTTCTTCTGCTGGTGCCCGGTCATCTTGCCCTGACCGGCCTCCCCCATGCCAAAGCCCTTTTTCGTCTGCGCGAGAATCACCGTCGGCTTTGTGTCTTCGAGCGCGGCCCGGTGATAAGCGGCAAAAATTTTCACCATGTCGTGACCGCCGCGCTTGAGGCGATCAATATCCTCGTCGGTCAGGCCTCGAGCCAATTGCGCCAGCGCTTCGCTCTGTCCGAAAAAATGCTCGCGATTAAAACGCCCGTCCTTGGCGGCAAACGTTTGAAACTGACCATCGACAGTATTCGACAATGCCTCAACCAGGGCGCCGTCGTGGTCGCGCGCAAATAGCGAATCCCAATCCGAGCCCCAGACCAACTTAATGACGTTCCAGCCGGCGCCTGCAAATAACGCCTCCAGCTCGTCGATGATTCGGCCGTTGCCTCGCACTGGACCATCGAGGCGCTGCAGATTGCAATTGACCACCCAGACCAGGTTGTCGAGCCTTTCACGCGCGGCGAGTGTGAGCGCCGACATGCTTTCCGGCTCATCCATTTCACCGTCGCCGAATACGCCCCAGACCGTCCGGCCGCGGGTGTTCTTCAGGCCGCGATGGTCCAGATAGCGCATGAAGCGAGCCTGGTAGATCGAACTGATCGGGCCGATCCCCATGGAACCGGTCGGGAACTGCCAGAAGTCCGGCATCAGCCAGGGATGCGGATAGCTGGACAAGCCCCTGGCGCCTTTTGCGCGAGCACCGATCTCCTGCCGATAATGCTGCAAGTCTGTTTCATCAAGGCGCCCCTCAAGGTAGGCCCGGGCATACACACCGGGCGCCGAGTGCGCCTGATAGAACACCAGATCGCCAGCGGAGTTTTCGTTGCGCGCCTTGAAGAAATGATTGAAGCCGACCTCGAATAGATCCGCTGCACTGGCATAACTGGCAATGTGTCCGCCCAGTTCTCCATACACCTGATTGGCCCGAGCCACCATTGCCAAAGCATTCCAGCGAATGATCGACGCCAGGCGCTCTTCAGTGGCCAGGTCTCCTGGAAACGCGGGTTGTTGCTCCACGCTTATGCTGTTGATGTAGGGTGTACCCAAGCGGGGCCGCCAGCCTAAATCAGCGCGACCAGCGACAGCGACGAGCAGGTCGAGCACCCGCCCCGCGTGGGCTTCCCCGCGGTGGGCGATGACCGAAAGCAAGGCATCGTGCCACTCGGCGAGCTCCTGCGCATCTTCCTCGGCCTGGGCTGGCAAGGTGTTTTTAAGGACGAACGAGTTCATGAACTACTCCTGCGTGGTTCAGGGAGTGTTTCGAAGGCGTACCGATGACGCCCTACGCTAGAGCACGCATCGCTCTTGCAGCAGGCACCGGGCCAGGGTTTGAGCTGCCGACAGAATCCGCTCGACCTGTTGGTCCATGTCCGTGCTGGACGGTCCGTCGATGCTCAACTCAAGGACTCGCAGCTTGTGACCACAGACCGACCCCAGCCAGGCGAGGCTTGGGACTGCTTCGACTTCGACATCCAACAAAAAGCAATTTGGACACACTGGACTGAGTAGCTGCTTGGCCTGACAGCGAGAAGTTGTTACCGACTGCATCGGCTTCGCCCCTGACTGCAGCCAGTCGAGCATCAACTCTGCCGGACGCTGGACCGCCAGATAGGCAACCTGGTCCCAGTCGTCTATTGCGACGTGCACCTGATCAATGATGTATTTGGGTAACGACGCGCTGATGACAATAACCACCCCGACATCCGCCGAAGGCTCCTTGATCCAGGCTGCTGCTTGCGACATCGCATCCATTGCACTCACTCCCCGATAATCTGCACCCATTTGCACGACCTGATCCTGAAGAGCGAACCTGTCGCCAGGCTCGCTCCTCGATTGTCGTGCGCCGATACATCTCAACCGTTACGGAACAGGAAACTATAGGCATTGAGGGCAGACACTCCACCCAAATGCGCGTAAAGCACTTTTGCCCCCCTCAGGGAACTCGCTACGAGTTGGATATCCAAGTGCGTGCAGCGACTTCGATGAATAAATAGTAAGAAAAAAATCTAAAACATGTGTTGCAAGTTGATCGCCGATTAAAAAACATTATTTCGATCTGACCAGTATTTTCGTTGTGTTATTGCTCTCCAGTCATCACCAGCACAATAAAAAAACAACGAAAACCTGATACCTCCCGTGCCCTGCCCCGTGCAGCTTGATCGCACCGACTGCGCGATTCTCAAACCCTTGCAGCGCGATGCATCCATCTCCAACGTTGCACTGACCGACACAGTGAAATTGAGCGCCCCGGCGTGCCTGAGACGTGTCGAACGGCTCAAGCAGGCAGGGCTGATCAGGGGCATCGTCGCGCGGTTGGACAATTCATGGGGATGCGCCAGGTGCCGTCTTCGCTCTGAATCAGATCAACCCCAGGCTCAGCGCCTTGAGTGTGGCCGCTGCACGAGTGGTGCATTGCAGTTTGCGGAACATGCTTTCGACGTGAGTGCGCACCGTACTCGGGCTGATGCCAAGCTGACGCGCCACTTCCTTATTGCTGCCGCCCTCACTGATGCAGCGCAAGATTTGTGTTTCACGTTCGGAGAGTGGGCTGCTGCTTGCTCTGGAGACGGCCATGGCGCGCCTGCCCTTCTCGCTCAAGCCGGGTTGCCGCGGTGGCTGGCTGCGCTCTTTTCAAAACCGTCGTCTGGAAGTGCTCCAGGAATGAGCCAGACATGATGAGCCGCCATGACGTGGCTCTCGGCATTGCTTGACAGGCAACTAAAACCGTTCAGGTCCATCATGCTCAGCTCCTGGTTATTTTATTCAGCTTATTCGACAGGTCCGCTGCTTAATCTTAGGTAGATTCAATAAAAAGCGTGTTGCATCTTTTCAATAAAATACGAAACAATATTTTTCTCATGATCATAAAAACGATTTTTATTGCAAGTAAATTAGAAACCACGCAATAAAAATAACTTGGCGCCTGTCCAGGCTTTTTCCCACCCGCGCGCAAGTGAACCTGCCGAAACCAACGATGCTGCCAAGCGATTGAAACAAAAGACTTATTCGACTTAGCCTCCAATCCACCCCAGCGTCAGGGCTTTGAGGGTCGCAGCCGCGCCACCTGCCGACATGTCGTTTCCTCCGGGCATTCGATTGAACATTATTCACCGCCTCGGATAAATGACCGATACCTCAGCCGCCGAGTATTGCTGAAACTGCGCTCACCCCATACAGGAGATCGCATCATGTTCAAACCCAAGGCCCTTGCCCTCACACTCGCCATGACCTGTTCATTGTTCGGCGGCGCGGTCCATGCCGCGGCGCAGCAACCTTCTGTCGTCATCGTCCATGGCGCTTTCGCCGACGGATCAGATTGGGGCAAGGTCGTCCCGCTGCTGCAGGCGGAAGGCATCAAGGTCACCGTGGTACAAAACCCGCTGACCTCGCTGGCTGACGATGTCGCCGCCACGCAACGTGTCCTGAACAACCAGGAGAACGATGTCGTATTGGTCGGCCACTCCTGGGGCGGTACCGTCATCAGCGAGGCTGGCACCGACAAGAAAGTACGCAGCCTGGTGTACGTCGCCGCGTTCGCTCCGGATGCCGGTCAAGCCAGTAAAGACCTGGGCAAGGACTACCCTGCCCCGTCCGGCGTGAAAGACATCGCCGCCGACAAAAACGGTTTCTTGTACATGACCGCCGAGGGCATGGCCACCGGTTTTGCCCAGGATCTTTCCGCAGAGCAAACCGCGGTAATGGCCGCGACGCAAGGGCCGATCCGCGCCTCGGCATTCGATGACAAAACCAGCGCCGCCGCCTGGAAAGGCAAGCCATCCTGGTACGTCGTGGCCAAGGAAGACCGGATGATCCAGCCTGATCTGCAGCGAGCTTTCGCCAAGAAGATCGGTGCCAAGGTCACCGAAATCGACGCCAGCCACGTGCCGCAACAGTCACGCCCGGCAGATGTTGCAAAAGTCATCATCCAGGCTGTTCAGAAGAGCCAATAATTTCAGGCCTCTTCTGCGCCGGGATCGAGGGAAGTGCTGCGTCAGGATGGATTGCCACCGGTCTCAGGACAAGTTGGCGGAAGCTCGGACGCAACGCACTTCCCTCGCAGCAGTCATCACATCTGGCGAGATTGAGCTTCGCCTCCTGCTACCCAGCCGCCGGCAAACATCCGTTGGAACCTTTTGCCCCCCTGCCGTCACTCATTGCCCAGCAAACAAAACGGCAGTCGATTGACCCGTCATCGTGCCCGGCTTCCCCTATCAATACCCTAGCGAGATTCACCGCATGTTCTCCCCAGCAATGATTTTGCACCTCGATCTACGCTTGAACCTGGCGAGCGATACCACCCCGACCAAGGAACCTCGCTCATGCCTATGAATTGCGCACGGAATAAACACCATTTCGATTTCATCGTCTGTGGCGCGGGAACCGCCGGCTCCGTCGTGGCCGGACGACTGGCCGAGAATCCCGAGGTGGAAGTGTTGCTCATCGAGGCGGGAGGCAGCGATGACCACCCCCACGTGCTGGAACCGGGGAATTGGCCGCTGAACCTGGGCACCGAGCGCGACTGGAACTTCGTGGGCGCCGCGAACCCTCATCTCAACGACCGGAAAATCCCATTGAATATGGGCCGCGGCTTGGGGGGCGGGTCCAGCGTCAATGTCATGCTGTGGGCCCGCGGCCATAAAAACGACTGGGAAGACTTCGCCGCACTCAGTGGCGACCCGGCGTGGAACTACGCGTCGGTCCTGAAAATTTATCAACGCGTGGAAGACTATCAGGGCACCTGCGATCCGGTGCGTCGCGGCAAGGGCGGACCGGTTCATGTCGCGCCTGTGCGAGACGCCCAACCGATTGCCAACGCCATGATCAGTGCGGCTGCCGGCATGGGTATACCGGCTTTCGAGAACCCGAACGGCGCCATGATGGAAGGCCGCGGAGGTGCAGCCTTGAACGACCTCATCGTCAAGGACGGCCGGCGTAATTCCATTTACCGCGCCTACGTCGCTCCACGCTGTGGTCAGCCCAACCTCACGGTCCTGACTGATACGCTTGTCAGTCGCGTGCTCTTCAGGGACCAACGCGCCATCGGCGTACAAACCATAAAAGATGGGCAGATCGAGTGCTTTTACGCCGATCACGAAGTCATTCTTTCGTTGGGGGCGGTCAACACCCCCAAGGTCCTGATGCAATCAGGCGTGGGGCCGGAGGAGGAACTGCAGCGCCATGGTATTCCGCTCGTCCAGCATCTCCCCGGCGTTGGCGCCAATCATCAGGACCACGTGTCCTTTGCCGTTATTTTCGAATACGCGGCTCCACAGCCGGTGGGTTACGGCGGCTCGGAGGCGACGCTCTACTGGAGCAGCGAAAGCGCTTTGCATCTCCCCGATATGTTCCACTGCCAAGTTGAATTTCCAGTGCCCAGCGCAGAGAACGCCTCACTCGGCGTTCCCGCACATGGCTGGACAATGTTCGCTGGCCTTGCCCATCCGGAAAGTCGCGGCCGGGTCAAGCTCAGCGGCCCGAATGTGACCGATGCCCCCATCATTGAACCCAACACGCTGTCGCATCCGACCGACCGGCGCAACGCGCTGGAAAACATCCGATTTGTCCAGGAACTGGGCGCGCAGGCGCCCTTCAAGGGCTTGGTCAAACGTGAAAGCCTGCCTGGAAAACTCAACACCCAATCGCTCGAACATTACGCTCGCAACGCTGCCGTTACTTACTGGCACCAATGCGGTACGGCAAAAATGGGCCAGGACGCGATGTCCGTGGTCGATGGTCAACTGCGAGTCTATGGAGTCCAGGGCCTGCGCATTGCCGATGCCTCCATCATGCCGCATGTCACGAGCGGCAATACGATGGCTCCGTGCGTCGTGATCGGTGAGCGGGCCGTGGAGGCTATATGGACCACTTACGAGCTTTGAGCGTCAGCAGGCGCCGGTGACTGTGTTCGAGCCGGCCACTCGCCGAGGGCTGCGCCGAACCCTGCGGGAGAACCGGGCCTTGCTTGAATTAACGCGTGTGCGTCAACCCACCCAATGAGTTTTACCACGGTCATAATCATGATTTCAGATATGCAGAAAAAAACCAGCGTCGCGCACTGGACGGGCAGAGTCCTGGGCGCTCTGGTGGTGTTGGCATTACTTGCCGACGCCGGTGTGAATATTTTCGCGCCCCAAGTCCTCGCAAAAAACATGGAGCTGACCGGATTCCCCGATCACCTCTCCTCTGTCATTGGCAGCATCATCCTGGTTTGCACCGCGCTCTACATGATTCCGAGAACCGCCGTGTTGGGCGCAATACTGGTGACAGGATTCCTGGGTGGTGCCATTTGCACCCATTTGCGCCTGGGTGAATTGGGCTCCGCCTCGCAGATCATCAGTGGGATGTTGGGCATTGCGGCCTGGGCTTCGCTTTACCTGCGCAGCGATGCCGTCCGTTCTCTGCTGCCGTTGGTTGAAAGCAAAGGGCGAGTATCGCGATCTGTCCTTCAGACTTTCCTTAATAGACGCCGACGGTGGTGAGTCAAACGACTGGACATCGAACCCTGTGCCAACCCCATAGCCCTGTGACGGCTCCGTAGGGCCATCAAGCACCCACCGAACACTCGCTTTCATCACCGGATAAAACAGTGTCTGTCCAGAAATCGCACGTGCTCAAACCCGTGCTGCCTATCTCGTATGAGCAGATGGATCGCTTGGTCGCGTCGATACAGCCTACGCTTCTCGAAGAAGCGTTCAGTAGCATCATCGGTATATTGCGAGGTGGAGGCCCCTTAGCGCTGATGGTCTCGCATGCCACGGGCGTTGAACCGGCCTTTTTGCGCTATTACCGGGTCGATCGGAGCGTGATTTGGGACTCGTCGATCCCCCTTCCTCCTCCAGGCAGCAAGGTGTTGCTCTGTGAAGACATCGCTGGCACCGGGCACACCCTGAAGGACTGCCTGGCATTCTTGCAGCGCAGGGGATTGATCGTGAGGGTTTTCACTGTCGGCTTTGACGACCTAAGCGGTATACGCCCCGATTACGGGCTGGACGGGCGAGGGTATTTCTTGCAGTTCCCTTGGGAGCGCCAAGCCCTTACCTGCGCCTATCGCGATCGCTGGATCGACACCGGTGGCGGGCGTACCGGCAGGATGGCCCATGACCATGATTACGACGTGTACGCCATCGACCTCGACGGAATACTGCTTCCAGATATCCCGCTCCAACGTTATGCGGCGGACTTGAGTGCGGCGCTTGGCGAACGCGACCGCCTCGAGCCCTTCAAGCAGCTGCCACCTCTGGGGCGGGTGAAGGCGATTATCACCGGGCGCCCGGAGATGGATCGCGTTCGTACTCAAGCCTGGCTAAGCCAGCACGGCCATGGCGGGACACCGCTGATCATGAGAGATACCCGCTCGTGCAACGACAGCCCAGAACAGGTTGCCCTCTACAAAGCCCGGGCATGCGTACAATTGGGGTGCACGCACTTCGTTGAAAGCGACCCGACACAAGCGATCCTGATCGCGCAGCAAGCGCCTTTGCTGCGGGTCATCTGGTGGGATGCCGGGTGCGGCCGGGGAAGATTGATCGGCGCGGCAGATTGGAAACACGGTACGCCTGGGGCGCCATCCTGAACGCGAAAATGGCGAACACGCCGCTGGTTATCACTGCGGGCCACGCTGGTTATCATCCACAGCAGCGCAACAAACAGAGCAGTGAACAGCTTTGATCGAGGCATCCGGGGTCCGTTTCCATGACAATTGCGAAGCTTTTCTCATCTCTTCGCTTCGGAGAAAATTTTTATTGCACGAGAATCGACGAACCCGGTCGCATAAATATCAGTGCTGTGACTCAGGTTCCACTCTCCGAGTGACGCCGTTTCGCCAGAAAGCCTCCACGCGTTGAACAGACGCAAACAAGGAACGCTCCATGCCCCCACGCTCCGGTCCCGCCTCCGCTTCGCCATTGCCTGAAGACACCGGTTTCGTCCGGGTGCGTGGCGCCCGCGAGCACAACCTCAAGAATGTCGACGTCGACATCCCTCGCGATGCCCTGGTGGTATTCACTGGCGTGTCGGGGTCGGGCAAGTCGTCGCTGGCCTTTTCCACGCTTTATGCCGAAGCCCAGCGCCGTTATTTCGAGTCAGTCGCGCCTTATGCCCGGCGCCTGATCGACCAGGTGGGCGTGCCGGACGTGGACAGTATCGAAGGTCTGCCGCCAGCGGTGGCCTTGCAACAGCAGCGCGGCACGCCCAGCGCGCGATCCTCGGTGGGCAGCGTCACCACCTTGTCGAGCCTGATCCGCATGCTCTACTCCCGAGCGGGTAGCTACCCGGCCGACCAACCGATGCTGTACGCCGAGGATTTCTCGCCCAACACGCCTCAGGGGGCCTGCCAGCAGTGCCACGGCCTGGGCCGGGTCTATGAAGTGACCGAAGCGTCCATGGTGCCGGACCCTTCGTTGACCATCCGCGAACGCGCCGTGGCGGCCTGGCCCATGGCCTGGCAGGGCCAGAACCTGCGAGACATCCTGGTAACCCTGGGTTATGACGTCGACGTTCCTTGGCGCGACCTGCCCAAAAAGCAGCGTGACTGGATTCTCTTCACCGAAGAAACCCCCACTGTCCCGGTGTACGCCGGGCTCACCCCGGCCCAGACCCGCGCAGCCCTCAAGCGCAAACTCGAGCCCAGCTATCAAGGCACGTTCAGCGGCGCCCGACGCTACCTGCTGCACACGTTCATGCACTCCCAAAGCGCCCAGATGCGCAAACGCGTGGCGCAATACATGCGCGCCAGCCCTTGCCCGGTGTGCGAAGGTAAACGCCTCAAGCGCCAGGCACTGACGGTGACCTTTGCCGGCCTGGACATCGCCGAACTGTCCCACCTGCCGTTGCTGGAACTGGCCGAGGTGCTCAAGGGCGTTGCCGCCCCCGATTATCTGGCACAAGCCGAGGAACCGGGAACAACCCTCACCCACCAGCAAACCCGCGAGGCCCGCGAGCAACGCGCCGCCCGGGGTGAAAATCCCCACGCCGGTGGGCCTGATGCACGCCACACCCACAATCTGTCCCTGGAAAAACGCCTGGCCGCCCAACGCATCGCCGCTGAATTGCTGGAGCGCATCGTCACCTTGATCGACCTGGGCCTCGGCTACCTGGCCCTGGAGCGCAGCACACCGACGCTGTCTTCCGGCGAGCTGCAACGCCTGCGCCTGGCAACCCAGCTCAACTCCCAGCTGTTCGGCGTGATCTATGTGCTGGATGAACCCTCCGCCGGCCTGCACCCGGCCGACAGCGAAGCGCTGTTCCAAGCCCTGCAACGCCTCAAGGCCTCGGGTAATTCGGTGTTTGTGGTCGAACACGACCTGGACACCATGCGCCGCGCCGACTGGCTCATCGACGTCGGCCCCGACGCGGGGGAACAAGGCGGAAAAATCCTCTACAGCGGTCCACCCGCGGGCCTGCGGCAGGTGCCGGAGTCACGCACCCGCGCCTACCTGTTTGCCCAGAACAGCGCTGCGGGGCGTACGCCTCGAACACCCAAGGATTGGCTACGCCTGGAAGGCATCACCCGCAACAATCTGGATAACCTCAGCGCCGCCTTTCCCTTGGGTTGCTTCAGCGCCGTGACCGGCATTTCCGGCTCGGGTAAATCCAGCCTCGTCAGCCAGGCCCTGCTGGACCTGGTGGGTGGCCATCTGGGCCAGGCCAGCCACAACGCCGAAGCCGACGAACAAAGCCTGGAAGATGAACCGCTGCAAACCAGCGGTGGCCACGTCACCGCCGGACTCGAGTCGGTCAAGCGGCTGGTCCAGGTGGACCAGAAACCCATCGGCCGCACCCCGCGCTCCAACCTCGCTACCTACACCGGGCTGTTCGATCACGTACGTAAATTGTTCGCCGCCACGCCTCAGGCGCAGGAACTGGGTTTCGATGCGGGACAGTTCTCCTTCAATGTCGCCAAAGGCCGTTGCGAAACCTGCGAGGGCGAGGGTTTCGTCAGCGTCGAGCTGTTGTTCATGCCCAGCGTGTATGCACCCTGCCCCACGTGCCACGGGGATCGCTACAACCCCCAGACCCTTGAAGTGAACTGGCAGGGGCTGAATATCGCTCAGGTGTTGCAACTGACCGTGAACCAGGCGCTTGAGGTGTTTGCCGAGCAGGCGTCGGCGAAGCGCTCACTGCAAGTGCTGCAGGATATCGGGCTGGGTTATCTGCGCCTGGGCCAACCGGCCACGGAACTGTCCGGCGGCGAGGCCCAGCGCATCAAACTGGCCACCGAGCTGCAACGCAAAGCCCGGGGCGCCACTTTGTACGTGCTGGATGAGCCAACCAACGGCTTACATCCCCAGGACGTGGATCGCTTGCTGGTGCAATTAAATCGCCTGGTGGATGAAGGCCACAGCGTGGTTGTGGTGGAGCATGATATGCGCGTGGTGGCGCAGAGTGATTGGGTCATCGACATCGGCCCGGGCGCTGGGAGCCAGGGCGGGAAAGTCGTGGTATGCGGGGCTCCGGCGAAGGTCGCGAAATGCCAGGAAAGTCGAACGGCGGCCTTTCTGGGCAGGGTGCTGCAGCCTGGAGGTTGAAGGGCAACCTGCCTGGCGCACGGCCTGTGGCGAGGGGGTTATCCCCGCTGGCTGCGCAGCCAGCGGGAGCGCTCGTCAAACCGTACGCGAATACTGGACCGTCTGGTCCACGCCCAGGTACGCGTCGAAAGCCATGGCCACGTTGCGCATCATCAATTGCCCCTGGGGCAGCAGCACCAGCGAGTCGGGGTGGATCTCCAGCAGTCCGTCGCGCACCAGTTCCTCAAGCCGGACCAGGGCATCGGCAAAGTACTCGTTGAAACCCACACCGTGACTGATCTGGATCCGGGTGAAATCGATCCGTCCATGGCACATCAATTCGCTGATGACCTCGCGGCGCAACCGGTCATCGTCGCTCAGGCGATAGCCACGCTGCACTGGCAGCAGGCCTTGATCCAGGCGAGCGTAGTACTGGGAAAGCTCCTTGACGTTCTGACCATAGCTGTCACCGACCTTACCGATCGAAGACACACCCAGGCCGATCAAATCGCAATCGGCATGGGTGGAATACCCCTGGAAGTTGCGTTGCAGCGTGCCCTGGACCCGAGCGCGCACCAACTCGTCGTCCGGCAAGGCGAAATGGTCCATGCCGATGTAGACATAACCGGCTTCGGTCAGACGATTGATGGTCAGTTCCAGCAACTCCAGCTTGCGCTCCGGCGGCGGCATGTCTTCGGGTCGGATCATCCGTTGCGCCCGCACCCGTTGCGGCAGATGCGCATAGCTGTAGGCGGCGATCCGGTCAGGACGCAGGGCGATGATCTTGCTCAGGGTCACATCGAAACTGGCGATGGTTTGCAGCGGCAAGCCGTAGATCAGATCGACACTGACGGACTTGAAACGCGCCAGCCGGGCCGCCTCCACCAACTCGACGACCTGGGCCTCGCTCTGCACCCGATTGACCGCGGCTTGCACCTGGGCATCGAAATCCTGGACGCCGAAGCTCAGGCGATTGAACCCCAGCTGGCGCAACCCCTGGATCTGTTGCGCATCGATGGTCCGCGGATCAACCTCGATGGAAAACTCATGGGCGTCACTGTCATCCATGTCGAACGCCTGGTGCAGGCACTCCATCAGATCGGCCAGTTGCTCATGGGTCAGATAGGTCGGCGTGCCACCGCCCAGGTGCAGTTGCGTCAGTTTGCGCGAACGGTCGAACAACGCCGCCTGCAGGCCGATCTCACGCTTGAGGTAAGTC
This sequence comes from Pseudomonas sp. JL2, assembly GCF_031570495.1. Taxonomy (NCBI): domain Bacteria; kingdom Pseudomonadati; phylum Pseudomonadota; class Gammaproteobacteria; order Pseudomonadales; family Pseudomonadaceae; genus Pseudomonas; species Pseudomonas sp. JL2. The sequence continues at coordinate 433,569 of NZ_JAKUDH010000001.1, forward strand.
AGGTATTCAGCGGCGCGATGAGTCTTGCGAGTAATGATTTTGTTGCACGCGCAGTAGTAGCAAAGGCTCTGGCAGAACGGAATATGGATGTAGACCGACAAGGGTTTGGGCACCGGGGCCTGGTTGCTCAGCTCGGCGGCCTGGCGGTACTCATCCATGGCAAAAGCCTGATGGAACTGCGGGGCCGTCGGATAGGAGGTGTAGCGCGGCCCCGGACGGTCGTACTTCTCGACCAGGGCGCGATTGAAAGCGGATACAGCATTCATGATGGGGTCAACCTGTCAAAGGGGCCGGTCAAAGTGCCTGCGTCGTCGGGAACTGGATCGAACAGATTGCAGATCGCATCCACACTCAGGCGCCCGGCGGGCAAGATGCCGATAAAACGGCTGGTCAATTCGATCAAACCCTGGCTGCGCAATACCTCCAGCTGCGGCCAGATGGACGCGAAATAATCGCGCAACACCACGCCGAAACGCGCTTCCATGGCCGGGATATCCAGCTCCAGGTCGCAGGCAAGTTGCTCGGTCACCGCGGCCCTGAGCAGGTCCTGCGCTTCACAGCGCCAACCGCGACACACAGGCAACTGCCCGGCGTCCAGCTGCTGGCAGTACTCCAGCAGGTCATCGGTGTTCTGCACGTACAAGTGTTCGATCTGGGTGATGGCCGACAGGCCGAAACCCAGGTGGTCACAGCAACCGCGTCGGGTGAAACCCTGGCAATTGCGATGCAGGCGCCCGTGCTCTTGGGCGACGGCCAGGTCATCGTCCGCCCTGACGAACTGCCCCAGCCCGATGTAGTGATACCCCGCCCCGGTCAGTTGCTCGCAGCAGATTTGGCGCATGGTGTCTGTATCGGCCTGGCTGCTGAAGGCATCCGCCGCTTGGTGTTTTTTCGAACGATAGCGATACGGCGCATGGGCGTAGTCGAACACATGCAGCCGATCTGGCTCCAGTTCGATCAGCGTGGCCAGTTTGCGCGCGAAGCTGTGGGGCGTTTGCCAGGCATTGCCATAACCGAGATCGATGTTGATGGAACGGAAACCGAAGGTTCGCGCGGCATCGATCAGCGAATGAATCGGTGCCGGGTTCTGATAGCAATCCACGGACAAATCGCTGTCCAGGCCAATGTCCGGTACACCGATGCTGACGTGGGTGAATCCCTGGTCGCGAATCAGCCCCATGGTGGACCAGTCGGTGTGATGCAGGTCGACCTCGATGCTGTGTTCGGCGCTGTCGTATTCACAGAACTCGAAACGTTTGCGCAGGTCATCCATCAACCGCTGCAAATGGGCGATCACCGGCGTACCGCCAGTCAGGCAGAACGCCTCGACCCGACGCCCTGCGCCCAAGTGACAACCGACCAATCCGATTTCATAGGTCAGGTGTTGCAGATAGCCCTCGATCTCGCCACACCGGCACACGCTCGCCAGGGGCGAACACGATGACAAACGCAAGCGCGAAGGCAGATGCACCGCCAGGGACAGCGGCCGCCGTTTATGGCGGCTGTCGCGCAACTCCCGAAGCAGATCGAGCGAGCCAACCCCCGTATGGAATTTGCGCGTACCGACCGGGCAATCGACATCAGCCACCGCCGGGGTACGGCGCGGGGCTCGATCACCGGGGGTGTGGAACAGGTCGAACATGACAATCTCCGAATGGCTGCGCAGGCACAGTGTCGGACTTGTCCCGATGGGTCGCCTTGACCTGTATCAAGCGCACTGCATACGCCCCGCAACCGCTCACCAGGTCAGGTAAAACATCCCCTTGGCCAACAGCACGATTGCCAGCAGATGAATGAACACGCTGGTATGGATGATCTGCACGTAACGGGCGTTCATGCGGGCGCTTCTGAACAGCCACATGGCCCAGAGGAAATGCCCGAGTACGCTGCCCGCCAAGGCTATTTTCAGGCCCAGCAGCAACCCGAAAGAAGACTCCCATGGCGCGGAAAGCGTCGGCCAGTACCGCAGCCAGACCATGGCAGCGCCGGCACCGAACAGCGTCAGCAACACCCAGGGCATCAACTGCCGGGCACGCCGGCTGATGCCCTGTTCCAGCAGCACCATGACTTTGGCGGGCAGCTGTTTGCGGATGCTCTCCAGGAACAGCACCTCGAAGAACACCGTGCCAATGAAAACCAGCGCGGCAAACAGGTGCAATGTCAGGAATAGCGGATAGCTCATGGGCTCCTCGGTCGCCCCTGAATCATCGGGCGATGGTTTAGTCGAGGTTATCCCGCGGCTTCGGATTGGGGGTTGATGCCAATCAAGGAAATCCGATACCGCACCTGTGGGAGCGAGCCTGCTCGCGATAGCGTCGGTTCGGCTTGCATCCCATCGACTGACACACCGCTATCGCGAGCAGGCTCGCTCCCACAAGGGTTGTGCAACCCAAAAAGCGTCAACAGAACGTTATCTGTTGCTGAAGTCGTTCCGACCGTTGATCAGCCCGTTCGTTTTTTTGACGCTCAGCCGATATGCGGTCACAACTTTTGCGCTCCTGCGGGTCATAACACGGTGGCCGCCGATGGAATATTGGCTTCTACCGTGGTTTCAGCCCGATACGGAGATAAGCTCATGATTTTCAACGTACAAAATTTTGGCGCCAAAGGAGATGGCATCACCGACGACACGGCGGCAATACAAAGTGCCATTGATGCGGCGGCTGCCGCAGGCGGCGGGCAGGTGTACATGCCGACCGGGACTTACATCGTTTCGGCCGGCGAGGAACCCTCCGACGGTTGCCTGATGCTCAAGAGCAACGTCTATTTGTACGGCGACGGCATGGGCGAAACCACCGTCAAGGTGGCCGACGGCTCCGACACCAAGATCACCGGCATCATCCGCTCGGCCTACGGTGAAGAAACCCACGATTTCGGCGTCAGCCATCTCACCATCGACGGCAATCGCGACAACACCACAGGCAAGATCGACGGCTGGTTCAACGGCTACATTCCCGGCGAAGAAGGCTACGACTCCAACGTCACCCTCGACAGCGTCGAGATCAAGGATTGCTCCGGGTACGGCTTCGACCCCCACGAGCAGACCGTCAACATGGTCATCAAGAACAGCGTGTCCCACGGCAACGGCCTGGACGGTTTTGTTGCTGACTTCCTCAGTGACAGCACCTTTGAAAACAACGTCGCCTACGACAATGACCGCCATGGTTTCAACGTTGTCACCAGCACCCACGACTTCACCCTCACCAATAACGTTGCCTACAACAACGGCGGCAACGGTATCGTGGTGCAGCGCGGCAGCGAGGACATCCCCTCCCCCAGCAACATCACCATCACCGGCGGCGAGGTGTATGGCAACGGCGGCGAAGGCGTACTGATCAAGCTGTCCAGCGACGTCACCGTCAGCGGCGTCGACATCCACGACAACGCCAGCGCCGGGATCCGCATCTACGGCAGCAACCACGTTGAAGTCATCGACAACACCCTCAACAACAACTCCCTGGGCAATCCGGTACCGGAAATCATCATCCAGTCCTACGACGACACCCTGGGCGTATCCGGTCGCTACTTCAACGGCAGCGACAACCTGATCCAGGGCAACATCATCAGCGGCAGCGACCTGTCGACCTACGGCGTTGCCGAACGCGACGAAGACGGCACCGACCGCAATGCGATCATCGCCAACACCATCAGTCACACCAGTAAGGGCGCGACGCTGGTCTATGGCGACGGCAGCTATGTCAGCGCCACGGTACCGGTGACCACCGTGCAAGGTACCGCCGGCAACGACACCTTGCTGGGCAGCGCCGCCAACGAGATTTTCTACGGCGGTGCCGGCAATGACACCATCAATGGCGGCGCGGGTGACGACATCCTGGTGGGTGGCGCGGGCATCGACAGACTGACTGGCGGCACCGGCGCCGATACGTTTCGCTTCGCCAGCCAGTCCGACAGTTACCGCAACGCCACCACCAGCTTCGACGACACCATCACTGATTTCGACGTTACCCAGGACAAGATTGACCTCGCGGGCCTGGGCTTCACCGGCCTGGGCAATGGCCGTGGCGGCACATTGCAGATCAGCTACAGCGCCAGCAGCGACCGCACCTACATCAAGGATTACGATGCCGACGCCAGCGGCAATCGCTTCGAGCTGATTCTGTCGGGCAACCTGACCAGTACCCTGACCGCCAGCAACTTCATCTTCAATCGGGTGGTCACCGGCACCAGTGGCAGTGACGCGCTGATCGGCAGTGACTCGGCCGACACCCTGCTGGGTCTGGCGGGCAACGACAGCCTCAGTGGTGGCGCGGGCGACGACAAACTCGACGGCGGTGCCGGCATGGACACCCTCACTGGTGGCACCGGGGCCGATACCTTTGTGTTTTCCAACCGTCTGGACAGCTACCGCAACTACAACACCGGCGGCGTCAACCTGGGCGATGTGATCACCGATTTCGATGTCAGCGCCGACAAGATCGATCTGTCGGCCATGGGCTTCACCGGCCTTGGCGACGGCAAGAACGACACCGTGTACGTGGTACTCAACAGCGCCGGGACCAAGACCTACATCAAATCCCTGACCGCTGACGCCAATGGCAACCGCTTCGAAGTGGCGCTGGAGGGCAACTACCTCGACACATTGACCAGCGCCAATTTTGTCTTCGCCACCGCCTCGCCCACCAATCAGGCGCCGGTGTTGGCCACGCCGTTGCTGGATCAGAATGCGAACGAAAACACTCCGTTCAGCTACGTGGTGCCGGCCACCAGTTTTACCGACCCGGACAACGACAGCCTCAGCTATACCGCCACCCTCGCCAACGGCAGCGCCCTGCCCGGCTGGTTGGTGTTCGATGCCGCCAGCCGCACATTCAGCGGCACGCCAACCGATACAGCATCAGGCACGTATTCCATACAGGTCACGGCGACCGACGGCAGCAACGCCACCGTTAGCGACAGCTTCACCCTGGCGGTGCAGGACGTGCCCGCCGCGCCCATCGTGATCAATGGCACGCCGAACAACGACACGTTGACCGGTACCGCGGCCAACGAACAACTGTATGGCGGCGCCGGTAACGACACCCTCAATGGCGGGGCTGGCAACGACATTCTGGTGGGCGGCACTGGCGTGGACAAACTCACCGGCGGCGCGGGTGCCGACGTGTTTCGCTATACCTCCAAACTCGACAGCTACCGCACCAGTTCCACCAGCGCCAGTGACCAGATCCTCGATTTCGACGTGGCCGCCGACAAGATCGATGTATCGGCCCTCGGCTACACCGGACTGGGCAATGGCCAGGGCGGCACACTGCAGGTGACCTACAGCAGCTCGACCAACCGCACCTACCTCAAAGACCTCACGGTCGATGCCAACGGCAACCGTTTCGAAGTGTCGTTGGCGGGTAACCTGGTCAGCAGCCTGACCGCCAGTCATTTCGTCTTCGCCGACGAGAACACCCCCAGCAATGTGGCGCCCGTGGTGGTTATCCCCCTGCTCGACCAGAACGCCACCGAAAGTACGCCGTTCACCTACACCGTGACCTCCGACAGCTTCAGCGACGCCAATCAGGATGTGCTGACCTACACCGCCACCTTGGCCGATGGCAGCGCCCTGCCCGCCTGGCTGAGCTTCAATGCCAGCAATCTGACTTTCGCTGGCACACCCACCAGCACGGCGGCAGGCAACTACAACGTACTGGTCAAGGCCACCGATCCGTCAGGTGCCTCGGTGAGCGACAGCTTCGCCCTGGCAGTGGCCGATGCGCCGGACAATACCATCACCGGAACCAACAACGCCGAATCCCTCACTGGCACCGCGGGCGCGGACTTGATCCTCGGCCTGGGCGGCAACGACACGATCAGGGCCGGCACTGGCGCGGACATTGTCGATGGTGGCGCCGGTCGCGACTCGTTGTACGGTGGCGACGGTGCCGACACCTTCCGCTACACCAACGTGCTCGACAGCTATCGCGACTACGACACCGGCGGGGTCACGGCCACGGACACGATCTATGACTTCACCGTGGGTGTCGACAAGATCGATGTCTCCGGCCTGGGCTATCTCGGCCTCGGCAATGGCAGCAACGGCACGCTGTACATGACCCTCAACTCGGCCGGCGACAAGACCTACATCAAATCCAGCGAAGCGGACGCCGACGGCAATCGCTTCGAAATCGCCCTCAGCGGTAACTACCTCAACACCCTGACCGCCGATGACTTCGTGTTCGGCGAGCGCGCCCAGCAGGACATCCTCTACCTGCCGACCCTCGGCCAGTCCAATGCGCGCCTGCTGCGCATGACCGAGGACGACGATCAGTCCGGTACGTCGATGCTGGTCAATGACCTGAGCAAGTACACCCCTTATGACGTACGCAGTCAGTTCGAGGATGCCGACGGCAATGGCATCGACATCGCGGTGGGTGGCAGTACGGTCAATGGCCTGTCGACCCTGGGCGCCGAGGAGCTCAAGTTGTGCTGGTGGCTGACCGACACCAACCAACCGGGGCCTGCGCTGTTGCGCGCCGTGGCGTTGTTGCAGGATCAGCTTGCCGAGCTCAGGGCCATCGACAACGTCACCATGGGCATCGTTTGGGGCCAAGGCGAGGAAGCGGCCCAGGAAATCGCCCGCGCCTCCGACAAGGAAGCTGCGGCGGCGGCCTACAAGACCGCAACGCTGGCCGTGTTTGATTACCTGCACGCCCAGTTCGGCAGTTTCAACGTGTACCTGATGGAGACCGGGCACTACCAACAGGACGCGGCGCGTGCCCGTGGCTATTCGGAAGAAAAGATCGCCGACATTGTCGAAGGTGTCGGTTATGTCCGCGCCACCCAGGAGGCCATCGCCGCCGAGCGCGCGGACGTGAAACTGGCCGTGGACTACACCGATCTGCCCTTGCGCTACGAAGTCGACCCACTGGTGTATCCCGACGACGTCTGGCACTTGCACGAGGAATCGGCGGAAATCGTCGGCCAGCGCCTGGCCGATTACATCGCCGATGACCTGGGTTTCCAGGGCAATCCTGATGACAACAACAGCGTGCAGGACATATTCGACGATGCCCAGAACGAAGGCGGGATGATTTCCGGTACCGACCAGGCAGATACGCTGGTGGGCAGCTCGGGCAACGACACTCTGGACGGAGACCTGGGCGCCGACAACTTGACCGGCGGCGACGGCAACGACATCTATGTGGTCGACAACGCGTTCGACAGCGTGGTGGAAAGCAACACCTCGACCGCACAGATCGACACGGTGCAGGCCTCGGTCAGTTGGACGTTGGGCGATAACCTGGAGAATCTGGTGCTCACCGGCGTATCGGACATCAACGGCACCGGCAATGAGCGGCGCAATTTCATCACCGGTAACGCCGCCAACAACGTGCTTGATGGCGCCGCCGGGGCCGACAGCATGAGCGGGGGCGATGGCAACGACACTTACTATGTCGACAACACCGGCGATACCGTGATCGAGACCAACAGCAACCCGGTGTCTGGCGGGATCGACAGCGTGCACAGCAGCTTGACGGCCTATACCCTCAACAACAACGTCGAAAACCTGTACATCGATACCCCCGACGCCGCCAATGGCACCGGTAATGCGTTGGACAACATACTGTTTGCCGGGGCCGGCAACAACGTGCTGGACGGCCGTGATGGCAATGACACGGTCTCGTTCGAACGGGCCATGGCCGGTGTTACGGCCACCCTGTCCACCTCCGCGCAACAGAACACCGTGGGTTCGGGCCTCGACACCTTCAAGTATGTCGAGAACCTGACCGGCAGTGCCTACGCCGACAACCTGACGGGTAACAGCGGCGCCAACGTGCTCAACGGTGGGGCGGGCAACGATACGCTGGTGGGTGGCTCGGGCGATGACCGGTTGATCGGCGGCGCAGGCACTGACAGCCTGAGCGGCGGTACGGGTGCAGACACATACGCATTCGAAGCACTGTCGGACATGGGCGTCGGGGCGTTACGCGATGTCATCAGCGGCTTCAAGAGCACCGAGTTCGACCAACTGGACTTCACCGGGTTGGACGCCAATCCGCTGACCGCCGAGATCGACACCTTCACGTTCATTGGCAGCAATGCCTTTAGCGCCGATGCCACCGGTCAACTGCGCTTTGCCGATGGCATCCTCTACGGCAGTGTAAATGCCGACGCCAGCGCCGAGTTCGAATTCGAACTGGTGGGGGTCAAGGAGCTGCATGCCAGCGACTTCACGGCCTGACGGGAGCAGGCAGATCGATCAACCATCAGGAACCGGGGCTCTGGCGGAAACTCACCGCCAGCCGGTTCCAGCTGTTGATGGTGCTGATCGCCAGCGTGAGGTCGACCAGTTCCTCCTCGCTGAACACGGCGCGGGCCTGGGCAAAGACCTCATCCGGCACCTGGCTTTCGGCCAACAGCGTTACCGCCTCGGTCCAGGCCAGGGCGGCGCGTTCGCGGGGGGTGAAAAAGCCACTGTCGCGCCACACCGCCACGGCGAACAGGCGCCGCTCGCTCTCACCCAGGCGACGCGCATCCACCGAATGCATGTCGGTGCAAAACGCACAGCCGTTAAGCTGCGAGGCACGGATCTTGATCAGATGCAGCAATCCCGGCTCTATACTCAGGCGACTGCTTAGCGCCTCAAGGCCAATCATGGCTTTCATCGCCCCTGGGGACGCACTGTAGTAATCCAGACGCTGGCTCATGGCGCAATTCCGTGCTGATCGGTATCTCCACGGTAGGCCGTGAGCACGCTGCGCGACAGATCCAATGTGTCGAAAAAAACCGGACCAGTTCATAGCAGACCAATCAGCGCGATTTTCTCCACGCAACTTCTATGCATACGCACAATGCGGTTAATCTTGCGCCTTTGCGGGCTAGCGCCACACAATCGCCCAGGAGCGCGCGGGTATGGAACTTCATGTTGTCATCAACGGCCGCAAAGACCTGGCGGGCCAGTTGTATCAACAACTGCGCAGTGCCATCGAAAGTGGTCGCCTGGCCGCCGGCACGCAACTGCCGCCCAGCCGCTTGCTCGCTGAACAACTGGGCGTCTCGCGCAAGACCGTGTCCGACACCTACGCCCAACTGACCTACGAAAACTTTCTCACCGGCATCATTGGCAAGGGCACCTATGTCAATGCGCGCCCGGCCCCAATCGTGCGCAAACAAAGCCACCGCGAGCTGGCCGGCGCCGATGTCGTCGAGACCTGGCGCAACATGCCGGACCTGATGCGCCATCCCACCCTTGAAGGTGCGCTGCGTTATGACTTCATCGGCGGCGCCACCGGCAAAGGCCAGTTTCCCCTGGACGACTGGCGACGTTGTACCGCCCACGCCTTGCGCCAGATCGCCAGCGCCAAGGGCTTCTACAGCCAGCCCGAGGGTTTGCCGGCGCTGCGCAATGCCATTGCCCGGCATATTGCTTTTTCCCGCGGGGTCAATTGTCATGACGATGACGTGGTGGTGTGCAACGGTGCACAACAGGCACTGGATCTGATCTCGCGGGTCTTGACCCGGTCGGGCAGCCTGGTGGCCATGGAGGATCCGGGCTATCCACCAGCACGCCTGCTGTTTGGCTCCCACGGCGCCACGGTGGTCGGTATACCGGTGGATGACCAGGGCATGCGGGTGGACCTCATTCCCGACGGCACGAGCCTGATTTATGTGACGCCGTCCCACCAGTTTCCCTTGGGCATGCCCATGAGCCAGGCCCGCCGCGAAGCCTTGCTGGCGCGGGCCTACGAGTTGGGGGCAATCATCATCGAGGATGATTACGACAGCGAATTTCGTTACGAAGGCCGGCCGGCCGACTCACTGCAAAGCATGGACGACCGCGGGATCGTGGCCTACGTCGGCACCTTCTCGAAAACGCTGTTGCCGGAACTGCGCCTCGGTTACGCGATCCTGCCACCGGCGATCCTCGAAGCGGTGATCCTGGCCAAGCGCCTCACCGATCAACACACCTCCACCCTGCCCCAGTGGGCACTGGCCAAGTTCATCGCCGAGGGCTGCCTGCTCAAGCACATCCGCCGCTGCCACACGCTGTATGCCGGCCGCCGCGAGCGAATCCTGGCGCGCATGGCTGGGGACCTGTCGCCCTGGTTCGAGGCGGTTCCCACCACCGCAGGCTTCCACCTGGCCGTGCTGTGCAAGGTGCCCATCGATCTGGCACTGGTGATCGAACTGGCGAAAAAAGCCGAAGTCGGGCTGTACCGCCTCGATGGTTTTTTCAACGACGCCCCGGTGCGGCCGGGTCTGTTCTTCGGTTTTGGCGCCATCGAAATCCTCGACATCGACACCGCGCTGGACCGCTTGCGGGACATTTTGCAGCAGGTCGCCTGAGCCATTGGACTGGACATTTATCCGCCCATTGGCTGTTTTAGCCTCGTAAATACAGGCCTATCCTGCAGGGGTCTCGTTGATTGTCGAGCCAATCCCGTCCGACTTGATTCAGGAGCCAGAACCATGACTCGCCAGGTGATCAATACCGTACAGGTCCAAGCCGCCGCCGGGCGCTCGGAAGAACTGGGCCGCCAGTTGCAGCAAATCGTCGAAACCCTGCGTGCACAACCGGGGTGCGATGCCTACATGGTCGACCGTTGCCCGGACGACGGTGACCGCTGGACCGTCAGCGCCCGCTGGCAATCGGAAGCGGCGATGCAAGCCCATTTCAACTGCCCTGAAGTGCAAGGGTTCATCGGCCTGATCGACAACCGTCTGGCTCGAAGCGTGGACTTCAACCGCTGACCTTTGTCTTGGAGTGGATCGCGGCATTGGTCTACCCGCCTTCCGAAAGATTGGACGTTTGTTTGCCCCTCCGTGGGGCTTAGGGTGAATCCATCGCTGCCACAGCGCGAACTCACTCAAACCCACGAAGGTCATTGCCATGAAAACCCTCTGCCTGATCGCCACCCTCAGCCTGCTGCCTCTGGCCCCGGTCTATGCCCACGAAACCGCACCCTCGGAAAAGGTCAACGTGCTGCAGGAGAAGATGCTGAAGAACCTGCCTGGTAAAAAAGCCATGATGCTGACCGTCGACTACGCCCCCGGCCAGTCGTCCGTCGCCCACAAACATGAAGGAACGGCCATGGCCTATGTGCTGGAAGGCGCCATCACCTCCCAGGTCAAAGGCGAGCCGGCGACCACCTACAAGGCCGGGGAGTTCTGGTACGAAGCCGCGGGTTCCGAGCATCTGGTTTCGAAAAACGCCAGCTCGACCGAGCCGGCGAAACTGTTGGTGTTCATGGTGATGGGCAAGGATGAGGCGGTGTTGATTCCGCTGAAGAACTAACACCTTTGAGCCCCCTGTGGGAGCGAGCCTGCTCGCGATAGCTGGGTGTCAGTCAACATCAATGTCGCGGGTCAAACGCCATCGCGAGCAGGCTTGCTCCCACAGGGGCTCTGCGCTCCAACCAATCGCGTATTACAAACGCAAAAAAGCCCCGCATCTCTCAATGCGGGGCTTTTTCATTCAACGCCGGATCAGTTGGCCGGCAGGACCGGTTGACCACTCAACGCCAGGTCCAGCAGTTCGCGGTTGGCGACCGCGTACATGGCGTAGTCCGTGCCACTGGCGGCACGGATGTCCACCAGCATGGCGCGCCAGCGCTCGACCATGTCGTGATGCTGCTCCAGCCACAGCGCCAGGCGTGTTTCCACCTCCTGGGTGCCGTCGCCCTGCTGCAGGACCGAAATGGTGATCGCCCGTTGCTGCCAGTCGACGTCATCGCGGAACGCTTCACGGGCCAGGGCCTGCCAGTTGTTTTCCACCGGCAGCGCGCTGATCTGTTGCAAGTACCAGGTGATGTCCAGGGCACTGCCCACGGCGAAGTAGGCCTTGGCCACATCGGCGGCGTTCTGGCCAGTGACATCGGACGCTTCGATGATCGGCAGCAAGGTGTACAGGTGCGTAGTGCCTGCAACCATGCGCGCCAGCAGTTCCGGCACGCCGGCTGCTACGTAGGCCTGGTAGCGGGTCTGCCAGCCTTCGCGGGTCGGGCCTTCCAGCAGTTCGTCGAGCTTGAGGCCCAGCGCCGCCAGGTGCGGACCGAAGTGAGCAACATCACGGGCAGCGTTCTGCTCGTTGCGGCGGCTGCGCAGGAACCAGCGCGTCGCACGACGACCCAGGCGCATCAGCTCGTCCATCAGCTCCAGTTGCACGTCAGCCGACACCTGGTGATCCAGGGCTTCAATCTGACGGAACCAGTGCGGGAGATGGAAGATGTCCCGCACGATCACGTAAGCGCCAGCCACGTTCGCCGGGCTCATGCCGGTGGACTCTTTGAGCCGTTGAACGAAGGTGATGCCCATGTGGTTGACCAGGTCGTTGGCGATCTGGGTGCTGACGATCTCACGCTTGAGGCGATGGCGACGCATGGCTTCGGAGAACTTGCTCACCAGTGTCGGCGGGAACGCGGTCTCCATGTCACGGGTCAGGTAGTCGTCATCCGGCACCTGGGAGTTGAGCAGCGCTTCCTTGAGGTCGATCTTGCTGTAGGAGATCAGTACCGACAGTTCGGCACGGGTCAGGCCTTGGCCCGCCGCGACGCGTTCCGCCAGTTGCTCTTCGGCCGGCAGGAACTCGATGGCGCGATCCAGCTTGCCTCGTGCCTCCAGATCGTTCATCAGGCGCTTGTATTCGGCAATGCGCACGAATGCGCGGCGTGCCGCCAGGGACAGGGCCTGGGTCTGCTTGTAGTTGTTGCCCAACACCAGGCCACCGACTTCGTCGGTCATGCTGCCAAGCAACTGGTTACGTTGCTTCTCGGTCATGTCGCCGGCCTGCACCACTTCGTTGAGCAGGATCTTGATGTTCACTTCGTGGTCGGAGCAGTCCACACCACCGGCGTTGTCGATGAAGTCGGTGTTGGTGGCACCGCCATGCAGGCCGAACTCGACACGACCCAGTTGAGTCATGCCCAGGTTGCCACCCTCGCCCACCACTTTGCAGCGCAGTTCGTTGCCGTTCACGCGCAGCGCATCGTTGGCCTTGTCGCCCACATCGGCGTGGCTTTCGCTGCTGGCCTTGACGTAAGTGCCGATACCGCCGTTCCACAACAGATCCACCGGCGCCTTGAGCAAGGCGTTGAGCAGCTCGGTCGGGGTCAGTTTGTCGGCCTTGATGTCGAAGCGTTCTTTCATCTGTGGCGAGATGGCGATGCTCTTGGCGCTACGCGAGAAGATACCGCCGCCTTCGGACATGATGCTGGTGTCGTAGTCGGTCCAGGCCGAACGCGGCAGGTCGAACAGACGCTTGCGCTCGGCGAAGCTGCTGGCAGGCTCCGGGTTCGGGTCGATGAAGATGTGCAGGTGGTTGAAGGCTGCCACCAGTTGCAACTTGTCAGACATCAACAGACCGTTACCGAACACGTCGCCGGCCATGTCGCCAACGCCCACCACGGTGATGCTGTCTTCCTGGACATTGATACCGCGCTCACGGAAGTGACGCTGTACGCCGACCCACGCGCCCTTGGCGGTAATGCCCATTTTCTTGTGGTCGTAGCCGGCTGAACCGCCGGAAGCGAACGCATCGCCGAGCCAGAAGCCGTAATCGATGGCGATGCCGTTGGCGATGTCGGAGAAGGTTGCAGTGCCCTTGTCCGCAGCCACTACCAGGTACGGGTCATCGTCGTCATGACGCACGACATTGGTCGGCGGAACCAGTGCGCCTTCCTTGAGGTTGTCGGTGATGTCCAACAGACCGGAGATGAAGATGCGGTAGCACGCTACGCCTTCGGCGGCGATCTCATCCCGGCCACCGCCCAGCGGCAGACGTCGCGGCAGGAAACCACCTTTGGCGCCGACTGGCACGATCACCGAGTTCTTCACTTGCTGGGCCTTGACCAGACCCAGCACTTCGGTGCGGTAGTCTTCTTCACGGTCGGACCAGCGCAAACCACCGCGAGCAACGTTACCGAAGCGCAGGTGCACGCCCTCGACCCGAGGCGAATACACGAAGATCTCGAACTTGGGCACCGGTTTCGGTAGTTCCGGGATCAAGTGCGGGTTGAACTTGAAGCTGAAGTAGGACTTGTTCTGGCCGTTGGCGTCGGTCTGGTAGAAGTTGGTCCGAAGGGTGGCCTTGATCAGGTCCAGGTAGCGACGCAGGATGCGGTCTTCGTTGAGCACCTGAACGTCGTCCAGTGCCGTGAGGATCGCCTGTTCCAGGCGCAGCTGCTTGTCTTCCAGGTCGTCGCCGCTGAGTTTGCGCGCCAGGTAGAAGCGGGTCTTGAACAACCGGGTCAGTTCACGAGCGATGTCGGTGTGGTTGTTCAGGGTACTGGCGATGTAACCCAGGTCGAAGCCCAGGCGGATCTGCTTCAGGTAACGGGCGTAGGCACGCAGCAGCGCCACGTCGCGCCATGGCAGGCCGGCGGTCAGCACCAGGCGGTTGAATGCATCGTTCTCGGCATCGCCACGCACGATGTGGACGAAGGCGTCCTGCAAGGTGTCGTTGAGCTGTTGGATGTCCAGGTCCAGGCCTTCGGCGGCGGTGAACGCGAAATCATGAATCCAGAACTCGCGGCCATTGGTGTGGCGCAGGCGGTACGGGAACTCGCCCAGCACGCGCAGGCCGAGGTTTTCCAGGATCGGCAGCACGTCGGACAGCGCCAGCGGCGTGTCGGCGTGATACAGCTTGCAGTGCAGCTCGCGCTGGCCGGACACCTGGCCCAGCGGCTGGTAGAAGCTCATGACCAGCGGATTTTTTTCGTTCAGGCTCAGCAGGTGCTGCATGTCGACCACGGCCGAGTGCGCGGCAAAGCGCTCGCGGTAGCCGGCCGGGAAGCCTTTCGGGAAATCGGACAGCACGTTGGTGCCATGGGCTTCGCCGAAGCTTTCGATCACCAGACTGGCGTAGTCGTCCTTCCAGCTGCGGCAGGCCTGCACCACTTCCTTTTCCAGCAAGACCGGGTCGATGTCGAGACGGTTCTTCGGGTCTACCCGCAGGATCAGCTGTACACGGGCCAGCACGGATTCGGAGAAGAAGGTCCAGAACTCGCAGTCCGAGGCTTTCAGACGCTCCATCAGCACTTGCTGGATCTTCTGGCGCACTTCGGTGGAATAGATGTCGCGCGGCACGTAGGCCAGGCAGTAGCAGAAACGGCCATACGGGTCTTTGCGCAGGAATACGCGGATCTTGTTGCGTTCCTGAATCTGCACGATGGACATCACGGTGCTGAACAGCTCGTCCACCGGGGTCTGGAACAGATCGTCGCGGGGCAGCACTTCGACCACCTGGGCCAGTTCCTTGCCCAGGTGCGCCTTGGCCTGGAAGCCCGAGCGACGTTCGATTTCCTCGACCTTGCGACGGATGTACGGGATGACGCGCACGCTTTCGCCATACACCGACGAGGTGTACAGGCCCATGAAGCGGCATTCCTTGATGACCTTGCCATCGGCGTCGATCTCACGGATCGATACGTAGTCCGGGTAAGCCGGACGGTGTACACGGCTCGGGTGTGCGGCCTTGGCGAACGACAGCGGGGTCGGTTCACGCAGGTAATTGACGGCGTAGTCTTCAATGCGCAGGTCATCGACCGTGAGGCCGGCACGCAACAGTTTGGTCAGGCCGAGGAACGAATCGGCGTCGTATTCGATATGGCCGCCATCGGCGTCATCACGAACCACGAACTCTTCGTAGCCAAGGAAGGTGAAATGGTTACCCACCAGCCATTCCAGGAAACTCTTGATTTCACCTTTTTCGTCGGCATCGATGGCATAGGCACTGTTGTCCAGGCTGGACAGAATATCCTGGACCTTGGCTTTCATCGGCTCGAAATCAGCCACCGCCACGCGCACTTCGCCCAGCACTTGCTCAAGTTCCTTGCTCAGGACGTTGAGTTCGGCGGCGTTGGCGCAGCGGTCGATTTCAAGATACATCAGGGATTCTTGGAGAATGCCATCGCCCTGGGTGCCTTTGGGCAGGATCTCCAGCAACTCGCCCTTGTTGCCGCGACGCACGCTCAACACGGTGGTTTGCAGGGTATGGATGCTGTAACCGCGACGGTTCAGTTCGGTGCGGACCGAATCCACCAGAAATGGCAGGTCGTGGTGCAACACTTCCACTGCCGTATGGGTCGACTGCCAGCCGTGGCGTTCGTAGTCCGGGTTGTAGACGCGGACCTGCGGCTGCGCATGATCGAAGCGCTCAAGCAGGCGCCAGGCAGACAGGGTGCAGCCGGCGAGGTCGGACAACCGGCGTTGGGTAAGTTCATCGAGGGAAATGATGCCGAAGAATTGTTCAGC
Source organism: Pseudomonas sp. JL2 (assembly GCF_031570495.1). Taxonomy (NCBI): domain Bacteria; kingdom Pseudomonadati; phylum Pseudomonadota; class Gammaproteobacteria; order Pseudomonadales; family Pseudomonadaceae; genus Pseudomonas; species Pseudomonas sp. JL2. Next base: position 449,766 of record NZ_JAKUDH010000001.1, read on the forward strand.
GAACAGCGCCACTTGTGGCAGTGCCTGTTCACTGATGTGCTGCGCCAGTGCCGCTTGCAGTTGGTGCTGGAAGTCGGCTTTGCTGGCTGCGGTGAAGAACGCCATCTGTGGTACTCCGCTTGGGCTTGTTATTGATGGAAGCGTCGCGTGCAGCCCTTTTTCAGGGCTGTCGGCCATCCTGTTCCTGATTCTCGGGCAGAGGAAACAGGACGACAGGTGGGTGAAGCTGGACAAGACCGGCAGGTCACATCCTTTTCCATGTAATTTCCATGTAATGGACACCTGCAAAAAGCCCTCGTGGTGCCCTTTGCAGGTGTACATCCGCCGTGCAGCTTAACGAGTGCGACAATGTGCCTGCTTGCAGCGCTGCGACATATTCGGTCAACGGCAAGCTAAACAGCCGGTTTGCATCGAACAACCGTAGCAGCCCGGCGAGCAAAACGGCACCTTGCGCTGTGAAATTGCGCGCATATTCTGCGTGTGACTGCAGTAATCCAGCAGAAAGTTGTTCGGGCTGGCAAAATCCACTCTATTTGCGCCCAGCAAGGCTCATCGAGCCAGGAGCCATCACCATGCAAATGACCACCGCCCTTCTGATCGCCAACCCGTGCGACGAGGAAGAAGACAACATGGCCATGCTGTGCTGCCACAGCACCCAGGGCGAAATGTTCCTGATGACCCGCTACCCCGACGAAGACGAACTGGAAATCGCCCTGGAGGGTGAGCCTTCGACACTGGAAGGCGTCAAGGTGACCCTCAGCCCGACCCTGCTGAAAATCGAAATTGCCGCGTCGGACGCCGATGTGCTGAACGGGGATGATGTGCTGGAGATTACCCACGACACCGATGCGGCGGATTTGGCGGAGGTGGAACTGACGTTGCAGAACATCCTCAAGGGGACGGGCACCTATATCAGCCAGCTCTGAACCTGAAGCGCGACTGACTCCCTGCGACGAGCATGCTTGCTCGCCACACGGAACTTGGAGGCACCCCGCCTAACTTATTCCTGCGCCGGCACAAGATTGCCGTCCGAGTCATGGACCAGATACTCGTCAGGACACGATACCTGCGCTTTCCTGGGCTGAGGTAAACCACCGTCGGTCGTTCTTATGTCGCGTCGCTCTTGACGACCCGCTGGGTTCTGAGGTCTTCTGAAACCGGTTTCAAAGCCACTAACAAAAATAAGCAGGTTTCAATTGATGAACCCTTTCTCCGCCGCCCAGCGCAGCCGCGTGACCATGCTTGATGTCGCCGAACGCGCCGGGGTCTCCAAGGCCAGCGTCTCGCGCTTCATTGGCGAGGATCGCGCCCTGCTTTCCGAGGCCATCGCTCAACGCATCGAGCAAGCGATCAGCGAACTGGGCTACCGTCCGAATCAGATGGCCCGCGGCCTCAAGCGCGGACGCACACGCCTGATCGGCATGCTGGTGGCCGATATCCGCAACCCTTATTCAATTGCCGTGATGCACGGCGTGGAAACAGCCTGCCGTCGCCACGGCTACAGCCTGGTGGTGTGTAACACCGACCGCGACGATGAGCAGGAACGCCAGCATCTGGCCTTGTTGCGCGCCTATAACATCGAAGGGCTGATTGTTAACACCCTCGGCCACCACCGTGATGAATTGTTGGAACTGCGCAGTGAAATGCCCCTGGTGCTGGTCGATCGCAAGGTCGATCGACTGGAAAGCGACCTGGTGGGCCTGGACAATCCGGCGGCCGTCGAGATGGCGCTCGATCATCTCGAACAGCGGGGCTACCGCGATCTGTTGCTGGTGACCGAACCATTCGACGGCACCAGCTCGCGGATCGAACGGGTCGAGAGTTTCAAGGCCGGCATTCAACGACGGCCTGCCCTGGCCGGCACCGTTGTGGAAACCTGTGATCAGTTGACCACGCGCATCAAGAACTTTCTTGCCCCGCCGGGACATAGCCCCAAAGCATTGTTCTGCGCCAATGGCATTGCCGCCCTGGCCGCCACGACGGTGCTGCGCGAACTGGGTTGCCACTTGTTCGACGATGTAGGCCTGATCGCCCTCGATGATCTGGATTGGTACCCGCTGGTGGGCAGCGGCATCACCGCCCTGGCCCAACCGACGGCCGAGATCGGCGCCAGCGCGTTCGAATGTTTGCTCAAGCGCTTGCGTGGCGATAACGGGCCGGTGCGAACCCTGGATTTTGCGGCGCGGTTGATCGAGCGTGGGTCCACGCGGGGAAATGGTCGGTGATGAAGCCCTACCGCGAGCAGGCTCGCTCCCACACTGGATCTGCATCGCACTGGAGTCCCCTGTGGGAGCGAGCCTGCTCGCGATAGGGCCCTCTCAAGCACAACCTTTTTTTTGCACAAAACTGAAACCGGTTTCAGAGGTATAAAAACAATGCACAACCCACCCGTCTCCATCAGCCTTTCCAGCTACGGTGCCGATCTGGTACGGCAACAGGGCCAAGGCAGTTTTATCGATCTGCTGGCTGCCGCTGGCGCTTCAAGGATCGAATGGCGCGAAGAACTGCTCACCACTGAACAGCCCGCTAAACTGGCCGCCGGTGCCTTGGCCAAAGGACTGCAAAGTATTTTTTCCTCTCCACTTGAACTGTGGCTCGCCGGCCAGCCCAAGCCCAATCCCGCCCTGTCACTTGCCTTGCGACGTGCCGAGGCGTTTGGCTCGGCATGGCTGAAAGTCTCTCTCGGCTATTTCACCGACTCCCATGATCTGCCAGCCCTGGCGGATGCGCTGGCCGCCAGCCCGGTGCGATTGCTGGTGGAAAACGACCAGACCCTGCAAGGCGGGCGGATCGAACCATTACAGCGTTTTTTTGCTGCGACAGAGGAGCAAGCGCTGCCCATCGGTATGACCTTCGACATTGGCAACTGGCAATGGCAGGACCAATCGGCCGCTGTGGCCGCCCGACAGCTTGGGCGGTATGTGGCTTATGTGCATTGCAAGGCCGTGGCCCGGCGCGCCGACGGCAAACTGGTCGCGGTGCCTCCGGCGATGACAGACCTGCATCTGTGGGAACAACTGTTCAAACACATGCCCGCTGGTGTAATGCGCGCAGCCGAATATCCGCTGCAAGACGATGATTTGCTGCAGTTGACTGCGGGACATGTCGCCACCCTCGCCCGCCTAGGCCAATCATGCCGGGAGCCAGCCCATGCCTGAGTTCGATGTGTTGTCTTTCGGCGAAACCATGGCGATGCTGGTGGCCGACCAGCGCGGTGACCTGGCCAATGTCGAGCAGTTCCACAAGCGCGTCGCCGGGGCCGACAGTAACGTGGCCATCGGTCTGTCGCGACTGGGCTTCAAAGTGGCGTGGCTGAGCCGGGTGGGTGCTGACTCCCTAGGACGCTTCGTGGTGCAGACGCTGGAAAACGAAGGCCTGGATTGTCGCCACGTGACGGTCGATCCAGCCCACCCCACCGGGTTCCAGTTCAAATCCCGTAGCGACGATGGCAGCGACCCACAAGTCGAATATTTCCGTCGCGGCTCGGCGGCCAGTCATCTGTCGATCGACACCATCGCCCCCTCGCAGCTCGAAGCCCGCCACTTGCACGCCACCGGCATCGTCCCGGCCTTGTCGGTCACGGCCCGTGAGATGTCCTCTGAATTAATGATGCGGATGCGCGAGGCCGGCCGCAGCCTGTCCTTCGATCCCAACCTACGGCCGAGCCTGTGGGCTAGCGAGTCGATGATGATTCACGAAATCAATCGCCTCGCCGCCCTCGCCCACTGGGTCATGCCGGGGCTCGGCGAAGGTCGCTTGCTGACTGGTTTCGACGACCCGGCCGACATCGCCGCGTTCTATCTGGACCTGGGTGCCGAAATCGTCGTGATCAAGCTCGGCGCGGATGGCGCCTATTTCCGCACTCAGCTAGGCCAGGGCGTAGTTGCCGGCGTGCCGGTGGCCCAGGTGGTGGACACCGTGGGCGCCGGCGATGGCTTCGCGGTCGGCCTGATCAGTGCGTTACTCGAAGGCCGCGCCATCACCGAAGCCGTACAGCGCGCCAACTGGATTGGTAGCCGCGCAGTGCAGAGCCGTGGAGACATGGAGGGATTGCCGACGCGCATTGAGTTACTGGCTGAATTTAATGATGCCAATCGCCAGCAGGCTCGCTCCCACAGGGTCGACGCATCCTCATGCGGGAGCGAGCCTGCTCGCGATTAGAACCACCACAAAACACACCTGCTGCAACAAAAACAACAAGCTCAGGAGTCAACGACATGCAAACGCTCAACCTCGCCACCCGCCGCTGGTGGTACATCATGCCCATCGTCTTCATCACCTACAGCCTGGCTTACCTGGACCGGGCCAACTACGGCTTCGCCGCCGCCTCGGGCATGGCCGAGGATCTGATGATCACCCCGGGGCTGTCCTCATTGCTGGGCGCACTGTTTTTCCTTGGTTACTTTTTCTTCCAGGTACCGGGGGCGATCTACGCGCAGAGACACAGTGTGAAGAAGCTGATTTTTGTCAGCCTGATCCTCTGGGGCTCGCTGGCGACCCTGACGGGCGTGGTCTCCAATGCTTACTGGCTAATCGTGATCCGCTTCATGCTCGGCGTGGTCGAAGCTGCGGTCATGCCGGCCATGCTGGTGTATCTCTGCCACTGGTTCACCCGGGCCGAACGCTCACGTGCCAACACCTTCCTGATCCTTGGTAACCCGGTCACCATGCTGTGGATGTCCGTGGTGTCCGGCTATCTGGTGCAACAATTCGACTGGCGCTGGATGTTCATCATCGAAGGTCTGCCGGCGGTGCTCTGGGCCTTTATCTGGTGGCGCCTGGCTGATGATCGTCCGTCCCAGGCCAAGTGGCTCAGCAACCAGGAAAAACAAGACCTGGAAAGCGCACTGGCGGCTGAACAGGTCGGTATCAAGGCCGTGAAAAACTATGCCGAAGCCTTCCGCTCACCCAAAGTCATCATCCTGGCACTGCAATTTTTCTGCTGGAGCATTGGGGTCTACGGGTTCGTGCTGTGGCTGCCGTCAATCCTCAAGGCTGGCCTGCAAATGAGCATTGTCGAGGCCGGTTGGCTGTCGTCGTTGCCATACCTGGCGGCAGTAGTCGCCATGCTGGTCGTGTCCTGGGCGTCGGACAAGGCGCAGAAGCGCAAACGTTTCGTCTGGCCGCCGCTGCTGATCGCGTCCGTCGCGTTTTACGCCTCCTATTTGCTGGGGCCTGAGCATTTCTGGTGGTCCTACAGTTTGTTGGTGGTTGCCGGGGCTTGCATGTACGCGCCGTACGGGCCGTTTTTTGCCATCGTTCCAGAGATCCTGCCGGCCAACGTCGCCGGCGGTGCCATGGCACTGATCAACAGCATGGGCGCGTTGGGTTCGTTCGGCGGCTCGTACCTGGTGGGCTATCTCAACGGCACCACCGGCTCTCCCGGCATGTCCTTTCTACTAATGAGTGGCGCCTTGCTGTTGTCGGTGGTACTGACCCTGGCCCTCAAGCCCGGCGCCAGCGACCGCGCCATGTCTCAAACCGCGACGCCACACCCGGCGTCCGCACAGTCCTGAATCGAGCCCTCCATGAAAAAGCACGTAGTGTTGTACAAAGCGCTCTCGGCGCAACTGATGGACCGTCTGCAAGCTCAGGCCCAGGTCACCCTCATCGAGCACCTCGATGCGCCAGGCCTGGCCCAATTGCGCGACGCCTTGCCTAGCGCCCATGGCCTGTTGGGGGCCAGCCTGAAACTGGATGCGCCACTACTGGACTCAGCGCCGAACCTGCAAGCCATCGCCAGCGTCTCGGTGGGGGTCGACAACTACGACATCGACTATCTGACCGAACGCCGCATCCTGCTCACCAATACCCCGGACGTGCTGACCGAAACCACCGCGGACACCGGTTTTGCACTGATCCTGGCAACGGCTCGGCGCGTGGTGGAGTTGGCCAACCTGGTCCGCTCAGGCCAGTGGCAACAGAGCATCGGCTCCAAACATTTCGGCACCGATGTCCATGGCAAGACCCTCGGCATCATAGGCATGGGCCGCATCGGCGAAGCCTTGGCCCAGCGCGGGCATTTCGGTTTCGGCATGCCGGTGCTCTACCACAGCCATTCGCCCAAGCCCGCGGTCGAGCAACGTTTCGGGGCCCGTTATTGCAACCTCGAGACGCTGTTGCGACAGGCGGATTTCATTTGTCTGACTTTGCCTCTGACGGCAGAAACCCAAGGGCTGATCGGTGCACAAGCGTTCGCGCAGATGCGTCCCGAAAGCATCTTCATCAATATCTCCCGAGGCAAGGTGGTGGACGAAGCCGCTCTGATCGACGCCCTGCGCAACGGACAGGTCCGTGGCGCGGGGCTGGATGTGTTCGAGCGCGAACCCCTGAGTGCGGACTCACCGTTATTACAAATGGATAACGTAGTGGCAACGCCGCACATGGGTTCGGCCACCCACGAGACACGGGAGGCAATGGCGCGCTGTGCGGTGGATAATCTCCTGATGGCGTTGGCGGGAGAGCGACCGGTGAATCTGGTGAATCCGGAGGCGTGGGAGGGTTGATTCGTTCGTCCACGAGAATGAAGCCAAGCGCAGCTTTTTGGCGAGGGAATCTCTCCCCTCGCCACCGGTTCTGCCAGTACTGGATAGCCGACTGGCAACACCCCTCCTTTGAATCTTGCTCAATGACTCTAGCGGCATTTCATCCCGGGATGAATAAACCACTCTACCCATTGAGTAGATAGCCCAGAAAAGCAAACTTCAACAAAAAACCACCTTCCCTCAGGCACGTCCTACCGATCGCCAAGAACAGGCCTACACCAGCATCGGAAGTTGCATCCTAGCCCATCCAAAAGCCCAGTGTTATTAATTATGCACTTGCACAAAAACGCGCAAGTTAGGTGATCGCTAAGCGACACTGAATAATCAATAAAGGAGTATATGATATGGGTAGGAAGCGTTCTGAAATCAACACCTTTGATGTTCTGCCGCAGGCAATGGGCTTTTCCAAAGGGCTTCTGACAACCGAAGCCAACTTTTTTGCATCTCTGATCAACTGAAATCATTGATCGATTAAGTGCCTGTGAACAGGCGCCGAAAGGTTTCCACCTTTCGGCGCCTAAACCTAGAGGTTTCTATGCCAGAACGCGAACTAACATCTACCGAAGCTCTATTCAATATCATGTCCACCCTGCACACGCTCGGTTTTAGAGCCGAGGCCCGCTATACGACACCCTCCAGGCTAGTGGCAACGGCGGAGCTTTTTGATAGTGACAATCATTTTATTGAGTCAGGTGCGGGTAAAGGGCCGGACGCACTTATAGGTGCGCTGGCAGAAACCATCGAGCATGCCAGCTCTTTTCTAGCCCCTAATCATGAGTCGACATGGCACAGCACCGACAGTATTGCCAGTCAGAAAGCAGCTAAATACGACGGTTTCTTCACCCGCCTGCCATACAGCGACGAACCAATAGACTGCTTCACTCTCACATCGCTGGATAAAAAAGAACACCTGATTGCTCCAAGCGCTCTACTCTGCCCTGCTGCTGCCCGAAGCAACTCCAACGACACGCGTTCTACCATGCAATTCTTGGCACGTTACTCATCCAACTCAGGCATTGCTTTTGGCTGCACCGAAAATGAAGCTTTATTGCATGGCATTCAGGAAATAATCGAACGACATGTCTTATCTCTTTTTTTCATGGCGATATGCGGAATCGGCCCCAAGATGGACCTATACAAACCGTCGACGAGCTTGCTTAACAAGGCGCTCCTCAACGACCCTTCCGCCTTAGAACCGGCCAATAAACTGCAGATCATCATTATCAAAGATGTCTTATCTGTTTACTTTGCCGTTGCCTTTCCCAAAGCCGGTCCTGGAGACCAGCCTCTCTCACCTATTGGCTCAGGCTGTTCGATGGACATTTGCACCGCCATTCAGAGAGCGGTGACTGAACAATTCCAATCCGAGAGTCTATATGATGTCTTTGAAGACTCCATGGACAGAAAGACTGTCAAGCTATTATCGCACTCAAAAACCCTTAAAAATTTAATCGACTTGGCCCCTGTTAGAAGCCTGAACCTTCCTGAGCTTGAATGCCCACCACACAACAGCAACGAAACTGTCCCAGCGCAATTAGACACCCTGCACAAAGCCGTATCGGCGTCCGACAAAAAAATATTTCATAGAACTGTAGTGCGCTTCCCGAACAACAGCATCGTTACCCAGGCTTACATCCCTGGACTTGAACGCTTCAACATCATTAGAAATGGGCAACTCGTTGTACCTCAGCATGTATTACTCAGCAGTTGAAACCAGCCACCCATAAAACAATCACGGACGGTCGTATGCATCCTATGCAAACGCTCATTAGAACTGCCTGCAAAAAACATACGACTCTTCTGGCATCCACCATTGCAACAATCCTGGTGCTCAAGCTCATCGCACTCGCCCCACCTTTGCTCCTGGGGGCAATCGTCGACACCCTGTACGGCGAGAAACATGCAACCGTCAACCTAATGCTCACTCTTACGGCAGGCCTTGTGCTCGCTGGGTGCGTGCAGGCAATTATCAGCCCGCTACAGATCCATTTCCTATCCAAGCTTGTCCAGCAAATTATCATGGCCGCATCTATTGAATGGCTGGCAAACCTTATGCGCAAGGAATTTGCCCGGTTCAATTCATGGCGAATCGGTCACTTCATAAAGTCGGTCGAGCGTGGAATTACCGCTCACGAACAACTATTGACGTTTTTTGTTACCGTCGGACTACCGCTGTGCCTGGAGTCCTTGATCGTTGGCGGCGCTTTTTTTTACATGGGTGGCATTGAAGTTTTTGTGAGCATGACGGGTCTAGGATTTATCTACCTGATTGTCAGCCACAAAATTATCAGATGGCGCAGGAAGCACATTGACGCTGTCAACGAGCAGGAAGATGAATTGAGCGCCCTCCTATACAACACGCTCAATGCAGGTAAAGCAATAAAGCTGGAAAACGCCGAGTTTACCGCCACACAGCCGTTGAATGAGGCCTTCAAATGCTATGCCAATACTGCGGTGACCGCGGCAACCTCGGGTGGTTTCTTGAGCGCTGCCAAGATTCTGTTCGTCAGCCTCTCCACGGGCGGATTACTGGGATGGGGGGTTGTTGATCAACTGTCGAACCAGCCCAGTATCAGTGTCGGACAACTGGTGGCCATTTTTTCCATTGCCGGCAGTTACTTACTCAATATCGCCGCGTTAACGGAGGGCTATCGTGTGCTGGATCAGTTTCTTGCCGATCAGCGTCGACTTCAAAGCCTGCTTTTGCTCCCAAATTTTGACCATGGCAATCGGCAATCGGAAGTCAATTTTCGAGGGGCATCGACACTGATTCTGGATCCGTGCGTACTGACCGAAAATGGCGACGTTCGCTTGTCGATCACGCAAAGCCTGAGATTTACTCAAGGTCAATCCGTGGCGATCATCGGCCAGAGCGGTGCGGGCAAATCCACCTTGTTGGAAGTTCTCGCTGGTCTTGATCAAGAAACGCGAAATCAGTTGAGCATCGACGCAACTCCCGTTTCGCAACTGAATCCTCGCGCCCACTTGAGTGCATTGAGGTACTGCCCTCAGCAGCCCTGTTTTCTCGAAGGTCTCTTTGAAAGGTCCGTTCTGTTTGGCGTTAAAGCGTCGCCTCACCTCGACCAGGCAATACGACGACTGCAGCTACAGGACATTGTCTGTGAACGGAGCATCAGTGAACACGCATCGAATATTTCTGGCGGTGAAGCCAAGCGTCTGTCACTGCTGCGTCTGATCAACAGGCCTGGGCGATTCAATTTGTTCGATGAACCCAGTGCATCAATCGAGCCCGGGTTGACCGACTCCCTATGGGACTTGCTGTTCGATACCTTCGCAGAACGCGGGCTAATTTGTGTCACTCATGATTTCGAACATCTACAGCGCTTTGATCGGGTCATCGTCCTGCGCGACGGCGCGATTGTTGACGACGGGTGTTGGCAGGAGCTGGCCGACAGATCGGCAATCAAATTGTTGCTCAATGACTTTCAGGACACGGCACTAGCCGGCATACAGGAATAGATCTGAACGCCAGTCCCTGCGGGAGCCGATCTGGGGTGTTCATAGAGTCGGTGTTCACCTCAGATCCCCCAATGAATCCAAACCGATCACAAATCCGCACACCAAACAAAATCCCGTTAGTCGCCACCCCCCGCCATGCATTAAAGTAACGCCCCCAGCCCCGACGTTATCCGAACGCCTGGGCCACCCTTTCCAGGAACAGTCACCGATGGAACATCGTGAAGCGCTGCTGGCGCTGCGAACCTTTCTTTCAACGCAGATCCTCGGCCAGGAAAAACTCATCGAGCGTCTGCTCATCGCCCTGCTCGCTGACGGCCACATGCTGGTGGAAGGCGCGCCGGGGCTGGCCAAGACCAAGGCCATCAAAGAGCTGGCCGAGGGCATTGAAGCGCAGTTCCATCGTATTCAGTTCACCCCCGACCTGCTGCCCGCCGACATTACCGGCACGGAAATCTACCGCCCGGAAACCGGCAGTTTCGTGTTCCAGCAGGGGCCGATCTTCCACAACCTGGTGCTGGCGGACGAAATCAACCGTGCCCCGGCCAAGGTCCAGTCGGCCTTGCTCGAAGCAATGGCCGAGCGCCAGGTCAGCGTCGGGCGCAGCACGTACGAGCTGTCGCCCCTGTTTTTGGTGATGGCCACGCAAAACCCGATCGAGCAGGAAGGCACCTACCCGCTGCCCGAGGCCCAGCTCGACCGCTTCCTGATGCACGTCAAGATCGGCTTCCCGGATGCCGCGGTGGAGCGTCGTATTCTGCAGCAGGCCCGAGGTGAGGCGCTGCACGGCGAAACCAAGCCCGAGCGCCGCGTGAGCCAGCAGGCTATTTTCTCCGCACGCAAGGAGATCCTCGGGTTGTACATGGCCGACGCCGTGGAGGAATACCTGGTGCAACTGGTCATGGCCACCCGTACGCCGGCCAAGTTCGACCCGGAAATGGCCGAATGGATAGCCTACGGCGCCAGCCCGCGAGGCTCCATTGCCCTGGACCGCTGCGCCCGTGCCCACGCCTGGCTCGCCGGCCGCGACTTCGTCAGCCCCGAAGACATCCAGGCCGTGCTGTTCGACGTGCTGCGCCATCGCATCATCCTGTCGTTCGAAGCCGAAGCTGCCGGTATTGACCAGGACCGCGTCGTGCAGCGGATTCTCGACGTCGTCGCCGTCGCTTGAGTAGCCAGCCATGAACAACCCACTGGCGCCCGTACCGGGCATCCGCGTCAGCCTTTCGGAGCTGATCGAGATGCGCCATCGCGTGCGTGAAGTGCAGTTGTTCTCGACGCCGGGCCAACGTAGCCCACTGATCGGCCTGCACCACTCCAAACTGCGCGGGCGCGGCGTGGATTTCGATCAGGTGCGGGTCTATCAGGCCGGCGACGACGTACGCACCATTGACTGGCGCGTGACCGCGCGTACTCAGGAGCCCCACACCAAGCTGTTTCATGAGGAGCGGGAGCGGCCGATCTTCATCATGATCGAGCAAAGCCATCGGCTGTTCTTCGGCTCGGGGCTGATGTTCAAGTCGGTGCTCGCGGCCCAGGCCGCCAGCCTGATCGGCTGGGCCGCGCTGGGGCACAACGACCGGGTCGGCGGGCTGGTGTTCGGAGATAACACCCATTACGAGGTTAAGCCCCGGCGGAGCAAACAGAGCCTTCTGCAACTGCTGAACCGCCTGGTGCGGGTCAATCAATCGCTGCATACCGAGGGCGAAGCGGACCGCGATTCGTTCGGCAACGCCTTGCGCCGCGCCCGGGAAGTATTGCGCCCTGGCAGCCTGGTGATCGTGATTTGCGATGAGCGCGCGCTGTCCGACAGCGCCGAACAACAGTTGAGTCTGCTGTCACGCCATTGCGACCTGTTGCTGTTGCCGCTTTCGGATCCACTTGATCACGCCCTGCCCGCCGCCGGATTGCTGCGTTTCGCCCAGCGCGGCGCGCAGTTGGAACTCGACACCCTGAATTTCGAACTGCGCCAGACCTATCGCGCCCAGGCCGAGGCACGCCAGGAGCGCTGGGAATTGCTGGCCCAGAAGCTGCGGATTCTGCTCATGCCCCTGAGCACCCAGGGCGACATGGTCGAACAGCTACGCGAATACCTGAACCCCAAGCGGTCGGGGAAAAGCCGATGAGCAGTCTCGATCACCTGCAGCCACTGATCACGCCGCCACCCATCGGCTTCTGGCCTCCCGCGCCGGGCTGGTGGCTGCTGCTGGTGGTATTGCCGTTGCTGGGGCTTGGACTGTGGCAATTGCGCCGGTTCCTTCCCGCCAAGCGCTCCACCGTGCGCGCCGAGCAACCCCTGGACCCGGCGCGCCTGGCCGCGCTGGCGGAACTCGCCCAACTGCCCAAACCCTACGATGGCGCCCCTGCCGGCGCCTGGCTGCAACAGCTCAACGGGCTGCTCAAGCGCCTGTGTCGCAACCACTACCCGTACAGCCAGAGTCACACCCTCAACGGACGTAAATGGCTGGCTTTCCTGGATAACCGCTGCCCGGCGGCAGGCCTGACCCGCTGGATGGTGCTGGTGGAAGGCGCCTACAAGCCCGAATGCAAGCTCGATGACAAAGCCATTGCCGGCCTGACCCAAGCCGTCGAAATCTGGATTCGCAAACATGTTTGAGTTCGCCTGGCCGTGGATTTTCGCGCTGTTGCCGCTGCCCTGGCTGATGCGCCTGGTGCTGCCGGCGGCCGACAGTGGCGAGCCGGCCCTCAGGGTCAGTTTCCTGGGCGATCTCGAAGGTCTCGTGGGGCGCCGGGCCCGAAGCAATCTGCCGACCTGGCGTCAGCAGGCACCCTTCATCCTGCTCTGGCTGCTGTTGCTGATTGCCGCTGCCCGCCCGCAATGGTTGGGTGAGCCGTTGCCGATCGCTGCCAGCGGTCGTGACCTGTTGGTGGCGGTGGATGTCTCGGGGTCCATGGACTTTCCCGATATGCACTGGCAAGACGAGGAAATCAGTCGCCTCGCGCTGGTCCAGCACCTGCTGGGAGACTTTCTCGAAAGCCGCGAAGGTGATCGGGTCGGCCTGATCCTGTTCGGCAGCCAGGCCTACCTCCAGGCACCGCTGACCTTCGATCGTCGCACCGTGCGGCTGTGGCTGGATGAAGCGCGCATCGGCATCGCCGGCAAGAACACCGCTATCGGCGACGCCATCGGCCTGGCGCTCAAGCGCCTGCGTCAACGTCCGGCAAACAGCCGCGTGCTGATCCTGGTGACCGATGGCGCCAACAATGGCGGGGAAATCGACCCGCTGACCGCCGCCCGGCTGGCCGCCGAAGAAGGCGTGAAGATCTACCCGATCGGCATTGGCGCCGATCCGGAAGAAAGTGGCACAGCAGGGTTTGTCGGGGTCAACCCGAGCCTGGACCTCGACGAAGCGACACTCAGGGAAATTGCCCAAACCACGGGCGGCCAGTATTTCCGCGCCCAGGATGGCCAACAGTTGCTGGCGATCAAGACCACCCTCGACCAGCTAGAGCCGGTGACCCAACAGCCGACCCAGGCGCGCCCCGCCCAGGCACTTTACCAATGGCCCCTGGCCGTTGCGCTGCTGCTGAGCGTCTTGCTGGTAGCCCGGGAACGCTGGCCGGACAACCCTCTGCAGCGTCTGTTCACCCAGCCATTGTTCCAACCGGCAGAACATTCCGAGTGGCGCCGGCGACTCAAGCGCATGCGCCTGGGGAAACGCCGATGATCGCTCTCTGGCCACACTGGTTGCGTCCCTGGTTCCTATTGCTGCTGCCTTTGTTGGGGTGGCTGCTGTGGCACCTGTGGCACCGGCAGAAACGCGTGGGCCGCTGGCAAATGATTCTGCCGCCGGCGTTTCATGCCGTGCTGCTCAGTGGCGGCAACGGCCGCGAAAGCAAACTCCCGTGGGTTGCCCTTGGCTTGGGCTGGCTGTTGGTGGTGCTTGCGCTGCTGGGCCCCAGTTGGGCACGGGTCGAACAGACCAGCCAAAAACCCGCCGATCCGCTGGTGGTGGTGCTGGAACTGACGCCGCAAATGCTCGCCGCCGACGTCCCGCCCACGCGTCTGGAGCAAGCCCGGCGCAAGGTGCTGGACTTGCTGCATAGCCGCAGCGACGCCCAGACCGCAATCATCGTCTATTCCGGCAGTGCCCATACGCTGGTGCCGCTGTCCGACGACCTGTCCACCAGCGCCAACCTCCTGGAAGCACTCACCCCCTCGATCATGCCCCAGAACGGCCATCGCGCCGACCTGGCGGTCAACAAGGCCATGGCCCTGCTGGATCAGAGCGGACTTGGTCACGGTCGGATCCTGCTGATAGGTTCATCGTTGAACGAACAGGAACGCGAGCATATCCGCCAGATCCTCGATGGATCTGCCACGCAATTGCTGATGCTGGGCATCGGAACACGCGAAGGCGCCCCGGTAACCCAGGAAGATGGCAGTTACCTCAAGGATGCCCAGGGCGCGATTCTGGTACCACGCCTGGACAGCCCGAGCCTCAAGTCCTTCCTCAATGAGCTGGACGGCCGCTATCGCCCGGCGCGCCTGGACGATAGCGACCTGCGTGGCCTGGGGCTGCTGGACGGCCCTCGCCATTTGCGCAGCGACGGTCAGACGTTGCGCCTGGATACCTGGGCGGACCATGGCTACTGGCTGCTCCTGCCGCTGTTGTTGCTGGCCGCCTGCGCCGGACGGCGCGGCTGGCTGTTCTGCCTGCCGTGGATGTTCATGGTGCCGCAAACCGGTCATGCCTTCGAACTCCAGGACCTGTGGCTGCGCCCCGATCAACAGGGCCAGCACCTGCTCAAGCAGAAGCGTCCGGCCGAGGCCGCCGCCCACTTCGAGGACCACCAATGGCAAGGTGTGGCCCTGTATGAAGCCGGTGCCTACAGCGAAGCCGCTCGCCGCTTTGCCGAGGGCAACGACGCCCGCGCCCACTACAACCGCGGCAACGCCCTGGCCAAAAGCGGCGAACTGGACGCCGCGCTGGATGCGTACGAGCAAGCGCTGGAGTTGCAACCGGACCTGCGTCCGGCCCAAACCAACAAAGCGCTGGTGCAGAGCCTGCTCAAAGAGCAGACGACAAAACCTGCCGAACCTGAACCCAGTGAAAGTGAGCAGCCAGGGCCCGCCGAGCAAGCACCGAACGCCAGTGCCCAGGCACAAACTTCTGCGCCGGGACAGCCCTCCTCCGAAGCGACCGCGACACCGGAACAATCCCAGGGCCCCCAGGCAGCGCAACCGCCTGTTGCCCAGGATGTGCCGGGCAGCGAGTTGCCTGATGAGCGGACCACGACCCCACCGCTGCGCCCCGCGGCCGGCCAGCGCAACGACGAAGAACAACGCCAGGCACTGGAACAATGGCTGCGCCAGATCCCGGATAATCCGGGCGAACTGCTCAGACGTAAATTCTGGTATGAACAGCAAAGCCATCAGGCCCAGGGAAAAACCCCATGACCCGCTTCACCGCCTACCTCCTCGTGTTGCTGCTCTGGGCATCTGGAACCCAGGCCGTACAGTTGACTGCCAGTGTGGATCGCGGGCGCCTGAATTCCGGGGAGACCGTGGAACTGACCCTGGAGTCCAATGACGCCACACTGTTCGGCAAACCCGACCTGAGCCCGCTCCAGGCGCTGTTCGAAGTGCGCGGCACCCGCCAGGTCAACCAACTGACGACTCTTGACGGCGAGAATCGCGCCACCACCCGCTGGATCGTCACCCTGCTGCCACGCCAAAGTGGCACCGTGGTCATTCCGCCCCTGCAATTGGGCGAAGTGACCAGCCAACCGATCACCCTGCAAGTGATCGAAAGCGAAACGCGCAATGAGCCGGGCAAACTGGCCCCGGTGTTCATCGAGGCCAGCCTCGACCAGACCGACGTCTATGTGCAGGCACAGGCGATCCTGACCTTGCGCATCTACCATTCGGTGTCGCTGTACGACGACAGCAGCCTGACACCGCTGCACATTCCCGATGCCCGTACCGAGCAACTGGGCGAATCACGCACCTACGAAAAGGTCATCAACAACGTACGCCACGGCGTGATCGAACTGCGCTACGGCATCTACCCCCAACGCAGCGGCGAACTGATGATCCCGGCCCAGACCTTCAGCGCCACCCTGGTCGAGCCGGTGGCCCAGGGAACCGCGCCGTCGGGGCCCAAGCCCGGCCAGTTGATGCGGGTCAGTTCCGAGCAACTGCGCCTGACCGTCAACCCCAAGCCCGCCAGCTACCCGGCAGATGTGCCCTGGCTGCCGGCGCGCAGCCTTTCCTTGAGCGAGAGCTGGAGCCCGGAACCAACCCACAGCCAGGTGGGTGACTCCCTGACCCGCAGCCTGACCCTGGAAGCCGAGGGCCTGGCCAGCGCCCAGCTACCGCCCCTGCCAGCCACTGAAATCAGCGGCCTGCGGCGCTACCCCGACCAACCGGTACTCAGCAGTCGCAGCAGCGAGCGCGGTTTGGTGGGCAGCCGTGAAGACCGCGAGGCCCTGGTGCCCAACCGCAGCGGCACCATTGAACTGCCGCCGGTGGAAGTGGTTTGGTGGAACACCCGGGAAGACCACCTGGACCGCACCAGCCTTCCAGCGCGGACCCTGCAAGTGGCGAACAACCCGAGCCTGATGGTGGACACGCCAACAAGCACACCTCAGATTGTGACGATCGTCGACAGCGACACCTTGCGGTATTGGCAATTGAGCACTTTCATCCTGGCCTGCACCACGCTGCTGGGCTTGGGCCTGTGGTGGCGCGCCCGTTCGCAGCCGGCCATCCTGCGCGCGACCCAGGCCGGGCCGAGCCCGCGGACCTTGCTGGACGACCTCAAGCGTGCCTGCCTGGCCAACGACTCCCACGCTACACGCCAGGCGCTGGACGCCTGGGCTCGCCAGCAACCGGAAACCCTGGCCGACATGGCCGCACGCTTCGTGCCACTGTCCGACGCCCTGGACGGCCTCAACGGCGCGCTCTACAGCGAAACGGGTCAATATTGGCAGGGCGAAGATCTGTGGCGAGCCATTCGTACCATTCCCGCTGCGGAAGGCTTCCAGGACCCGGCCGGCGACAGTGGCTTGCCACCGCTCTACCCCAAGTGATCCCTTTGCGGGACATAGCGCTTCTGTGGCTCGCCACAGGAGTGGTGCCAACTCATTTGGAGAAGTTGCCCGGTTTCTCTCCTCTGTTTCCCAGTAAACTCTCCATCTTTTAGCCGCCTCTCTTCCCGCGGCCATCATCTGTTTTCTGGAGTTCATCTTGCGTCTGTTCCACACCTCCGACTGGCACCTTGGGCAAAACCTGCACGGTCAGGAACGCGACTTCGAACACGCCTGTTTCCTTGACTGGCTGCTGCGTCAGTTGACCAGTGAAAAGCCCGACGTGCTGCTGATTGCCGGGGATATCTTCGACACGGTGAACCCGCCGGTCAAAGCCCAGGAGCGGCTGTACGATTTCATCGTCAGTGCCCATGAACAAAACGCCAATCTGACCATTGTGATGATCGCCGGCAACCACGACTCCGGTTCGCGCATCGAACTGCCGGCGCCGCTGATGCGTCGGTTGCGCACCCATGCCCTGGGCCGGGTGTTGTGGCTGGACGACGGGCAACTGGACGTCGAGCGCTTGCTGCTGCCGCTGCCCGACGCCAAGGGCAAGGTCAAGGCCTGGTGCCTGGCCCTGCCATTCCTGCGGCCTGCCGAGGTGACCGGCGCACAACTGGGTGACGATTACCTGCGGGGCATCGGTCAGGTCCATGAATGGCTGATCGCCGCCGCCAACGACAAACGCAAGAAGGGCCAGGCACTGATCGCCATCAGCCACGCCCACATGGCCGGCGGCTCGGTGTCCGAGGATTCCGAGCGCAGCCTGATCATTGGCAACGCCGAGGCCCTGCCCGCCAGCCTGTTCGGCCCGAGCATCAGCTACGTCGCCCTCGGCCATTTGCACAAACCACAAAAGGTCAACGGCGAAGAGCGCATCCGCTACAGCGGCTCGCCGATTCCATTGTCATTTTCGGAAATCGGTTATCAGCATCAGATTCTCGATATCACCCTGGAAGGCGAAACCCTGGTCAAAGTCGAGCCACGGCTGATTCCCCGGGCCGTCAATCTGCAGCGCCTGGGCCCGGCACCCCTGGCCGATATTCTGGTGCAACTCAAGGACCTGCTGGACATCGACCTGTTGGCCGATGTCCAGCGCCAGCCCTGGCTGGAGGTGCGGGTGCGCCTCGATGAGCCGCAGCCTGACCTGCGCCATCAAGTGGAAACCGCCCTGCAAGGCAAAGCCGTGCGCCTGGTGCGGATCGCCGCCGAATACGCCGGCAACGGCGGCAGCACAAACGTCGATGACGGCGCCGCGTTGGTGGAACTGGATCAGTTGAGCCCGCAGGAATTGTTCAGCCGCGCCTGGCAAGACACCTACGGCAACGAAGTGGACGAACAGACCCTCAAGGATTTTGCCGTGCTGTTGCAAGACGTGCAGATGGAGGGCGAGCAGCCATGAAAATTCTCGCGATCCGTCTCAAGAACCTCGCGTCCCTGGCCGGGCCCTTCGAAATAGACTTCACCGCCGAACCGCTTGCCAGTGCAGGCCTGTTCGCCATCACCGGCCCCACGGGCGCCGGTAAAAGCACCCTGCTCGACGCGTTGTGCCTGGCGCTGTTCGGCGCCGTGCCGCGCCTCAACAACACCGGGCGCGACGCCAAGGTGCCGGACGCCGACGGCGAAATCGCTACGGGCGATCCGCGTACGCTGTTGCGCCGTGGTACTGGCGATGGTTACGCCGAAGTGGATTTTCGCGGCATCGACGGCCGTCGCTACCGTGCGCGCTGGGAAGCCAATCGCGCCCGGGAAAAGGCCGGTGGCAAGCTGCAAGCCAGCCGCCAGAGCCTGCGGGATCTGGACAACGATCAGTTGCTGGCGAGTCAGAAAGGCGAATACAAGGCCCAGCTCGAAGCCGCCCTGGGCTTGAACTTTGAACAGTTCACCCGTGCCGTGTTGCTGGCCCAGAGCGAGTTCAGTGCATTCCTCAAGGCCGACGACAACGACCGCAGCGAGCTGCTGGAAAAGCTCACTGATACGGCCCTGTATACCCGATTGGGCCGGCGCGCCTTCGACAAGGCCAAGCAAGCCAAAGAGTCCCACAAGCAATTGCAGGACCAGGCCACCGGCGTCACACCACTGGCCCCAGAGGCCCGCGCCGAACTGGACCAGCGCTTCAACGAAGCCCAGCAACAGCTCAAGACCCAACAGGCGCAACTCAAGCAACTGGAGCAGCAACACACCTGGCTTAAGGAACTGCGCCAGTTGCAAGAGCAACGGGCCAGCGCCGCCGAGCAACTGCAACAGGCCCAAACTGACTGGGACGCCCTGGCCGACGAACGCCTGAAGCTGACCCGCCTGGAACAACTCGCGCCGCAACGGCATCAGTTCATCCGCCAGACGGAACTGACCCGGCAGCTCGAACCCCTGGCCGTACAGGTTCAGCAGCTCACCCAGCAGCAGATCGATCTGCATGAACGCCAGGCCGAGCTGGAGAAAGGCCTGGGCGTTGCGCAACTGGCGCTGACCGCAGCCCGACAACAAAGCACCGACAGCGCCCCCTTGCTGCGCCAGGCCTTTGAAGAACAAGGCACCCTCGCCCGCCTCGACAAGGAGGCTCGCCAAAGCGCCGAACGCCAGGAGCAGGCACAACACGCCTGTAGCGAAGGCCAGCGCACCATCGACACGCTGCTTGAGCAGCAAAAACAGGTGGCCGAGCGCTTGCAGCGAATCGCCGGGGAGCTTGAACAAAGCACTCACCTGGCGCCGTTGAGCGACGCCTGGCAGGCCTATCGTGATCGCCTCCAACAGCTGATGCTGATTGGCAATCGCCTGAACCAGGGTCAGGTTGAACTCGCCACCCTGGAGCAAAATGCCGCCCACGCCGCCGAGCACCTGGCAACCCACCGGCAAAACCTCGAAGTGCTCTACAAGGAAGCCGACGCCGAACCGCAAGCGGTGGCCGAGCAGATCCAGTTGCTCGCTAATCTGCTCCAAGACAATCGCAAGCAACTGCGTGCATTCGAGGATCTGACGCGGCTCTGGGCCAGCCAGCAGGAGCTGGACAAGCGAGGTGCCGAGCTTGAACAGCGCCAGCAACAGGCGTTGCAGGAACGCGACCGATTGGTACGCGAAGGCAGCGAAGCCAAGGCCGAACTGGCGATTGCCGAACAGACCCTGAGCGTCACCCGCCAACTGCTGGAGCGTCAGCGCCTGGCCCGCAGCGAAAGCGTCGAACAATTGCGTGAACAGCTCAAGGATGACCAGCCATGCCCGGTGTGTGGCAGCGTCGAGCATCCTTACCATCAGCCCGAAGCCTTGCTGCAAAGCCTGGGGCGTTTTGATGAAACCGAAGAGGCCAATGCACGCAAAGCCGTCGAGTCGCTCCATGAAAAAGTCATCGACCTGCGCGCGCAATACAGCGGCGTCATCGCCCAGCTCAAAGAACTCAAGCAGCAACAGGAACAGCTCGCCAGCCAGCATCAAAGTCTGGCGCCCGCCCTTGAAAGCCATCCGCTCTCGGTGCAACTGCTGGCCCAGGATGCGGCCAAACGCGACGCCTGGCTGGACCAGCAAAGCAGTCAGCTCAACCTGCGTATCAGTCAGGACGAACAACGCCAGGCCGCCCTGCTGACGCTGCAACAGGACGCCGCGCGCCTGGCGCAGCACTTGCGCGAGGCTGAAACTGCGCATCAGCAGGCATCACTGCACCTGAACAACCAACAGCAGGAGCTAGCCCGGGATCGCCAGCGCCTGGACGAGGAACTGAGCCACTTCAGTACGTTGTTG
This sequence comes from Pseudomonas sp. JL2, assembly GCF_031570495.1. Taxonomy (NCBI): domain Bacteria; kingdom Pseudomonadati; phylum Pseudomonadota; class Gammaproteobacteria; order Pseudomonadales; family Pseudomonadaceae; genus Pseudomonas; species Pseudomonas sp. JL2. The sequence continues at coordinate 470,573 of NZ_JAKUDH010000001.1, forward strand.
CCGGCAGACACACTACAGGCCCTGCGCACCGAGCCGGCCGCGACCTTCATGCAGCTTGACCAGCAGATCGCTCAACGCCTGGCGCACCTGGAACAGCAACGCGACGAACTCAGCGAGCAGCTTCAGCGTCAGCAGGCCCTGGAGAAAGAGCAGGATCGCCAGCAAACCCGCCTCCAGCAGTTGGAGTTCGCGCAACGGCAACTGAGCGCCCTGACGGAACAACAGCAGGCCTGCCAGCAGCGGCTCAAGCAATTGCTGGGCGAACACACCAGCGCCGAACAGTGGCAGCAGCAACTCGACCAGGCCCTGGAACAGGCACACAGCGCCGAAACAGCGGCCAATCAACAACTGCAAGCGCTACGCCACAACCGGGTGGAACTGGCCGCCGAACTCAAGGCCCGCCAGGAACAAGCTCACGCGCTGGACACTGAACACACAGCCCTGGCCGCCGGCATCGCACAATGGCGCGCCAGCCACCCGGAACTGGATGATGCCTCTCTGACCGCCTTGCTTGACCTGGACGAGCAAAGTGTCGGCCAACTGCGTCAGCAACTGCTCAACAGCGAAAAAGCCATTGAGCAAGCCCGCGTGTTGCTCACTGAGCGCGAGCAGCGCCTGCAACAGCATCAGGCCCAGCACAACGGCAACCTGGAATCTGAACAACTGGCCCAGGCCCTCACCGAACTTCAAAGCCAATTTACCGCCAGCGAGCAGCGCTGCGCCGAACTACGCGCCGAACAGGCCGAGGACCAGCGCAGGCAGAACGCCAACCAGGCCCTGGCCCAGCAGATCGAACAGGCTTATACCGAGTACCAGCGCTGGGCACGGCTCGATGCGCTGATCGGTTCGGCCACCGGCGACCGCTTCCGCAAGCTGGCGCAGGCGTACAACCTCGATTTGCTGGTGCATCACGCCAACGTGCAGCTACGACAACTGGTGCGCCGCTACCGGCTCAAACGCGGTGGCAGCATGTTGGGGCTTCTGGTGATGGACACAGAGATGGGCGATGAGCTGCGCTCGGTGCATTCGTTGTCCGGCGGTGAAACCTTCCTGGTTTCCCTTGCCTTGGCGCTGGGCCTGGCCTCGATGGCTTCCAGCACGCTGAAAATCGAATCGCTGTTCATTGACGAAGGCTTTGGCAGCCTGGACCCCGAATCGCTGCAACTGGCCATGGATGCTCTCGACGGTTTGCAAGCCCAGGGACGCAAGGTTGCGGTGATTTCCCACGTGCAGGAAATGCATGAGCGGATCCCGGTGCAGATCCAGGTTCGTCGTCAAGGGAATGGCTTGAGTACCGTGGAGGTGAAATGAGCCGCGCCACGCTCTACTCGTTCCGGCGTTGTCCCTACGCGATGCGAGCGCGCATGGCGTTGCGCTACAGCGCGGTCGATTTGAACATTGTCGAAGTCAGCCTCAAGGCCAAGCCGCCCGAAATGCTGGCGCTTTCCAGCAAGGGTACGGTGCCGGTGCTGCAGGTCGATGGCAAGGTGATTGATGAAAGCCTGGAGATCATGCACTGGGCCCTGGCGCAGCACGATCCGGATAATTGGAGATTGCTTGGCGACCTCGAAGGCCATGCGTTGACGGCCGCGTTGATCGAGGAAAACGACCAGGTCTTCAAGCTTCATCTGAACCGCTACAAATACCCCGAGCGCCATCCCGAGTATCCATTGGAACATTATCGGACCGAGGGCGAGGTCTTCTTGCAAAGGCTGGAAGCGTTGCTTGAAACCCGAGCATTTCTGGCGGCGGATTACCAGAGCCTGGCCGACGTGGCGGTGATGCCGTTCGTACGGCAGTTTGCTCATGTCGACCGGGAATGGTTTGCCGCAGCGCCCTACCCTCGCCTACAGCGTTGGTTGCAAGGCTTGCTGGATTCCGAGTTGTTCGTGGCGATCATGGCCAAGTAATCACCCCACCCGGTGAACAGCTTTTGTGACTGGCTTCAGGCAGCCACGCTGCACATGCGCAGCACTGCACAATCGATCTGAAAAGGCCCGAAGACGGCAACCCTGGGCTTGACCGGCGGATTCCCCACCAACGCCCCCAAAGCCTTGGCGGTCAGGATGTTGTGCGCGATGTTGTGGTTGCACTCGATGGTCCGCGCCAGAGATCCCGCCGAGGCTTGCCCCAGACCCAGCAATGAAAAACCATTGGTGATGAACGCCAGGAATGCAATCACCCAAAACTTGCTTCTGTTCATGCGCCGACCGCCTCTTTTGCGGCGCCATGCTCGAGCGCCGCGCGGGCAACCGGGGGACCATAATGAACAGAAGGCCGGGCGGCCTGGAGAGAGGTCTCGGCAGAGCCTTGGTATTGGGCACCGAGGCTAACCACCAACACCATCGCCACGTACAGGCCGATGGCGATGTACGCGCCGTGTCTGGCAGAAGATAGGATTGCGCTGGCCATGGGGTTCTCCGTGGGCATGTTTCAGTGCCCACAGAATCAATCAACTAAACCGATTTTAATAGCGACCAATACGCATAGTGTCTATCAGTTTTATTGATTACTAATCCAAACAGATCAGTCCCTAAGCAGGCTCAATAATCGCTCACGAGCAGCGTCCGGCTCGCCGGGGGTTGGCTGGGCAGCCGAAACAATGGGGGTGGAATAGAGGAACAGCAGCATCATTGCCAGACGCATCGCCATAGTGTCGATCTCTTGTTGGAGAAGGAGTCAATTTACTAGCGTCAAATTTAAACACATGGCCATGTGATATTACAGCGGGTTTTTCGTAGGAGCAGGCAAAGCCTGCGATTCTTTCTCTTTTTCAAAGATGAAAAGATCGCAGGCTTCAGTCTTCAGCGCGGTTCAGTGTTGGGTCTTGTGGTCCAGGGCGGCGTAGAAGTTGGCGCTCTGTTGCAGGTATTTTTCGGTATAGCTCTGGGTGCGATTTTTCTTGTCGCTGATTTCAATGTTGGCACTGGCTGGCAGCGCTACGGTGGCGGAGATAGCGGAAGCAGCGATCACGGAGAAGAGATTCAGATTCATGTCGGTAGTCCTCGGATGAGTTGGCTTGCCTGCCCGGTTGGGCCGTGAAGCAAACTTACGCGCCGAGGCGTCTCGCTTTGAAATGCTTTGCAACACTAGCGAATATCAGTCTTGTTGATACAGCGACGCAGGCCCCGAAAATCGGGGCCTGCGCTTTACTGAGGGAGCATGAACTTCAAGTCGCTCGGCGCATCCATCGCCAGCTTTTGCACGGTTTTACCCAGCAGGCCGGTCTTGGGGTCACGCTCGAGAACCACGATCTGGTTGCTCTTCTGATTGGCGATCAGCAGGAATTTCCCGCTCGGATCGAGGCTGAATTCCCGCGGATGATCGCCCTCCACGGAGCGGCGCTGAAGCTCTTTCAGCGTGCCGGCAGCCGGGTCGATGGCGAACACCAGCACTTCGTTGGTGGTGCCACGATTGCTGACGTACAGGAACCTGCCATCCTTGGAGGCATGCAGCGCTGCCGCCGCCCTGCCGGGCTGTGGTTTACCCGCTGCCAGGTCGACCAGTTGCCGCTGGGTCAAACGCCCGTCCTGATAATCGAACACCGCCACTTGGGCGCTCATTTCCATGGTCAGCCACGCATGCTTGCCGTCGGCGCTGAACAGCAGATGACGCGGGCCGCTGCCGGGCGGCAACTGCACGAAGGCCGGATCGGCGGCGGTCAGTGGCAGTTCGGGGTTGGCCTTGGGGTCGTAGCGGTAGATGAACACCTTGTCCGCCCCCAGGTCGCTGGCGAACACGTACTTGCCATCGGGCGAAGACACGGCCGAGTGCACATGGGCGGACATCTGCCGCTCGGGATTGATCCGACTCGGCTGATGGCTGCTCAGTTGCACCACCGGCGACAGCTTACCGTCGGTTCCCACCGGCAACACCGCCAGGGTGCCTCCCGGGTCTTCCACCACCGAATAGTTGCTGACCAGCAAATGTCGACCATCGCCACTGAGGCTCGAATGAGTCGGTTCGTTGCCCAATGACTGCACCTGACTGATCAGGCTCAGCTCATGGGTCTTCGGGTCAATGGCGTAGCTGCTGACCTTGCCCACCGGGTCTTTTTGCCCCGGTCCGTTTTCATTCACCACGAACAGCCGGCTCATGTCCTTGGAAAGGGTCAGCCACGATGGGTTGTCGGTCTTGATCACTTGCAACGGCTGGGCATCGAGCTGGCCGCTGCGGCTGTCGAATTGCAGGCGGTAGATGCCCTGGCTCTGGCCGGCGGTATAGGAACCCACCAACAGTTGATGGCGCTCATCGGTCTCTGCCTGGACGCCCATGGCACCCACGCTACCGGCCATCAACAAGGGCCAGAAACTACGCATCCTCATGTTCGTCGTCCTCATCGTCGTGGCCGCTGGTCGCTTCCACGCACTCCAGGTGGTGGTCGCCCGAATCGCTGGTGATGATCCAGTGTTTCTTGACCACGTCGAACGTCGCGGCCTCCATCTGCGCAGGCGTGAAGCGCCAATGCTCGAGGGTGCGACCGTTCATGCACTCGACGTGCAACTGGTCTTGTTCGTCGAGGGAAAAATCGAATGCGTGCAGCCCGTCGATGATCAGCATGTCGCAGGTTTCGAGGGCGTGCAGCAGGGTGTCGGTCGAGGCAGTCATGGCAATCAGTCGGTCGTTGGGAAAGTGCTCATGATAACCCAATGTGGGAGTGGGCCTTGGGCCAAAAGGTTCGAAAGCACGGTCAACTGCCAGCTCGCATCGCGAGCAGGCTCGCCCCCACAATTGGATTTGCAGCGAACACACATCTTGTATTCACCACCCATCCACTGTGGGAGCGAGCCTGCTCGCGATAGCGGCAGCCCATTGAACCTCAATGCAACTGCCTGACTGCGATCAGAGCGCCTCGCGCCCCGGCACCCCATCGACCAATCGCTGGATGCCCAACGGATTGGCGTTTTTCAAAGGCTCGGGCAGCAGGCTGTCGGGGTAGTTCTGGAAGCACACCGGGCGCAGGAAACGATCGATCGCCAGCGTACCCACCGAAGTCCCACGGGCATCGGACGTCGCCGGGTAAGGCCCGCCATGGACCATCGAGTCGCAGACCTCGACGCCGGTTGGATAACCGTTGAGCAGGATGCGACCGACTTTTTGCTCCAGCAACGGAGTCAATTCGCTGAACTGCTCGAAATCCGCTGGCTCCCCGATCATGGTTGCAGTCAACTGACCGTGCAGGCCGTGCAGCGCGGCAGTGAGCTCGGCTGGGTCCGCCACTTCGACAAACACCGTGGTCGGGCCGAACACTTCTTCTTGCAGCGCCTCGTCACCGTTGATCAACAAGCTGGCGTCAGCCTTGAACAACTGCGGTTGGGCCTGGTTGCCCTGTTGCGCACGTCCGGCCAGATGTTCGATGCCCGGGTGAGCCAGCAACTTCTGCAGGCCCTTGCCGTAGCTTTGCAGCGTGCCGGCATTGAGCATGGTTTGCGGCGCCTGATCGCCGATCAGCGCGGCCACTTGTTGGGTGAAGGCGCTGAATTGCGGCGAACGGATGCCGATCACCAGGCCGGGATTGGTGCAGAACTGACCACAGCCCTGTACCACCGAGGCTGTCAAATCGCGGGCGACGCTGTCGGCACGCTTTTCCAACGCTTGCGGCAACACGATCACCGGGTTGATGCTCGACATCTCGGCGAATACCGGGATCGGCTGGGGCCGCGCGGCGGCCATGTCGCACAGGGCCCGGCCGCCCTTGAGGGAACCGGTGAAGCCTACCGCCTGGATCGCCGGATGCTTGACCAGCCATTCGCCAACACCACCGCCGTAGATCATGTTGAACACGCCGGCCGGCATCGAGGTTTTCTCAGCCGCGCGAATAATCGCATCAGCCACCCACTCGGCCGTTGCCATGTGGCCGCTGTGGGCCTTGAACACCACCGGGCAACCCGCGGCCAGGGCCGACGCGGTGTCGCCACCTGCTGTAGAAAATGCCAGAGGAAAGTTACTGGCGCCAAACACCGCAACCGGCCCCAGGCCGATGCGGTACTGACGCAAGTCCGGACGCGGCAACGGTGTGCGTTCCGGCAGGGCCCGGTCGATGCGCGCGCCGTAGAAATCGCCGCGACGCAAGACCTTGGCGAACAGGCGCATCTGGCCGCTGGTGCGACCGCGCTCACCCTGGATCCGCGCCGCCGGCAAGGCGGTTTCCCGGCAGACCACGGCCACGAACTCATCGCCCAAGCCATCCAGCTCATCGGCAATGGCTTCGAGGAACTCGGCCCGGCGCACTGCGCTCAAGCTGCGGTAGGCCGGATAAGCGGCAGCCGCAGCCTTGGCGGCAGCGTCAACTTCTTCGGCCGTCGCCTGGACGAACTCATGGGGCAAGGCTTCGCCGCTGCTGGCGTCAAGGCTCTGCAAGCGTGTCTGGCCGGCCGCGCTGCGCGCGCCACCAATGTAGTTGTGGCCAAGGATCTGGTTCATCGAAAGTCTCCTTTAAAGTGTGCCGATAGTGCCCGGGTTGAACACCGCGTCCACCGGGGCAATGCCGTTGACCAGCGGTGCGCCGAATTCGGTCTGGCTGATTTCGAACACATCCCCCGGTTGCGTGCGGATGCCGTCGGCGAACGACAGGGTCGCGGTGCCGAAAAAATGCACGTGCACGTCACCCGGACGCAGGAACTGACTGTACTTGAAATGGTGGAACTCAAGGTTTTCGAGGCTGTGGCACATGTTTGCCTCGCCACTGAGAAATTCGTTCTGCCACAGCACTTGGCCGTTGCGCAGGATACGACTGGTCCCGGAAAGATGTTGAGGCAGTTCACCCAGGCGAAGTTCCGGGCCAAAGCTGCAACTGCGCAGTTTCGAATGGGCCAGGTACAGGTAATTCTTGCGTTCCATCACATGATCGGAAAACTCGTTACCCACCGCAAAGCCCAGTCTGTATGGCTTAGCGTCGTGGCCGATGACATACAGCCCGCTGATTTCCGGCTCTTCGCCGGCATCTTCGGCAAACGGCGGCAGCGGGAACGGATGGCCCGGACGGACCACGATGCTGCCGTCGCCCTTGTAGAACCACTCCGGTTGCACACCGGCCTGTCCGCTCTCAGGCTTACCGCCCTCCACGCCCCACTTGAAGATGCGCATGGTGTCGGTCATGGCGGTTTCGTCGCCGGCCTGCTGATGCATCTTGTCCCGGGCCGAGGCACTGCCCAGGTGGGTCAGGCCGGTGCCGCTGACCAGCAGGTGCGCCGGGTCCGGGTGGTCCAGCGGAGGCAGAATGCGCAGTTCACTGAGTAACTGCGGGTAATCATGGGCGGTTCCCAGGCCCAGGCTGTTGACGTGCTGCTCAAGCTTCACACCCGCCTCAATGGCCGCCAGAGCCAGGTCGCGCACGGTCCGGGCGCCCTGCACTTCGCGCACTTGCTCACCCTCGACCACACCGACGCGGCGTTCGCCGTTATTCAATTCGAACTGAACTAAACGCATATTTTTCTCCCTGCAAACAAAGCTTGAATAACACGCTGATCCCTGTGGGAGCGAGCCTGCTCGCGATAGCGTTGGGTCAGCAACATTGATGCGACTGACAGATCGCAATCGCGAGCAGGCTCGCTCCCACAGGGGATTTCAATCACCTCAGGTCCGCGTCGCCCCCCGCGCACTGGCTGCGAACTGCTCCGCCGGCAGCACATGCTTGCGCTCCAGCAGGCGATACACCACGCCGGTCAACACCAGACCGAACACCATCACGCAGGACAGGAAGTACAGCCCCGACGCCAAGTTGCCGGTGTATTCCTTCAGCGCACCGATCACGAACGGCCCGATGTAGCCACCCAGGTTGCCCACCGAGTTGATCAGCGCGATACCCGCCGCCGCACTGGCGCCGGCAAAGAAACGCCCCGGCAAGGTCCAGAACACCGCGGTGCAGGAAAACAGCGCGAACGCCACCAGGCACAGCGCCGCCAGTTGCAACACCGGCACCGTCAGCCAGGCACTGAGGAACAGACCGATGGCGCCCAGCACATAGAGCACGGCCAGATGACCGTAGCGATCGTTCAAGCGGTCGGAACTGCGAGGAATGATCAGCAAACCGATGATGCCGAAGATGTAGGGCACCGAGGACACGAAACCGGTCACCAGGTCAGTGCCGCCAAATTGCTTGATCAACGTGGGCAGCCACAGGCCCAGCCCGTAGATGCTCAGGGTCACCGGCAGATAGAACAGCGCCAGCAGCAGGACACGCTTGTCCTTCAAGGCGTGCAGCGGATTGCCGTGCCGGGTCTGGCCGTATTCCTCAAGGTCTTTTTTCAGTTCAGCGGTCAGCCAGTCCTTTTCGGTCTGGTCCATCCACTTGACCTGTTGCGGCCCATCCGGCAGATAACGCAGCACCGGCCAGGTCAGCAAGACCGCCGGCAGACCGATGACGATGAACAACCACTGCCAGCCGTGCAGGCCCAGGATGCCGTCCATGCCCAGCAAGCCGCCGGAGACGGGGCCGGTGATCATCATGGCGATGGGCTGAGACAAAATGAACAGGCCCAGGATCTTGCCGCGATGGCGGACCGGGAACCATTGGGTGATGTAGTACAACACGCCGGGGAAGAATCCGGCTTCCGCCGCGCCGAGCAGAAAGCGCATCACATAGAAGCTGTAAGGCCCTTGCACAAACGCCATGCCGATGGTGATGGCGCCCCAGGTGATCATGATCCGCGCGAACCAGCGCCTGGCACCGAAGCGCTCCAGCATCAGGTTGCTGGGGATCTCAAGCAGGAAGTAGCCAATGAAAAACAACCCCGCGCCCAGGCCGTAGGCGGCGTCGCCGATGCCGATGTCGGCGCCCATGTGCAGCTTGGCGAAACCCACGGCGGAGCGATCCACGTAGGCGATCAGGTATAGCAGGATCAGGAAAGGAATCAGTTTCAGCGTGATGCGGCGAATAAGCCGCAATTCCTGGCTCATGGGACCGGTCTCCGATTGTTGTTGTTATAGAACCCTGGGGGATTTCTCTGACCAATGAGCGCCAGGACAATCCCTCCGTTGAATCGGACTATATAGTAATACTATTTACCCAACAACACTTCCAAACTGAGCAAATTGCGCTTATGTTAGGCGCAAGCTAAAACCATATAGTCATACAATAAGAGAATCGATCATGTCTGATAAGAAACCCTCCCTGCGCTCGGCCCAATGGTTTGGCACCGCCGACAAAAACGGCTTCATGTACCGCAGTTGGATGAAAAATCAGGGCATCGCCGACCATCAGTTTCATGGCAAGCCAATCATCGGCATCTGCAACACCTGGTCGGAGCTGACGCCATGCAACGCGCACTTCCGGCAGATCGCCGAACACGTCAAGCGCGGCGTGATCGAGGCCGGGGGCTTCCCGGTGGAGTTTCCGGTGTTCTCCAACGGCGAATCGAACCTGCGCCCCACCGCCATGCTGACGCGCAACCTGGCGAGCATGGACGTGGAGGAAGCCATTCGCGGCAATCCGATTGACGGCGTGGTGCTGCTCACCGGTTGCGACAAGACCACCCCAGCCTTGCTGATGGGGGCAGCCAGTTGCGACCTGCCGGCCATTGTCGTTACCGGCGGACCGATGCTCAACGGCAAGCACAAGGGCCAGGACATCGGGTCGGGCACAGTGGTCTGGCAGTTGAGCGAACAGGTCAAGGCCGGCACCATCACGATCGATGATTTCCTTGCGGCCGAGGGCGGCATGTCCCGCTCGGCCGGGACCTGCAACACCATGGGCACCGCCTCGACCATGGCCTGCATGGCCGAAGCCCTCGGCACGTCGCTGCCGCACAACGCCGCGATTCCGGCGGTGGACGCGCGCCGTTATGTGCTGGCCCACATGTCCGGCATGCGTGCGGTGGAAATGGTCCGTGAAGACTTGAAGCTGTCGAAGATCCTGACCAAGGAGGCTTTCGAGAACGCCATCCGGGTCAACGCAGCCATCGGCGGCTCGACCAACGCGGTGATCCACCTCAAGGCCATTGCCGGACGCATCGGCGTGCAACTGGACCTGGACGACTGGACCCGCATCGGTCGAGGCATGCCGACCATCGTCGACCTGCAGCCGTCCGGGCGCTTCCTGATGGAGGAGTTCTATTACGCCGGTGGTTTGCCCGCCGTGCTGCGCCGTCTCGGCGAAGCCAACCTGATCCCTAACCCCGACGCGCTGACCGTCAACGGCAAGAGCCTTGGCGAGAACACCAAGGACGCACCGATCTATGGCCAGGACGAAGTCATTCGTACCCTGGACAACCCGATCCGGGCCGACGGCGGTATCTGCGTGCTGCGCGGTAACCTCGCGCCCCTGGGCGCGGTACTCAAACCCTCCGCCGCCACGCCCGAGCTGATGCAACATCGTGGTCGCGCGGTGGTGTTCGAGAACTTCGACGAGTACAAGGCGCGGATCAATGATCCGGAGCTGGATGTCGATGCCAGCTCGATTCTGGTGATGAAGAACTGCGGGCCCAAGGGTTATCCAGGCATGGCCGAAGTGGGCAACATGGGCTTGCCGGCCAAGTTGCTGGCCCAGGGAGTGACCGACATGGTGCGGATTTCCGATGCGCGCATGAGCGGCACCGCCTACGGCACCGTGGTGCTGCATGTGGCTCCGGAAGCCGCAGCCGGCGGACCACTGGCGGCCGTGAAGGAAGGTGACTGGATCGAACTGGACTGCGCCGGCGGGCGTCTGCACCTGGACATTTCCGACGCCGAACTGGCCGCCCGCCTGGCCGACCTCCCGCCAGCGCAGAACCTGTTGGTGGGCGGCTACCGCCAGCTGTACATCGACCATGTGCTGCAAGCGGACCAGGGTTGTGACTTCGACTTCCTGGTCGGTTGCCGCGGCGCCGAGGTGCCGCGTCACTCCCACTGACCCCTTCAACCTTTGTGGGAGCGAGCCTGCTCGCGATAGCGCCGGATCAGCCAGCATCTATGTTGACTGACCCACCTCTATCGCGAGCAGGCTCGCTCCCACAATGGGTTCGGGTGTACATCAAAATCGCACTAGCGACCCGCCCTCGCCGCGCCTGCTATCATGCGCTGCATCCCCTTCGCACAGGATCGCGCCACCCCCCATGGACTACCGTAAACCCTCCGACCGCAAAAGCATGCACGCGCGCATCGTCCAGGAACTGGGCATGCAGATCGTTTCCGGGCGGTTCAAACCCGACGATAAACTGCCCGCCGAAGCTTTGTTGTGCGAGGAGTATGCCGTCAGCCGTCCGGTGTTGCGCGAGGCCACGCGCGTGCTGGTAGCCAAGGGTCTGGTGTATTCGCGGCCACGGGTTGGCACGGTGGTCAAGGCGCGTCGGGAATGGCACATGCTCGACCCCGATGTGCTGCACTGGTTGATGCAAAGCAGCCCGCAGAATGAGTTCTTCAATCTGCTGACCAGCGTGCGCAGCATCATCGAGCCGGCCGCCGCGGCCCTCGCCGCACAGTTCGCCAACGATACCGACATCGCTGCCATCCGTGAGGCCTACCAGCGCATGGAGGCGGCACCGACCCCCGAGGCGGTGCTGCAACCGGACCTGGACTTCCACAGCCGCATCGCCGATGCCACCCACAACGACCTGCTCGCCAACCTGTGCAACATGTTGTCGGTGGCCATCGCCGAAGCCCTCAAGCACTCCAACCAGCGGCCCAACCTGCATGAACTGGCGATGCCGCGCCACAAGGCGATCCTCACCGCCATCGAGAACCGCGACGCCCTCGGCGCCCGCCATGCCACGCTGGTGCAGCTTGACGATGCCCGCAGCGCACTGAATGTGGTGCTGGGCGCCGATCCTTCCTGATCTTCCCTCCCGACGAGGCCAGGCATAACCCGCATTCGCCAGGGTGGTATTTATTTACCGCCCTCGCAGGAGCGGGATGTCGATACTTCCCTCGTCGTCACTCCCGGCGGCCATGAATTTATGAAAAGGATTTCATATGACCGCACCCGCTCCGGCCAATACGCTCCCCGCGTTGGCGCAAAGGCTCAGCCTGCTATTTGCCAGCCGCCCGACCTTCGAAGAAATCGCGCAACGCATGCTCGAGCAAGCCATCAAGGAAAAATACCCCTCGCTGACCTTCGACCTGTCCAAGACCCGATTGGCCACACCGGACCCAGCCTCTCGCGGCTTTACGCTCCAACCGTTCATGCCCCGCGTCCTCGAATACCTGGCCCTCGGCACCCCTCTGGATTTCCCGGAACGCGGTGGGCGTCGCTGCTTTCTTACCGACACCCCGCCCCGCGAGCTCTCACCGGACGACGGGAAGCTGGACATCAGGGTCATCGAAAAACTGCTGCTTGAACTGCCTTGGACCGTACCGATCGGGCTGGAGGATGCGCTGACCCGCTATTGGAACGCCGGAATCGACACAAGCAATAACCTCAGCCGCTGGCGCTGGCTCAGCGATGCACTGAAGAACACGCTGTCTATCCGCAGGCTGCGACAACCCGGCCTCACTGACCAGGCGCGCGAAGCCCTGGACCAGATCGTCCGCTGGCCGGAGCGCGAGCAGCGCTTTCGCCGCAACAACCCATCCCCCGTCTACGCTTACAGCCTGGAAACCAAGCTCATCCGAGACGGCTCCAACACCGTGCTGACCGGCAGCGAAATTCTCCTGGACCACTCCAAAAAGGGCGTCACCCTCCTCCTGCTATGCAGCCCTGGCGGCGCCGTGCAGTCGTTTGCATCCCTGGAAGCCTTCAATCACCATTGGGGCGCACTGATCGCCAGCCGGTACGTGGTCGACACGCTCACCTGTCAACGCAACGAGATCAGTGGCAATGTCTTCGACACCCAGGCGGCTATGGTGCTGGAGCAGCAACTGGCCGACCTGAACGCAGTGCAGTTGCCTTCGCGGATTGGCCTGCAAGACCTGTCGACGCTCTACCAGGAGCTGAGCGACCCTGCCCGTTATCTGCTTGACGCGCCGCGTCTGACGCCGGAAACGTCGGCACGGATCGAGCCGCTGTTGCCCGACTGGTTGAAAAAAGCTTCCATCGTCGATCAAACCAAATTCCAGCACTACAGCCTGACATTGGCCAGCGCGAAAAAACGCCACCAGGGCCGCACCTTTCTCAGCGACATTGAAGACATCAAGGCCTTTACCGCCGACGCCCTGCTCAAACAGATGCGGCAAACCAACGACAGCCACCCGGACAAGGCTCAACCCAGCCAATACCAGCCTGATGATATAGAACTGACCTTCAGCGTGGCGGCCGGTTATCCCGGGACCACAGGGATCATCGAAAAACGGACGATGAGCCTGACCGAGCTGGCCATCAACAACCTCATCGCCCGACCGAGTGCAAACCTGATCCTCAGCCATCGCTTGGGCCTGACGCTGCCCCGGTGGCTGACGCCGGACTTCATTACCCGCAAGAACGGGCTGATCGAACAGGTCGACATTGGTTCGGCCTATCCCCGCTACCTGCAACAACGGCTGTTGGACGATGTACCTCAAGCCCAGGAACGCCAGCGGATGTTTGCCGAACAGATCGCGGCACAGTTGCCGCTTGAAGCCTTCCAGCAAATGCTCAACAACGAAAACGGTGTGACCCGCCAAGGACTGGGCCTGGTTGAAGCGCTCCTCAATCCCGACGCCGATAGCCAACAGGTCAGCGGCCAGTCGGTGGTCATCCGCCACCTGGCCTTCCTGCGCAAACCCGAGGCCCACCCCGACATCGTGAACAATATGTTCATTATCGAGCCGGAGGATATCCAAACCGGACCACACCTGCTGTATCGCCCGCTTTACGCGCCCTCGTTGCAAGAGTTCCAGACGCGCGAGGCACTTCTGAAGGCCGTCGTCACCCCAGGGGACCTGCAAAAAAGCATCCTGACCTGGATGACTGACGCCGCACGGCCGGTCTATGCCGATGGCGGTTTCCAGGAGCCGCACATCGTGCGGTTTTTCCAAGGCGACGAATTCAATCTTCCACAAAAGCCCGCCCCTGCGACGCTGGCCATCGACGGTGCGAACGACGAACTGCGGCAGTTCCTGCGCAACGGCGAGCTGATGCAGTATCTGTACGGCAGCAATGCCCGCGCCCTGATCTCCCAGGCCGACCGTGATTCAGTCTCCAACAGCGAGAGCCGCTGGGCCATGCTCCTCAAGGGCGGCAGCCTGCTGTTCAATACGTTGCTGATGCCCTTGCTGCGTGGCCCGGTCATGGCCACCTTCTGGCTGTGGAGCCTGATGGCCAGCGCCAGCCAGGATATCCCGGCACTGAGCAGCGAAGACCCGGTGACCCGGGAGCTCGCCGCTGTCGATCTGCTGCTCAACCTCGGCATGCTGGTGCACCAGTTTCCCGCCATCAGCGCCTTGTCCCATGCACCGTTGCCCGATGCGCTGAAGGAACAGGCGATGCGTCCCCCAGCACCGCGCGTCATCCCTGAGCAATGGCCTGCGCCTGCGTCGCCTCGCATTCTCGAAGGGCCGGTGGGCTTGCCCGGCGAACACTTGCAGGGCGCCAGCAGGCACCTGGACCTCAGTTTCGCCAGTGCCCGCCAGCGCCTGACAGCGGAACAACGTAACCGGCTGCAACAGCTACAGGTGCCACGCCCTACTTCAATGCCTGAACCGATCAAATATGGCCCCTATACAGGCTTGTACGTCATCCAGAACAAATGGCACGCACTGGTGGAAGACCAACTGTATCGGATCAGTCCGGAGCCGGACGGCAATACGGTGATCGTCGACCCGCAGGCTCCGCGAAACCCGGCAAAAAATGGTCCGGTGTTGAAATCGGATACCCAAGGCAACTGGTCCATGGATCTACGCCTGCGTCTGCGCGGGGGCATGCCCCCAAAGCGGGTGGCCGAACTGCGCAAGCTCAGGGCCCAGCGGGGGATGGAACTGAGCCGGGAGCTGGCGAATTATCATGCACAGGAAGCCGATAAGCTAAAGGCCGTGCAAGTTGCCCAGGAAGTCATGAGCAGAACTCAGGAAGGCGCCTTTACCGAGGAGCAACGTGCGGCAAAACGTACGCAGTTTTATGAATTGCTCCAGGACCAGACTGACGATTATCTGCGGCTGCTGAACAAAGCAACCGAATATGCCGGCCTTGACATGACATTGCCCCCGGAAATGCTTCGCGCCCTGATGGAAAACGTGGTCAACAATGCCCGTAAAGCCTTTCTTGTCGTCGAGTTGGATTTATTGGCCCTGGATGCCGCCAATATCCAATTCATAAAAAACGGACCGGCGTTGAAGGAGGCTGTCGCCGACAACCCCGCAGGCTACTTTGCGTACCTCGACGCAATGAGCGTCATCAACGATCGTTCCATCTATTGGCTGGAACTCAAAGATCGACACCTGGACGCGCTATTGAACCTGGATGCCGAAGGCGCGCAGATATTCGAGCGGCTGACCAAGGACCGTCCCGAGGAAGAAAGAACGGCGCTGGCCACCAAGGCCGTGCAGTTACCCATACTCGGGGCCCTGCTGGTCAAAAACCCCGACTCCGACCTTCCCGCCAGTCTGCATAACCTCATCAAGTTCTTGCTGGAACAGGTGCGCTCCCACTCCGACCTGGGAACATATGACCTGCCCCCTTCGGAGCGGCTTGAAGTGCTGGAAAGTCTGACCGAAAACTATGGCGCTTCCCTTGATGCCATGCAGGGCATCAAGGCACTCAATGCCAGCGACATTGATCCATCCTATTTCGACAGGCTGTTCAAGCTGATCGAACAGCTCTATGACGACGCCTCCAAGACATTGTCCGCCGAGCTAAAACCGGCGCCGCAACCGCGCAAGCGTCCGCAAAAACGCACCAAAACGGCGAGCGGGCGTCCGCAAAAAAAGGTGATCAAAACCCGTAAGGGCGGCGTGTTGATTGGTGATCTGAAACCCGCCGGCACCTCCCTGCCGATTGAAGTCGTCGAGTTACGCTCCGAAGTCGATGACGAGTTACTCGCCACGTATTCACAGCACGATGACGTCTGGGACATCGTCGAAGTACAACGACCGGTTCCGCCACCACCGCGCACCAGAGCGATCAAAACGATCAAGAGCGAAGCGCGCAAGCTGCTGGATCAATTGGAAAACAGTTTACTGAGCGCAGAGCGGTATAAAACCCAGTGCCGCTTTCCTCAGGAAATCGAGGAGATCATGAACAATGAGGCGAGTCGCTACCGCAAACGCTGCGAAGAACTGGAAAGGGCCTTCACCGCCTCGACAAAACCGCGCACACCAGCAGATCAAACATTGATCGATGAACTGTCAAACGCAGCTTCCCGCCTGGCTACCCGGGGCAGCGCCCTGCGTACCGAACTGAGTTTCAAATTGCCGCCCACCGACAGCAACCTGCGCTACCTGTTCGAAAAGAACCTGATACAGGTTGCCCGGCTCGGCGAACGCAAAGCCTTGAAAAGCGAGCGCAAGGATTTCCTTCAGGAGTACGCCATCAATGACCGCGACGGTTGGCCGCTGTGGTATGCGCATTTTCACTACGAGGCGGCCGATACGCCGAAAGCGGATTTCAGCGTCGCGCATCTGAAAACCAAGGAGCAACGCCGGGAGCACTATCACTCGATGCTGGCCAAGGCGAAAAGCCCTTATGCGGTGGTGAATGTGCATCGAGGACAGATCGGCAGGCCGTTGGCGCAGAGCAAGTTCTTGCCGTTGGCGCCTTGATCTCTGTTCAAAGGCTGGCGTAATTCATTGTGGCGAGGGAGCAAGCTCCCTCGCCACATGTATTAATGGGCAAACAACGACTTACTCTTCTGCCCTGCCATTTTTTCAGGCTTGATCAGGAACCGCGCCAGCGCCGGCAGCAGCCACAGTGCCCCGAACATGTTCCACAACAACATGAACGTCAGCATCAGCCCCATGTCGGCCTGGAACTTGATGGCCGAGAAGATCCAGGTGCACACACCGATGGCCAGGCACAGGCCAGTGAACAACACCGCCTTACCGGTGGACTTCAGCGTCTGGTAGTACGCCTCTTGCAACGGCAAGCCGGCCCGCAGGAAGCTTTCCAG
The DNA here is from genome assembly GCF_031570495.1 of Pseudomonas sp. JL2. NCBI lineage: Bacteria > Pseudomonadati > Pseudomonadota > Gammaproteobacteria > Pseudomonadales > Pseudomonadaceae > Pseudomonas > Pseudomonas sp. JL2. Next base: position 487,504 of record NZ_JAKUDH010000001.1, read on the forward strand.
GCGACTGTAGATATAGATGCCGTAGTCCACGCCTATCCCCACGCCAAGCGCCACCACTGGCAGCGTCGCGACCTTCACACCGATACCCATGAAGGCCATCAGGGCGTTCCCCAGCACCGAGGTCAGCACCAGCGGCAGCACGATGCACAGCGTCGCCGCCCAGGAACGGAAAGTGATCATGCACATGGTTGCCACACAGATGTACACCAGGACCAGGATGGTCAGTTCCGATTCCTTGATCACTTCGTTGGTTGCAGCCTCAATGCCAGCGTTGCCGGCGGCGAGGATGAACTCCAGGCCGTCGCGATTATTTTCCTTGGCAAACTCCTGCACCACCTTCACGGCGCGGTCCAGGGTCTCGGCCTTGTGGTCGTTGAGGAAAACCAACACCGGGGCCACGGAACAGTTGTTGTTGTACAGGCCATCGGCCCGGGCAATGGAGTTGTTCAACACGTCAGGGTTGCGCGACAGGGTTTCCCACTTCAGGTTGCCCTCGTTCATGCCCTTGATCATTTGCTTGGACACGGTGACCAGGGAGATCGCCGACTGCACCCCCTCGGTGTTCTGCATTTTCCACATCAGTTCGTCGATGGGAGCCATGGCTTCATAGCGTGAGCAGCCTTCAGCCTTGGTCTTGACCATCACCACCAGGACATCGGAGCTGGTGGAATAGTTGCTGATGATGAAGTTGTTGTCCTGGTTGTAGCGCGAGTCCGGACGCAACTCCGGCGCGCCCTGGTCCAGGTCACCGATCTTCAGGTTCTGGCTGTACCAGAGGCCGCCACCAAAGGCGATCAAGGCCAGGATGATCGACACCGGCGCGACTTTGGCGCTGGCAAACTTCGACAGCAGGCGCCAGAACGGATGCTCCCGCGTCGCATCCTTTTTGCTGCGCTCGATGGCACGCTTGCTGATGCCAACATAGGAAATCGCCACCGGCAACAGGATCAGGTTGGTGAACACAATCACCGCCACGCCGATGGACGCACCGAAGGCCAGTTCCCGGATCACGCCGATGTCGATGATCAGCAAGGTGATGAAGCCGACGGCATCCGCCAGGATTGCGATCATCCCCGGCAGGAACAACTGGCGGAATGTGCGCCGCGCCGCGGTCAGGGCGTTGTCCGCCTCACTGGATTGCAAAGCGATACCGTTGATTTTCTGCACGCCGTGGGAGATACCAATGGCGAAGATCAGAAACGGCACCAGCATCGAATAAGGATCGAGCCCGAAGCCGACGGCGTGCATCAGCCCCAACTGCCAGACCACGGCCACCAGGGTCGTGCTCAGCACTGCAATGGTGCTGCGCATGCAGTTCGTGAACCAGTACAGCAGCACCAGGGTAATGATGAAGGCCACGCCGAAGAACATCACCACCATGGTCAGGCCGTCGATCAAGTCACCGACCTTCTTGGCGAAGCCCACGATATGGATCTTTACGTTGGGGTTCTGGGCTTCAAACTTGTTGCGGATCTTGTCTTCGAGTTCGTGGGAGAACTTCTGATAATCCAGGGCCAGCAGCTTGCCCTGGTCCTGCGGGTCCGGATAGGACTCCAACAGCGGGATATCGATGATGCTCGATTTGAAATCGTTGGCTACCAGACGTCCGACCTGGCCGGACTTGAGCACGTTGTTGCGTAACAGGTCGAGGCTGTCTGCCGAGCCGTCATAGCTCTGGGGAATCACCTCACCACCGGCAAAGCCCTCCTCCGTCACTTCGGTCCAGCGCACGCTCGGGCTCCACAACGACTTGAGGCCGGAGCGGTCGACGCCGGAAATGTAGAACACCTCGTCATGAATCTGGCGCAAAGTCTCCATGTAATCCTTGGAGAAAATGTCACCGTTGGTGGCCTCCACGGAAATCCGCACCGTGTTGCCCAGGTTCGCCAAGTCATTGCGGTGTTCGAGCATCTTCTCGATGAAGGGGTGCTCGAGGGGGATCATTTTTTCGAAACTGGTGGACGGCCGGATCAGCGTGGCCTGCCAGAACAGGAAAATACTGACCAACAGGCAAATGACGATCACTGCCGGGCGGTTGTTGAAAATCAGGCGTTCGAGGAACGTCGCCTTGTCTTGGTGATGACTGCTCATGGGGTCCGCCTTCTTGTTATTGTGCCCGCCGGATGTTTGCGGCTCATTTGCTCAATTCAGCGCCGGTGGGGGTGGTGGCATGAACGCCACCCTGTCCTGCCAGGATCAGATTGCCGTTGCCCGCCGCCGTGACAGCCGCCACGGAAATCCGATCCGGGCGGTTGAACACGCTGAAGGTCACGCCGTCATCACTGCTGCGCACCACACTGCCGCCGTTGCCGACAATTACGATGGAGCCATCTGGCAAGAGCGTGGCCCCGGACAGGCCGAATTCCAGGGCACCGCGGGTGGCCTTGAGTTCGACCTGCTCCCAGGTGCTACCAAAATCGGTGGAGCGATAGAGGTTGCCGCGCAGGCCGTAGGCCAACAGCGTTGAAGGCTGAGCGGTGCCGATGACGCCGAACAGCGAACCTTCGTATGGGCCTTCGATCTTTTCCCAGGTCTGGCCCCAATCGCTGGAGCGGAACATGCTGCCGGCCTCACCGACGATGAACAGCCCGGCGTCTTTCACCGCAGCTATCGCGTTGAGGTGGAACTGGTCTTCGTTGTCGAGACGATCCCCGACCTCTTCCCAGTGCTTGCCGCCGTCGGTGGTTTCGAACAGCGCCCCGTAGGCGCCCACGGCAAAACCGTTGCTCGCGTCCTTGAACCAGACGTCCAGCAGCGGCGATTCACGGGTCAGGTCTTCGAATTGCTTGGTCCAGGTGCTGCCACCGTCTTCGCTGGCCAGTATCTGCGCGTCGTGCCCCACGGCCCAGCCGTGTTTGTCATCGACGAAAAATACTGCGGTGAGCAACTGGCGGGTCGGCACCTTGGCCTGAGTCCAGGAACCGCCCTGATCGTCCGAATAGACAATGTGCCCGCGATCACCGACCGCCACCAGGCGTTTGCCGGCATGGACCACATCGAGCATCAGGGTTTTGCTGGCCTTGGCCGACTCGACGGAATAGATGACATCGGATGTCGAAGCCGCTACGGCCATCACCGGTGCAGACAACACGGCAGAGCCCAGCAGCGAGAGCGCCGAGACCAGCAACGCGACTCTGCGCAGTACCGGCGGCCGGCAGCGGCCCACAGCCATGACAGGCTCATTCATAGACCTTTCCCCCATTATTATTGTTAGGTCATTCAACCCTTCAGGGCGCCGTAAGCGGGCTCATCGTGATTGACTGTTCTGGAGCATAGTCCTGAAACCTGCAATCTAGAGCCACTTCGGAAGCTGACCTATCCTATCGGGCTTTGGAAAGGTCTGACAATCGACGCCGCGTTATCTTTTGTTAACCGTGGCGCAGTGCGGTCGGGGGTGAATGAAGGGGTATTCGGGGAGGTTATGGCAGGCTATCGAGGCGGTTGTTGTGTAGACAGGTCTGACGCCATCGCGAGCAGGCTCGCTCCCACAAGGGATCAATGTTGAACACAAGATATATGCTCACTGAAGATCACCTGTGGGAGCGAGCCTGCTCGCGATGGGAACACCGCGGCCTGCCAGGCAGACCGCGGTGCCAAGGTCACGCCAGGCTCTTGCTTACCACTTCGAACACATCGGCCGACAGCCCGCCGGACGCCAGGATGCGCTCCAGCTCGGCTTTCATCAGCGCCTGGCGGGCACTGTCGTATTTGCGCCAGCGGGTCAGTGGCGCCAGTTGCCGTGCGGCGATCTGCGGGTTGAAGCCATTGAGCTGGATCACCAGATCCGCCAGGAAGCGATAACCTGAACCGTCAGCCGCGTGGAAGTTGATCAGGTTCTGCCCGGCAAACGCCCCCACCAAAGCGCGTACCTTGTTCGGGTTCTTGATATTGAACGCCGGATGTTCCATCAAGGCCTTGACCCGCGCCAGGCCGCCCGGCAACGGGCTGCCGGCCTGGACGCTGAACCATTGGTCCATGACCAGCGGATTGCCTTTGAAGTTCTCCGCGAACACTTCCAGCGCCTTGGCCTTCTCGGCTTCGAACGGGGAATTGACCAGCACCGCCAGGGCCGTGAGACGCTCGGTCATATTGTCGGCGGTGTCGAACTGCTCCAGGGTGGCACTGAGCACTTCCGGCTTGTCGGTCAGCATCAGGTACGACAGCGCGATGTTCTGCAAGGCACGGCGGGCGAAATGCTCGGCCTCGGCCACGTACGGCGTGCGCTTGGACAGGTCACGGTTGGCCTCATAGCGCAGCCACAGGGCTTCGAACAGATTGTCCGCCAGTTGCTGACGGGCGAATTCCCGCGCGGCATGGATCGCCTCCACGTCGGCCACTTCGCTGATTTCCGTCAGATAAGCCTCGCTTGGCAGCGAGAGCATTTCCGCGACCATGGCCTGATCCAGGGATTCGTCCGACAGCACGCTACGCAAAGCGCTGACCAGACGCGGATCCAGCACCAGATTTTCGCCTTTCTGATGCTGGGCGATCAGTTCCTGCAGCACCTGCACCGACAACTGCTGGCCGGCATCCCAGCGGTTGAAGCCGTCGCTGTCGTGCTGCATCAGGAACATCAAGTGGTCCCGATCGTACGGGAAGCTCAGCTTCACCGGGGCCGAGAAGCCGCGCAACAACGAAGGCAACGGCTTTTCGGCGATGTCGACAAAGGTGACGGTCTGCTCGGCTTCGGTCACCGAGATCACCCGGGACGTGCCAGTTGCCGCCGCTTCGCCGGCCAGGCGCAGAGGGATTTCATTGCCCTTGCTGTCCAGCAAACCCAGCTCCACGGGAATCACAAATGGCAGTTTTTCCATTTTGTCCGGGGTCGGTGGGCAGCTCTGGCTGAAGGTCAGGCTGTAGGTTCGGGCAGCAGCGTCGTAGGACTCGCTGACCGCCAGCCGTGGCGTACCCGCCTGGCTGTACCAGCGCTTGAACTGACTCAGGTCGACGCCGTTGGCATCCTCCATGGCCTTGATGAAGTCATCGCAGGTCACGGCCTGGCCGTCGTGGCGCTCGAAGTACAGGTCGCTGCCCTTGCGAAAGCCCTCGGCCCCCAGCAGGGTGTGGATCATGCCGACCACTTCCGACCCCTTTTCGTACACGGTCAGGGTGTAGAAGTTGGAAATTTCGATGAAGCTGTCCGGGCGCACCGGGTGGGCCATGGGACCTGCGTCTTCGGCAAACTGGTGAGTGCGCAGGTACGCCACGTCCTGGATACGCTTGACCGTGGCTGAGTTCATGTCGGCCGAAAAACCGGCGTCGCGGAACACAGTGAAGCCTTCCTTGAGGGACAACTGGAACCAGTCACGGCACGTCACGCGGTTACCCGACCAGTTATGGAAATACTCGTGGGCAACGATCGCTTCGACCCGCTGGTGCGCGGCATCGGTGGCGGTTTCGGCGCGGGCCAGCACTGCGCTGGAGTTGAAGATGTTCAGGCCCTTGTTTTCCATGGCGCCCATGTTGAAGTCGTTGACCGCGACGATCATGAAGATGTCCAGGTCATACTCACGGCCATAGACCTCTTCATCCCAGCGCATCGACTTCTTCAGGCTGGTCATGGCGTGCTGGCACTTATCGATGTTTTCCGGCTCGACATAGATGCGCAGCGCCACGGTGCGCTCGGTCATGGTGGTGAAGGTGTCTTCGACGCACCACAGGTCACCGGCCACCAGGGCAAACAGGTAGGCGGGTTTCTTGAACGGGTCTTCCCAGGTCGCCCAGTGCCGGCCATCTTCGCCGGGACCGCTGGCGATCGGGTTGCCGTTGGACAGCAACACCGGATAGCTGTGCTGCTCGGCCACCACCGTGGTGGTGAACGTACTCATCACATCCGGGCGGTCGAGGTAATAGGTGATCTTGCGGAAACCTTCGGCCTCGCACTGGGTGCAGAACATGCTGCCGGACTTGTACAAGCCTTCCAGGGCGGTGTTGGTTTCCGGGTGGATCCTGACAGTGGTGTCCACCGTGAAGGCCGGGGCCTTGGGTTGCAGGGTCAGGTGGCTGGCGTCCAACTGATAGTCCAGCGGATTGAGGTCGGTGTCATCGAGCTTGATCGAGAGCAGTTCCAGCTGCTGGCCATCGAGCACCAGGGGCGGCAGGCCGGCACCGCGCTCGGGGTTACGGCGCATCACCAGTTGCGCATGGACCAGGCTGTGGTCCTCGAACAACTCGAAGGTCAGGTGCGTCTCGTCGATCAGGTACTCGGGCGCCTGATAGTCCTTCAGGTAAATCATCTTCGGTTGTTCGGTGCGCATGGGGCAAATCCTTCTACTGATGCACGGCGAGCTGATAAGCCGTGTATTTACGAATATTGATCACGCCAGTGTCGAAAATCAGGTATTGGCCCTTGATCCCCAGCAGCGTGCCTTCGGCAATCGGGTTCTTGTCCAGGTTGAAACTGACGATCTTGGCCGGGTATTGCTCCACCGGATAACGGATCTCGATCGGCTCGACGTCCGCTATGGTCTGGATCGCTTGCAGGCCGAATCGTTCCTGCAAGCCTTGCAGACCTTCGGCGCAGCTCTCGAACAGCGAATCGCGGATCTGCGGCAGGTCCACCGCCACGGCGTCGCCCTTGAGCAATGCGCGCCAGTTGGTCTTGTCCGCGACCTGGCTGCGGAACAGGTCTTCGACAAAGCCCGATTGCTGGCGAGTGGCGACCCGCAGGATCGGCAGCGCCTGGCTGGCGCCCTGGTCCAGCCAGCGGGTCGGCAGCTGCGTGGCGCGGGTGATGCCGACTTTCACGCCCGAGGAATTGGCCAGGTACACCACATGATCGGTCATGCAGAACTGTTCGCCCCAGGCCGGCTCGCGGCAGGTGCCCGCATCGAAGTGGCAGCGCTCAGGGCTCATGATGCACAGGTCGCACTGGGCCAGTTTAGTCATGCAGGGGTAGCAATAACCCTGGCTGAAGCTGGTCTTGGTCCTGCGTCCGCAATGGCTGCAGTGGATCGCACCGAGAAACTCCAGGCGCACCGTGCTGCCAATCAACGGGTTGACTGGCACCTCGGTATCGCCCAGGCGAAAGGCGTATTGAACGGTCGGCCCGTCAAGGCGTGCCGACATCTTGCTGATTGCACCGCGGCCAATCTCGATCAATGGATGGCATCCGACTTGAACAGGATGTTCGGCACTTCTGTGGCCTTCGACTGGCACTCCTGCGGGCCCATGTAGCCGGTGCGTTCCTCTTCGGGCAGATTCTGCATCTCCCAGGCGATCATCGCCTGCAGCGACAATTCGCGCTGTTCGGCGGTGAGCTTGTTGCCATCGGCCCATTTACCGATTTCCACCGCCAGCTTCAGGCTCTGATAGATCTCGGGGGTGATGTTTTTGATCATTTCGTTGAACGAGGACATGGGTTCTCCGCGCAATCGCGCATATTCAAATATTACAGGCGCCGTCAGAGGGCCATTTTACGACGAGCGAACAGCCCGCCCAACAAACCCGTGAAGCAACCGATGAGCAGCCCGCCGACGTGGGCCGCGTTGGCGATTTCGCCGAAACCGATCAGCGAGATCAGCCCGGACAGGCACAGCACCAGCCACACCAGCATCATCACCAGCACCCCACGGGGCAAGTGATAGGCCGGGTTCGGCGCCAGCAGTTGAAAGATCCAGCAGTGCCCCAACAGACCATAGAGCACGCCGGACAAGCCGCCGAACAAGGTCGGGCCGCTGAAGAAATATTGGGCGAAGTTGGACACGAGGCTGAACAGCAGTGTCAGCCCCAGCAGGTTGATGCCGCCCTGGCGCGCTTCAATCCGCCGTCCCAGTTCCCAGTACCACATGCCATTCATGGCGATGTGCAGGAAACCGAAATGGATCAGCATCGGCGTCACCAGGCGCCACCACTGCCCTGCCGCCAGGCTGTCGGCCAGGGGCGTGAAATGGATATAGTCGCCGACGACGCGAAACTCCAGGAATGTCAGCCAGCGCAAGGTCTCGAGATTTTCCCCCAGCAACGTCACGGCGCCGACGATCAGGCTCAGCAGCAACACCAGTGCTGTAACCGGGCTGCGGGTCAGTTGCTGGACGAAACCAGGCCGTCGCGACGTGCTGCCGGTGCCCGGCAACTCCAACTGGTGCTCGGGATCGCCGCTCGGGAAGCGTGCATACAACGAGCGCACGTCTTCGCTGATTTCATCGGGCACCCAGAGCACCTGCTCGCCCGCCTCCTCGCTGACCCGATGGGGCACCTGCATGCGTTGCAGCAATTTGACGAAGCCGCTCAGATCCTCGGCCAAGGGCAAGCGCAAGACCGCCACGACGCTCATCGCAGTTCCTCCGGCCGTTCGACATCGACCCAGACAAATTTATGCGGGTCCAGTCGGGTTTCTGCGTCGAGACGATAGGCCACCAGTTTTCCGTAAAGCACCGCGCTGTAATCCAGGCAGGCCAGGTTCGAGCGGATCGGCGCGGGTTTGCCGCTGCGCCAGTAATGACCGACGAAGAGCATGGGTTCATGCACGCCATAGCGCAGCAGATTATTCTTTTCGTCGGGTGACAGCGGCGTGCGAGCCACCGGTTCGGGCAAGGCGTCGGGTTGGAACACGATGTCTCCATAGGTCTGAGGATCGTCTTCCCAGAACTTGGTGCGAAAGAACGAACGGGTCAGGCCGTCGCCGCCGGTGAGGGTCAGGCCATGGGGCAAGCGCATGTCGGTACCGCGCAGCAGGCGATCAAACACCGTGCAGGCGAAACTGCCCGGCTCCGCCGAGGCCTGGAGGAAATGCTCGTCGATACAGCCGTCCGGGAACAAGCCTCGCAGCGGCTCGATCAGACCGTTGTCCCAGCAGGCGTGGACCACCCGAAAGCGCTGGGCATCGACAAACAGCGGCAACTCGTAAAACCACTTGAGAAAGTCATGCCAGTCGCCCGGATGCTGCTCGAACTGGGTCAGGGTTTCGTTGAGCAGACGGGCATGGCGCGGGGTGTGTTCGCGCACGTAGCGCTGGCCGCTGCCCGGCAACGCCGGCGTGCTCCAGCCCAGGGCGTTGAACTCGTGGTTGCCCATGATGCACAGCGCCTGACCGGCCACCACCATGTCGTGGACGATGTGCAGGGCTTCGCGGATCCGCGGACCACGGTCGATGATGTCCCCCAGGAACACGGCCATGCGCGACGGGTGCCGCCAGACGCCGCCCTGCTTGTGATAACCGAGGCGGTCCAGCAGGCGTTCCAGGGTCAGGGCGCATCCGTGCACGTCGCCGATCAGGTCGTAACTGCGCGCAGGATCGAGCATCAGTCGCCTCCACCCCCCAATCGACTGCCCCAGCCGAGCTTGGTCCGGCAGACTTCGTAGTAATTGTGATCCAGCGGGTGGATCAGGCGCAGCTTCTGCGCTTTTTTGCTGACGGTGATGGTGTCACCCGGCGCGCAGGTGAAATGGTTCTGGCCGTCACAGGACACTTGCGGGTAGATCTGCATATCCTTGGACACGACGATTTTCAGCTCACTATTGCCATCGACCACAATGGGTCGCCCAGACAAGGTATGGGGGTACATGGGCACAATCACAATAGCGTCGAGCTTGGGATGCATGATCGGGCCACCGGCGGAAAGCGCATAGGCCGTGGAGCCGGTGGGCGTGGCGACGATCAGGCCGTCGGCCTTCTGGCTGCAGACGAACTGACCGTCGATATACAGCTCGAATTCGATCATCCGCGTGGATTTGCCGGGGTGCAGCACCACATCGTTGAGGGCATCGCCCTGGCCGATGGCTTCGGCGTGACGGCGCACCTCGGCTTGCAGCAGGAAGCGATTCTCCACCAGATAGTGACCGTCCAATACCTCGGCCACTTTGGTTTCCAGCTCGTCGGGGCGGATATCGGTCAGAAACCCCAGGCTGCCCCGGTTGATGCCCAGTACCGGAATGTTGTGCCGCGCCAGGGCTCGGGCGGCCCCCAGCAGACTGCCATCGCCGCCGACCACGATCACCATGTCACAGACTTCGCCGAGCATCTTGCGCGACGAAGTCTGCAGGCCGTGACCAGGCAAGACTTCGGCGATGGTATCTTCGAGGATCACATGCAGGTGCCGCTCCAGGAGGAAACGTTTGAGTCGGCGAACAGTGTCCAGCACCTGCGAACTGCCCAGGCGACCGATGATGCCGATATTGCGAAATTGCTCCATGGGGCTCCTGCGAGGGTCTGCGTCGGGCGAAAAACACGATTATGGGCGAAAGCCGCCCATAGACAAAATTCTTTAAGCCTTCGACGCAGGCTATGCTCGCAAAATGATCCTGTTCCCCGAACTGCTCGACTTGCCCCGCCGCCTGCGCCATCCCGAAGTGCGCGACCTGGCGTGGGCGATCCTTGCCCCGCCGATGCTGATCGACACGCCCTGGCCCCAACGCCATCCCCTGACCGGCAGCGACTGGGTGCAACAGCCTCATCAACTGGAACACTGGCTGCGACAACTGGACCGCGACAGCTATCCGTTACTGCATTGCCTGTCCCAGGGCAGAACCCGGCGCCTGGGTCTGTATTACGAACGGTTGTGGCAGTTTGCGGTGCAGCACGCGCCGGGCATTGAGCTGATCGCCGCCAACCTGCCGATCCGCCACCAGGGCCAGACCCTGGGTGAACTGGACCTGCTGCTGCGCGATGGCGACGGCATCCACCACCTGGAACTGGCGATCAAGTTGTACCTCGGGCCGCAAAACGGCCACGGGCAGGACACCGCACAATGGCTCGGCCCGGGCTGCCATGACCGGCTCGACCTTAAACTGGCGCATTTGCGCGAACACCAGCTACCAATCTCCGCTCGCCCGGAAAGCCGAGAGGCCCTGGCAACGCTGGGCATTGAACCCTCGGGCATCGAGCTGTTTCGCTCGGAACTCTGGCTAGGCGGCTATCTGCTTTACCCGTGGCCCGGCCATGCCGAACCCCCAACCGGCGCCCATCCCAGGCATTTGCGCGGAAGGTGGCTGCATCAGCGGGACTGGCCGGCGTTCGTTGCCCAGCGTCCGCCGGGGCGCTGGCAACCCCTGCCCCGCGCTGGCTGGCTGGCCCCGGCCCATTATCCGGCGGACCAGACCTGGAGCGCCGGGCAACTGGATGCCTGGCGAATGGCCCTCGACCCCATGGCCCCCGCACAATTGATGGTGCGCCTGAGTGAAAATGCCGAGGGTGAGTGGGAAGAAACCGAGCGAGCGTTCCTGGTGGCGGATCGTTGGCCGGATGTGCCGGGGAATGGGTGAGATGGGCGGCGTCTGTCCGGGCCTCATCGCGAGCAGGCTCGCTCCCACAGTGACCGCGGCGTTTGCAACTTCAATGGCAACACTGCATCGATGTGGGAGCGAGCCTGCTCGCGATAAAGCCAACGCGGTCTAAATGGACAACCGCAACGCCAACGCCGCCAACGTCACCAACAACACCGGCACGGTCAGCACAATCCCGACCTTGAAGTAGTACCCCCAGCCAATCCGGATGTCCTTGCGCGCCAGCACGTGCAGCCAAAGCAAAGTCGCCAGGCTGCCGATCGGAGTGATTTTCGGGCCCAGGTCGCTGCCGATGACGTTGGCGTAGATCATCGCCTCCTTCACCACCCCGGTGGCCTGACTGGCATCGATGGACAAGGCACCGATCAGCACCGTCGGCAGGTTGTTCATGACCGACGAGAGCAAAGCCGTCAACAGCCCGGTGCCCATCGCCGCCCCCCACACACCATAGGCGGCGAAACCGTCGAGCCATTCCGCCAGGTAGCCAGTCAGCCCCGCATTGCGCAAGCCATAGACCACCAGATACATGCCCAGGGAGAAGATCACGATTTGCCACGGTGCCTCCTTCATGACCCTGCGAGTGGAGATTTTGTGACCGCGGGCCGCGACGGCCAGCAATAACCCGGCGCAGACCGCCGAAATCGCGCTGATGGGAATGCCCAACGGCTCGAGGGCGAAGCAACCAAGCAGCAGAATCGCCAACACCGCCCAGCCCGCGAAGAAGGTGGCCCTGTCGTGGATGGCACTCGCCGGGGCATCCAGTTGATGCGGGTCATAGTCGCGCGGGATGTCGCGGCGAAAGAACCACAGCAATATCGCCAGGCTGGCCGCGACGCTGACCAGGTTCACCGGCACCATGACCGCCGCGTAACGGTTGAAGCCAATGCCGAAGAAGTCGGCTGAGACGATGTTCACCAGGTTCGACACCACCAGCGGCAGGCTCGCGCTATCGGCAATGAAGCCGGCGCCCATCACGAATGCCAGGGTTGCCGCCGGAGAAAAACGCAAGGCCAGCAGCATCGAAATCACGACGGGCGTCAGGATCAACGCCGCGCCGTCATTGGCGAACAACGCCGACACCAGCGCGCCCAGCAGCACCATGAACGCAAACAGCTTGCGCCCGCTGCCTCGGCCCCAGCGGGCCACATGCAAGGCGGCCCAGGCGAAGAACCCAGCCTCGTCCAGCAACAGGCTGATGATGATCAGCGCGATAAACGTACCGGTGGCGTTCCAGATGATCTGCCACACCAGGGCAATGTCACCGACCTGCACCACCCCGCTCAACAACGCCAGCAGCGCACCGAGCGTTGCACTCCAGCCAACACCGAGGCCCTTGGGTTGCCAGATCACCAGTGTAATGGTCAGCAGAAAAATCAACGACGCGAGGAGCATGCGCAACAGCCTTGAAAGAAGGGATTTAGTAGGGGAAAAGAAGGGTCGCCTTGTGGCGAGGGGATAAACCCCTCACCCGCTATGCATGCCTGAAAATGCCGGGCATCAGGCCTTTTTGTGCTGTTCAACCCACTTGCCATAGGCATCAATGAATTTCTGCAGAAACGGCCTCACCGACTCAGACAGCTCGCCCTGCTCATCGAACGCGCTCCCCGCACCGGCCAGATAAGCCTCCGGCTGTTGCATGCAAGGCACATCGAGGAAAACCAGGGACTGGCGCAAATGATGATTGGCGCCGAAGCCACCCATGGCTCCCGGCGAGGCACTGATCACCGCACCCGGTTTACCGCTCAGGCAGCTCTTGCCGTAAGGCCGCGAGCCGACGTCAATGGCATTTTTCATCGGGGCCGGAACCGAGCGGTTGTATTCAGGCGTGACAAACAGCAATGCGTCGGCCGCGCCAACCTGCTCACGGAAAGTGCTGTAGGCTGGTGGGGGTGTGACGTCAATATCTTCGTTGTAGAGCGGCAGGTCGCCTATCTCGATGATTTCCAGCTTCAGGTTGCTCGGCGCCAGATCCGCCAGGGCCAGAGCCAGCTTGCGATTGATCGAAGCCTTGCGCAGGCTCCCCACTAAAACGGCCACGGTGTAGACATTACTCATTGGACACTTCTCGACGATGGGTTCAAGGGAGCCCCATTTATAGATGATCGGGCGAACAATTGGACCAGCGGAGAACCGAAAACCTTCCGACTGGACTATTTTTTTCATGTAGGAAAACTTACCGCGCTTGACCAAGGTCTACAGAACCGCAAATCGAGTGATTTATTTCCAGAGGTTCTAAGCAATGGCAGCAGTACTTGTCGGACAATTTCATGCGCGGGACGCCGAAGGTCGCGTCTATTCAGTGCATGAATACCAAGAATCGACCCCGTCGCCCGACGGTAACGGCAAGGAGCCTGTGACCACTTTCAAGCTGGCGATCGGAGATCGCGTCAACCAACTCGAAGACGGCAAATTCATGCTGGTGCAGTCCCAGATTGAATTAACCCGCGAACCGGAAACGCTACCGCCCGCTCAAACGCCCGCTGAAACGCTAATTGCCTCATAACCTGTTGTTATGAGCAGAAGTCATGCCCGGACTTGGGTTAGGATTCAGCCACTCAATGGCTCTCCCGCCCAACATGGACTGCTTGCATGCGTTTACGCCACATCGAAGTGATCCAGGCGCTGTTGCAGACCGGCCACCTCGGCACGGCGGCTGAATGGCTGCAATTACCGGTGGCAGAGGTGGAGGCGACGCTGCGCGATGCCGAGCTGCAGCTGGGTTTCATGCTGTTTGCCAGTGTGCGCGGGCGATTGCAGGCGACTCGCGAAGCCCTTGAGTTGCGCGACGGCATCACCCGCGTGTATGACACCCTCGAACCGGTGCAACGCCTGGCCAGCAGCCTGAAACACTATCAGGCGCCGCCCCTGCGCATCATTTGCACCCCGCCGCTGGCCCAGCAGTTACTGCCACAGAGTATCGCTGCCCTGCGTCGACGCCATCCGGACGCCCCTTGCACCCTGCTCAGCCAACCGACCCGAGACATTGTTCAGAGCCTTCTGCTGCGCGACAGTGACTTGGGCCTTAGTCTGCACGACCCCGAACACTCCGACATCCAGTGCCAGATGATCGCCCAGGGCAAACTGCAATTGCTGGCGCCCCACGGCTGGCTGCAACCGCGGCAAAAATACATTTCGGTTCAGGATCTGGCCGGCCAGTCGCTGGTGGGCCTGGATGGCCACGACCCGCTGAGCCCTGCGTTCGACCATAAGCTGGCGGCGCTACGCCCCGCGCCGGTCATCCAGATCCGCGTACAGACCCATCAGATGATGCGCGCCATGGTCGAGGCTGGTGAAGGGCTTGCCATTGTCGACCCCTTCACCGCTTCAGGTGCCAAGGACGGCGGGCTGGACGTATGCCCGGTATCGCCCGCCATTCCCATCTGCCTGTATGCGCTGAGTCTGAATGGCACGGCGACCTCTCCCACCCTCCAGTCGCTGCTGGAACTGATTACGGAACAAGCCGAGGCGCTGTTGGGCCACTGATCGCCATGCCCAGTGGATCGTCGAACAACCGGTACCAGAACAACGCCACCTCGGCGGTATGACGGTCAATGCCGCGATAGCGCAGGTGATCGATCCCGCCCAGCACGTAACCGCAACGCTCATAGAGCCGGCACGCGCCCAGGTTGTTGTTCTGGGTTTCGAGCATGATGCCCGGTAGTTTTTTCTTGCGGCTCCAGAAATGAGCGACGTCCAGCAATGCCCTGGCCACACCGTGGCGACGGGCCGGGGCATGCACGGCAAGCTCATCGATGTGGGCAAAACCGTTCCAGTTGGTACTCACCACCAGATGTCCTACCGGTTGGTCATCGAGGTAAGCCATGAAGATCTCGCTGTCCGGAGCGTCCCGGAAACTGCTGAATTCCTCAGGATCAATGCCATAGCATTTACGATAAGGGGCAATGGGCGTCACTGGCCATTGGCTCACCGGCCGACCCACCTGCGCCGTCCCATAGGCGCTGACCTCGAAACTGAAGTCGCTGCCCCAGATGTAGGCGGCAAAGCCGTCATCGACGACACGCACCGACAGGCCGGGGTGCTTGGGATTCATGACCGGCTGCATACTGGGAAAAGTCCTCATTCCTTGAGACAACCAACGGCGCTCTGCCATCCATTGCCCTTGCCTCTCGAAACTTCATACATCAAGCGGGTATCCGTAGCCTGCCCGTTACCTCAGGTTAGAAGGTACTGGCGATTGTGGCGAGAAATGAATGAAGACTGCCCTTGTGGGAGCGAGCCTGCTCGCGATGGGATCTCCATGGTCCAACAGACAGACCGAGCCGCCTGCATCGCGAGCAGGCTCGCTCCCACAGGCGCAAGATCAGTTCGCCGCGGCCTGGGATTCGACCAGTTGCGTCCACAGTGCCGGAGCACCGGCAGATTTGGCGATAGCTTCCAGACGCGCGGCATGTTCGGCCAGGTCGTTTTCGCTGGCGCGAAGGATCCGGCCTGGCGTGCGGTCAGCGGGCAAACGACGGATTTCCGTTGCCTGGTTACCTGAACCCTCACCCGTGCCATTGCCATCGGAGGCGTTGCCGGCCAGGGACAGGCTGGTCTGGCCACCCGTCATGGTCAGGTAGACGTCGGCGAGAATCTCCGAGTCGAGCAAGGCGCCGTGCAGTTCACGACCGGAGTTGTCGACGCCGTAGCGCTTGCACAAGGCATCGAGGCTGTTGCGCTGCCCCGGGTGCCGTTCCCGAGCCATCATCAGGGTATCGAGGATGGTGCAGTGCCGGGTGATATCGGCCCGGTCGTGCTGCCCCATCAGGGCAAATTCGTTGTTGATGAAGCCAACGTCGAACGCCGCGTTATGGATGATCAGCTGCGCACCCTGGATGAACTCGAAGAACTCATCGGCCACTTCAGCGAAGCGCGGCTTGCCCACCAGGAACTCGTTGGTGATGCCGTGGACGCCGATGGCGCCTTCATCACTTTCGCGGTCCGGTTGCAGGTAAACATGGAAATGGCGACCGGTCAGGCGTCGGCCGATCAGCTCGACACAGCCGATTTCGATAATCCGGTGACCATCGGTCACCGGCATGCCGGTGGTTTCGGTATCCAGTACAACAGATCTGTTGGCCATCAGTGTTCAGCTCTCAACGGGCATGCTTGCAAAAGCGGCGATGTTAACACGCTCCGGTAACGAGGGGACTTACCTGAAACCTGGCTTATGGGAGCGAAGCTGTGGGAGCAAAGCTTGCTCGCGATGAAGATAATGCGGTCTTTCAGGAAAACCAGGGCGCCTGTGTCGCGAGCAAGCTTTGCTCCCACACAAGCCCACTCGCCACAGATCATCCTGTTCAGGCCCCGACACCACTCGTATCAGGCCTGCTTGAAACCCCGCACCTCATCCACCCCACGGTTGGCCAACTGGTCGGCCCGTTCGTTACCGTGATGGCCGATATGGCCGCGCACCCATTTCCAGGTAACGTTGTGACGGTTGACCTGCTCGTCGAGCAGTTTCCACAGATCGGCGTTCTTCACCGGCTCTTTCGCAGCGGTTTTCCAGCCACGCTTCTTCCAGTTGGCCATCCACTCATTGATGCCTTTCATCACATATTGCGAGTCGGTCACCAGCAATACGTCGCAAGGCCGCTTAAGCTCTTCCAGCCCCCGAATAGCGCCCATCAGCTCCATACGGTTGTTGGTGGTATTGGTTTCACCGCCCCAGAGTTCCTTCTCGACACCCTTGCATACCAGCAGCGCCCCCCAGCCACCCGGGCCGGGATTGCCCTTGCAGGCGCCGTCAGTGAAGAGTTCTACGCTATCGCTCATGCCAATCCATCCAGAAAAAAATGCAAAGGCCTGCCGGACGGGAACGACAATGCCCGCAACCGAAATGCCGCCAGACCATCAGAAAAGGGTTAAGGCTCGATGTGGCGACGATTGACCTTGGCCATCGGCAAGGGAATCAGCTTGCCCATCGGCTCGCGTCGCGCCTGACGAACCGGGCGCAGCCCGACCGCAATCTTGCGCGCCACCAATAAATAGAAGCCGCCGCCGGACAGTTGCCACTCACCGGCCTTGCGCTCCCAGCCGGCCAGACGGGCCTGCCACTTGGGCGACGCAAGCGGCGGACGATAGCATCCGAAGCGACGTTTCTCCAGCGCGAAGCCCAGCAGGTTGAGCCAGTCACCGACCCTTGACGCCGAGATGCAGCGAGCCTGACGCAAAGCATCGTGAGCGAACACGTGACGCAACCCCCAACTGCTCCAGGGATTGATGCCAATGATCAACAGATGCCCGCCAGGACGGACGCTGCTGGCGGCTTCGCGCAGCAGCCCGTGCGGGGAGAGACAGAAATCCAGCCCGTGCTGCATCACCACCACATCGGCGGCATGCTCGCTCAACGGCCAGGCCTGCTCTTCGCAAACGATCTCCACGCCAGGCAATGGTGCCCCCAGGCGTACATTACGCTGAACCTGCGGCGCCGACGGCGGGGTCTGCGCCGAAGGCCCGTAGTGCACCAGATAGCCACCAAAGAACCGGCCCAGCTCGTCTTCGAGCATGCGCCGCTCCTCTTCCAGCAAAAATTGCCCGACAGGGCCGGACAGCCACTCACGAGCGGCGCTGATCAACGCAAGCCAGTCGGGATCAGCCTGAGCGAACGCTTCATCGGTCATTGCATTCTCCAACGCGTCAGGAAGTTCTAAGATGCGCCTTTGTTTTCTGCTTGGCGAATTCCGCGATGATACAGATCAGTGCCCTGCCCGCGTTCACCGATAACTACATCTGGTTGTTACAGGACCACGCCACTCAACGCTGCGCCGTCGTCGACCCCGGCGACGCCACGCCGGTGCAGGCCTGGCTCGACGCCCATCCTGGCTGGGTCCTGAGCGACATCCTGATCACCCACCATCATCACGACCATGTCGGCGGCGTCCAGGCACTGAAAAACGCGACACACGCCACCGTCTACGGCCCGGCCAGTGAAAACATCCCGGCGCGGGACGTGGCGCTGCAGGACAACGACCGGCTCAGCGTCCTCGACTGGGACTTCGATGTCTACGCCGTACCCGGCCACACCCTGGGGCATATCGCGTATTACCATCATGGCTTGCTGTTCTGTGGCGACACCCTGTTTGCCGCCGGTTGTGGGCGACTCTTCGAAGGCACGCCTGCACAAATGCATCAGTCCCTCAGCCGCCTGGCCTCTCTGCCTGAGGATACGCTGGTCTACTGTACCCATGAATACACCCTCAGCAATCTTAGATTCGCCGCTGCGGTAGAGCCGGGCAACCCGGACATTGCCGCCCGCCTGGAAAAAGTCAGCCAGCAACGCAACGCCGGCGTCATGACCCTGCCCTCGACCCTGGCACTTGAAAAGCTCACCAATCCGTTCCTGCGTACCGCTGAAACATCCGTTAAACAAAAAGCAGACGAACGGAACGGCCAGCGTAACCAGACGCCGAGTGAGGTTTTTGCGGCCTTGAGGGCGTGGAAAGATAAGTTCTAAGGCCGCTGGCGTTTGATACAAAAATTCTGAAAGGTTGACCTGTTGGGGTGCGCTTCCTAGAATCGGCCGACATTTTTGCCCGGAACTTACTTCCAGCCAATGTCGTCATCTATACGTAAGTCCGTCCAGTCAGACACATTGACCCGCTTGGCTCAAGCTGTCGCAGTGGCTGTGTCCGCCACCCTGGCGGGCTGCCAGAGCACGAGCCAGGTGCCGCAGAGCGATGTGGCGCACACGCCGAACATCGCCGCTCGCGCCAAACAGAAGCCCATCTGGCTCACTGAAAAACCCGTCCCTCAAGTGCCTCAGGACGTCTGGGAGCGTATGCGCCAGGGCTTCCAGCTGCAGGAAACCGCCGGCGTCAACCCGCGTATCGAGCAGCAACGCCTGTGGTTCGCCAGCAATCCATCCTTTCTGGAAAACGCCGGCGAACGCGGCAGCCTGTACATTCATTACATCGTCGAACGCCTTGAAGAACGCAACATGCCCCTGGAGCTGGCGCTGCTGCCGGTGATCGAAAGCGCCTACAACCCCATGGCTTATTCCCGGGCCCATGCGGTGGGCCTGTGGCAGTTCATCCCGTCCACGGGGCGCTACTTCAACCTGCGCCAGACCCGCTTCTATGATGGGCGTCGCGACATCACGGCCTCTACCACGGCCGCGATGGATTACCTGACGCGCCTGCACGACATGTTCAACGGCGACTGGCTGTTGGCGCTGGCTGCCTACAACGCAGGCGAGGGAACGGTCAGCCGCGCCATCGAGCGCAACGAAAAACTTGGCCTGCCCACCGATTACTGGAACCTGCCGCTGCCCAGCGAAACCCAGGCCTATGTGCCGAAGTTGCTGGCATTGTCCCAGGTCGTACTTTCTCCCGAGGCCTACGGCGTCAACCTCAACCCGATCGCCAACGAACCGTACTTCCAGGTCGTCGAGATCAACCAGCGCATGGACCTGTCCAAAGTCGCGGCGGTGGCTGACATCGACGAAGACGAGCTGTTCCAGCTCAACCCGGCTTTCAAGCAGCGCACCACCATCGATGGCCCGCAGCACCTGCTGGTACCCACGTCCAAGGCCCAGTTGTTGACCGCCAGCCTGTCCACCATGCGTCCGGAAGAACTGATCAGCAAACGATCGCTCCAACCGGTTTTTGACTCAGCCGAAGAAAGCACGGTGGCGGGCGCCAAGCGCACCTATCGCGTCAAGCGTGGCGATAACCTGGGGCTGATCGCCAAGGCCAACAACGTTCAGATCAAAGACTTGCAACGCTGGAACAGATTGAGCGGCAACAAACTCAAGATCGGCCAGACCCTGGTCATGCAAGACACCCGCAAACGCGTCAACACGGTAGTCGCTGCCAGCAGCAAGAATAAAAAGAAACAAACCCAGTACAAGGTCAAGCAAGGCGACTCGCTGTACGTGGTCGCCAAACGCTTCAACGTGGAAATGCAGCACCTCAAGCGCTGGAATCCACGGGTAGGCAAGGCACTGAAGCCTGGGCAGATGCTGACGGTTTACTCTCCGCACTAAGCCTGACTGAAGAGAGGGCTGCTTCGCAGCCCAGCGGGAGCAAGCTCCCTCGCCACGGTTTCGGGTAATCCCTGAAGCTTTCGGCTCCCGCCTTTTTCCTGCCGATACAAGCTGTTACTGTACGGGCCATAAAGCCCAAGCCGCCTGGATCGGATCTCAGACTTGATACGTCCCCTCCTCCTGCTCCTGATCAGCCTGGCCTTGAGCTCTCCCGCCGGCGCAACCATTAGCGAAAGCCATGGTTATGCGCAGTTCGGCACGCTCAAGTACCCGGCCAGATTCACCCACTTCGACTGGGTCAACCCGCAAGCGCCCAAGGGCGGTATCTTGCGGGTCATGGCATTTGGCACCTTCGATACGCTCAATCCCTATACTTTCAAGGGCAGCAGCCCAGTTTCCACGCCCAACTTCTTGCAATACGGCATCAACGAGCTGAACGAACCGCTGATGGTTGGCACCGGTCAGTATGCGCCTTCCGGCGACGAGCCGACGTCGAGCTATGGCCTGATCGCCCGGTCAGTGGAATACAGCGAAGACCGCAGTTGGGTGGTGTTCAACCTCAGACCCGAAGCCCGTTTCCACGACGGCGTGCCGATTACCGCCTATGACGTGGCGTTCTCCTACAGAACGCTGCTCAAGGAAGGTCATCCGCAGTACCGCACCAACCTTCAGGAAGTGCTACGGGTCGACATCCTCAACCCGCTGAAAATCCGCTTTGTGTTCAAGCGTACGGGCAACCCGCTGCTGATCCTGCGCCTGGGTGAGTTACCGGTGCTGCCCCAGCATTACTGGAAAGACCGCGACTTCAAGGCCACCACCTTCGAACCGCCCTTGGGCAGCGGCCCTTACCGGATTACCAAAGTGCAGCCTGGTCGCCAGTTGGTGTTTGAGCGGGTCAAGAATTACTGGGGCAAGGACCTGCCGGTCAATCGCGGCAAATACAACTATGACCGGATGGACGTGGAGTTCTACCGCGACAGTGAAGTGGCTTTCGAAGCCTTCAAGGCCGGGGAATTCGACATCTACATTGAACACCAGGCCAAAAACTGGGCCAACGGCTACCGGTTCCCGGCGGTCAATCGCGGCGAGGTGATCAAGGCGCAGATTGCTCACCAGATCCCGACCCAGACCCAGGGTCTGTTCATGAATACCCGGCGCAGCACGTTCGCCCAGGTCAAGGTTCGTGAAGCCCTGGGGCTGATGTTCGACTTCGAGTGGACCAATCGCACGCTCTTCAGCGGTGCCTACAAGCGCACCCTCAGCTACTACCCCAACAGTGAATTCTCCGCCAGCGGTCTTCCGGTGGGCCACGAATGGCTGCTGCTCAAGCCGTATCGGGAACAACTACCGCCCGCATTGTTCACCCAACCCTTCAGCCTGCCCCAGACCGACGGGCGGGGCATCCCCCGGGAAACCCTGCGCAAAGCCCTGGGATTGCTGAAGGAAGCCGGGTGGACCATCCACGGCCAGCGCCTGCTCAACGCCGACAGCCAGCCCCTGCGCTTCGAGATCCTGCTGGTGAACCCGAACCTGGAGCGCATCCTGCAGCCCTACGTGGAAAACCTCGCCAGCATCGGCATCCAGGCCCGCCTGCGTACGGTGGATCGCGCTCAATACAAGCAGCGTCTGGACCAGTTCGACTTCGACATGATCCTGCTAACCCTGGGGCAAACCCTCAGCCCGGGTCTTGAGCAATGGCAGTACTTCCATTCCAGCCAGGCGGGGGTCAAGGGCAGCAAGAACTACGCCGGCATCAACAACCCGGTGGTCGATCACCTGCTGGAAAAGCTCCTGTCTGCCCGCACCCGTGACGAACAGGTCGCCGCCGGCAAAGCCCTGGACCGTGTGCTGCTGTGGCAGCACTACTGCATCCCTAACTGGTATCTCAATTATCATCGCCTGGCCTACCGTAACCGGTTTGCCTTTGTCACTACGCCGCCCTACACCCTGGGTTTGAGCGCATGGTGGCTGAAATCTTCGGAGAAAGATCAATGAAGCCTTTACGCGCCCTGCTCCTGCAGGCCAGCGGCCTGTTGTTCGCCGGACTGGCCTGTGCCGCACCGCAGCACGCCTTGACCTTGTACAACGAGCCGCCGAAATATCCGGCCGACTTCAAGCATTTCGATTATGTGAACCCTGACGCCCCCAAGGGCGGGATTTTTCGTCAGGGCGGGTTTGGTGGCTTCGACAGCCTCAACCCTTTTATCAGCAAGGGCGTCCCCGCCGATGACATCGGCCTGATCTACGACACCCTGGCCAAACAAGGCCTGGACGAACCCTTCACCGAATATGGCCTGATCGCCGAAAAAATCGAGAAGGCCCCGGACAATGCCTGGGTGCGCTTTTACCTGCGGCCCGAAGCCCGCTTCAACGACGGCCATCCCGTACGCGCCGAGGACGTGGTGTTCAGCTTCCAGACCTTGACCAAGGACGGCGCTCCGATGTTCCGCGGTTATTACAACGACGTGGCCGAAGTCATCGCCGAAGAACCGCTCAAGGTGCTGTTCAAGTTCAAGCACACCAATAACCGCGAATTGCCGCTGATCCTCGGCCAACTGCCGGTATTGCCCAAGCATTGGTGGGCCGGGCGCGAATTCAACAAGGGCAACCTGGAGATCCCCCTCGGCAGCGGTCCGTATAAGGTCGCCGAAGTGAAGGCTGGCCGTTCGATTCGCTATGAACGCGTGAAGGACTATTGGGGCAAGGACCTGCCGGTCAACCGCGGCTTCTACAACTTCGACGTGCTGACCACCGACTACTATCGCGACAACACCGTGGCGGTCGAGGCACTGAAGGCCGGGCAGTTCGATTTCTGGCTGGAAATGGCTGCCAAGAACTGGGCCAACGCCTACAACATCCCGGCCGTGACCGAAGGCCGGCTGATCAAGGAACAGATCCCCAACGGCAACCCCACCGGCATGCAGGGCTTTGTCTACAACTTGCGCCGCCCGGTCTTCCAGGACGTGCGGGTGCGCAAGGCCTTGAGCCTGCTGCTGGACTTCGAATGGACCAACAAACAACTGTTCCACGGTGCCTACGCCCGCACCCGCAGTTATTTCGAAAACTCGGAAATGGCCGCCACCGGCCTGCCCGGCGAAGACGAGCTGAAGATCCTCGAGCCGTTGCGTGGCAAGATCCCCGAGCAGGTGTTCACCCAGGCCTTCCAGCCTTCGGTATGCGACGGCAGCGGCATGATTCGTGACCAGCAGCGCAAGGCCTATCAATTGCTGCAAGAGGCCGGCTGGCGCATCGTCGACGACAAGATGGTCGATGCCCAGGGCAAACCCGTGGTGCTGGAGTTCCTGCTGGCCCAGACCGAATTCGAGCGGGTGCTGCTGCCGTTCAAGCGTAACCTCAGTGACCTGGGCATCGAACTGGTGATCCGCCGGGTCGACGTGTCCCAATACATCAATCGCGTGCGCTCGCGGGATTTCGACCTGATCGTGGGCAGCTTCCCGCAGTCCAGCTCGCCGGGTAACGAACAGCGCGAGTTCTGGATGTCGGCCGCCGCCGATAATCCCGGCAGCCGCAACACCATGGGTCTGAAGGACCCCGCCGTCGACCAACTGGTGGAGCAACTGATCAACGCCGACTCACGCAAGAGCCTGGTGGCCCACGCCCGGGCGCTGGACCGGGTGCTGCAATGGGGCTACTACGTGATCCCCAACTGGCACATCAAGACCTGGCGCGTAGCCTACTGGAACCACATCGGCCATCCAAAAATCACCCCGACCTACGACATCGGCACCACCACATGGTGGGTCAAACCAGACGTCAAGCCTTCCATCGAGGTGGAAAAACAGGTCATCGAGCAAACAATCGTCGCCCCGGCGAGTGTGGAGTAACCGATGCTGGCTTATATCTTTCGGCGTCTATTGCTCATCATCCCGACCCTGTTTGGCATCCTGCTGATCAACTTCGTGATCATCCAGGCCGCGCCCGGCGGGCCGGTGGAGCAGATGATCGCCAAACTCGAAGGTTTCGAAGGCGCCACCAGCCGCATTGCCGGTGGCGGTGCCGAAGTGTCGGTGGCCGGCTCCGCCTATCGCGGCGCCCAGGGGCTGGACCCGGCGCTGGTCAAGGAAATCGAGCGCATGTACGGCTTCGACAAGTCGGCGCCGGAACGCCTGTGGATCATGATCAAGAATTACGCTCGCCTGGATTTCGGTGACAGTTTTTTCCGAGACGCCAAGGTCATCGACCTGATCAAGGAAAAAATGCCGGTCTCCATCTCGCTAGGGCTGTGGAGTACGCTGATCATGTACCTGGTGTCGATCCCGCTGGGGATCGCCAAGGCGACGCGGCATGGCAGTCATTTCGACGTCTGGACGAGTTCGGCGATCATCGTCGGCTATGCCATCCCGGCGTTCCTGTTCGCCATCCTGCTGATCGTGGTGTTTGCCGGCGGCAGCTATTTCAACTGGTTCCCGCTACGGGGGCTGACGTCCAACGATTTCGATGAACTGAGCATGGGCGGCAAGATCCTCGACTATTTCTGGCACCTGGCCTTGCCCGTGACGGCCCTGGTGATCGGCAACTTTGCCACCATGACCCTGCTGACCAAGAACAGCTTCCTCGATGAAATCAACAAGCAGTACGTGGTCACCGCCAAGGCCAAGGGCCTGACCCGCAATCGGGTGCTCTATGGTCATGTGTTCCGCAACGCCATGCTGCTGGTGATTGCCGGCTTCCCTTCGGCGTTCATCGGAATCTTCTTCACCGGCTCGTTGCTGGTAGAGGTTATTTTTTCCCTTGATGGCCTCGGTTTGATGAGTTTCGAGGCGGCAATCAACCGTGACTACCCGGTGGTCTTCGGCACCCTGTTCATCTTCACCTTGCTGGGGCTGGTGGTGAAACTGATCGGTGACCTGACCTACACCTTTGTCGATCCACGCATCGACTTCGAAAGCCGGGAGCATTGAGATGAACCTGTCCCCCCTCAATCGCCGTCGTTTCGAACTGTTCAAGGCCAACAAGCGTGGCTGGTGGTCGCTGTGGCTGTTCCTGATCCTGTTCGGGCTCAGCCTGGGCGCCGAGTTGATCGCCAATGACAAGCCGCTGGTGGTGCACTACGACGACGGCTGGTACTTCCCGGCACTCAAGCGCTACCCGGAAACCACGTTCGGCGGCGAATTTCCGCTGGAAGCCAACTACAAGAGCCCATACATCCGCGAACTGCTGGCCGCCAAGGACGCGTGGGTGCTGTGGGCACCGATCCCGTTCAGCTACCAGAGCATCAATTACGACCTGAAGGTCCCCGCCCCGGCACCGCCCTCCTCGGTCAACTGGCTGGGCACCGACGACCAGGGCCGCGATGTGCTGGCCCGGGTGATCTATGGTTTCCGTGTTTCGGTGCTGTTCGCTCTGACACTGACCCTCCTCAGCTCAATCATCGGCGTGATCGCCGGCGCCTTGCAGGGCTTTTACGGCGGATGGGTCGACCTGGCCGGCCAGCGTTTCCTGGAGATCTGGTCGGGGCTGCCGGTGCTTTACCTGTTGATCATCCTGGCCAGCTTCGTGCAGCCGAACTTCTGGTGGTTGCTGGGCATCATGCTGCTGTTCTCCTGGATGAGCCTGGTGGACGTGGTCCGCGCCGAGTTCCTGCGCGGGCGCAACCTGGAATACGTGCGTGCCGCGCGGGCATTAGGCATGCAGAACGGCGCGATCATGTTCCGCCACATCCTGCCCAACGCCATGGTCTCGACCATGACGTTTATGCCGTTCATCCTCACCGGGGCCATCGGCACCCTCACGGCCCTGGATTTCCTCGGGTTTGGCTTGCCTCCGGGCGCTCCGTCCCTGGGTGAACTGGTGGCCCAAGGCAAATCCAACCTGCAGGCGCCGTGGCTGGGCATCAGCGCGTTCGCCGTACTGGCGATCATGCTGAGCCTGCTGGTGTTCATCGGCGAGTCAGCTCGCGATGCCTTCGATCCGAGGAAATGAAATGAATCAGGACAATCTGATCGAAGTGCGCGACTTGGCCGTGGAGTTCATCGTCGGCGAACGTCGGCAACGAGTGGTCGAAGGCGTCAGTTTCGACATCAAGCGTGGCGAAACCATGGCCCTGGTCGGCGAAAGCGGCTCAGGCAAGTCGGTGACCGCCCACTCGATCCTGCGGTTGCTGCCCTACCCGCTGGCCCACCATCCAAGCGGGACCATCCAGTACGCCGGCCAGGATTTGCTCGGGTTGAAAGAAAAGACTATCCGCCACATCCGGGGTAACCGGATCGCGATGATCTTTCAGGAGCCGATGACGTCCCTCAATCCGCTGCATTGCATCGAGAAGCAGATCAATGAAGTGCTGGGCATTCACAAGGGGCTATCCGGTAAGGTCGCTACCCGTCGCACCTTGGAGTTGCTGGAACTGGTGGGCATCCCCGAGCCGCACAAGCGCCTCAAGGCCCTGCCCCACGAACTGTCCGGTGGCCAGCGCCAGCGAGTGATGATCGCCATGGCCCTGGCCAACGAGCCGGAGCTGCTGATTGCCGACGAACCGACCACGGCACTGGACGTCACCGTCCAGCTGAAAATCCTCGAATTGCTCAAGGATTTGCAGGCGCGGCTGGGTATGTCGCTGCTGTTGATCAGCCACGATTTGAACCTGGTGCGAAGAATTGCTCATCGCGTATGTGTCATGCAGCGCGGTTGCATCGTCGAACAGGCATCGTGCGAAGAGCTGTTCCGCGCGCCGCAGCATCCGTACACTCGGGAACTGCTGGCCGCCGAGCCCAGCGGCAACCCGGCGACCAACGTGGTCGGCCCGCCGCTGTTGCAGGTCGAGGACCTGAAAGTCTGGTTCCCGATCAAGAAAGGCCTGTTCAAACGCACGGTGGACTACATCAAGGCCGTGGACGGTATCCGCTTCAGCCTGCCCCAGGGCCAGACTCTGGGTATCGTTGGCGAAAGCGGCTCCGGCAAGTCCACCCTGGGGCTGGCGATCTTGCGGTTGATCGGCAGCCAGGGGGGGATCCGCTTTGAAGGCAAGCAGCTGGACTGCCTGTCGCAGCAACAGGTCCGGCCACTGCGCCGGGAGATGCAAGTGGTGTTTCAGGACCCGTTCGGCAGCCTGAGCCCACGGATGTGTGTAAGCCAGATCGTCGGCGAAGGCCTGCGGATCCACAAGATCGGCACCGCAGCCGAGCAGGAACAAGCGATAATCGCGGCATTGAAGGAGGTAGGCCTGGATCCGGAGACTCGGAACCGCTACCCCCATGAATTTTCCGGAGGGCAGCGGCAGCGTATCGCCATTGCCCGGGCCCTGGTGCTCAAGCCGGCGTTGATTCTGCTGGATGAACCGACGTCGGCCCTGGACCGTACCGTGCAACGCCAGGTGGTGGAGCTGTTGCGGTCGCTGCAAACCAAGTACAACCTGACGTACCTGTTTATCAGCCATGACCTGGCTGTCGTCAAAGCGCTAAGCCACCAGTTGATGGTGGTCAAGCATGGCCAAGTGGTCGAACAAGGTGATGCCCGCAGCATATTCGCCGCGCCGCAACACCCCTATACACAGCAGTTGCTGGAGGCCGCTTTCCTGGCCCCAACAACTGCCGAATAACCTGAAAGAGGAGCAACACATGGGTTTTCTCGCCGGTAAGCGCGTACTGATCGTCGGTGTCGCCAGCAAGCTGTCCATCGCATCCGGCATCGCCGCCGCCATGCATCGCGAGGGCGCTGAGCTTGCCTTCACTTATCAGAACGACAAACTCAAGGGTCGCGTCGAAGAGTTCGCACAAGGCTGGGGTTCGAGCCCTGAGCTGTGCTTCCCGTGCGACGTGGCCAGCGATGAAGAAATCGCCAAGGTTTTCGAAGAACTGAGCAAGAAGTGGGACGGCCTGGACTGCATCGTGCACTCCGTGGGCTTCGCCCCGGGCGATCAACTGGACGGCGACTTCACCGAAGCCACCACCCGCGAAGGCTTCCGCATTGCCCACGACATCAGCGCCTACAGCTTTGTGGCCCTGGCCAAAGCCGGTCGTGAAATGATGAAAGGCCGCAACGGCAGCTTGCTGACCCTGTCGTACCTGGGCGCCGAGCGCACCATGCCGAACTACAACGTGATGGGCATGGCCAAGGCTTCCCTGGAAGCAGGCGTGCGTTACCTGGCCGGCTCCCTGGGCCCGGATGGCACCCGCGTCAACTGCGTATCGGCCGGTCCAATCCGTACCCTCGCCGCTTCCGGCATCAAGAACTTCCGCAAAATGCTGGCCGCCAACGAAGCGCAGACCCCGCTGCGTCGCAACGTCACCATCGAGGAAGTCGGCAACGCCGGCGCCTTCCTGTGCTCGGACCTGGCCTCGGGCATCAGCGGTGAAATCATGTACGTGGACGGCGGCTTCAACACCACCGCCATGGGTAACATCGAAGAGTAATCTTCACGTCACATCCGCTGCGTAAAAACGCCGCTTGTCCTGAAAAGGGACAAGCGGCGTTTTTTATTCCGCTCTGGTCATGGCGGCGGGTCAGCTTGCATTCGTGTTGAATGGGCCACCGCTATCGCGAGCAGGCTCGCTCCCACATTTTCCGAGTTGCTCATAGACTTCGGGCAAACCGCAAATCCCCTGTGGGAGCGAGCCTGCTCGCGATGACGAAGGACCTGCACACATAAGGGCTTGATGTGACGCCGTCAGCGCGAGCCAGCCTGTTTTTGAATGTACATCGCCTCATCAGCATCCGCCAAAAGGCTGTCGATGGACTGATGACGCTTCGGGTCATAGTCGATCTGGCCCACGCTGAAACGGATGTCATAGCCACGCTGCAACATCGCATTGCGCTCATCAAGGATTTCCCTGAGTCGCGCCATGATCGCCGAGGTTTCGACATGGGCAGAGCCGGTGAGCAGCGCCACGAACTCATCGCCACCCAAACGACCGATCACATCACTTTCGCGAAAGGCGATGCGTAGCACGTCGGCAAACGTTTTTAGTGCCGTATCGCCCTCGGCGTGTCCGAAGCGGTCGTTGATGAGCTTGAAGTCGTTGAGGTCGAAGAACAGCAGTGTTGCCGGACGCGACAGGCGCTCGCAAACGCTCAGCGCATGCTGGGCCAACGTCTTGAAACCACGTCGATTGGACAGCAAGGTCAGTTCGTCCATGCTCGCCATCTGCACAGCAATCATTTCCTGCTCGGCCATGCTGGCCAAGTCGCGCAGCAGTTCGCGCTCTTCGTCATTGAGCTTGCGCGGCTTGGTGTCCAGCAAGCACAGGGTTCCAAGCTTGCTGCCGTCATCCAGTGCCAACGGCTGCCCGGCGTAGAAACGAATGCCGGGTTTATCGGTGACAAACGGGTTGTCGCGAAACCGCTCGTCCTGCTCCGCGTCGCAAACCTCCAGAATCTGATCCTGCAAAATGGCGTGTGCACAAAATGAAACGTCGCGTCCGGACTCACTGGCGTCCAGGCCCGCGTTGGACTTGAACCACTGACGGTTGGCATCCACCAGCGACACCAGCGCAATGGGCACATCGAACAAACTCCGGGCAAGGCGAGTCAGGCGGTCGAAGCGCTCCTCGGGCGCAGTGTCGAGCAATTTGAGCGAGTGCAAATTCTTGAGGCGAACGGCTTCGTTATCCGGTTTACCAGGCGCAAGCATCGGAAACTCCATAGAGAGGGCTTGTTGAAGTCTAGCCCAGGCCCTCTCCTCTTCAAACCGA
The DNA here is from genome assembly GCF_031570495.1 of Pseudomonas sp. JL2. NCBI lineage: Bacteria > Pseudomonadati > Pseudomonadota > Gammaproteobacteria > Pseudomonadales > Pseudomonadaceae > Pseudomonas > Pseudomonas sp. JL2. The sequence continues at coordinate 517,360 of NZ_JAKUDH010000001.1, forward strand.
ACGGCCAAATCAGACAGGCATTTCTCGACGGGGCCGAATACACTGCGACACAGGTTCAAGACGAGGACGCCGACCGATGAAGCCCGCCCCCCATGATGCCGCCCCACGTTTCTGGCGTGATGCAGCGCTGCCCTTCATCGAAGCCCGGGGCATCGCCGATGGACGCAAGGTCTGCTATTCGCGTCATTCCCATGACCACTTTTCCATCGGGGCGATCACGGCCGGGCGCAGCACCTACCTGCATGAGCAATCGAATTTCCAGGTAGAGAGCGGTACGGTCGTATTGATGAACCCCGGCGATGTCCATGCGTGCAACCCGATCAATGATCAGCCATGGTCGTATGTAATGCTGTACGTCGACACCCAGTGGCTGACGGACTTGCAGCGCCGAATCGGCTTTGACGAGACCCTGGGTTTTCAGGGCTTCGCCACCACCCACAGCCGCGACATCGAGCTGTTTGCCGCCTTACAGGGTTTGTATGGACAACTGGTGGATGAGCGGATCGACATCGCCCGCAAACACGCCGCCGCCGAAGCGTTTTTCATCGACCTGCAACTCCGGCTCAACCCTGCCGGGCGCCCGGATCGTGGCAGCCACCCGGGGTTGATGCGAGCGGCGCAGTTTATCCATGACCATTGCAGCGAGGCCTTGAAACTCGAAGACATCTGCGCCGCCGCACAACTTTCGCCGTCGTACCTGAGCCGGGCCTTCAAGCGCCATTACGGCATGACGCCCCATGCTTTCCTGGTCAATCGTCGGATCCAGTTCGCCCGTCGGCAGTTACGCGAAGGCAAGCTGATTGCCGATGTCGCACTGGACAGCGGGTTTGCCGACCAGGCGCATTTCCAGCGCGCCTTCAAACAACACCTGGCCGCCACCCCGGGCCAATATCGCGGTTGATACCCGACCCTGCTTTTGCGGGGATGGCTCAAGGCAACAACAAATACACCGCACTGACCACCAGCAACGCCGCCATCGTCCGATTGAACAGGCGCATGGTCGCCGGGTTGCCCAGCCAGACCCGCAGAAAACTGCCGGCATAGGCCCAGCAGCCCACCGAGAGATAACAGATCACCAGGTAGATAGCTGCAAACTGCCACACCAACCGCGCCTCACCATCGGCCACGAACGCTCCCATCCCGGCCACACAGGCCAGCCACGCCTTGGGGTTGAGCCACTGCATCAACGCGCCGTAAAACATCGACGGCGCCCGCTCCTCGTCTCCGGCGCCCAGCTGCCCGTTGTCCATCGCCAGTTTCCAGGCCATGAACAACAGAAAACCCACGCCCCCCAGTTGCACCACTCGCGTGAGGCCGGGCCAGCGCTGCAGCACTTCGTGCAACCCCAGCCCCATCAACACCAGCAGCAAGACAAACCCCAGGGTGGCCCCGGCCACGTGACGCAAGGTGGCACGAAAGCCGAATCGCGCCCCGGAACTGAGGGCGACTATATTGACCGGGCCGGGGGTGATGGACGCGACGAGTGCAAACGCCGCCATGGAAATAATCAGACTCATTGCATACCTTCTTCATGTCCGTGAGGTGGCGTTCAAGGTAAATTGCACGCCACTGGCGGTATTGAACAAAACTGCCCAATGACGACGATTCAGCGCGCGCCGTGCGAACAGGTGCTGTTTCGGGCTTTTTTTACGCAAACTTTACGCAGCGTCCGGTCAACGAAATCGATACTGGGCGGCTCATTCTTTCAGGCGTGTTTTATGTCCCTTGCGGCTGTGCGGTTTATCGGATTCATCCTCGGCATTTTCCTGATCACCCTGGCCGCGAGCATGGCAATCCCGCTTCTCACGCTGATGGTGTACGAGCGAAACGATGACCTCTCGGCGTTCTTGTGGTCGAGCCTGATCACCTTTGTCTGCGGCATCTTGCTGGTAGCACGTGGTCGACCGGAGCACATACAACTGCGTCCGCGGGACATGTACCTGCTGACCACTGCCAGTTGGGTGGTTGTCTGCACCTTCGCCGCCTTGCCGATGGTATTTATCCAGCACATCAGCTACACCGACGCATTCTTCGAGACGATGTCCGGCATCACCACCACCGGCTCGACCATCCTCACCGGCTTGGACAATGCCTCCCCGGGCCTGCTGATCTGGCGCTCGATGTTGCAGTGGCTCGGAGGGATCGGCTTCATCGGCATGGCGGTGGCCATCCTGCCGCTGTTGCGGGTCGGCGGCATGCGACTGTTCCAGACCGAATCATCGGACTGGTCGGAGAAAGTCACACCGCGCTCCCATGTGGCGGCGACCTACATCCTGTGGCTCTACTTAGGCTTGAGTGCCCTGGCCGCCCTGGCCTTGTGGCTGGCGGGCATGACACCTTTCGAAGCGATCAACCATGCGATGACCATGATTTCCACCGGAGGGTTCTCCACTTCGGATTCGTCCTTGGCCAACTGGTCTCAACCGGCCATCCACTGGATCTCGGTGATTATCATGATCGCCGGCGCACTGCCCTTCACCTTGTATGTCGCCACGTTGCGCGGGAACAAACGAGCGTTGCTCAGGGATCATCAGGTCCGTGGATTCCTCGGATTCCTGGTCATTACCTGGCTCGTGGTGGGCACCTGGCTGAGCCTGAACAGCGACTACGCCTGGCTGGACGCGGTGCGCATCGTAGCCGTCAACGTGACTTCGGTGGTCACCACCACCGGTGTGGCGCTGGGTGACTACTCGCTATGGGGCAGCTTTGCCCTGCTGCTATTTTTTTACCTGACGTTTGTCGGCGGTTGTTCGGGATCCACCTCCGGCGGGCTGAAGATTTTTCGTTTTCAGGTGGCCGGCGCCTTACTGATGGGCAGTTTGAAACAACTGATCCATCCGCGGGCGGTGATTCAGAAAAAATACAACAAGCACCCCATCGACGAAGAGATCGTCCGTTCGCTGCTGACGTTTTCTTTTTTCTTCACCATTACCATCGGCGCTATCGCCCTTGGGCTTGCGCTGATCGGCCTGGACTGGACGACGGCCCTCACCGGTGCCGCCACGGCCGTGTGCAACGTCGGGCCAGGGCTGGGCTCGATCATCGGACCGGCCGGCAACTTCTCCACCTTGCCGGATGCGGCCAAATGGCTGCTGACCATTGGCATGCTGCTGGGTCGTCTGGAGATTCTGACCGTGCTGGTGTTGTTCACGCCGGTGTTCTGGAAGTATTGAGGCGGATGAAAATTCACTGTCGATTTTCCGGTGGAGCCATCCCGGGCCTGGCTCTATGCTCCTCCCATGAACCTACACGACTCGCTGCTCCCACCCCATGCCGAGATGGTCCGCGCCATGCTCGAACGAGACACCGCCTACGAGGGGGTGTTCTTCACGGCGGTCAAGACCACCGGCATCTTCTGTCGCCCCAGCTGCACGGCGCGCAAGCCGAAGCCGGAAAACGTCGAATTTTTCGCCCACGCTGACGAAGCCATGTCGGCCGGCTACCGGGCCTGTCTGCGTTGCAAGCCGCTGGATGCCGCCGCCATCGCGCCGGCCTGGATCCAGGCGCTTCTCAAGGCGGTGGACGCCGAACCCGACCTGCGCTGGACCGACGCCTTGTTGCTGGAACAAGGCATTGAACCGCTGAAGCTGCGGCGCTGGTTCAAGCAGCATTTCGGCATGACTTTCCATGCCTACCTGCGCACCCGACGGCTGGGCATAGCGCTGGGGGGCATCAAAGAAGGGATTTCCATCGACAATGCGGCCTTTGACTCAGGCTACGAGTCCCTGAGCGGATTTCGTGACGCCTTCGTGAAGTCTTTCCACATCACACCGGGCCGCGCCGCCCACAGCGAACCCCTGCTGTTCACCCGCCTGACAACGCCACTGGGGCCGATGCTGGCCATGGCCGAACGGCGCGGCCTGGTGTTGCTGGAGTTCCTCGACCGCCCGGCCCTGACCCGGGAAATCGAAGAGTTGCAACAACGCTACGGCTATACCGTCGCCCCGGGGCACAATCCCCACTTGCAACAGATCGAAACCGAACTGGCCGACTATTTCGCTGGGAAGCTCACCTCGTTCAGCGTGCCGCTGCACATGCCCGGCAGCGCCTTCGCCGTCCGGGTCTGGGCTGAACTGGAAAAAATCCCCTACGGCGAAACCCGTAGCTACGGCAACATCGCCACTGCCCTCGGCAGTCCTGGTGCCAGCCGTGCGGTGGGACTGGCCAACGGCCAGAATCGCCTGGCCATCGTCATCCCCTGCCACCGGGTGATCGGTGCGGATGGCTCGTTGACCGGCTATGGTGGCGGGCAGCCACGCAAGGCTTTTCTGTTGCGGCTGGAAAAAGCTGCGGTGCAGGTGTCCCTGCCACTGGCATTCTGATCAGCCTGCCGAGTGAACACCTGATGCCTGTCCCGTACCACGATGCCAGCACCTTTCTGGCAAGCCTCGACGAAGACTGGCGCCGTCATGTCGAGATGATCGGCCCTTGTCTGCTGCAACCCAAACCGGCCCGCGACCCGTATGAAGCACTCGTCCGGGCGATTGCCTATCAACAATTGCATGCTAAAGCCGGCGATGCGATTCTCGGTCGCTTTCTGCGGCTGTTTCCGGGAGCGATATTCCCCAGGCCTGAGCAGATCCTGGCGACTGACTTCCAACAGATGCGCGACTGCGGATTTTCCGCCAGCAAGATCGCGACCATACAGGGCATCGCTCAAGCGACGCTGGACGAGGTGGTGCCGGACTACCCCGCGGCGCTGGCCATGGATGATGAGGCCTTGATCGAACGCTTGATCACCCTGCGCGGCGTCGGACGCTGGACCGTGGAGATGCTGCTGATCTACAGCCTGGAGCGACCCGACATCCTGCCGGCGGATGACTTTGGAGTGCGTGAGGGGTATCGGCGGCTCAAGGGTTTGGACGTCCAACCGACGCGCAAACAGATGGGTGGGATTGGACAGGCGTGGAGCCCGCATCGGACGGTGGCGGCGTGGTATTTGTGGCGGGTGCCCGGTCGCTAGAGCGCGTCATCGTTCATCGCGAGCAGGCTCGCTCCCACAGGGATTTCGGTGTTTGTGTTCACTGAAGATCAAATGTGGGAGCGAGCCCGCTCGCGATGGCTGCCGCATGGCCGGCCTGAATTCAGCTGTCAAAAAATGCCGACCGTCTAGGCTGTCCTGAGCCACTTCCCAATTGCCAACCGGAGGTTCTCATGCAGCTCGAAGGATCCTGCCATTGCGGCGCGGTGTCGTTCAGCCTCGACAGCGCCCACCCCTACCCTTATCAGCGCTGCTACTGCTCGATCTGTCGCAAGACCCAGGGTGGAGGCGGCTTTGCGATAAACCTGGGGGGCGATGCCCGGAGCTTGAAGGTACGCGGTCGCAAGCACATCTCGATCTATCATGCGCGGCTCAAGAATGACGGGGATAAACGCGCCCACCGCAGCAGCGCCGAACGGCATTTCTGTTCCCTTTGCGGTTCAGGCTTGTGGCTGTTCAGCCCCGAATGGCCTGAGCTGATCCACCCGTTCGCCTCTGCCATCGACACGCCGTTGCCGGTACCGCCTGAGCACACCCATCTGATGCTGGGCTCCAAGGCGCCGTGGGTGGAAGTCGAGGCGCACGCCGGCGATCAGCAGTTCGAGGTCTATCCCCAGGAGTCCATTGCCCAATGGCATGAACGCCTGGGTTTGAGCGATTAAGAATGCAGAGCTGCGTAAGGCCTCATCGCGAGCAGGCTCGCTCCCACAGGGATTGTCGGTGTACTCATTACTTGTGCTCACTGAAGATCAAATGTGGGAGCGAGCCTGCTCGCGATGGCGTCAGGGCAAACAGCCCTATACCGCAGGCACACCACTGTGGAAGCGAAACTCCACATCCGGCGATTCAATCAGCGCCTGCTCGGCGTCACGAACCTTGTCGATCACCTGGGCGATGTCCTTGGCGTCGCCATACTGGTAGGCCAGTTTCAGGTAGCCCTGGAAATGCCGGGCTTCGCTTTTGAGCAAGCCGAAATAGAACTTGCCCAATTCTTCGTCCAGGTGCGGCACCAGGGCCTCGAAACGCTCGCAACTGCGGGCCTCGATGAAAGCGCCGACCACCAAAGTGTCCACCAGTTTGACCGGTTCGTGGCTGCGGACCACTTTGCGCAGCCCCGAGGCGTAACGCCCGGCAGAGAGCTGGCGTAAGCCGACCTTGCGTTTTTTCATCAGGCGCATCACCTGTTCGTGATGCACCAGTTCTTCCCGGGCCAGACGTGACATCAGGTTGATCAGGTCAACGTGGGAGTGGTACTTGGCGATCAGGCTCAGGGCGGTGCTGGCGGCCTTGAATTCGCAGTTCTTGTGGTCGATCAGCAGCGTCTCCTGGTCGGCCAGCGCCGCCTGGACCCAGGCATCGGGAGTGCGGCAACCAAGGAATTCATGAATTTCGGGAAGGATCATGGGGCTCACGGAAAAAGAGAGTCGAGCGAAGGGCGCCGATTATACCGGCCTGCCTCCAGACCACCAGCCACCGCCGTTGATATGCATCAAGTCGACGACTGCCATACAACAACTATAGTTGAGCAACGCCATGCCTTTTTATTGCTGGAGACACCGATCATGCAAGCCATTCGCAGCATTCTGGTGGTCATCGACCCCGAACATTCGGAAAGCCTGGCGCTCAAGCGCGCCAAGCTGATTGCCGGTGTCACCCAGGCCCACCTGCATCTGCTGGTGTGTGACAAGAAGCATGACCATGCCGGCATGCTCAGCGTGCTGAAGGCCGCGTTGCTGGCCGACGGCTACAGTGTCACCACCGAACAGGCCTGGAACGAAAGCCTGTACGAAACCATCATCGACGTACAGCAGGCCGAAGGTTGCGGCCTGGTGATCAAGCAACATTTTCCCGACAGCCCGCTGAAAAAAGCCCTGCTCACCCCGGCGGACTGGAAATTGCTGCGCCATTGCCCGACTCCAGTGCTGCTGGTGAAAACCGCCGGTTCCTGGAAAGACAAAGTGATCCTCGCCGCCGTCGACGTGGGCAATGCCGACGGCGAGCACCGCCACCTGCACTCCACCATCATCGATCACGGCTACGACATTGCCATCCTGGCCAAGGCGCACCTGCACGTGATCAGCGCCCATCCCACACCGATGCTGTCCTCCGCCGATCCGACGTTCCAGCTCAAGGAAACCATCGAGGCCAAATACCGCGAACAATGCCGGGCGTTTCAGGCTGAGTTCGACATCGACGACCAACACCTGCACATCGAAGAAGGTCCGGCGGACGTCCTGATTCCATACATGGCACGCAAGCTGCAGGCAGCGGTGACAGTGATCGGCACCGTGGCGCGTTCCGGGTTGTCAGGGGTCTTGATCGGCAATACCGCCGAAGCGGTGCTCGACACGCTGGAAAGCGACGTGCTGGTGCTCAAACCGCAGGAGGTCGAGGATCATCTGGTGGAGCTGGCGGTCAAGGACTGACACCCCCCGCCACAAAAGCCATCTCCTTCAGCCGCCAATGGCATCCTTCAGGAAGCCCGGCGCGATGTAGCGCTGGTAATGGGCTTCGGACAGCAGGAAGAATTCCCGATCAATGGCGTCGCGCAGGTCCGGCAGGTCCCAGTCGCGAAATTCGGGCATCAGCACCATGCCGTAGGCTTCCAGGTTGTTGATCACCCGCGCGCCACGGGCGATCAATTGATAAGCCCAGCAATATTCCGACTGGTGCGGCACAAAACGAATCTTGCGTGTTTCCAGTTGCTGGCGCAGCAGCGCAGGATCAAAAACCTCCAGCTTGGCCACCATTACCTGGACCAGCAACTGCTCAAGCCGCATCCACACCGCGCGTTTTTCGTCCTCGCTATAGCCGTTCCAATGAATCACTTCATGGTGGAACCGCTTGCAGCCACGGCACACCAGGTCACCGTAGACAGTGGAGCAAAGGCCGACGCAGGGGGTCTTGATGAGCTGGTTGGGCATAAGGAAAAACACACGCAAAAAGCAGGACAGGCCAGCATGTTAGCCCTTTGTCTAAGATTGATCACCCCTCAAACTTCAGGGGCCAACTTACGTTTATTTTTTTTTTGCCGTAGAATCAGCCAGCCTTTTAAGGCGCCAATGTCCGTTAGAAGCTGTTTTCAAAGCGTCACGAGCACAGTCGTTCCTTCAGAGCGGTGTTGGCCGAGGGTCTTTCCAGCGGGGAAAGCCCAACGCCAACCCTCATCAGCTCCCCGTTCTGCAGGCGTAAAACTTTGAAAGCAGCTTCTGTGAGGAACTCGCGGAAACTCTGGCGTGGTGGCTCAAAAAGCCTCCGACGCGCATGAGTACCGTGGGTTTCTGGATGAGCGTCCCGGACACCCATTTGGGACCACTGATGAGGGTAATAACTGTGCTTGAAGCCTACCGCAAACATATCGAAGAGCGTGCAGCACTGGGTATCGTTCCCCAGCCGCTTAACGCCGAACAAACCGCAGGCCTGATCGAGCTGCTGAAGAATCCTCCGGCTGGCGAAGAAGCTTTCCTCGTTGACCTGATCACCAATCGCGTTCCGCCTGGAGTCGACGAAGCCGCCTACGTGAAGGCCGGTTTCCTGTCCGCCCTGGCCAAAGGCGAAGCCCAATCCCCTCTGCTGGACAAGAAGCGCGCCGTTGAACTGCTCGGCACCATGCAGGGCGGCTACAACATCGTGACCCTGGTGGACCTGCTGGACGACGCCGAACTGGCGCCCGTAGCCGCCGAAGAACTCAAGCACACACTGCTGATGTTCGACGCCTTCCACGACGTGGCTGAAAAAGCCCGCAATGGCAACGTTCACGCCAAGGGCGTGCTGCAATCCTGGGCCGACGGCGAGTGGTTCAAGAACCGCCCTGTGCTGGCCGACAAGATCAGCCTTCGGGTGTTCAAGGTTACCGGCGAAACCAACACCGACGACCTCTCCCCGGCTCCTGACGCCTGGTCCCGCCCGGACATCCCACTGCACGCCCTGGCCATGCTGAAAATGGCCCGTGACGGTATCGTGCCGGATGAACAAGGCAAGACCGGCCCGATGAAGCAGATCGAAGAGATGCGCGGCCAGGGCTTCCCGATCGCCTACGTCGGTGACGTGGTCGGTACCGGTTCGTCGCGTAAATCAGCCACCAACTCGGTGCTGTGGTTCTTCGGTGACGACGTGCCTTACGTGCCGAACAAGCGCGCCGGTGGTTTCTGCTTCGGCAGCAAGATCGCCCCGATTTTCTACAACACCATGGAAGACGCCGGCGCCCTGCCGATCGAATTCGATGTGTCCAACATGCACATGGGCGACGTGATCGACCTGTACCCGCATGCTGGCAAAGTCTGCAAGCACGGCACTGATGAAGTCCTGGCCACCTTCGAAATGAAGACCCCGGTCCTGTTGGACGAAGTGCGTGCCGGCGGCCGTATCCCGCTGATCATCGGTCGCGGCCTGACCGAGAAGGCACGTGCCGAGCTGGGCCTGCCCGCTTCGGACCTGTTCAAGAAGCCGGAAGCCCCGGCCGAAAGCACCAAGGGTTTCACCCTGGCGCAGAAAATGGTCGGCAAGGCCTGCGGCGTGACCGGCGTTCGTCCGGGCACCTACTGCGAGCCGAAGATGACCACCGTCGGTTCCCAGGACACCACTGGCCCGATGACCCGCGACGAATTGAAAGACCTGGCGTGCCTGGGCTTCTCGACCGATCTGGTGATGCAGTCCTTCTGCCACACCGCGGCCTATCCAAAGCCGATCGACGTGACCACTCACCACACCCTGCCTGACTTCATCATGACCCGTGGCGGCGTGTCCCTGCGTCCGGGCGACGGCATCATCCATAGCTGGCTGAACCGCATGCTGCTGCCGGACACCGTCGGCACCGGTGGTGACTCCCACACCCGTTTCCCGATCGGTATCTCGTTCCCGGCCGGTTCTGGCCTGGTGGCGTTCGCCGCCGCCACTGGCGTCATGCCGCTGGACATGCCGGAATCGATCCTGGTTCGCTTCAAGGGCAAGCTGCAACCAGGCGTCACCCTGCGTGACCTGGTTCACGCCATCCCTTACTACGCGATCCAGAAAGGTCTGTTGACCGTCGAGAAGAAAGGCAAGAAGAACGCCTTCTCCGGCCGCATCCTGGAAATCGAAGGCCTTGAAACCCTGACCGTCGAGCAAGCGTTCGAACTGTCCGACGCCTCGGCCGAACGTTCGGCTGCCGGTTGCACCATCAAGCTGTCCAAGGAATCGATTGCCGAATACCTGCAATCGAACATCACCCTGCTGCGCTGGATGATCGGCGAAGGCTACGGCGATGCCCGCACCCTGGAGCGTCGTGCCCAGGCGATGGAAGCCTGGCTGGCCAACCCGGAACTGCTGGAAGCCGACAAGGACGCCGAATACGCCGAAGTCATCGAGATCGACCTGGCCGACGTCAAGGAGCCTGTGCTCTGCGCGCCGAACGACCCGGACGATGCCCGCCTGCTCTCCAGCGTCGCTGGGCAGAAGATCGACGAAGTGTTCATCGGTTCGTGCATGACCAACATCGGCCACTTCCGCGCTGCCGGTAAGTTGCTGGAACAGGTCAAGGGTCAGTTGCCAACCCGTCTGTGGCTCTCGCCGCCGACCAAGATGGACGCTCACCAGCTCACCGAAGAAGGCTACTACGGCATCTACGGCAAGGCCGGTGCACGGATGGAAATGCCAGGCTGCTCGCTGTGCATGGGTAACCAGGCACGCGTGGAACCGAACTCCACTGTGGTATCGACTTCGACCCGTAACTTCCCGAACCGTCTGGGCGACGGCGCGAATGTCTACCTGGCTTCGGCCGAACTGGCATCCGTGGCGTCTATCCTGGGTCGCCTGCCGACCGTCGAGGAGTACATGGAATACGCCGGCAAGATCGACAGCATGGCAGCGGACGTGTACCGCTACCTGAGCTTCGACCAGATCGCCGAGTTCCGTGAAGCGGCTGCCAATGCCAACATCCCGGTCGTTCAAGCCTAAGGCTTCAACGCTCGACTAAAAACGCCGCCCTTCTTGCGAGGGGCGGCGTTTTTTTATGCCTGGGATTTCGATGCAAGCTGGCAGGCCGCTATCGCGAGCAAGCTCGCTCCCACAGGGGACTTTCGGTGGATGCGATGCCTATGAACACCTCGGACACACTGTGGGAGCGAGCTTGCTCGCGATGGCGACCGGATAGCCAGCATCCATGCCAACTGAAACACCGCTTTCGCGAGCAAGCCCGCTTCCCCAAGGGGCCTGTGTTATCAGGCCATTAGGGAGTAGACCAACGCAGTAATCGCCACCAACCCCACCAGCGCGACAAATACATTGGACGCCTGGCCGCGGTAACGGGCCATGGCCGGGACCTTTTGGATGGCGTACATCGGCATCAGGAACAGGATCGCCGCGATTACCGGGCCGCCCAGGGTTTCGATCATGCCCAGGATGCTCGGGTTAAGGGTGGCGACGATCCAGCACACCACCAACATGAACGCTGCGGTCAGACGGTCCAGGGTCTTTGCCGCCGGACGTCGACCGCTCTTGACGATCAGGCCCTTGAGGCCTTCGCTGGCGCCAATGTAATGCCCGAGGAAGGACTTTGAGATCGCCACGAACGCAATCAATGGCGCGGCAAAAGCGATGGTCGGATTACTAAAGTGGTTGGCCAGGTACGACAGGATCGACAGATTCTGCGCCTTGGCCTCGGCCAGTTGCGACGGGGAAAGCGTCAAAACACAACTGAACACAAAGAACAGCACCATCACCACCATCAGCACATGGGCGCGCGAGAGGATCTGCGAGCTGCGCACTTCGGCGTTATCGCCATGGCGACGCTTCTGATCCACCGCAAACGCCGAGATGATCGGCGAGTGATTGAACGAGAACACCATCACCGGAATCGCCAGCCACAAAGTGTGCAGCAGCGCCGAAGGTTCAGGCAGCGTGGACGCTGTGGTCAGAATGCCACCGTTCCAGTGCGGGATCAAAAACACCGCCAGGAACAGCAACGCTACGATAAACGGATAGACCATCAGGCTCATGGCCTTGACGATCGCCTGCTCCCCGCATCGCACCACTGCCAGCAAACCCAGGATCAACACCAGCGACAGCACCACCCGAGGTGGCGGCTGGATATGCAGTTGATGCTCCAGGAAGCTGCCCACCGTATTGGTCAGCGCCACGCTGTAGATCAGCAGGATCGGGAAAATTGCAAAGAAGTACAGCAACGTGATCAGTGCACCGGCCTTGATACCGAAATGCTCCTCCACCACGTCAGTGATGTCCGCGCCTTCACGGCCGGACAACACGAAACGGGTCAGCCCCCGGTGGGCGTAGAACGTCATGGGAAAGGCTAGCAACGCCAGGATCAACAACGGCCAGAAACCGCCGAGGCCGGCGTTGATGGGCAAAAACAAAGTACCTGCACCGATGGCGGTGCCAAACAGGCCCAACATCCAAGTAGTGTCATGCCGCCCCCACTGGCTGAGCGTAGCTGGGGCTGTCGTTTCAAAGCGTTCTTCGACGCTAGTGGCCTGATCATTCATCCGGTCGGATCTCCGCATTCCGGTCACATGCACCCGACCAGGACGAGTCGGAAAACCCCGACAGGCAGCGCCCTGGCCGAAACAGGGGCGCGATTGTCCGGGATTAACGAGCAGAAGCAAAGACTTAGCTGAGGAGCGGTTGTAAGTAGCTCACTGCGAAAGCATTTGCTGGTGCTTTCATTTCATAGGTTTTCAGAATTTTTTTGACTTTTTCACGATCCTTGGAATGCCGATAAGAGCCCCGCCGACATCAGGTGGGAGTAATAACTTGAGCGGATGATTTCAAACACTTCGCGCACCTGATCCCCCGATTTATGGCCGCTCTGATGATTGATCAGCACGATACCTATAGCCCTTCTGCTGCCAACTCGTATCTACGGAACCGAACAAACCGTTCGCGCCACGGCTAAACAGGTTGGGAAAGAGGCTCCTTCCAGCTAGCGAGACCTGATTTACAAGGTGATCGATAGACCCCCCTCTTGATGATGAGTCTTATCGCGGAGCACATGTCGCTTCGGCCTGGATATGGATGTGTCTGCGCCGTGGCAGATAAACACGTTAGGAGCCCGCGCGCTGACGCCTCATAAGTTTTCCCGACGTCAGCCTCTAAACGCCCCGAAGGACGGTTATTGCTGTCGCGGTCGAGCTGGATGGCTAACCCTAAAGCTCAACATGACGCATTAAAAACTGGATGGAGGCGATGGGCCCAATGTCTGCGGCGGTTATATTGCCTTATACGAAAATTGAAGATTGAGAGTCGTTGTCGATGGATTTAATTTTACAAATTAAATCAGACTAGACGCCTATCAAGAGTGGTTATACGTTGCCGAGACCTGCGCAATGCGAGTTTCAAGGTTACGTGTGCTCAACGATGGCTCTCTGACCGATCGCCAAGTCTTTGGCCCTGACAGCCACCGTGGTTGTAATCGATGAAATAATTTTCGATCCTTTAGGAAATTTTTGGGGCATTCACATTATGCTCGATAGGATCGAGCAATTACTCCTAATGGAGCACATAAAATAATTCTGGATTATGACAACGGAAGCGAGACAGGTAAAAAGCTGCTCGCGGTGTTTGATGAAGGCAGGGCTACTGCAGAGGTGACGCTCGCGTGTGGCGGAAAAAATCTTCCTTGATTCACGAGTATCACATTTGGTGGAGTTAAACTTTCTACACCCATCACGCCACGACATTATTCGAATTGGTGAATTGTGAATTCGCGCTCTGGCTATATATCAATTCCCCAAGCCTCGATAGCATTTCGACGCGAGCTTACTGCAAGTCGCTTTATGGTATTTCATACGGCCTTTTAAACATTCTGAATATCTCCGACATAAGGAGTAATCGATGTCAGACAATTCTCATGAGAACCTGCCCGCAGGCTACATGCCGGCTAAGGTCTGGAGTCCGAAGACCACCTACGGCGGCCAATTTGCCAGCATCAATCGCTCGGTATCAGGTTCCCGGTTCGTACAAAAGCTCCCGGTAGGTAAACACCCCCTACAGCTTTACTCGCAGGGAACGCCGAATGGTCAGAAGATCACGATCATGCTGGAGGAGCTACTGGCGGCAGGGTATTCGGGTGCTGAATATGATGCATGGCTGATAGATATTTTCGAAGGAGACCAGTTCGGCAGCGACTTCGTCAATATCAACCCCAACTCCAAGATTCCAGCGCTTGTGGACCATACAACGGAGCCCGTTACGCGGGTTTTCGAGAGCGGCTCGATCCTGGTCTACCTTGCGGAGCAGTTCGGCGCGTTCCTGCCCACTAACCCTAGAGCACGAGCCGAGACTTTCAACTGGCTGATGTGGCAAATGGGATCCGCTCCTTTCGTTGGCGGTGGCCTAGGCCATTTCTACGCCTATGCGCCAATCAAGATCGAGTACGCGATCGATCGTTATGCGATGGAAACCAAACGACAGCTGCATGTCCTAGACACTCACCTGGCATCAAATGAATTCCTTGCGGGGGACGAATATACGATCGCAGATATGGCTGTTTGGCCGTGGTACCCCGGCAGTCTTTACGGTGTTTACGCCGCACACGAGTTTCTCGCTGTAGAGGAATACGAGCATCTGCTGCGCTGGTATCACGCGATTGCCGCACGACCCGCAGTTGCGCGCGGCAGAGTCGTTAACCGCATCTCAGGAGCTCCGGGCGAGTTCTTGCGAGAGCGTCATGATGCACGTGATTTTGAATCGTTGATAAAATAGAAGGAAGGTACTGTGAAACTGTATTTTGCGCCTGGCTCTTGCGGCCTTGCTTCACAAATCGCATTGCGCGAGTCCGAGCAGAAATTTGAACTTATCAAAGTCGACTTCGCCACCAAAACGACTATTGAAGGTAATTATTACAAGGTAACGCCAAAAGGCTACGTGCCGGCCTTGAAATTAAAGAACGGAGACGTCCTTACTGAAGGGGCGGTAATTTTGCAATGGATTGCAGATGGCAACCCTGAGCGTAAACTTTTACCGGAATTTGGTACCTGGGAGCGCTATAGGGCCCTGGAATGGTTAAACTTTGTAGCTTCTGATTTGCATAAAGGCATGGGCGTGATGTTTTCATCGTTTGTAGATGGAGCGTCAAAGATCCGTTTTGCGGAAGGCAACATGAGCGTTCATTTTGAATATATTGAAAAGCACCTATCTAACAACGACTATATTTTAGGCGACAAATTTTCAATCGCGGATGCTTACTTGTACAACGTTTTGACTTGGGCACCACGAGTGAATATTGACCTATCCAAATACACCTCCATTCAGAAATTCATGGCCCGAATGGAGCAGCGGCCAAGCGTTCGCGATGCTTTAGCAGCCGAGCAGCTTTGATTAAATAAGCGCCTCTGCAAAGCTCCATGGTTATTTGTAATGTGGAGTTTTGCAGGTCTTTATTCACGCATCGTCGGGTGATTGGAAAACAGATCCGCGATCCACTCCACAAACACACGAACCTTGGCCGAAAGGTGACGGTTCTGCGGATATACGACATGAATAGGTAGCGGTTCATTGGTCCAGTCTTCCAGTATCGGAATTAATCGTCCGTCCTCGATAAAGGATGTCATCAAAAAATTGGCCATTTGCACAATACCCAGCCCTGACAGGCCCGCGCACGTGTAAGCATAACTGTCGCTGAGCGCAATGTGACTGGATAGCGCGACCTGAACGCTTTCACCTCCTCGCGTGAAATACCAATCAAAGGGTTTACCCCCACGGGAGGAGAAGTAATTCACACAGCGATGATGCACAAGATCGTCGGGGTGCGTTGGTCGCCCGTGTTGCTCCAGATAGGCGGGTGAGGCGCAAGTGACGTAATTCATGGTTCCAACCCGGCGCGCAATCAACCGAGAGTCAGCCAAGCGACGACCACCGCGTATCGCGCAATCCACGCCCTCTTCCACCAGGTCAACCGGACGATCGCTGCAACCCAGTTCCAATCGGATATCCGGATACAACGCGAAGAAATCAGGAAGAGCAGGAATGATCACGTCGCTGGCCAGGCCGGTAGGAGCGTCGACGCGCAGACGCCCTGATGGATTCAGGCGGTTTAGTATTAATGAGTCCTCGGCATCGCGAACGTCTGAAAGGATCTGTACGCACCTCTCATAGTAGGCAGCCCCATCGGAAGTTACACTGACGTGACGGGTGGTTCGGTTCAACAACTTCACCGATAGAGAAGTTTCCAACGACTGTATCAAGGTGGTGACGGTTGCCTTGGGAAGCTTCAGGTTTTCAGCCGCACGATTGAATCCGCCGGTATCCACCACCTGGACGAACACCTCCATTGCTTGGAATTTGTTCATTTTGTTCCTTGAGTGCACGAAGCCAATCGCTTTTTACAGTTTAAATTTCGAAACCATCATATTGAATGAGGCCGCAAGGTGGGACAGTTCTCGACTGGATCCTGCCGTCTGGTTCGCTCCGGCGGTGGTTTGTTCAGAAAGCTGTTGGATGTTGTGTAGATTTTTGTCGACTTCCCGAGCGACTTGCGCCTGTTGTTCGGAGGCGGAGGCAATCACCAGGTTACGTTCGTTGATCTGATAGACGTTTCGTGCGATTTGCTCTAGCGCGATACCTGCCTGACGCGCCTTGTTTTGGGTAGCCGTTGCCACCGCAAGACTCTTGCCCATCGCGGCCACGGCGCTGTCGGCATCGGTCTTCACCGCGCCAATCATGGTTTCAATCTCGACCGTTGATGCTTGCGTTCGATGAGCCAGCGCACGGACCTCATCGGCGACCACCGCAAATCCTCGGCCCTGTTCGCCAGCGCGCGCTGCTTCAATCGCAGCGTTCAACGCCAGTAAATTGGTCTGTTCGGAGATGCTGCGGATCACATCCAGGACCCAGTGATGTTGTGCACACGCGAAGCCAAATCAGTAACTGTCTCGGATGACCTCTGAATATCACTTAGTACGATATGAATGCCGTCGACTGTCCGCTCGACCTGGTTGCGCCCATCCTCCGCCTCGTCTGTGGCGTGTCGTGAGGCATCCGATGTGGACACCGCATTTGTGGCCACGTGCTCTATAGCATTGGTCATCTCCGTGACAGCAGTCGCGGCATGTTGAATCTCATCATTTTGCCGGATCAGGCTACGTGTACTCTCATCGGTGACCGCGCTCAGTTCTTCTGAGGATGTCGCCAGTTGATCCGCTGCGCTCGCTATTTCCAGCAGTGTATTCTTGAGACTGATCTGCATATCGCTCAACGCGGCCAGGAGTCGGCCTGCCTCATCAGAGCGCTCAGTGCAAATCGGGTGCGTGAGATCGCCACTGGCAATACGCTCGGCACTTGCCACGGCTTCGGCCAGTGGGCGGGTGATCATGCGCGTAATGATGACGCCAGTGCCCAAGGCAAATAAAAAGGCGGCAACGATACCGATGATCAACTGAGAGAATACAGTCTGACGCAGCTCCATGGCCCGCTTGGCGCCGTTCTGAATACCTTTGTCATTGTGAGCCACCATTTCTCGCAAATTCTGTCGCAGCTCTCTGAAAACATGGAGGTTCCCGATATCAAGCTGCTTCTGTGCAACCTCGATTTCACCATTATTGATATGCTCGAGAGCCTTGCGTGAGGTGGCGACATAGCTTGACCAGCACTCGTCAATATTCTTGAAAACATCTTTATCTTTGCCCTGAAGAAGATCGCGCGAAGCGCTCAACGTTCGTTCTGCAGTGTCAAGACTGTTTGTTATTTCGCTGTGCAGTCTTTGGATATCGGCCTCGGGAGCATTTAGCGCCTTGGCGTTTATCAAGCGATAGACCCCCCGATTGTGTGCCGTCACCCCGCTCAATATATTTCCCACGCTGGAGACCGCTATCAGATCCTCAGAATAGGTCTTCGACAACGCGTCTGCTAACCGTCCGACTCCCGCAATTCCAATTGATCCAACGAGCAGCGTGATACAGGCACATAAAAAAAAGCACTCTGCAATTTCGTTGAGAATTTATACTTGTGAAACATTTTTATTTATTTTCCTGTCAGGCTGAAATTTTCTGCTTTCGTCTGTTGTGTCGTCGGGCATACAGCTCCTTTATCTATCGCATCCTGAGTGATGAGCTCTTGTACGATGATCATCGCGGGTGCCAGCACTTCAGCAATCAAATCTGCCTTATGGGTCGGTCGCACCACTCGCCCACAAGGAATGAAGAGCGGATCGTCAAATCTCGTCCGGAGTTTGCTCAGCACATTGCTGACTGCAGGTTGCGTCACTTTCAGCGATTTGGCCGCCCTGGATACACCTCTCTCCTGATAAATTACCAAAAACGTCACTAACGAATTGAGGTCAAACTTGTGGAAGATCGTTTGATCAATTGGCATCAAGCTTCTCCGCCAGTATGCGGAAAGTAGCTGGCGAACCGAACACCCAGTGAACGCTGGCCAATCATCCAAATTAATGTGTTGAACTCTGAAGCGATAAAATGAGCATGCATCGTTTCCTTGTTTTCCCAGTAGCCACTCAGTAACCAAAGGTTAGGATACAATGCACTGTGAGCTAACCCGTAGGCCAAGCAGCCGGGCATTTTTTCAAATCTAGAGATGTAGTTTGCAACGCAGCATTTGAGATCGCTTACATTGCCCTCTGCAATTTCGATTTCAAGAGTGCTGACAGCGTTGATTAACATGGCAATACCCCTATTAAACTACTTTGACCTGCTTCTCCGGACAGAACTGTAACGTCGGCTATAACTATGGAAGGTTTTACACTTCAAAGATCCATCAAATCTTGAATTGCTTGACCTGTAACCGTAGTCGTTCGCCGAGGTCCGTAAGTTTTCGTGCTGTGTTCGCACCGACCAACGCATCATCTGCAACAGCATCCACTGCGTGGGCAATGGCGGTCATGCTGCGATTGATTTCCTCGGCAACCGATGTCTGCTCTTCTGAAGCGCTGGCAATTTGTGCGTTCATGTCGTTGATGGTTTCGATCAACAGCGCAATCGAGTCCAATGACTCTCCGGCCTGATTTGCCAGCTTCCCGGTGGTCTCGCCGGACTCGCTGGAGCGCGCCATGGCGACCACCGCTTCTTCGGCGCCGCGCTGCAATGAACTGATCATTTCGTTGATCTCTACGGTGCTTTGCTGGGTACGACTGGCAAGCGCTCGTACTTCATCTGCCACTACAGCAAATCCACGGCCAGCATCTCCTGCTCGCGCTGCCTCGATTGCAGCATTGAGTGCCAGCAGGTTTGTCTGTTCGGCAATTGATCGGATAACGTCCACAACGCTCGCGATCGAATGAACATCTGAACGGAGGTTGTCGAGCGAAGCACTCGTTTGGTTAACATCCGAAATCAATGCATGGATGCTGGTGATGCTCTTGTTCACGACAGACTTGGCTTCGCTGCTCACATCGGAGCCTTCGCGAGCAGCCTGCGAAGCACTTTGCGCACTGGCAGAAACCTGTTGAGCTGCCGCCGACATTTCGTGAATGGCGGTGGCAACCTGATCGGTCTCAAGTCGCTGCCCTGCCATCGCTTTTTCGGAACGAGAAGCCTGAATAGATACATTGTCGACCAACAGTGCCAATTGAGTTGTCATCTCATAAATCTGTCGGACCAGCCCATGAATTTTTTCGACAAATCGGTTGAACGACTTCGACAGTGCGCCTAGTTCATCGTCGTTTCCGTCGGGCAGACGGCGTGTCAGGTCACCGTCTCCGGCAGCGATATCATCGAGATTCTGCTTGATTATCAAGATAGGTTTAACCAAGCCATTACCCAGGAAAGCAGCTACGACTGCAACGATCAGCAGCAGCAATGCCACTACCGTTACGATCATTGCGGCAGAAGCACCCAAGCGCGTCTGCATAGATGTCGCAATGATCTGTACACGTTCTTCTACGTCATCCAGATTGACTTGAGTGCCAAACGACATATCCCATTTAGGAAGGTAATGGTAATAACCGATCTTTGGAACTGGCTTGTCACTGCCCGGCGTTGGCCAGTCATATCTGAAAAATGAAGGCCCTGATTTACTGGCGGCGACGAGGCCGCGAATCACATAGATCCCGTTGGCATCCTTGACGTCCGAAAAATCCTTTCCAATATCCTGGTCTTTATCAGACCAAAAAACACGCACACTGCCGGACGTATACCCAGCAAAATAACTCGTCTTGTCGAACTGGAGCGTCTTGAGAATGGCAATGGCTTGTTTGCGAGCCTCCATATCTCCCTGGGCCGAGGCATCGTAAATTGGCTTGATAGCAGCCTCTGCGATTTGCTGATAATTCTTGAGGGCAAGTTTGCGCTCTTCCAGAAGCAACTCCCTGGTTTGCTCGACCTCCTCTGCCGCCAGACTTTGTAATACAAACCAAATTATTCCGCTGATGATCAGCGCCAGAGAAAAGCTCGGAATAACGGCGAGCAATATGACTTTACTGCGAAATTTAAGAAACACGACGCCCTCCCCTTAACAGGATAAAAAACCATCGATATTTTATTGTGTGAAGATTCTTAGCCGACAAAAATTGAATCGCTCAATAAACTCTTGAAGGCGCTTACTGATCAATAGAATGGATACCAGATATTTATCCAGCACCCCGTCGTTTAATTCTGAGCAATGTTCCTGACACCCTTGATCTCACAGACTTCCACGTAGAACAAAGCTCTGCCATCCGCGCATGTGATTGATAAATCGCTCGCTCAACCCGCCCTTGCGCAAATAGTCAGCCGTCACTGGAAGTTTCGGACTGTCATAGAAGGGGTTTGCCTGCACTTGAAGAGGGAAGTCGCGCTGAAGAATGCCGGCCCGGCCAATCAACACAAAGTCGCACCCTTCGTCCATCAATTGCCCGGCACGCTGGGCGCTCATAATCTTGCCTGCTGTCCCTACCCTTACTCCTCTACGCGGAAGCTCTGTGAAGACACTCAGCATGCTCTGCCCCCTGAACGTCCCGTCTTGCACTATTTGAGCGGAGTCCCAAAGAGCCAGATCCAGATAGTCGATCACCTCGCGATCCAGAATATCCGCGGTAATATCACGCAGTTCCTCCAGAAGCAGCCCGTAGCGCTCGACCGACAATCGCCAGCCGATCTGAAAGTCAGGACCACATTCGCGTCGAATACCTTCGATGACTTCAAGAGTGAGGCGAGCACGGTTCTCAAGGCTACCGCCATATTTATCTGTACGGTCGTTGAATTGCGGGGACATGAATTCCGACAGAATCCACCCGAAAGCACCGTGAACTGCGACACCATCAAACCCTGCCAACTCGGCTCTTTTCGCGCCGGCAATGAAGCTGTCGCGAATGCGCTCAACCTCTTCAGTCGACAACGCCCTGACGCCCGGTACTGTGTAATCGGAAGCAGGCGCTGGAACGCCTCCCAGCAACGGATTTGCGCGGTGTCCCGCATGGTGCAGTTGCACCGCAGAGAGACCGCCACCTTCACGAATCGAAGTGGCCATCTGCGTCAAACCTGGTAGATGAGCGTCGCTGAAGATGCCCAACTGCCGGTCAAATCCGATACCCGTTTCCTCTACATGCGTGGCGCAGGTTTGCATCAATGCGTAACCACCTTGCGCAACCTGTCTGATCCATTCCTGATCGAATTCGGACGCGAGACCGTCACGCCCACTCTGTTGATTGGTAAGCGGGGCCAGCATGAAACGGTTTCTCATTGCCGGGCCATGCAAGAGCGTGAGCGGTTTGAATAAATCTGAAACGGACATGTAAAAAATCTCCAACTGACAAGTGCGTCTTACCAACATCGACCAGCAGCGTCGGGTAAAGGGCCAGACGAGTTCGAAAGGCCCTTCGCCCCCTTCCCTGTCAGCCTTTCGTCCCGGGCTTTTCAACGTCGGAGACTTGCCAGCCCCCTCCGAGTGCGCGCACCAGGTCCACGGTCGCTCGAGCACGCTCGCCTTCTGACTGGATAAGCGATTGCTGACTACGCAGCAGGGTACGCTGCGCATCAACCACCACCAGGTAGTCGACATCCCCCTCATCGAATCTTTGCTGCGCAGACCGTGCGACGCGGGACGATGCTTCTTCTCCACCGCGCTGATGGACGATTCGCTCATCCAGGGTCCTGATGGACACTAATGAGTCCTCAACTTCGCGGAAGGCCTGGAGTACGGTCTTGCGATACTCAGCGACCCTCTCTTCGTAGGCTGCACGGGCGCGGGCGATGTCGGCCTCACGTCTTCCGCCATCAAAGATGGGCAAGCTCAAGGCCGTTCCTACAAATGGACCCAAAAGGAAAGTCCGCTGCGACCAATTGGTCAGATTTCCCAGATCCGTCGACTCATAGCCCACAGCCCCAGTGAGCGAGAGCGAAGGGAAAAAGGCCGCCTTTGCCACGCCGACCCTGGCGTTCTCGGCGGCCATAGCTCGCTCCGCGGCTGCGATGTCCGGTCGACGCTCAAGTAACGTCGATGGGATACCTGGCGGAATCTGAACGGTGACGTTTTCCAAGGGTTTTGGCTCAAGTGTGAACGACGCCGGAGGCTTGCCCAGCAAAGTCGCCAACGCGTGCGCGACCAGTGCGTACTGACGCTCCACCGCCAATTGTTCAGCGCGCGCAGAGAACAGTTCTGTCTTTGCCTGGTCGACAACATAGCTGGCCACGTCGCCGTCACTAAGTCTTCGTTGCAACAGCGTCTCGGTGTCTTCCCGAAGCTTTACAGTTTCCCGTAGCAAACGATGTTCACCTTCCAGTTGCCGCAGGCTGAAGTAGGTTCTAGCGACGTCGGCCTGAACCAGCAGCAACATCTGATGGGCCAATGCTTGCTGCTGAGCTGCATCAGCCTGTGCGGCTGCGATCCCTGCCGAGACACGACCAAAAAGGTCAACTTCGTAGCCCACGGTGGCCTGCGCTCGCCACAATGTTTGCGTGGTTCCTGGCGCGCCATCTCCATACCCGTCAGCGGCACCTGAAGTGCGCTGGCGAGTCGGGCCGAAGCCTAGGTCTACGTCCGGGAAACGGGCTGCCTGGCTTCGGGCGGTGAGGGCCCGTGATTGCTTGAGCCGCGCCATTGCGATGGTGACATCGGGGTTGGCTACGAGAGCCTGCTCTTCCAGTTGCTCAAGCGTAGGGTCGCCCAGCACCTTCCACCATGGAGAAGGTTTTTGCTGGTCCGCGGGTTCTGCCGGCTGCCATCGACCAGGCTCTTCAGTTGGCTTCAATGGGACAAGTGCCTGGTGATGGGACTCTGCAAAATTCGCCGGCACGTCGAAGTCCGGTCTGTTCTCGACGGGCGTCAACGAGCACGCTGTCAGAAGCGACACACCGATCGCCAGTGCAATTGCACTCTTGTTCGCGCGTGCCCCACGCAGGCGTGTGTGGATTCGATTGGTCATACCAGGCCCTCCGGCTGCTTCTGTTCAAGATGATGAGGGGCGAGGGCCGGAGCTTTGTGATGCGCTGCAGAGTGCAATGGTTTTCCTCCGCCAAGTGCCCGAACGACCACGTAAAACAGCGGTGTAAGGAACAGACCGAAAAGCGTGACGCCAATCATTCCAAAGAAAACTGAAATGCCCATCGCCTGGCGCATCTCCGCGCCTGCACCCGTGGACAAGACGAGAGGAATGACGCCCATGATGAAGGCGATTGAAGTCATTAGGATCGGCCGCAGACGCAGCCGACAGGCTTCGATCACTGCGTTGACCGTGGATTTCCCGGCTATCTCCAGCTCGCGGGCAAACTCGACAATCAGGATGGCGTTTTTCGACGCCAGGCCCACGAGCACGATGAGACCGATCTGCGTGAAAATGTTGTTGTCACCCTTTGTGAGCCATACGCCGAGCAATGCGGAGAAGATGCTCATTGGGATGATCAGGATGATGGCCAACGGCAGCGTCAGGCTCTCGTACTGGGCGGCCAGGACGAAAAACACCAGGAGGACGCAGAGCGGAAGAATCCAGACCGCGGTATTGCCTGCGATGATTTGTTGATACGTCAGGTCGGTCCATTCATAGGTCATGCCGGCTGGCAGCGTTTCGGAAGCGACCCTTTGAATAGCGGCCATTGCTTGGTCCGATGAATAGCCGGGGGCAGGACTTCCGCCGATGTCAGCCGCCGTGAAACCGTTGTAGCGAACGACTTGATCTGGACCGTAGGTCTGACTCACCTTCGCCACTGAGGCGAGCGGGATCATCTGTCCGGACTCACTGCGTACGTGCAGTTGCCCAATGTCATCCGGTTTGGAGCGGTATTGATTGTCGGCCTGCATCCGTACTTGATAGACACGCCCAAGGAAGTTGAAGTCATTGACGTAATACGAACCAAGGAAAGCTTGCAACGTATCGAATATCGCTGGCGTGTCCACACCGAGCTGGAGCGCTTTTGCACGATCGATATCAATCTTCAGCTGAGGAACGTTCACCGTATAGGTTGAAAACAGCGGGCCGAGTTCCGGCGCTTGGGACGCCTTTTTGATGAAGGCCTGAGTCGCTTTGTACAGTTCCTCATAGCCCAGGTCCGACCGATCCTCGATCTGTAACTTGAAGCCTCCCAGCGTGCCCAGACCATAGACCGGCGGAGGTGGGAAAATACCGGTGAAGGCGTTACCAATAGTGCTGAACTCATGGGCCAGGTCGGCCGCAACCTGATTGGCGCTGATGCCGTTGCGGTCCTTGAACGGTTTGAGCAGAACGAAGCTCAGCGCAGTACTGGAGCTCTTCGTTACCGCGTTGATCGAAAGGCCGCTGTAGGCCGAGGTCCCCATGACCGCAGGATGTTTGAGCGCCATCTCATTCATCAGGTTCATGGTTGCTTCGGTGCGATCCAGTGTCGATCCTTCCGGCAACTGGGCGAGGCTGACTAGATATTCCTTGTCCTGTGCAGGGACAAAACCGCCGGGAACATGACCCGTAAGCCACCAGGTAGCAGCGAGCAATCCGGCGTACACCACGAGCATTGCGCCCTTGTGCTTTACCAAACCACCGATGCTTCCACCGTATCCAACGGAGGCTCGATCAAAGGTCCGATTGAAGCGTCCGAAGAAGCGGCCAAACAGTTTGTGCGTCACACGAGTCACGGCATCGGGCGCTTCGCCATGTCCCTTCAAGAGCAAGGCCGAAAGCGCCGGGGACAGCGTCAGCGAGTTCACGGCAGAGATCAGTGTCGAAATGGCGATGGTGACCGCGAACTGTTTGTAAAACTCACCGGTCAACCCACTAAGGAAAGCCAGCGGAAGGAAAACAGCGGACAGGGTCAGAGCGATGGCAATGATAGGACCACTGACCTCTCGCATCGCCTGGTACGTCGCCTCACGGGGACTGAGCCCGCGCGCGATGTTTCGCTCCACGTTCTCGACCACCACGATGGCATCGTCGACCACAATTCCTATCGCGACCACCAGCCCAAATAGCGACAGCGTGTTGATGGAGTATCCAGCCAGCAGCAAGAAGGTAAATGTGCCGATGATCGATATCGGCACTGCCAGCAACGGGATGATCGATGCACGCCATGTTTGCAGGAACAGGAACACGACCAGTACTACCAGCGCCACGGATTCGAGAAGTGTTTCGACAACCGCATCGATACCACTTTGGACCGCACGACTCGGCTCATACACCACGCGGTAAATCAGGTCTTGCGGGAAATCCTTCTCGAGCTCCTCCATGACTCGGTGCACTTCTCGAGAAATCTCCAGCGAGTTTGCCCCAGGCGCTTCTTGCACTGTCACTGCGACGGCGGGTGCGTTATCCAGTGTTGCACGGATGCCATAGTCCTCAGCGCCGAGCTCTACTCGAGCGACATCGCCCAACCGAGTGATCGCCCCACGAGCATCGGACTTGATGACAATCCTCTGGAACTCTTCAGGGGATTTGAGTCGCCCGTCGGCGTTGACGTTAAGCTGGAAGGCAGTGTCCGAAGGGGTAGGTGCGCTGCCGATGGTACCGACTGCGGCCTGAATGTTTTGACGGCGAATGGCGTCGGCAACATCGTTGGCGCTCAGGCCACGCTCAGCCAGCGCGGCTGGGTTCAGCCACACACGCATGGCATAACCCCCAGGCCCCCAGATCGACACTTCACCAACACCTGCAATTCTTGCCAAACGATCCTTCACGTGGAGGATCGCGTAGTTGCTCACGTAGTTATTGTCGTAGGTGCCATTCGGCGAAACCATGTGTACGGCAATGGTGATGATGGGCGAGTTCTTAATTGCCGTAACGCCCAGCCGTTGAACATCCTCGGGAAGTCGCGCTTGAGCCTGGGACACACGCGTTTGCACGAACTGTTGAGCTTTATCGGGATCGGTTCCGAGCTTGAAAGTCACCGTCAGATACAGGTGTCCGTCACCGCTGGCTTTCGAATCCATGTACAGCATGTCTTGCACACCGTTAATGGACTGCTCCAGTGGTGCCGCAACTGTTTCCGCGATGGTCTTTGCGTTCGCGCCCGGGTATTGAGCATGCACCACAACTGAGGGAGGAATGACCTGTGGGTATTCCGAGACCGGCATATTAAACGCGGAAACTATCCCAGCGAGCAGGATCAGCGCAGACAGCACACACGCAAAGATGGGACGATCGATGAAGAATTTAGAGATGTTCACGACCGGCCTCCGATTGAGGCACTGACGGGCTCCTTCTGAACGTCGGCGGCGACCGCAGATACCTCGGAACCCGGTGGAGCCCGGAATGCTCCGTCCACAATGATCCTGGTACCCGCTTCAACTCCGCTGCGTAGAACCCGTTCTTTTCCCTGGAGAACGCCGAGCTCGACGAAACGCCGTTCGACCTTGTTCTGAGCGTTCACGATCAGCACGTACTTGCGGTCTTGATCGGTACCCACGACGGCATCGTCGACCATCACGGCGTTGTAAGGCTTCCCTCCCTGAAGATGGACTCTTGCCTGGAGACCCGGGAGCATTTCGGGGCTCACACGGTCAATCCGGGCGCGAACTCGCACCGTTCCCGAACGAGTATCCATCTGGTTATCGATCGCCTCGATGATGGCCGCGTAGGGGTAGGCGTTATCGTTAGCAAGACCAACTTTGACCACCGGTTGCGCACCGGCCTGCAGCGAGGGTGCGATGATTCGCAGGTAGCTCTGCTCGTCCACGTTGAAAGACGCGTAGAGCTTGTCGTCAGAAACAATTCGGGTGAGCGGTGTCGCATCCCCGCCTGCCCCTACTACGTTGCCCGCCGTGATTTCCGCGCGTGAGATACGCCCTGCAATCGGCGCCCTCACTTGTGTGTAGCTGAGCTGCAATTGAGCCTCAGCCAATGCAGCCTGCGCTCCTTTCAAAGATGCCGCCGCCTCTCGGGCCGCATTGTCGAGCACGTCAAACTCTCTGCGCGCGATTGAGTTCGACTCCATCAGCCTTTTCCCACGAGCCCGCTCGAGTTCCGTAAGCCGTTTGCGCTCTTCAGTAACGGATAGGTTCGCCTGCGCCTGACGCACCTGGGTCTCAAGCGGCGCCGGGTCAATCGTGAAAAGAAGCTCGCCCTGACGAACATGCTGACCGGCCTTGAAATGCACGGTCAGCAACGTTCCCGGCACTTTTGGTCGCACGTCTACGACGTCCACCGCTTCGAGGCGACCGGTGTAGTCCTGCGAGTCCGACACCGCACGTTGCAGTGCTGGTTGGTACTTCACGGTCGGCAGTACCGCGGCTGCTTCTGCGTGTACTTGCGAACCATTAGTCAAGAGGACACTCCCGCCGCCAATCACTGCGATGGCAACCGTCAGGACCGCTAGATGATGTTTCTTCAAGGGATTCATGTGATGTGCCTAGCCAAGTTGGATAGCTTGGAGTCTGAGCACGCTTCGCATGGACATCTAGATCAAAACCTGGGTAAATTTATTGCCTTTTTTGGAATAATTACCACCTTTCGTCCGCGCAAAAGTGGCATAAATAGGTAAAACTCAAGAAAAACAAGTCATACTTATTGCTTGAATGAGAACAAATTTTGGTAAGGAGTGATGAAGTGAACCGCCTCCAATCAATGCAAATCTTTACTCGCGTCGTCGAAATGCACAGCTTCAGTCGGGCAGCCGATAGTCTTTCCCTACCACCTTCGCGGGTAACGCGCGCGGTGAAAGATCTGGAGGCATTTCTCGGCGTCTGTCTGTTAAGACGGACCACTCGCCATATCAGCCTGACCCCGGATGGCACGTTCTATTACGATCACTGCAGGCGATTACTGGCCGACGTTGAGGCTGTCGAGTCCAGCTTCCCGGGATCTGCCGGAAAGCCTCGTGGCCGCTTGCGAGTAGACATGACACTGTCCCTCGCGCGCCTTGTTGTCCTGCCCTCGATCAAGGACTTCCAGTCTCGTTTTCCAGACGTTGAACTGACTTTGACAATGTCTGACCGAACCGTCGAATTGGTTCAGGAGGGTATTGATTGCGTCATCCGTACGGGAACCCCTGAAGACTCTTCGACGCTGGTTGCAAAACGCATTGGCGGCTTTGACTGGATAACATGCGCCTCGCCGGAGTACCTCGCTCTTCACGGGACGCCGAAGTCCCTTGAGGATTTGGCCGGCCATCAAGCCGTGGGCTACTTATCGAGTCGAACGGCACGCTCGATGGAATGGCACTACGTTGTGGATGGCGAGGACCGCTGTATCAGGATGCCGGAGCGCCTCATCGTCAACGATACGGATGCGTACGTAGCATGCGCCCTCGAAGGCTTGGGGATCATTCGCGCAGGAAGCTACATGGTGATTCAGCACCTCATGAGTGGCCGCCTTCAGCCCATACTGAGCGACTACTCCGCTCCTTCAGTTCCGCTGTCTGTCATCTACCCCAAAAACCGTCACCTTTCACCCACCGTGCGAGCGTTCGTGGACTGGGTAGCCGATGTCGTTCGTGAGGCAGAACCTGGTTGGCGATCGACATGAACGGCACATGGCGCTGCCCCCCAACGCTTTTTTTCACACAGTGGAATTATTTATTGCAAATCCGAGGGTTGTAACCGAGGAGCAAACCATCAAGTATCCCGCCCATTAATCCGGTAGACAGGCTGACGCCTGCCGTTGATGGAGAAAGAGTGTGAAAAAGGTCTTGATGCTGCTCGCAAATGGAGTTGAGCCAATGGAAATGGCTGCGTTTACCGACATCCTCGGTTGGGCTGATCTGCTAGGGGATGAAAGAATTGAACTGGTAATGGCGGGACTCAGGCCAGAAATCGTTTCTACTTTCGATATCACTATTCGGCCAAACCGAATGCTGGCAGATTTGGACCTCAATGAATTTGATGCACTGGCGCTACCTGGGGGGTTCGAACCCAGCGGATTCTACGAGGAAGCGTTGAGTGAACCGTATCTAGCCGCTATCAAGCACTTTATCCACGTACAGAAAATTGTTGCGAGCGTTTGTGTTTCATCACTGAGTCTGGGACATGCCGGAGCGCTGCAAGACAGGAAGGCTACGATTTATCATCAAGTCGGTGGGCGCAGGAAGCAGCAGCTTGTCGACACAGGGGCAATGTTCATTGATCAGCCAATCGTCCGCGACAAAAACATCATTACCTCCAGCGGTCCTGGCACCGCATCGGAAGTTGCTTTTTTGTTAATTGAAATGCTGACAAACAAATCTAACGCCGACACTATTCGCAAAATCATGCGATTTCCCACACCAGATAGACATTGGTACGAAACCGCTCAAGTTTAATTAAGTACCGCATTAAAAAACCTTAACTGAAGGCGATCAAGATTTAACTGCCGGACGAAACTCGCCCGTCAATTAAGTCGTTTTTATTTCACCCACAACTCAAACAGGATTTAGACATGAGTAACTTCCTCAACGGTATCAATGTCCCTGCCCTGCAAGGTTTTGCGCAAAGCATCAAGCAAGATGTATCAAAACGTCATGCGCGCTTCAACGTAAAGACCAAGTGGCAGCATCAAACCCGCAGCGTGGCGACTGTGAGCCGCTATCACCTGAGTGGTCAAGATCACCCTCGTCACTTTGAAATTGCGGCCGACGAGCCACTGGAACTGTTGGGGGAAAATACTGCGCCAAACCCACAAGAATTACTGATGGCAGCGTTGAACGCCTGTCTGTCCGTTGGCTATGCAGTGAATGCTTCGGTGATGGGGATCACTATTCACAGCCTCGAAATTGAAACCGATGGTGAACTGGACCTGCGTGGATTTCTGGGGTTGGATGAGAACGTCAATCCAGGTTATGACGAGGTAAGCTTCGTTGTTCGCATTCATACCGATGCATCGACCGAGAAAGTGGAAGAGTTGCATCGCGTAGCCACCAAAACCTCAGTCAATCTGGCCAACTTCTCAAAGGCCATCCGTATGGTTCCCAAACTGGAAGTCATATCCGACTAATAGCTATTAGTTGAGTCAATGATTGCTATCGTTTTTAACCCCTGACTAATCCTTCTCAATTTGCAGCCGACCTTCGCTGTGTCGGCTCTGCTCTGTGCACAAAACAATAATAGTAAATGGAGTGCTCCACATGTATCGATCCACTTTGTCCCTAGCGGTCGCCTCGGTCGTGCTCGCCCAGAACGCAAGCGCCGCCAGTTTTATCGAAGACAGTAAGGCTACATTGGGGCTGCGTAATTTCTACATCAACCAAGACTTCCGTGATGGTACCGGGCCGAGTAAATATGAGGAGTGGGGGCAAGGCTTCGACCTGCGCTTTACCTCCGGTTATACCCAGGGCACGGTCGGTTTGGGCGTAGACGCAATAGGCCTGCTGGGCGTACGACTTGATTCGGGTGGCGGTACGAACGGTGCGAGCAACAACGCTTATGGCGGTATAGTTTTCCCAAGCAAGTCCAACGGCGAAGCAGTTGATAACTTTTCCAGCCTGGGCCTGACCGCTAAAGCCAAAATCTCGCAGACTGAATTGAGGCTAGGCACCCTGCAGCCGAAGCTGCCAGTCATCGTGACCAACGACGGTCGCCTGTTGCCGCAGACCTTCCAGGGCGGTCAGATCACTTCGAACGACATCAAGGACCTAACGCTGGTCGGCGGTCAGATCGAGCACGTCAAGGGTCGTAACTCGAGTAACAACGAAGAATTTTCGATCGCGGGCGCTAATGGCCGCACTGCATCGGGGCGTGACAGCAACAAGTTTATTTACGCAGGCGGTGACTACAAAATCACAAAGGATCTGACTGCCCAGTACTATTACGGAAACCTGGACAATTTTTACAAGCAGCATTTTGTGGGGTTGATTCACAACTGGGAAATCGGCTCGGGTGTTCTGAAGTCCGACATGCGTTACTTCAACAGCTCCGATGACGGTGCCAATGGTCACGACTCGACTTACTACACCACTGGCAATTATCACGCGCCCAGCGGTAAGGGTAAGGTCGATAACAATTTATACAGTGGCCTGTTTTTGTACTCGGTAGCCGGTCATACCTTCGGCGGTGGTTATCAAGTCAGTAACGGCAGTAGCGACTTCCCTTGGCTGAATCAGGGCGATGGCTCTTCGGCATACATCATCAGCGACATGCAAATCCAGAAATTTGCCCGAGCCGGCGAGCGCTCCTGGCAAGCACGCTACTCCTATGATTTCGCTAAAGTTGGCGTGCCTGGTTTGACTGCTGGCGTGGTCTACGTACGCGGAGACAATATCGATACCATGAATGCGGCAGGTCGCAAAGCGGCTAATGACGCCTCAGAGTGGGAACGGGATTTGACCGTTGGTTATGTTGTTCAGTCTGGCGCCTTTAAGAACCTAGGCCTGATGTGGAAAAACGCCACTTGGCGCACTGAGCTGCCAAACACGCGCTCCCAGGATGAAAACCGCCTGATCGTCAGTTACTCCATCCCGCTACTATAACCTTAAAACTTTCTGCCTTTTCGAGATACCTCGCAGCGCATTCATACCCTGAATGCGCTGTTTTTTTTCGACGGGATCTGCTTGGACATTCGCACCGATTTAAGAACGGTGCGAAGGTTTGTGCCGTAGCCATTTCCACACATCTCCAAGTTACTCAATGCCCGGAAATGCAATGGCTGAACGGCGCAATCGATTAAAGCACGTCCAACGGGTATTCGATAAAGGCACGGACTTCATTCAGGTTGGGACCGACATCGCGGTCTGCCCGGTAGATCGAATTGCGCAACTTGAATGACATATCTTTCAACGTGCCGTCCTGAACAACGTATTTGACCTGATTGAAGAACTCACGCTCGGTGCCGTCCTGCTCGCCGCCAGCATCAATGTTGCTGCCGCGCACATAAGCAGTCTTGTAGGTGAGTCCCGGTAGTCCGAATTCCGCGAAGTCCAACTCGTAGCTTAATTGCCAGGACCGTTCGTCCTTCAGGTTGAAGTCGGAGTAGTATGAGTTTGCTACATAGATAGTGCTTCCGCCATCGCCATAGTCATAGGCATAACCTGCATCGCCGCTGTTACGCTGATGAGCAACGATGAAGGAATGCGCCCCGACGCTATACTTGGCCGCCAGGCTCCAGATGGTGTTGCTGTCGGTTACCCCATCGCCGCCAAAATCCCGCGCAGCTTGAGAGCCATTATCGTAGTCAGTGCGATAGATGTTGAAGTCCAGGTTCAACGCTTGGAGTTCGGAAAACGGCACCGTATAGTTCACGTTGCCATAGTACTTCCTGTAGGTGTCCTCGACGTCGGAGTGATAAACCGCGACACTCAAAGCGTCGCTGACGCCGTAAGTGCCACCGATCACGTCGATGCTCTTCAGACGATTCGGATCCCGCGCTGAATCACCCATCGGGCTATCGGCGGTAAATCGCCCGACATTCAATTCCAGTCCTTCGATTTCCTTGCTCGTGATCAGCGTACCGGTAAACGCCTCGGGCAATAGACGAGAGTCGTCATACGCCAGCACCGGCATCGACGGGAACTGGTTACCGTAGCGCAGGACAGTGTTGGAAATACGCAGTTTGAGAACAGCGCCAGCTTCCGACAGATCGTCCACCGGGTGCCCATTACTATCGGTATCAAAAAAGGCTTTGTAGTTTCGACCCCGACCACTGTCGAGCTTGACGCCAAGCAGACCAAAAGCGTCCACCCCCACCCCGATGGTGCCTTGGGTGAAGCCCGACTGAAACGTACTGATAAAGCCTTGACCCCATACTTTGGCGTCGTTGGCGTGATTCTTGTAATCACGGTTGAAGTAGGCGTTACGCAACAGCAATTTCAGGTTGCTGTCCTCGACAAATCCTTTGGACTCGGACTGCTCACTGGCGGATGCAATCGGTGCGTTGATTGAGAATAACGTACACGCCAACGCGATAGTTTTACGATTAATCATAGATGCTCCCAAGAAACCGTTTGGATTATTATTGGCAGAACACTTACGTGAGGGTTGCCCAGAATAGATGGCAACTGATGCAGGCGTGACTGGCATTAGAAATGCCAGCATATGCTGCGAGCCGATAAATACAACTGATGACGGTCTTGGTACAGCAATATTCTTTAATTATGGATATCAATGCAAATAATAAAAATAGGTCCATTTACATGGTAAATTTATATCCGTGGAAAGCAGGTGTTGCCGAGTTGAGAGGCCGGTATGATCTGTGCTCCATCCTTTGGTTTTCCGCCTGTTACCAGGCGGTTTTTTTTGCCTTGAGCTAGATTTATCATTGTGAATGATAGCTGCGCTGACCATGTCTGCATTTCACTTCTAAGTCAAACATAAAAAGTCGCTCAACCCACCTATCACTTAGCGTGATAATCTAAGTTTGATTTTTCCAGAAGCGGTTAAGGAAATTTTTGCCAATGCAGCGCTACGTTTTTTTGCGAGACGAAGCCAGAGATAGTGCAACTCCTCCTAACACTGCGATCGTAGCAATCAACAAGCGCGATGAAATAGACTCACCCAAAAAAATGACGGCCCCGAGAGACGCAATGATCGGAACACTCAGCTGAAGTATGGCGGCGTGGTGTCCGGAAATTCGCCTTACAACCCCATACCAGATTGCATATCCGGCGCCGGAAGCTAATACACCCGATGCCACGGCGTACACCAAACCAGCGCCACTCATGTGCGGGCCCTCTCCCGACACTACACCCCATAACAGACAAGTCAGAAATGGCAAACTTTTCAGAAAATTTCCTGAGGTATCAGCAATTGGGTTGACGGCCCCACGACCAATAAGCGAATAAGCCCCCCAAGCGATCCCGGAAATTGCCATCATCATCGAGTCATGGAATTCGGGCGTAGTCGAGCCCGGGAGGAGCAGAATGATCAAACCACTGAATGCGATTAGCATACCCGCCATTACGCTGTAGCTGACCCGCTCTCCTTTACACCAGGAATACGTGACCATGGTAATTTGCACAGTGCCAAACAATATCAATGCGCCTATGCCGGCACCGAGTTCGACGTAGGCCATCGAGAAGAACCAGGCGTATATGAACAACAACACGCCACCCTTCCAGCTCCCGCCCTCCGCTTTACTCAGCCTCTTCATACGAAGTAGCAACAGGAGAAAAATCGCACCGCTTAACAAGCGAATTGCAGTAAAGGATTCAGGGTCGATATCTCCGTCAATTAGCGCCAAGCGGCAGAACAGCGAATTGGCGGCGAACGCGAACAGACTCACTAACGCTGGTAGAATCCAGGCCCTTCTGTCACCCACCATCGCGCCCTTGCGGTTGTCATTCATTCGTAGGCCGCCTTAAGTTTACGGGAGTGGTGTTTGAGTTTCTGAAAGCGTTGGGTAGTCGATATAACCTTCAGCACCCTGGCTGTAATAGGTATCCATATTGTCCTCGTTCAAGGTCGCGCCTTTGTGCAGCCGATCGACTAGATCTGGATTGGCCAGGAAGGGACGTCCGAAGCTGATGGCATCGGCTAGACCGCTCTGGAGGTCGGCCTGTGCTCGCGTTACGTCATAGTCGCTGTTGAGGATGATCGGACCTTTGAAATGCTCGCGGATCAATGGAGAAAGCCGTGGTACGTCGGTCGCTCCAAACGTACCGTTCGGCGGAGGTTCACGTAGCTCCAGAAAGGCGATACCGATATCATTCAGCATCTTTGCAGCTGCCGTAAACAGAGGGACGGGATCGCTGTCGTCCACACCATAGCTCTCGCCATTGGGGGATAGCCGAACCGCTGTGCGATTCGCACCTACGGCATCCGCCACCGCTCGCGTCACCTGCTCTAATAGGCGCACACGATTTTCAACGCTTCCGCCATATTCATCGGAGCGCATATTGCTATTGTCGCGTAAAAACTGGTCCATCAATTGGCCGTTTGCCGCGTGTATCTGAACTCCGTCAAAACCCGCAGCCATGGCATTCTTCGCCGCTCGGATATAATCAGCG
Organism: Pseudomonas sp. JL2; assembly: GCF_031570495.1. Classification (NCBI taxonomy): domain Bacteria; kingdom Pseudomonadati; phylum Pseudomonadota; class Gammaproteobacteria; order Pseudomonadales; family Pseudomonadaceae; genus Pseudomonas; species Pseudomonas sp. JL2. The sequence continues at coordinate 552,508 of NZ_JAKUDH010000001.1, forward strand.
ATAAGACCCGGAATCTCCTCCTGAGTCAGGGGACGGGCCACCTCAAAAGGCTTCTTGCCGTCATAGGTGTGGGCATCCCCTGGCATTACGGTCGCGCTTGACGAAATGGGTTGTTGGCCGGTGACGGCGGAATGCGCCATGCGACCCATATGCCAAAGCTGGGCGATGATCAGACCACCTTTGTCATGCACCGCCTGTGTGACAGGCTTCCAGGCGTTCACTTGCTCCTCAGACCAGATCCCCGGTGCGTAAGGCCAGCCAACGCCTTGGCGTGAGATGCCCGTAGCTTCGCCAATGATGAGTCCGGCTGATGCGCGTTGTGCGTAATATTGGGCCATGATCTCGGTCGGGACGTGTTCGCGTGTCGCGCGAGCACGGGTCAGAGGAGCCATAATGATTCGATTAGAGGCCTTCAACGCTCCAAGCACTACGTGTTCAAAAAGCGGCTTCATGAATTTTCCTTCAGACAACAATAAGGAGCTGAGCGGCGCCAACGCCTCCTCACCGGTCACTACCAGCCCTCAGCAGGATAGCGACGATGCGATCACCTTCGTTAGAAGGCTCAGTTGATCTCCAGTGAAAGCGACGCGACGCGAAGAAATAATCTTCTGTAGGTTCAGCATGTTTGGGTGATGCTTTGTGAATATGCCGTCGCCCCACGCGTGTATACAGGTCAAAACCTGGCTAATTTAATTGCTGTTTTTAGAACAATGATCTGATCGCGCTAAACCTCTAAATCATTTCGTCAGCTGAAATTCACTTTTGTAAGAAAACCGTATTCCCCCCTCATCGTCCATGTCGAAGAATCGCAAGGAAGCCGGTTGCTTCTCAAAACGCATGGTAAGCACCTATCAAATGTTGTATGCGCAATGGCGCGGGTCCTCTTGGTCCTAAAGGATCACGGAAGGAATTTGCGAGTTCTAGGGGTAGCGAATGGATCGATTTCGAGAAATGGAGATTTTTCTATCGGTAGTGGATGAGGGAAGCTTTGTGGCTGCAGCGCGGCGCGAAGGCATTTCACCACCGAGCGTAACGCGAACAATAGCAGCGCTTGAGCAACGGATAGGGCTACCCCTCGTCTCGCGGAATAGTCGTAGCATGAATTTAACTGAAGCCGGCGAACGGTTCCTACTTGATTGTCGACATATTCTGAATGGCATAAAGTCCGCGGAAGCGGCAGTCACAGGACAACATACTGCACCAGTCGGTCTTATCAGATTATCAGCGCCGATGATATTTGGAGGGATGTTTGTTGCTCCGCTTGTCAGGCAGTACCTAGAGCAGTTCCCGGCCGTAAGATTTTCGTGCTTATTCGTCGACAGGGAGACTGACATGCTGAACGAGGGCATCGATATTTGCATTAAGATTGGACACTTTGAATTGAACGCCGGTCATTCCATAAAAATTGGAGAAACCAGACAGGTTTTGTGTGCCTCTCCTTCCTATTTTCAAAAGCATGCCCGTCCAACACACCCTGAGCAACTTCGTGACAACGACATTATCAATTGCACTGCCAGCGCACTGCCCCCTACTTGGCAATTTCAAAACGGTGACCAGTTACTCACAATCACTCCTTCGGCCCGGATGGATGTCACTTGCAACCAGGCCGCTGTCAGCATAGCACTCGATGCTTGCGGAATTACTCGGGCATTCTTATACCAAGTAGCCGACTATGTACGGCGCGGACAATTGGAACTACTGCTGGAAGACTATGAGCTTCCTCCGCTCCCCGTGAATTTGATTTTCCGGGAGCGAATCAAAAGCTCATCATCGATATATTCATTTTCAGATTTTCTAGTCAAGAATTTACCAGCCGCGGCGAGGGGGCACGCTTAGATGTGCGCTACGCCTCCAACCTCATAGCGCTCCGGAGACTGAGGCCAAGCATCATTTCCGCCGAGTCATCAATCAAGAGCACTGAATCGTTAAGGGGCAATAATTGACTCAATTGAACTTCCTCTAAAGCGCTTTTCTGTTCTCTCGTAGCGCTACATCCTTAGAAACCAGCCCTAGACAATAATAACGACTCGGAAAACTCTTGCATGAAGTAAAAGGGGCTCAGCACTTACCATGTGCGTTGGCCCCTAGCAAAATCCTATAGATTCCATCCCGAATAAAAATTATGCCCCTAGATCACCGCTTTTCCCTAGGGGAGATAGTCCAACAGCTCATCGGTTGTCATTACGTTGCAGTAGATCATGTTGAGGATCTCCAACTCCTTATTGTGAAGCTCTATGCTGCCGGCCGCGCTGGCATCGTCGATCACAATGACATCGAAGCTCTCGTCGGCGAGGCTACGCACTGTAGATGACACGCACTGGTCGGTGAACAGCCCCGCGCACACCACATGGGTGATGCCCAAGTTGCGCAAGATCAGTCGCAGGTTGGTACCCGTCAATGCGCTGTCTGTCGTCTTCAGAACGACGATCTCGTCCGATGCAGGGGCGAGACGGTCGATCACCTGAGAGGCATGCTCGTTCGCAGGTAGCAGCAGGTTGTTCCAGCCAGGCTTTTTCTGGCTCAGCGAACGATCGCCGCCATCTTCTTTCTGACAGCCGATGCGCGCGAACAGGACTTCGAGATCCGCCCTGCGGAAAGCACCAATCAATCGTTCCAGGTTCGGAATTACGGTTCCATGCATTCGCTGATGGAACGGAGTCCAAGCGTCGAATCGGGCCCGCTCCACTTTGTCGAGCGATGCGGGGTCCGGGCGTTCCAGGTAGGTGTTTTGGACATCGATGACCAGTAGCGCCACCTTGCCTTTAGCAAGCACAGGATCATCGGGTTCTGGCGCCCCCGCGTAATACATCGATCGACGTGCAGTTTTCCAGTCTTTGAACATGAGTATTTCCTCGGTTTGCACAGAGTTGCCGTGGCCCACTCCAAGCGGACCCGCGGCGATTTCTCCGGTTATGCCTTGGCTGTCAAAGCCGCTGACAGCTTCGCGGAAGCCACTGCGAAAGCTGTCCCTATCGACATCGAAACGATGACCACTATCAGCACGTTGTGAAACCCGGCGGACAGCAACGCTGGATAAGCGAAAGCGCCAGGCGTCTGGCTGATATAGGCGAAGGTTGTGGCATACCCCAGCGTCGCTGCCGGAACTGAGGAGAAGATGTAAATGCGCGACGCCATGATGTAGAGAAAGACGCTGAGTGCAACGAGCAGGCCGACCCAAACAGGCGCCGGAAGCGCGGGAAAGGGCTTGGCAAGTGCGAGCAACGCAACAATCCATGCGACCACGACGCCAAAGGCGTTTGAAGTGAGGTTGAGTGAGATGGCGGGCCGATCACCGCCCAAGGCGAAATAGCACGCCCAAGCAACAAAAGCAGCCCATAGAAGCAGGGTTTCTATGCTTAGGAACATGAAGGTGGCTATGCCACCCATGACGCCGACGCCGATTGCGGTTGCGAGAACAGAGTTCATACGTTTTACCCTCTTATTATTTTCTTAACGGAGAAAAACAGGACGCACAAGAAACATATCAGTAAAATTTTTCTCGCGCAAAAGAAAAATAGCTGTATGCTGAAACTGTCCCCCTCACATTCGAAGGGACGAAAACCGTAAAGCGCATTCGTCATAGCCAAGCTGCATCACAACAAAAATGAGGCCAGATATGTCTACCGAAAGAGCTCACTTCATCAAACGTCACAACCTCTGGACTGAGGACATGGAACGCGCCGCAGCTGGTGTCCTCCAGCGTATTGAGGAAGAAGGATTACGCTTTATTCGTCTGGGATGGGGTGACCAACACGGTATCGTTCGCGGGAAAACGATAACCGTCGAAGAATTCAAGACCGCCCTGCATAGCGGCAAGGACTTCCAGCTCGTTACAGCGATCTTTGACACGACCAACCACCCGATCGTCCCTCCTTTCGGCGCTGAGAACGCGCTTGGCGTACCTGAGATGATCGGTCTGCCCGATGGAATCCTGGTACCGGACCCGACCACATTCCGTGTGCTTCCATGGGTCAAGGACACCGGCTGGTGCTTGAGCGATGCATACCTGTCGAATGGCGCCCCTTGCCCGTTCTCGACTCGCCAGATTCTCCGCGACCAAATCGCAAAACTGAAAGCCGACGGCCTGAACATGGTTGTGGGGCTGGAATTCGAGTTCTACGTCTTCAAACTGCTGGATCCAAAGCTTTCTCCAGAGTCGTGCGCCAACCCGGCAACGCCTCCGGAAGTCATGATGATCCAGCACGGTTATCAGTACCTGACGGAAAATCGCGGCGACGAAGTCGAAGGCCTGCTGTCGTTCATTCATGAGAACGTCCAGAAGCTCGGACTGCCACTGGCAACCCTCGAAGACGAGTGGGGCCCTGGCCAGTGTGAAGTGACGTTCTTGCCAATGGACGCCATGGCAGCAGCCGACGCTGCGCTGCTGTTCCGCTCGGCGGTCAAGCAACTGTGTCGCCGCAATGGCTTGCATGCCAGCTTCATGGCGATTCCCAAGGTACAGAACGTTTTCCCAAGCGGCTGGCACATGCACCAGTCCGTCGTGGACAACAATGGCAACAACGTGTTCATGGCAGGAGAGGACAACGAAGGTCCCTTGTCACCGCTGGGTATGCACTACATGGGTGGTCTGCTGAAAAACGCTGCAGGTACCGCACTGCTCACCACCCCGACCGTCAACGGCTACAAACGCCACCGGCCAGACGGTTTTGCCCCGAACAAGGCTTCCTGGGCCCACGAAAACCGCGGCTCAATGCTGCGTTCGATCGGCGGCCCTGGCGACAAGGCTTCGCGTATCGAAAACCGTGTGGGCGAACCAACAGCGAACCCGTACCTATACATCGCCTCGCAGATCATTGCGGGCAGAAACGGCATCGCGAACAAGCTCAATCCAGGCGAAGCGGTCAAGGCTGCCTACCTGGCAGACCGTCCGCAGCTACCAATGAGTCTGATGGAAGCCATCGTCGCCTTCAAGAACAACGAAGTGCTCAAGGAAGAGCTGGGCCCTGTTTTCCACAACTACATGGTGATGCTGAAGGAGTTCGAAGCCAACCGCTTCCTCTCCGCAGTCACCGATTGGGAACAGTCAGAATACTTCGAAATGTACTAATTGAGCGACCGCTGCTCAGAAGCGTACTCATGAACTCAAGAACCAGGAGGTTAACTATGAAAATTGGCGCAGCTCAGTTACGGCCTGCCTGGCTCAATCGAGCCAGGACATGCCAGATCGTCATTGACGCGATCAAGGAAGCTAGCGAACAGGGTATCGAACTCCTGGTGTTTTCGGAGTCGTTTCTGAGCGGCTACCCGTTCTGGATATGTCGCACCAATGGATCGGCCTTCGATGACCCTCTTCAGAAACGTGCGTACTCGCAGTTTCTAGAGGCGGCCGTCGAAGTTCCGGGCAACGAAATCAATTTGATCGTCGAGGCCAGTCGTGATTATGGCGTTGGCGTTTATCTGGGAATCAACGAGCGCGGCGTACGAGAAGGCCGCGGCTCAATCTACTGCACGCTCGTGGCCATTCACCCCGAGCGGGGCCTAGTGGGGATCCACAGAAAGTTGGTCCCGACGTTCGACGAACGTCTCTGCTGGGCACCGGGCGATGGTCACGGATTGCAGTGCCACGACTTTGGCGAGTTCAAGGTCGGCGGCCTCAACTGTTGGGAAAACTGGATGCCGCTCGCTCGCTTTGCGCTCTATGCGCAAGGCGAGGACATTCACGTCAGCGTGTGGCCAGGCAACGCGTCAGCGATCAAGAATGCGGGGCAACTGATTGCCACTGAAGGCAGAGTTTGGGTAGTCAGCTCCAGCGGCCTCCTTTCGCTGACGGACGTGCCCGAGGATTTTGTGTTTTACGACGCACTCAAAGCTGACGGCGTGGACGTCATATTCACCGGAGGCTCATGCATCGTCGACCCTTCCGGACAGGTTGTCGCGCAGGCTGAGGATGGCAAGGAACAGATCATTTCTTTCGATGCCGATCTAGGCCGTGTGCGCGAGGAGCGACACAACTTCGACCCCACTGGCCACTACTCCCGGCAGGACGTATTCCGCTTCTCGATCGATCGAACGCGTCAACAAGCGATCCACAACCACGATTCGTTTGTAAAAAAATAAAAGCTCCTTCTATTCAACATCTTTGGACTGCCCACATATGAAAGCCATTGTTCTTCAACACTCCCCCGATACCGGGATTGGATTGGTTGGCCCAATCCTTCGTGATCTGCATGGTTTCGAATTGCAGACGATCGATGCCAGGACGATTAATTTTGATGACATCGATCCAGAGTCGGCGGACCTTTTCGTTCTATTGGGCTCCCCCAATGGCGTTTATGACACGCACATACCTTGGATTGAGGCGGAACTGGAATTCACCAAACAGCTCATCGCTCGCGCTCGTCCCATCGTGGGTATTTGTTTCGGCGGGCAGATGCTCGCAGCAGCGCATGGCGCTCAAGTCAAACCGATGGGATATCGCGATTCAGGCTGGCTTCTCAATGATGACGCAGTCGATCAAACGTGGGCAGGGCCTTGGTTTCGCTGGCATGGGGACAATTTCACCCTCCCGGAAGGCGCAGAAAAGCTAGCCAGCGCAGGTAAGGTGATACAGGGCTTTCAGAAGGGAAATACCGTCGGAATGCAGTTTCATCCTGAGGTCGATGAGGAGACTATCAGAACGTGGGTTGAGATAAATCTCGAGTCCATGCTCCGTAACAATGTTGATATCGGACAATTTCTCTATACTGCCGTCGCCGAGGTAAAAGAGGTACAGCCCAGGGTTGAATCGTTGATTTCAAACGTCCTGACCCGTTGCCTCGGTTAAATTCACGGAGACGATAGCTTGAGTAATAACCCTATTAAACCCAAACCTGATCCCATGCTCGGCATCGAGATCAAGGCTCAGCGCAATGCGCGCGGCTGGACACTGGAAGAACTCAGCCAGCGCAGCGGGGTGTCGATAGCGGCGATCTCGAAAATCGAAAAGGGTCAGTCACGCCCCAGCTTTGATACGTTGTTGAGTATCGCTCGATGCCTGAAAATGAACTTTGTCGACATCATGGATGGGGCGTCGGCCAGCCAGCCTCAAGGCGGCATGGCACGCCTCATCTCGACCAAGGCTGAGGAAGCGGAGCTGTTCAGTACGCCGTTCTACGATTACCGCGTGCATTCGGCGGCGCTGAAATCCAAAGTCATGGTGCCTTTGCGCATGACGATCAGGAACCACGAAGTACCTCCGATGGAAGACTGGAGTCTGCACGATGGGGAGGAATTCGTTTTTGTGTTGAAGGGTGTGCTTATTTTCCACACCGAGCACTATGCGCCGCTGACATTGAAAGTAGGCGACAGCTGTTATATCGATAGCACCATGCGACATGCGTTTGTCTCCGGTGCTGACGGTGAGACGGAAATCCTGTCCATTTGCCTATCAATTCGTCCTTTCAAGGGTCCGGCTGAACATTGAGTCTATACGCTCCATTTTGAGTATTTGCTGCTTACGAACAAGCACGTGACCGACAAACAAGGCGACCTCAGGGTCGTCTTGTTTGTTTGGGGCTACGCGTCTTGAACCATTCGGTTGCCCAGTACTTGTTGATCCGCATGGTAGGAAGATCGCATCAATGGACCCGACGCGACATTGCTGAAGCCCATGCGCAACCCTTCCTCGGCAAACCAGGCGAATACATCCGGGTGGACGAAACGCTGGACGGGCAAATGGCTGCGTGAAGGTTGCAGGTACTGCCCCAACGTCAACATGTCGATACCGTGCTCACGCATACGCTGCATGACTTCAATCACCTCCTCATCCGTCTCACCCAGCCCGAGCATCAAGCCGGACTTGGTGGGCACACCAGGTACGCGTTTCTTGAAGTTGTCCAGCAGGTCCAGCGACCAATCGAAATCCGAACCTGGGCGGGCCGCCTTGTATAGCCGCGGTACTGTTTCCAGATTGTGGTTGAACACATCGGGCGGCTCCTGCTCGGTGATTGCCAGGGCCACGTCCATACGTCCGCGGTAATCGGGCACCAGGGTTTCGAGCTGCACGCCCGGTGACAGTTTTCGAATCTCGCGAAGGCATTCAACAAAGTGCCCTGCTCCGCCGTCTCGCAGATCGTCGCGATCCACCGAAGTGATCACGACATACTTCAACCGCAAATCCGCAATGGCAGTCGCCAGGTTGCGTGGTTCATCGCCATCCAGCGGCTTCGGGCGCCCGTGCCCCACATCGCAGAACGGACAACGGCGGGTACAAATGTCCCCCATGATCATGAAGGTGGCAGTGCCTCCACTGAAGCACTCGCCGAGGTTTGGACAAGAAGCTTCTTCACAGACGCTGTGCAATTTGTGCTTACGCAGCAATGCCTTGATCCTCGCGACTTCGGGCGACGTGGAGATCGGTACGCGAATCCAGTCGGGTTTGCGCGGGATGTCTTCGGTGGGAAGAATTTTTACCGGAATACGCGCGACCTTCTCCGCGCCCCGCAGCTTGACGCCACCCTGCAAGGGCTCCGGCCGAAGACCAACCTTTTGCATGTCTGTCATTGCCCTGCTCCCAGGAAAATTGCACCCGTGTTAACCACGGTAGTAACGCTGCGCCACAAACGGCGTTTTGACGACTTCCATAGCCACAGGCTTACCCCGCACCAGCGCGAACACCTCCGTGCCAAGGGCGGCGTAGGCCCTCTCTAAATAGCCCATCGCGACCGGCCCGCCAAAGCTGGGGCCGAAACCACCGCTGGTGATTTGACCGATCAATTCTTGCTGTGCGTTGATGATCTTCGTCCCCTCACGTACAGGTGTGCGATCTTTCGGCAGGAACCCGACTCGCTTGCTGGCCACGCCATCGAGTTGCTGGGCAAGGATACGTTCCGCACCCAGGAAGCCGCCGGCACGAACACCATCGGCGCGTCGCGCTTTGGAAATGGCCCAGGTCAGGCTGGCTTCGATGGGCGTCATGTCCGGATTCATATCATGGCCGTACAGACACAGGCCGGCTTCAAGTCGCAACGAATCCCGGGCCCCCAAGCCGATCGCCTTCACTTCTGGCTCGGCCAGGAGTGAACGGGCCAACGTGGTCGCCTGCTCGACCGGTACGGAAATTTCGTAACCGTCTTCGCCGGTGTAGCCCGAGCGACTGACATAGCAATCGATGCCAAGCAAGCGCATCTGCGCAAATTGCATGAACGTCATGCTTTTCACATCAGGCGCCAGACGTGCCAGCACATCGGCAGCGCGGGGCCCCTGAAGCGCGAGCAATGCGCGGCTTTCGAACAGCGACTCGACCTCGCAATGGCCCTGCAAGTGCTTGGTTAGATGCGCAAGGTCCTGATGCTTGCAGGCGGCATTTACCACCAGGAACAAATGATCACCGGCGTTCGCCACCATCAAGTCATCGAGAATGCCGCCGTCCTCATTGGTGAACAGTGCATAACGTTGCATGCCCACCGGCAGGTCGACGATATCCACTGGCACCAGGGCTTCCAGCGCCAGGGCGGCATAGGCTCCGTGCAGACGTATCTGCCCCATGTGCGATACATCGAACAGGCCTGCCTGTGCGCGCGTGTGTTGATGTTCTTTCATCACTCCCAACGGGTATTGCACCGGCATCTCGTAGCCCGCGAAGGGCACCATGCGTGCACCCAGCTCCAGGTGCAAAGCGTGCAATGGCGTACGCAACAATTCTTCGTTGAACATGGGTGACTCCTGGAATGAATGGAATGGCTGTCAGGAGGCTGTGAGCTCACGGCCAGGCCATCCCAATAGGGAATGCAGGCCTGCGTCTCGAATGCTGATCCGTGATCAGGCCTGATACACCGGGAACAACGCGCACAACCCGGCCACTTGCCGCGCGACATGCGCCTCGACATCAGCATCGCCAAGGTTGTCCAGGATGTCGCAGATCCAGTTGGCCAACCCCACGCACTCAACGACCTTGAAGCCACGCGTGGTGACGGCGGGCGTACCGATGCGCAGACCGGACGTCACGAAAGGCGATTGCGGGTCATTAGGAACGGCATTTTTGTTGACGGTGATACGAGCACGACCCAACGCGGCATCGGCGTCTTTGCCGGTAATCCCCTGGCGGATAAGGCTAACCAGGAACAGATGATTGTCAGTGCCGCCGGACACGACGTCGTAACCTCGCTGCTTGAAGACGTCAGCCATGGCTTGTGCGTTGCGAATGACCTGCAACTGGTAGTCCGTGAAACCCGGCGCCAATGCTTCCTTGAAGCACACAGCCTTGGCCGCAATAACATGCATCAATGGCCCGCCTTGCCCGCCCGGAAACACCGCCGAGTTGAGTTTTTTTTCCAGCTCCGGGTCGGCCTTGGCGAGAATCAGTCCACCGCGGGGACCGCGCAGGGTCTTGTGCGTGGTAGTGGTGACCACGTCGGCGTAAGGCACCGGGTTCGGGTACAGGCCAGCAGCCACCAGACCGGCGACGTGCGCCATGTCAACGAACAGGTATGCCCCAACCTTGTCGGCAATGGCGCGGAAACGCGGAAAGTCGAGGGTTTTCGAATAGGCTGAGAAACCCGCGACGATCATTTTTGGCTTGTGCTCGACCGCTAGACGTTCTACCTCGTCATAGTCGATCAGGCCATTAGCATCGATGCCATACTGGACAGCGTTGTACAGCTTGCCGGACGAACTGACCTTCGCCCCATGCGTCAAGTGACCACCGTGAGCCAGACTCATGCCCAGGAGCGTATCGCCGGCTTGCAGCAAGGCCAGATAGACCGCCGCATTGGCCTGCGAACCGGAGTGCGGCTGAACGTTGGCGTAACCGGCACCGAATAGCGCCTTGGCTCGATCGATCGCCAACTGCTCGACCACGTCGACATGTTCACAGCCGCCGTAGTAGCGCTTGCCGGGATAACCCTCGGCGTATTTGTTGGTCAACTCGGTCCCCTGAGCCTCCATCACTTGCGGGCTTGCGTAGTTCTCCGAGGCGATCAATTCGATGTGGTCTTCCTGGCGCTTCGCTTCGCGATGAATGGCCTCAGCGAGCACGGGGTCGAAATCGGACAGGGTCAGACTTTTATGGAACATGGTGAGCTTTCCTTTTTTTGTTTGAGTACACACAGCGCACTGGCATGAAGGCCCGGACAGGGTCCGGGCACAATCATCAAGCGTCTTGATAAATCGAAATTGGCGGACAGGCACAGGCCAGATTGCGGTCGCCATACACGTTGTCGACCCGACCGACCGGCGGCCAGTATTTGCTGTCGCGCAGCGACTCGAGCGGGTACACCGCCAACTCGCGGCTATAGCAATGCGGCCACTCATGGACCAGTTCGGCAGCGGTGTGTGGCGCATTTTTCAATGGGTTGTCGTGCGGATCGAGATCACCGCTTTCCACTGCGCGAATTTCTTCGCGGATGCAGATCATCGCTTCGCAGAACCGGTCCAGCTCTTCCAGGGATTCACTCTCGGTCGGCTCGACCATCAGCGTGCCCGCCACCGGAAATGACATGGTTGGGGCATGGAAACCGAAGTCGATCAGCCGCTTGGCCACGTCTTCCACGCTGATGCCGCTGGTCTCCTTGATCGGGCGCAGGTCGAGGATGCACTCGTGCGCGACCAGTCCATTCTCGCCGGTGTAGAGCACTGGGTAGTGATCCTCCAGCCGCCGGGCAATGTAGTTGGCGCTGAGGATGGCCAGTTGCGACGCACGCTTGAGGCCTTCCCCGCCCATCATGCGCATGTACATCCAGGTGATCGGCAGGATGCTGGCGCTGCCAAAGGCTGCGGCGCTGACTGCACCTTGCTTGCGCGCCATGGTTTCGTGCCCTGGCAGGAACGGCGCCAGGTGTGCCTTGACGCCGATGGGTCCAACGCCTGGCCCGCCTCCTCCGTGGGGAATGCAGAAAGTCTTGTGCAAATTCAGGTGCGAGACATCACCCCCAAATTTGCCCGGCGCACAGAGCCCGACCATGGCGTTCATGTTGGCGCCATCGATGTACACCTGGCCGCCGCGTTCATGCACGATCGCGCAGATCTGGCGGATGCCGTCTTCAAACACGCCATGGGTCGACGGGTAGGTAATCATCAATGCCGCCAGGCGCTCTTCGTGCAGTTGCGCCTTGTACTCCAAGTCGGCGATGTCGACGTTGCCCCTGGCATCGCAATCGACCACGACCACGCGCATACCGGCCATTTGTGCGGTGGCCGGGTTAGTGCCATGGGCCGACGAAGGGATCAGACAGACATCGCGATTGGCTTCGCCACGACTGGCGTGATACGCACGAATGGCGAGCAGCCCTGCGTACTCGCCCTGCGAGCCAGCATTGGGTTGCAACGACATGGCGTCGTAACCCGTCGCCGCGCACAGCATCTGCTCCAGCTCCTTGATCAGTTGCTGATAACCCCGGGCTTGCTCGCCCGGCGCGAACGGATGCAGGGCGCCAAACTCTGGCCAGGTGATCGGGATCATTTCGCTGGCGGCATTGAGCTTCATGGTGCAGGAGCCCAACGGAATCATGGTGCGGTCTAGCGCCAGGTCCTTATCCGCCAGTCTGCGCAGATAGCGCATCAACTCGGTTTCCGAGTGATAGCGATTGAACACTTCGTGCTGCAGGATCGGTGTCTCACGCAACAACGACAGTGGCAGGCAATCGCCAGTGGTTTTCGCCAGGGCGAGGAAGTCCGGCAGCGACTGTCCTTTGACGGCAAACACGGCCCAGAGGGCCTCTACGCTTTGTTGCTCGCAGGTTTCGTCCAGCGACAGACCGACGCGAGGTGGGTCGATGACACGTAGGTTGATCCCCGCCGACCTGGCCGCGTCATGTACGGTTTGCACCGGGATTGCCGACACGACACTGAGAGTGTCGAAGAAATGCTGTTGCTCGACCCGATGCCCCAGTTGTTCCAGGCCCTGGGCCAGGATCGACGTCAAGCGATGCACGCGGCGGGCGATGCCTGTCAGACCTTTGGGGCCATGGTAGACCGCGTACATGCTGGCGATATTGGCCAACAGCACTTGCGCGGTGCAGATGTTGCTCGTGGCTTTCTCACGACGAATGTGTTGCTCACGGGTTTGCATCGCCAGGCGCAGCGCCGGGTTGCCATGGTGGTCGATGGAGATGCCTACCAGGCGCCCGGGCATGTCGCGCTTGAACTCATCGCGTGTCGCAAAGTAAGCGGCGTGCGGGCCACCGAAACCCAGGGGCACGCCGAAGCGTTGGGCACTGCCCAACACCACATCGGCACCAAATTCACCCGGCGGTGTCAGCAGGGTCAATGCCAGCAGATCGGCCGCCACCGCCACCAATGCACCGGCCTGGTGGGCGCGCTCGACCAGCGAACGATGATCGACGATCTCGCCGGTACTGGCCGGATATTGCAACAGCAGGCCGAAATAACCGTCGAGCCCTTCTTTCTCCAGTTCGGACTCGTCGCCGATCACAATCTCGATGTTTAGCGGTTCGGACCGGGTGCGCAGCACGTCGAGGGTCTGCGGATGGCAGTGGCGCGAGACAAAAAAAGCCGGCGCTTTGTTTTTTGCCAAGCGCTTGCAGAAGGTCATGGCTTCGGCGGCCGCCGTCGCTTCATCGAGCAACGAGGCGTTGGCGATTTCCATTCCGGTCAAGTCGCTGATCAAAGTCTGGAAATTCAGCAGTGCTTCCAGACGACCTTGGGAAATTTCCGGTTGATACGGTGTGTACGCAGTGTACCAGCCCGGGTTCTCCAGCAGGTTTCGCAGGATCGGCGTCGGCGTATGGCAAGGGGAATAGCCTTGGCCGATGTGGGTGCGCAACAGCTGGTTTTTGCCGGCAATGGCCTTGATTGCGGCCAGGGCCTCGGCTTCGCCCTGCCCCGCCGATAACTCGAGCACACTGGTGCCCTTGATGCTCTGTGGAACGACGCTGTCGATCAGGGCTTCCAGCGAGTCATGACCGATCAACGACAACATGGCGCTAATGTCTTCGTCGCGAGGACCGATGTGCCGGGCAATGAATTCGTTGTCCGTGCCCAGGGGAATCTGTGGCTTGTTCATCTCACCCCTCCCGACTCAGGCGTTTTCGACCAGGAAACGGTCATAACCTTCCTGATCCATCAGATCGTTGAAGGCATCCAGATTGTCGACACGGATACGGAAGAACCAGCCATCGTTCATCGGCGAGGCATTGACCTGCTCGGGATCATCGACCAGCGCCTGATTGATCGCGACCACATCTCCGGTCAACGGCATGCTGATATTGCTCGCGGCTTTCACCGACTCCAGCACCGCCACCTCATGTCCTTCGGCAAATGGCCCCAGATCTGGCAATTGCACGAAAACCACGTCACCCAATGCTTCTTGAGCAAAGTGTGTAATGCCGACAGTCAATTCGCCGGAAGCTTCCAGACGTAACCATTCATGCTCGGAAGTGAAACGCAGCGTGCTCATGGATTTTCCTCTTGTTATCAGTGTGTCCCGATTTCAGGACGAATGAGCCGGCAGGTAGTCGGCATTGGCTGACAGAACAAGAGCAAAGGAAATGCCATCTTTATATTTTTTATATTTATCAGATAGTTATTAAGGAAAAACAAATTATTCGGGATTCTGTGGAGCGAAATCGCTCCACAGCGAACGTGGGCTTGCGCCCAAAAAGCAAGGGTTAAGTCAAGGCACACGGTGTCTACCTGACATTGGAGCGAAAACGCTCCAATGGAACGTAATCGAACCAGTAATCAGGAGACAGCTACGAACGAGAACCTATGCCGTATTTGCGTAACCGCTGCCCAATAGCGGTGTGCGACGTTTGCAGACGATGCGCCAATTGCCGGGTTGAGGGATAGGCCAGATAGAGGCTCTCCAATAGCGACTTCTCGAAATTCTGCACAGCCGCTTCCAGGCTGATTATTCCTTGCGAATCTGCTTTCTGACTGATCAGTTCAGTACCGGCGAGCTCAAGCCCGTCGCTGTCGATCACGTCCCCTTCGCAGATTGCGGCCGCTCGGAAAATGACGTTCTGCAACTGGCGAACATTACCTGACCATTGGTTTCCTAATAACAGTGGATGGGTCGATGGCGCCAACCGGCAGGGCGAACGCTGAATCTGTTCGCAGGCCTGGCGCAAGAAATGTTCAGCCAACAGCAGAATGTCCTGTCCACGCTCGCGAAGCGCAGGCACCATCAGGTTAAGGACGTTGAGTCGGTAGTAAAGATCTTCGCGAAAGCTACCCTCAGTCACCATTAGTTCGAGATTTCGATGGGTGGCGCACAGCACCCGCACGCTGACATGCACCTCGCGATCACCACCGACGCGGCGGAAGCAGCCATCACTGAGAAAGCGCAGCAATTTTGCTTGCAGGTACGGTGACATCTCGCCTACCTCATCTAGAAATACCGTACCCCGATCCGACAGCTCCAACAGCCCAGGCTTGCCGCCTCGCTGTGCCCCGGTAAACGCACCGGCGGCGTAGCCGAACAGCTCACTCTCGGCCAGGCTTTCCGGCAGCGCTGCACAGTTCAGGGCTAGGAACGGTGCGTCTCGTCTTGCACTCATGGTGTGACAGGCCCTCGCTACAAGTTCCTTACCCGTCCCCGTCTCGCCCTGAATCAACAACGGTGCGTCCAGCCCGGCAACCTTGTGCAGTCGCGTCTTGAGCTGTGCTAGCACCGGCGACTTCCCCAGTAAAGCGTCCAGCCCTTCCGCATGATCGTGATGCAGAGAAGCCAGGCGCTCACCGATACGGCTCGGAGGGTAAAGCGTCAACAATCCACCCGCGAGCAAACGCGAACTCTGTGTCGTACCGATAATGGGAGTGGCGTCAAGCAACAGGTCGTGTCCTTTGAAATTGACCTCACACATCGGCAACCGAAAGCTTTTGTCCAACAAGGCCCTTGTGAAGTTCGGTGCTGTGAACAAATTCGAAAGGGGCTCTCCCGTTGGATCGCTGCCATAAAGACTGATCAGTTCGGGATTGGCCAACAGGACATACCCCCCCGGATCAACCGCCAATACCGGATCGCTCATAGCGGCTAACAACGCATCAAGTTGAAGACGGCGACATTGACCCGGGAGCATGTCGACCAGCTCCACAGCTTTGACGCCTTCTACTCGTAATAACGCATAATTGAGCTCGTCCAGCACCGTCTGACTCAGGTCTGGCGCATCGATGTAGACGTTAGGTGGAATCATCTCCACCGCGTCCAAGTTGAGGTTTCGCGCGCCGAGCAGTGCCAGCACTTCTTGGGTAATACCGACGCGATCATTGAATGTGACGTGGATTCGCATGATGCGCCTCGATCAAAGGGTTGGGGGAGTTTAAAGCTCCGCGATCAGAGAAAACCTACCGGTAAACGCTTGTTCAAAAGAAAGACAAGAATCCCGCATTCGAGATCCATTTCAAGTAAGTATTCAGGGATGCCCGTGCCAATTGATATTGAAAGCTTATGATGAAGCCGCCGACCTATCGCCTTTTTGCGCCAACTCCTACACTCAGAACAGATGAAACAGCTACCAGCGCAGGATAAGCCATAATGCACAAAACCCTGTGGGAGCGAGCCTGCTCGCGATAGCGATGGAACAGCCAGCCATGGTATTTCCTGAGACACCGCTATCGCGAGCAGGCTCGCTCCCACAGGTTTTTCGTCAGTCCTATTGCCCACAGGAGCACAGCATGACCGCAACCGTTCTTGTACTGGTTGAAACCGTCAACGAATACCTGCCGATTCTTGAGCGTCAGGGCTATCACTTAGAGTTGGCGCCAACGCCTGCCGAGCGCAAGACGGCGATTTACGAACATGGAGAACGGTTCAGCGCGGTTCTGACCCGCGGTCCCCTGGGTTTGACGGCCGAGGAAATTGCCGCCCTGCCCAACCTGAAAATCATCTGCGTGATCGGCGCCGGCTACGAGCAGGTGGACCTGCAGGCCGCCCATCAGCGCGGCATCGTGGTGACCAATGGCGCCGGGGTCAACGCGTCGTCGGTAGCCGACCATGCCATGGCGCTGTTGCTGGCGTTGGTGCGCGACATACCCCATTGCGATGCCGCCCTGCGACGGGGCGAATGGCCGAGGAGCGCGCGCCCTTCCCTGGCCGGTAAGCGGCTGGGCGTGTTGGGCCTTGGCGCGGTGGGCATGGCGATCGCCAAACGGGCCGCCCTGGGCTTTGACATGAGTGTCAGCTATCACAATCGCCGGGTACGCAACGACGTGCCCTACACCTTCTGCGCCACCCCCACGGAACTGGCGCGGGTCTCGGACTTCCTGATCATCGCCACGCCAGGCGGCCTGGATACCCGGCAGTTGATAAACAAGCAGACCCTCGATGCGCTCGGCCCAAAAGGATTCCTGGTGAACGTCGCCAGGGCCAGCGTGGTGGCCACCGCCGACCTGATCAGCGCCCTGGAACAACGGCGAATTGCCGGAGCGGCCCTGGATGTGTTCGATCACGAGCCCGAGGTGCCGCAGGCGCTGAAGAACCTGCCCAACGTCGTCCTCACACCCCACGTCGCAGGCCTGTCGCCGGAAGCCACCCGCGCTATGGTGGAGTTGGTGGGCCAGAACCTGACCGCGTTCTTTTCCGGCAAACCGGTACTGACGCCGGTGCGCTTGCCCGACGAGGAGCGTTAGAGAACGCCCAATAGCGTCCACACGCGCCGGGATTCGGCATCGGCACTGATCAGTTCGCCCAGCAGCTCGTTCAACGGTTTGTTGCCCCACTCCACGCCGCGCCGGATCAAATAGGGCACCGGACTGTGGGGTTCGGTGCGAGCCAGGTAGCCGGCGATGACCAGCAACTGGCGATAGGCTTCCTCGCGGCTGGCCGGCTCCTGAAAAGCCAGGGTTGCCGCGGCGCCCACCTGCGCTGGGGCGGTTTGCGGCGTCACCGGCGGTGGTGCTTGCGCCGGCACGACGGTGGGTTGCTGTGGGTTCATCGCAATGAACTCCTCTATCAATGTCAGCAAGGCCTGTATCACGTCCTGCAGGGAGGAATAGCCTGGGGCCTGATCGCCCAGGTAGGCATCACTCCAGGCTTCGAGCCGTTGCAGGTGCTGCAGGCTCAGCATCAGGCTGCCCTGGCGATGCAGCCAGAACGACAATGGCGTGGTGCGAATCAGTTCGCTGAGTTTTTTCTGGTCGTTGCGCGCCGCTTCCGCCGAGGCCTTGGCGTTTTTACTGTCGTTGACCAACACCTGCTGGCGCTGCAAGCGTTGCCAGTCGGCCAGGCAGAAACCGTCGAAATCAGGGTCCCGGCCATCGAACAAGGGCACCCGTGTCAGTAACACTTCGCTGTAGCGACGGGCCAGCCACTCCAGCGGAATGACCCGCCACGACGGGTCACCGTCATCGGCCCGGGGATACAGCTGCTCGGGGTAGCGCTCACACAGACCCGCCACCAACGCCAGGCTGCCCGGCAGTCCTTCCAGCCCGGTCAGGTGTAACCAGGCCTCCCCCAGCCACGCGCTGATCATCAAATCCTTGCTGCGCTCGAGCAGCAACGCAGTGGCGAGTCTTTCCAGTTCCGGCCATTGGGCGCGCTTGATCGACGATTGCCACACACCCGTGGGCAGGCTGGTGTCGTCCTCCCGGCGCAACTCGCGCAACTGGTCGAACTCCGGCTCGTAGCGCAGATCCTGGCCACAGGGCGATTCGGCGCTGATCGGCTCAAGCAACCGGGGGACGAGTTCGGGCAAAGGGGATATCGGCAAGCTCACAAGCCCTCCTCGCGGGTTGCGATGGCGGTGCTCGATGAGGTCGCCATGAAAGGTGAACGGGGGGCCTGGGTCGGCAGCGGAGCAATCGACAGCGGCAGCTTCGAACCCTGGCTCATCAGCGACAAACGCAGGAACATCTGGGTCTGTTGCGCCGTGGTCGCCTGGGTCTGGGCCGTCACGGGCAGTTGCAGGGTCAGCGGGAAGTCGGTGTAGTCGGCGTTCGGCTGGCGCTGGTTCGACACCAGTGAGCGCATCAGGCGCAGCAACGCCCACGGCCCCTGATACTCCCAGCCGGCTTCCAGATCGCGCACCACCAGGTCGGGTTGCAAGGGGTCGTTGGCCGGACGCTGGTAACCGTTACGGGCCCAGCGCAGGGTCAAACTCACCGGCTGGCCGACCATCCAGCGCAGGTTCTGCCCGGTTTCACCCGGGTAACTGATCTGTTGGTTGCCGGCGTTCAGCCCCCAGGCGATCACCTGATCCGCGCCGCGTTCCTGCTCGCGATCGGTTCGCCAGCGCACGTCCATTTCCACGCCGAGCAAGCCACTCTTGTCCCGCACGAACAGCGGCCCGAGCCAGGCACCGGCCTGTTTCAAACGGTTGAGAAAATCCTCCGCCGCCAATCGCTCCGGCGTCCGGCTCAACGCCAGTCCGGCCTGTGCCTGAGGCAGCCGCGTGTCGATCAGCTCCAGCAGGCGCTGGACCCGCGCCGGGTCGGCATCGCTGGCCCGCACATCCTGGGAAAACGGAAAGCGCCCGGCCAGGTACTGATTGAAATAATTGGCCAGGTCATTCCAGGCGGTCGCCGCCTGGTTCTGTTGCAGATACAGGCAGCGTTGCAAGGCACTTTGTTGCAGCGTGACGGTGCGCAGAGCCAGGTCGCCACGTCCGCCGGGCAGGCTGGACGTTTGCAGGATCTGCGCGCAGGACGTGGTGTCCATTTCGATGAAATCGCGGCTTACCAATTGCTCCAGTTGGGCAGCCGCACTGGCTGGGTTCTGGTTCTTGTATTTGAGCAGTTCGTCGTTGAGCGCCATGAACCGGGCGACCTGATCGTGCTCCAGGGCCGACAGGTTGTCCTGCTGGACAATCAGCCATTCCAACGCAGGCATGCGATGCTCGGCGATCTGTAGCATGGCGCCGAACTGCTGGTTCAGGCTCAGCTTCAGGTCCTGAGGATCAGTGGCGCCGTACAACTGCAAGCCGAAGTTCTTCGAGCCGTCCCAGCGTTGGACATCGGCACGTTGGGTGAACAGTGGCTGGGCGTCGATTTCGTTCAGGCCGCTCTGGATCTGCGCCAACGCGCGGCGGTTGAGCAGGCGCTGAAAACGAATCGCCAGATCGCTGCGTTTCACATCCATGAAGGCTTTTTGCAGGGCAACGGCCTGGGAGGTCTGCACATTGAAACTCATGCCCGGTAGCGGTTGCTCGCTGTCATCCAGACTCAGCCACATGGCCCGCGCCGCCGCGCTTTCAGCAGCCTCCATCAGCGCCCCACGATAATCCGGCGGGATGCGCGGCAGTTCTTCATTGGCGTAGCTCTGGTAGCTGGCGAAGTAGTTCAAGGCAACGCTGAAATCGTCGCTGTCACCCCGGCCCATCGAGTCGGCGTTACTGTCCGACGGCGCCTTCTGCATGGCCAACGCCACGAAGTCACGCTTGAACAGCGCTTGTACCGCGCCGTCCAGCGCCGTGACATGCTCCTGCAGCACCAGCAAACCGCTGCCCTGCTGGACCAACAGATTGTCCCTGGAACCGGTCTGGACGATCCACTGGTCGCGAAAGCTCTGCTGCAATTTTGCCGCCTGGCTCTGCAGATCCTGCTCAAGATCCGGCCCCAGCAGCGTGCTGTGGCCCACCTTGTCCATCAACTGGGTGTAACCGGGCACCAGGTCCTGCCCCTTGCCCCGGCCCCAGGCCGAGTTGGTCAGGCTGACGAGCCTTTGCAGGTCATCGACCAACGCCATCAGCTCTTCGAGTTCGCTCAAGGAGTTGCCGCCGCCGGCCTCAAGCCGTTGCAGATGCAGCTTCAGGTAACCGGCCTGACGCACGAAGTTGTCCGCCAGAAAGTAATGATCCAGCCAGCGCTGCATCAGGCCCATGAAGTTATCGGCAATCACCGGGCGCGCGGCGTTCAGGTCCAGGCCTTTCAAATCGCTATTCTGGGCATCGAACAGCACCCGATTGTAAAAACGCGCCCGGCTCAAGGTCCCGGTGTTGAGGTTCAACGACAGGGCGTTGTTGCTCAGTTGCACCAGCTCGTCCAACGGTGCCTTGGGGTTGTTCACCGCCTGGCTGAACATCTGGTTGTGCTGTTCCAGGCGCACCGCACGCTCAACCAGGTCCTTGGCTTTCACGTAACTTTGCCATTGCGCCGGATCTTCGCTTTCCACGTTGCCGCGCCGCTCGGTATTGCGGATGCCCTTGAGTTGTTCGAGGTCCGAGACCAGCAGGTCACGCAGCGGCAATATCCAATGATGGCGGGCGGTCATGCGCAAGCCGTTGTCCAGTTGTACGTCCACGGCGGAGAACCAGGAAGTCGGAAACACCACCGAGACGAAACGCCAGCGCGGGGCTTTTTCCAGCACGTTCCAGTAGTTCTGCACGTTGTGCCGGGTCGGCTCCAGTTGCGGCTTGTCGGGGTCGACCACGACATGGTTTTTGTGCGCGCTGAGGACCAACCGCGACAAGCCCTCGGCTTGCTCGACCGAATCGTGCCAGACCCAGACCATGCTCCCCAGCCAGACCACGCCGACCACCAGCGCCACCCCACCGCCCAGCCGATGCCAGCGCTGGCGCAAGCGCAGCAGGCGTGGCACCGGCTGGGCCAGGCCCCGCTCGGCCACCAGCCGGCGCGACCACAATTGCCGGGCGAACACCGTCTGGCGCAAAACGCTGTCGCTGGCGGTCAACCCATCGCCAGTGACGGCGGGCGCCTGGCTGGCGGTGAAATACACGCCACGAAAGCGTGGTGCCTCGCCTTGCGCGTTGCCCTGGAAAACCGGTTCCAGCAGCAGCTGCATGGCGCGCCGCAACCCTTCGAAACGCTCCGGCAACCCATACAGATCGCTGCTCAACTGCCCCGACAGCGCGCCGATTTCGATGATCGACTGGGACAATGCGGCGTTGACCTGATCCAGCGCCTGATCGCTCCATTGCGATTGCCACGCCGCCTCGGGCGAATATGGCGACGACCAGCCCAGCGTCGATTCCCGCGCCTGGGCGGGCAAGGCGCTGACCAGTTCCTGGAACCCCGGCAGTTCTTCCATCCCGGTGATCACCACGTACACCGGCAAGCTCAGACCGAACCGTTGCAAGAGGTCGATGAAACAGCGCCGGACCTTGAGACTCAGCTCGGTCGTCTGCTCGATGTCATCGAGCTTGCCGAACGGCACAGTCCAGATCACCGCATCCAGCGGCCGTCTGCTGCGCAGGCGCAGAATCAATCCCAACAGGCGCCACCAGTTGCCCCGCTGCATGTTCATGCCCTCATCGGGCAAAAACAGCGCCTGGGGCACCACCAGCACCGCGCCTTCGGCATCCGACCACCAGCGCCCGAACCACGCCGCCTTGTCTGTCGGCTGCAAACGCCACTGGGCGCACAACTGCGCGCCATCGGCCTCGTTGCCCAGCATCAACAACCAGGGCATCTGATAGCGGTCCCGAGTGCCTTGCTCCTGCTCCATGTGGCGCACCGCGCCATAGAAGCTGCGGATAGCCGCGCCGCCCTGGGTGCGCAGCCACCAGATCGCCGCCGCAATCAGCAGCACCGCGACTATGGCGAGCAACACCAGGGCGACGATGCTCAAGAGGCTCATGAGTCCTGCTCCTGAACCACCGACTCGTTCAGTTGCAGCACCGGTTCAAGCTCTGATTGGATGTCACGCCAGAACACCTGCCCCAACCCGGTCAGCAGCAACACCATCGCCAGGATCACCAGGCCCAGGCGCAAACCGTCCGGCAACGACTGTTGAACCGGGACACGTATCGGTGTGGCCGCCGCAGACATCGCCAGGCGCTGGCTGACATCGACATAATCGGGCTCGTGCTGCCAGGCGAACGTGAACAGCGCCACACGCCATTTTTCGTGCTGGACCTGACCGGGCTCGCCCCGCAATCGGCCCTGAAAACCGAGAATCAGACACTGCAGGTACACGTTGGCCAGGTCCCGGGTGCCGGGCATCTGCTCATCGAGCAGTTTCTTGATGGCAGCCGGCAACCGTTCGCCGGCCTGACGGCTGGAGTACATGCGCGACTCGAGGGGATGCTGCTGCCAGGCCAGTTGTCCCGGCCATGGGGTGAACAGCAAGGTCTCGTCCACCAGCGCCACGAAGGCGTAGACCAATGCCTTGACCTGCTCGGTGGCCGCATCGCCCACGGTGGCAAAGGCCACCCGCCACAACCGCTGGGCGCTTCGACCGGAAAACTCCACCACCCGGCTGACCAATACCGCGGGGTCGCTGTCCTTGGGCAGGTCCTGCCAGTCCTGGGACCACTTCAGCCAAGCCTGACGAAACGCACTGCTCAGCGGTGCCTCATGCAGACTCCGAACCGCCCCGCCACTTCCGTCAGGCATACGACTCCCCTTTTACGATCAGGCGCTTTCACCGGCTTGCGCCACAAACAACACCACTTGCCACGGACTGCTGGCCTGATGCGAGGCCGGCGCTACGATGTGCAACGGCAATTGCCCATCGAACCATTGCCCGCTGGCGGCCACCACGAACAACCGGGTGTCGTCACCCACGCTGTAGGCCACCTGTTCGTTGCGGCTCATGGCCTGATGGGGCAGACCGCTCATGCGTTGGCGACTCAACAGCGGGATGTGCGGCGCCGACGCGATGATCGCCCCGCGCAGCCAATCGGCCGCGGCTTGCTCACTGGCGCCGTTGGGCATACGCAGGCCGATCACCAGGCGCTGGTTCGGCTGGTCGTCGGGCAACTGGATCGAGAACACCTGGTCATCGCGCTCGAAGGCCAGGCTGCGATAACCGGCGCGGACCAGCTCCAGAGTGTTTTCCAGCCAGTCCAGCAGCGGCTCATAGCCGCGTTGCAACTCAAGAAAATCCAATGGCGCAAAGGCCGGGACACCGGCCAGCGGATCGAGCGCCGCCCAGCTGCCGGCCAGCCCCAACAGCAGACCATGCAAGGCCTGGGGTGTCGCCACCCGAGTGTTCAGCGCGCCTTCGACTTCCGGCAAACGCGCCCACAACGCAGTCAATTGACGGCGAATCTCCATGGC
The DNA here is from genome assembly GCF_031570495.1 of Pseudomonas sp. JL2. Taxonomy (NCBI): domain Bacteria; kingdom Pseudomonadati; phylum Pseudomonadota; class Gammaproteobacteria; order Pseudomonadales; family Pseudomonadaceae; genus Pseudomonas; species Pseudomonas sp. JL2. The sequence continues at coordinate 576,361 of NZ_JAKUDH010000001.1, forward strand.
ATCGTCCTGGTTACCGGCCGCTTGGGCCTGACGCAGGCGCCCGGCCAGGAACAGGCATTTCTCCCGAGCCCTGGCACACAGCCCGACCACTCGCCGACCAAGAATTGATTCCGGCAACAGGATCGGCGTCGGCGGTGTGTAGGCCACCCGCAGGAAACCGCCGCCCTCCTTGCGGATGCGCAACAGCGGCAGGCAGATCGAGTCGGCCTTGCTCAGTTGTGTGCACAGCCGAGGGTTCGGCCGCCACACCGTGATGGACTCGGGGAACTCGCCGCTGGTGAGGTCCGGCAAGGCGTCACCCACTACCGATTGCAGCCGGCCCTTGAGCGGCAGCAATTGCCCGGCGCGCCAGAGCGGACTGATGGCCAGGTACACGGTCACCGTCGCGTCGTCGGTCTTGTTCACCGCTTCGGTGATGTCCAGCTCCAGGGTCGGCCCGACCCCGGCCTGCACGTTGACCGGCAACCCGTCCGGCAAGGTGCCCTGCAGCTGCAACAGCCGGACCTGGCCGGCACTGAGAGCCGAAGGGTCGACCTCAAGCTGGCTGACACCCCAGAACCAGGGGTTGCAGGCGCCGGCAAAATGCGCGGCCAGGGCTTCGGCGCGCAGGCCTTGCAATTGGAAGTGCTGGGGCAGCAACTGCATGCCCTCGTGCCAGCAAACCGCGTCAGGTAACAGACTCATACGACTCCCTTCGACATCCCAATGACGCCGCCCCTGGGCGGCCCGCGGTCACTCAAGGCTGACTGGCAAGTTGGCCATCGTTCACCAGGGTCATCTCACGACTTTCGAACTTCAGCCAGGCCTTACGCTGATCGTCCAGCCGAAGCCGGTGGGCTCCGGGAGTGTTATAGCTGGCGAAGACCAAAAGTCCAGCGGCGCGCCGGCCCTCCAGCGGGAAGGGTTGGCGGTCGATGAATTGCCCCGGCACCAGCTCCAGCCCCCACACCGACATGAGTTGACGATAGTCGCGCTGGAACTGTTCGCGCTCGGCAAACCACTGGCGCGCGCTGATTCCCGACAGCTGCTTGAGCAGATCCGGGTCGTTCACGGCGACAAAATCCACTGCGATGGGTGTGTCGTCATTGGCTCGGGGCGCGACGTCCAGGGTCAAACTGTCGAGGTCGACACTGGGAGCAAACAGCGAACAACCGGTGAGCGCGACGCTCAAAAAAAATCCGGAAAAAAGAACACGCAAAATGAATCTTCCTTTTCTCAGCGGTCAAAAATTGTTTTTGCTTGCATTTTTATAGACCTGTTCTAGCGTCTTGGGTAGTTCGACCCACACAGTCGAATGCACCAGGTTCGTCAAGGGAATGACAGGTCTACTGCCCTCCATTTGCAACCTGCGGATCAGCAAGGGAATGCGATGAGCGGGCCCCCCGATGCATTGCTCCCTACATGCATCGGAGTCGGCCGCCATGGCAGAAAGTACCCAGCACAAGCTCGACAGAGTCCGTCCTCCCCGCGTCCAGATCACCTATGACGTGGAAATCGGCAATGCCATCGAAAAGAAAGAATTGCCACTGGTGGTCGGCATTCTGGCCGACCTCTCGGGCAAACCACTGGACCCGCTGCCCAAGCTCAACGAGCGGCGCTTCACCGAAATCGATCGCGACAATTTCAACGAGGTACTGGCCTCCATCTCCCCTCGCGCCACGCTCCAGGTGAATAACACCCTCAGCGGTGACGACAGCAAGCTCAACATCGAACTCAACTTCCGTCACATCGACGACTTCGACCCGGTCAAGGTTGTGGAGCAGGTCACGCCCCTGCGCCGACTGTTCGAAGCCCGCCAGCGGCTGCGGGACCTGCTGACCAAGCTTGATGGCAACGACGACCTGGACAAGCTGCTGCGCGACGTGATCGCCAACACCGAAGGCCTGCAAGAGATCAAGTCAGCCCGCCCTCAGGATGCGCAAGACCTGCCGACCGAAGCCGCCAACGATGACCCAGCCCCGGCCGAACCACAGGCCTGATCGCGCTCATCACTCAAGGGAGATAAAGCCATGCCTGCGTCATCCAGCGCTCAAACCAGCGAGAGCACGACCCAGACCCTGTCCCTGCTGGACAAGATCATCGCCGAAGGCCGCATGGCCCACGACGACAGCCAGCAGGACTACGCCCGCGACATGCTGGCCGAATTCGCCACCCAGGTCCTCGACGAAGGCATGGCCATCGACAAGGACACCGTGGCCATGATCAACGACCGCATCAGCCAGATCGATCAGTTGATCAGCGCCCAGCTCAATGAAGTGCTGCACCACCCGGAACTGCAAAAACTCGAAGCCTCCTGGCGCGGCCTGCATCTGCTGGTGCAGAACACTGAAACCAGCACGCGGCTTAAACTGCGCTTGCTCAACGTGACCCAGAAAGAACTGCAGAACGATCTGGAAAAAGCCGTCGAGTTTGACCAGAGCGCGCTGTTCAAGAAGATCTACGAGGAAGAATACGGCACCTTCGGCGGGCATCCGTTCAGCCTGCTGGTGGGCGACTACACGTTTGGTCGCCACCCCCAGGACATCGGCCTGCTGGAAAAACTGTCGAACGTCGCCGCCGCCGCGCACGCGCCGTTCATTGCCGCCGCCAGCCCTCGGTTGTTCGACATGACCAGCTTCACTGAGCTGGCCGTGCCCCGTGACCTGTCGAAGATTTTCGAAAGCCAGGAGCTGATCAAATGGCGCTCGTTCCGCGAAAGCGAAGACTCGCGCTACGTGTCCCTGGTGCTGCCGCACTTTCTGCTGCGCCTGCCCTACGGCCCGGACACACTGCCGGTGGAAGGCATCAACTACGTCGAGGACGTCAACGGCACCGACCACAGTAAATACCTGTGGGGCAACGCCGCCTGGGCGCTGTCGCAACGCATCACCGAAGCCTTCGCCAAATATGGCTGGTGCGCAGCGATTCGCGGGGCCGAAGGCGGTGGCGCGGTAGCAGGCCTGCCGGCCCATACCTTCCGCACCAGCTCCGGGGACCTGTCACTCAAATGCCCGACCGAAGTGGCGATCACCGACCGGCGCGAAAAAGAACTCAACGACCTGGGCTTCATTTCACTGTGCCACAAGAAAAACAGTGACGTGGCCGTGTTCTTCGGCGGCCAGACCACCAACAAGGCTAAGCTCTACAACACCAACGAGGCCAACGCCAACGCGCGAATCTCGGCGATGTTGCCGTATGTGCTCGCCGCCTCGCGTTTCGCCCATTACCTGAAGGTCATCATGCGCGACAAAGTCGGCAGCTTCATGACCCGCGACAACGTGCAGACCTACCTCAATAACTGGATCGCCGATTACGTGCTGATCAACGACAACGCGCCGCAAGAGATCAAGGCGCAGTACCCGTTGCGCGAAGCGCGGGTGGACGTCACGGAAGTGGCGGGCAAGCCAGGGGCCTACAAGGCCACGGTGTTCCTGCGGCCGCACTTTCAGTTGGAGGAGCTGACTGCTTCGATCCGCCTGGTGGCGACCCTGCCGCCGCCGGTAGCGGCCTGACGGCTATGTAGCTATGTGGCGAGGGAGCTTGCTCCCGCTGGACTGCACAGCAGTCCCATAAAAGAGGGGGCCGCTGCGCGACCCAGCGGGAGCAAGCTCCCTCGCCACAGGTTCGGCGTTCGTCTTTAACAGATCGGTATTGGCCCCCCATCTCGTCTTATTCAGGAGTTCCACACAATGGATGCGATCATTCTCGACCTCGGCGGCGACATCAAGGGCGACAGCCTGCTCGAGGGCTTCACGGACAAAATCGAAGTCATGTCCTACAGCCACAACGTGGCGATGCAAGTCACCAATGACGTCAGCAACTCGGAACGTACGTCCGGCAGGCCCCACATCGGCGAATTCACCCTGACCAAATTCGTCGACAGTTCTACCCCCACCCTCAACGAATATTGCTGCGCCGGTAAACCGATCCCCGAAGCCATCATCACCATCGGTCGCAACGCTGCCGAAGGCAGCGGTCAGATCATGCCGTTCATCGTCTACACCCTGACCAACGTCGTGCTGTCCAACGTCAGCGTCAGTGGCGGTACAGGCGGCAAACCGGTGGAAACCCTGTCGCTGAACTTCACCAAGATCAAATGGGAACTCACCGCGCAGAAAGACGACGGCACCAAGGAAGGCACGGCGGGCACGACGTGGGACCTGGCGGCCAACAAGATGACCAAGTAAGGAAGCCGCGCCCATGGCTGGCTTCGGGCTTCGCCCTCCTCTGTTCGAACGCCTGGCCAGCCCGGCGCAAGACCCTGAGCGGGCGTTCGACCGGCAGGCGCTGCAGGACTCGGTTCATGCCGAACTGCTGCGCCTGTTCAACACCCGACGCGGCCCGAAGGCGCTGACCGAGCCGCCGAGCATTCTGGATTACGGCATCGCTGACTGGACGGCGCTACAACAGCAGCGCAGCGATGACCGTCGCCAACTGACCCGCGAGATCCGTCAGGCCATCAACCACTTCGAACCGCGCCTGCGATTGGGCGAGGTCCAGGTCAACCCTGTGCCGGGTCATCCCCAGCAACTGAACATACGGCTATTGGGCGAGTTGCGCGGTGATCAGCACTCATGGCCCGTGGCATTTGTCATCGAGCCCGCCGGCGATGGCCTTGAGGTACGACATGAGCGACTCGATTGACCCGCAACTGCTCGATTACTACCAGCGTGAACTGACCTGGCTGCGGCATGCCGGGAGCCTGTTCGCCGAACGTTACCCCAAGGTCGCCAGGCGCCTGGAGCTGTCTCCCGGTGAATGCCCGGACCCGCATGTCGAGCGACTGCTGGAGGGCTTCGCACTGCTGGCCGCCCGCTTGCAGCGAAGACTGGACGACGACTACGCCGAGTTCAGCGATGCCTTGCTCGAACAGCTTTACCCTCTGGCCCTGCGTCCTCTGCCGTCCTGCGCCATCGTGCAGTTCGAACCCGACCCGAGCAAAGGCAACCTCAATGAAGGCTATCCCCTGCCCCGGGACACGCCCTTGTTCGTCACCACCGACAAGGGGCAGAGCATTCATTTTCGCACCACGGCCGCCGTGCGCCTGTGGCCGGTCGAAGTCAGTGAAGCGTTGCTGCTGGGCAGCGATGAGGCTCAGGCGCTGACGGGGGTGGTGCAGGCGCGTTCCGCCTTGCGCCTGAACCTGCGTTGCCTGGGGGAAAGCCAATGGTCGACGCTGGGGATCGATTCTCTGCGGGTACACCTGGCAGCCTCACCAATGATCAACGCCTGGCTGTATGACCTGCTCTGCGCCCATGCCGTGAAGGTCCTGGCCGGCCCACCGGGCAGCGTGCCGGAACCCCTGACCGGCCTGCCGGAGATCGTCGGTTTCGCCAGTGATCAAGCCTTGCTGCCGGACGAGGACGGGGTGCATCCCGGCATGCGCCTGCTGGCGGAATACTTTGCCTTCCCCGACAAATTCGGCTTTTTCGACCTGCCACTGGCCGGGGCGACCAGCGACAGCCAGGCCTTGTACCTGTACATCGTGTTCGACCGCGCGCCCATCAGCCGCCTGCCGCTCCAGGCCAGCGACATCGCCCTGGGCTGCGCGCCAGTGATCAACCTGTTCCCCAGGACGTCCGAGCCGCTACGCCCGGACGGCACCCGCAGCGAATACCGCCTGGTGGCCGACAGTCATCGAGAGAACAGCGTCGAGATCCACAGCATCCGCGGCATGCGCGCGACGTCGAGCCAGGGGGTGCGCAAAGTGCCGGCCTATTACGGCAGCCAGCACGGCAACGACCAGGCCTATTACTGGCATGCGCGGCGAGTCAGCGGCATGAGCCCCAATCGCCTGGGCACCGATTTGATGGTCAGCCTGGTGGACACTCAGTTCGACCCGCTGGCTGACACGCGGGACTACAGCCTCACCGCCGAGTTGCTGTGCACCAACCGCCATCTGGCCCAGAGCCTGCCGTCCGGCACCGCGCTGGGTTTTGAGCGTCCCGGGCCGGTGGCCTGGGCTCGCCTGCGCAACCCGCCCAGCCCGCAGAGCCTGCCACGCCTGGATGGCGAATCGCGCTGGAGACTGGTGTCGCAATTGACCCTCAACCACCTGTCGCTGGTGGAAGGTCCCCAGGCTCTCGACGCGCTGCGGGAAATTCTCGAATTGCACAATCTGCGGGACGAGGCCAGCGCCCGGCGACAGATCGCCGGGGTGCTGGAACTGGCCTGTGACCGGGTCATCGCCCATGTCGGCGAAGACGCCTGGCGCGGGTGGCGCAACGGGTTGCAAGTAAGCCTGCAACTGGACCCGCAACACTTCGTCGGCAGCAGTGCCGTGCTGTTCTCCGGGGTGCTGGCGCAGTTCTTTTCCCTCTATGCCACCGCCAATCGTTTCGTGCGCACCGTGCTGGTTCAATCGGACAGGGAGGTGAAAACATGGCAACCCCAAGCCGGCAAACCCATGACGCTCTGAACCTGAGCGAACGTTTGCGGCGCGACCCGCATCGTTTCGAATGGCTTCAGGCATTGCTGGTGCTGGAGCGCGAACAGCCCCAGGCCGAAACCCTGGGCAGCGGCACCGCGCCCCACGCCGAAGCCCTGCGCCTGCGGGGACCGCTGACACCGCTGTTCGCCGCCAGTGAAGTCGAAAGCCTGAAGCAAGAGCCCGGCACGGCACCCATCCTGACCACGCCGATCTTTGGCCTCGGCGGCCCCGACGGCCCCTTGCCCTACGCCTATCAGGAATGGCTGCAACAACGGGCACGGGCGCGCGATCATGCGCCGGCGGAGTTTCTCGACCTGTTCCAGCATCGTCTGCTCAGCCTGCTCTACAAAGTGATGCGCAAACACCGCATCGCCCTGGGTTTTACCGCACCGGCGGCGTCTGCCGTGCAGGCGCAATTGCGTGCATTGACCGGCCTGCTGCCCAAGGCGTTGCAAGAACGCCAGGCCGCACCCGATGCGGGCGTGCTGGCGTGTACCGCACTGTACGCCGATGGCCGGCGCTCCCTGGCCGGGTTTGCAGCCATCGTGCGCGAACAGTTCGGGCTGCCGGTGGAACTGACCGCCTACAAAGGTGGCTGGCGCGAAATTCCTCCCGCCAGCCGCAGCCGCTTGCAGCCCGGCGGGCGCAACTTGCGCTTGGGCCACAGCGCGGTCGCCGGCACTCGGGTCTGGGACGAACATGCCGGCGTGCGCCTGACCCTCGGCCCGCTGACCGCGGTTCAGGCCAATGCATTGCTGCCCACCGGCGAGACCCATCCGTTACTCGCCAGCCTTTACGCCTTGTACTTCGGTCCCGATCTGGATTGCACCCTGGTGCTGCTGATCCGTGGCGCCGGGCCACTGCAACTGGTTCGCCAGGCGCCGCCACGATTGAGCTGGAACGGTGGCCTGCAACGCCAGCCGAACCTTGCCGTACAACGGATCGAAACTCGCCTTCGTCAGCCGGAGATCGCCTGAAATGGAACTGGCCAGCCTGATCGGACGCCTCAACCCGGACAACCGTCGCGCCCTGGAACGCGCCGCGCAACGCTGCCTGCAACGCAGCCATCACTATGTGGAAATCGAGCACCTGCTGCTGGAACTGCTGGACATCGAAGGCGGTGACTTCGCCTGTCTGTTGCCGCGCTTTGGCCTGGAGCGCGACGCGGTGGCGGCAGAAATCAACAAGGCCCTGGAGCTGTTCAAATCCGGCAGTACCCGCACGCCGGCCCTGTCTACGCAAACCATCGGCCTGCTGGAGGACGCCGTGGTGCAAGCCAGCGTGCTGGGCCTGGACAGCATTCGTTCCGGCTTGTTGTTGCTGGCACTGCTGGACCGTGATGAGCGTCGCAGCCTGTTGCTCAACAGTGCCTCGTCGCTGCTGCGCATTCCCCGGGAGGCCTTGCGCGCCCATCTGTTGGAATGGACCGAAAGCTCGCGGGAACATGTCGGCGGCGTGCGCCCGGTAAAACCCGGTGAGGCACCACCGAAACAGGACCCGGTGCTCGACCAATACACCCAGGACCTGACCGCCGACGCTCGGGACGGACGCATCGATCCCATCGTCGGACGCGACGGTGAGATTCGTCAGTGCATCGATATCCTGCTCAGACGTCGGCAGAACAACCCGATCCTGGTGGGCGCGCCGGGCGTCGGCAAGACCGCGGTGGTGGAGGGACTGGCCCTGCGCATCGCCGCAGGCGACGTGCCACCGTCGTTGCAGGAGGTCACATTGCGCGTGCTGGATCTGGGCCTGTTGCAGGCCGGCGCGGGCGTCAAGGGCGAGTTCGAACAGCGTCTCAAAGGCGTGATTGACGCTGTACGCAGCGCTGAAAAACCGATCATCCTGTTTATCGACGAAGCCCATACCCTGATCGGTGCCGGCGGCGCTGAAGGTGGCAGCGACGCGGCCAACCTGCTCAAACCGGCCCTGGCCCGGGGTGAACTGCGCACCCTGGCCGCCACCACCTGGCTGGAATACAAAAAATACTTCGAGAAAGACCCGGCCCTGGCCCGCCGCTTCCAACTGGTGCAGGTCGAAGAACCGGACGAACTCACCGCCGTGGAAATGCTCCGTGGCGTAGCGACCAAACTGGAACAACATCACGGCGTACACGTGCTGGATGCGGCCATTCAGGAGGCGGTGAAACTGTCCCACCGCTACATTTCCGGGCGACAGTTGCCGGACAAAGCCATCAGCGTGCTCGACACCGCCTGCGCGCGGGTCGCCCTCGGCCAACACGATGTGCCACCGCCTCTGGAAAGCCTGCGCCATCGCCAGAACAGCCTCAAGGACGAAGTCGAACGCTTGCGCCGTGAACAGGCCACCGGACTGGATCACCGCGAGCGCATCACCCTGCTGGAAACCGAGTTGAGCGGCAACGTGCAGGCCATCCGCGAGCTGGAGACCCGCTGGGGTGAAGAGCGCGAAGCGGTGCGCGAACTGCTCGACACCCGCCGCGAGCTGCTGGCCTTGAGCGAGCGCGCCGACGGTGAAAAGCCCGACACCGAGATCGATAACCGCATCGACCACCTGGCTGCCGAACTGCTGCGTCTGGAGGCCGGCCTGGATGCCATTCGCCAGGACGATCCGCTGGTACCCGAACAGGTGGACAGCAAGACCGTCGCCGCCGTGATCGCCGGCTGGACCGGCATCCCGGTAGGCAAGATGCTCGCCGACGAAGCCCACGCCGTGCGCACCCTCGGTCAGCGCATGGGCCTGCGGGTGATGGGCCAGGACACCGCGTTGAACACCATCGCCCAGCGCCTGCAAGCCTACCGCGCCGGCCTGACCGATCCACAGAAACCGGTCGGCGTATTCCTGCTGGTGGGCCCCACCGGCGTGGGCAAGACCGAAACCGCCTACGCCCTGGCCGATGCCCTTTATGGCGGCGAACGTAACCTGATCAGCATCAACCTTTCGGAATACCAGGAAGCCCACACCGTCAGCCAGCTCAAGGGCGCCCCGCCCGGCTATGTCGGCTACGGCAGCGGCGGTGTGCTCACCGAAGCGGTGCGGCGCAAACCCTACTCGGTGGTGTTGCTGGATGAAATCGAAAAGGCCCACCCGGATGTGCTCGAGGCCTTCTACAACGTCTTCGACAAAGGCCTGATGGAAGACGGCACCGGCCTGGTGGTGGACTTCAAGAACACGGTGATGCTTGCCACCAGCAACGTCGGCGCCGAACTGCTACTGGACACGCCAGCCGCGCAACTGGGCAGCGACGCCTTCAACGAAGCCTTGCATAAAGTCTTGCTGCAAGCGTTTCGCCCCGCATTCCTGGCGCGCATGACGGTGGTGGCGTATCGGCCGCTGGAGGAGGCGACGCTGGAAGCCATTGTCCTGGCCAAGCTGGAGAAACTGCGTGGGCGGTATAAGGCCGCGACCGGCAAGCAGTTCGAGTTCGACGCAGGGATCGTCAAGGCCGTGTTGGCCAAGTGCAGCGCGGCAGGAGCAAGGGATGTGGAGAATGTGTTGATGACGCAGGTGACGGGGAAGTTGGCGGAGTGGGTGTTGGAGTGACAAACCGTCGTGGTTCATCGCCTGTTAAGTCTTTCTGAGTTGGACCGGAGCCCTTATGAAGTTCTATCACTACACCACCCAGTCAGCGGCCAAATCCATCACTGATAATCAAATCGGCACCCCCGCCGTCCGGGAGTGGAAATGCACGATGAATCAACCTCAAAAGTGGGCCTGGTTCAAAAAGCAGCATGAAGAAGGTTTCTATTTAACGACCATACCGCCGTCTGAAATACGAGAGAAAAAAGAGAAACTCGGCATTAGCAAACTGTCAGAAGTCTATGTTTTGTATTTCAACCTCGCATGGATAAAACCAAAACAGATGAAGAAAGTGGATGATTACGTAAATAGCGGATTCATCAAGATTAAAAAAGTTGGCGAGCCTGACAAAATTTGCGCTCAACGCATTGGGGTCAATACCAATCAACTGGACAATGTTCCTTTCCCGGTTGAGTCGTGTTTATGGGCAGGCCCGGTCGAAGGATTTCCTGACGATATTTAAAGGCGCTGAGGACAATCAATGCCCCGCTCCACCGACAGCAACACCACCCTCTCCCTCACCGCGGCCACGCTGTCGGCGCTGTATCCGGAATCGCTGTCCGGCGAAGAGAGCCTCAATGCGTTGGGCTCGCACATCCTCAACGGCATCAACGACGGCCCTTCGCTGACCCTCACCAGCGCTGTCGCCAGCCATGTCACCATGACGCTGCACAAGGACGCCTTGTTGCGCCCGCTGGATTTTCTGGTCGCGGAGATCCGCCAGCTCCCCGCCGACGCCACCGCCGAACGCTATCAACTTTTATTGCGCCCGTGGCTTTGGTGGCTGACCCTGGCGAGCAACAATCGGGTGTTTCAGAACCTCGCCACCTCGGACATCGTCACCACGATTTTCAAGGCCCATGGTTTCACCGATTTCCAGCTCAAACTCACCGGCAGCTACACACCACGCGAATACTGCGTGCAATACGGCGAAACGGATCTGGCCTTTGTTTCGCGGTTGATGGAAGAAGACGGGATTTTCTGGTTTTTCAGCCACGAGCAAGGCACGCACACGCTGGTGCTGGCTGACAACAATGATGCGTTCTTGCCGATCCCCAATGGCCCGACGGTGAATTATCTCGGGCAGAAAATAGGTGATCGGGAACTGCATGGCATCCGCTCAGGCCAGGTGTGCCTGCAAGCGGTGGCCGGGGTCTACCAGGCAACCGACTACCAATTCACCACGCCAACGACTTCGCTCTACAGCCAGGCCGAAGCCGTCGCCGGGCCGAGTTCGATATACGAGCATCCGGGCGGCTATGACGCCAAGGGCCAGGGCGATGCGTTGACCAAACAACGGGTGGATGGCCTGCGCAGTCAGGAGAAGCGTTTTGTCGGCGAAAGCGACTGCCGTTGGCTGGTGCCGGGGTATTGGTTCACCCTCGCCGGCCATGAAGACCCGACGCTGAATATCGATTGGGTGGTGACCTCGGTCAGCCACGAAGCCAGCCACGATAGCTACCGAAACCGCTTCGAGGCGATTCCCAAGGCCACGACTTATCGACCGCCCCGCACCACGCAAAAACCACGCATGCACACCCAGACGGCACTGGTGGTGGGCAAGGCCGGCGAAGAAATCTGGACCGATGAATACGGGCGGATCAAGTTGCAGTTCCCCTGGGACCGAACCGGCAAGAACGACGAGAGTTCATCCTGCTGGGTTCGCGTGGTTTTGCCCTGGAGCGGCAAGGGGTTTGGCATGCAGTTCGTGCCGCGCATCGGCCAGGAGGTCATCGTCACCTTCATCGACGGCGACCCCGACCGGCCGCTGGTGACCGGTTGTGTCTACAACGGCGACAACGCCCTGCCCTACGCGCTGCCGGCCAACCAGACCCAGTCCGGGATCAAGACCAACTCGTCCAAGGGCGGCGGCGGTTTCAACGAATTGCGCTTCGAGGACAAGAAGGACGCCGAGGAGGTTTTTCTCCAGGCCCAGAAAGACTTCAACATCAACGTGCTCAACGACACCACCGCCACGGTCGGTCACGATGAAACCCTCACGGTGCAGAACGCGCGCACCCGCACGGTCAAGGAAGGCGACGAAACCGTCACCCTGGAAAAGGGCAAACGCAGCGTGACCATCCAGACCGGCAGCGACAGCCTCGATGTGAAGGACACTCGCACCGTGACCGTGGGTTCGGACCAGAATCACAGCACCGGGGGCAACTACGCGCACAAGGTCACCGGTAACTATGAGCTGACGGTGGACGGCAACCTGACCATCAAGGTCAGTGGCACCCTGACCCTGCAAAGCGGCGGCAGTTTCGCGATCAAGAGCGGTGCCGACCTGGCAGCCCAGGCCAGCACGTCCATCAGCCAAAAGGCTGGAACCGCCCTGAGCAACCAGGCCGGTACGTCATTGGAAAACAAGGCCGGCACCACCCTGACCAACGACGCCGGCATCAGCCTGGTGAACAAGGCCGCCGCCGAACAGACCGTGGACGGCGGCGGCATGCTGACCATCAAGGGCGGCCTGGTGAAGGTCAACTGACGGGAGCGTGCCAATGAGCTCGAAAAAACTCGACGTGGAGCGTGGCGACAGTCACCTGAGCGGGCAACTGGTCGACGACCACCTCGACGGCCCGCTGCAGATTGAGGAGGCCCAGCGCCCGCAAGCGAAACTCAACTATCAGCAAGGTGAGCTGCAAGGCACCAGCACGCTGTATCACCCCAACGGTAAAGTCTCCGCGGTGTTGCCCTTCGTCAAAGGCAAACTGCAGGGCGTGGCAAGCTTCTACGCCGCCGAAGGCGGGCTGCAGCGCCAGGCCACTTATCGGGGTGGGTTGCTGCACGGTGAAGCGAACAACTATTTCCCCGATGGGCAACTGGCCGAGTCCGAGTTCTATCGTGACGGTGTGCGTGACGGTCGTTATCGACGCATGCACCCCAATGGCAACCCCGCCGTCGAGGCCCGCTACCTCAACGGCCAACTGCTGGAACCGGCACACGCTTATGCCGAAGACGGCCGACCACTGGACGCCGAGGGCAAGCCGATTTCCAGGGTGCGCTGGTGGTTCAGGCGCTGGAGTGATCCGGCGCAAGCATAATTATTATCTTTCCCCTTACCCATGTGGGAGCGAGCCTGCTCGCGATGACGGTGGTACAGCCAACATCTCCACCAACTGAACCGCCGCTATCGCGAGCAAGCTCGCTCCCACAGGAAATCTTCCCTACCTGTAGGTCCGAACCAATCAAGGAATGAGCATCTGCACCTGCCCCGGCACGACGATCTTGATCACCCCGGCCCAGGTACACATCAGGGTGCTGTTGGCATCGATGGCCGGCATGTTGCCCAGCAGCAAGGTCGGCGGGCCGCCGGGGATCCAGGGCGTAGCGGTGGCAGGAATGCACGGCATGGGTGTCAGCACGCCCAATGCCGCGGCAGTCGCAGCGGCGACGGTCGGGTTAGCCAGGCTTTGACACATGCCGAAGGTGGTGATGTTCACCAGAGGAATGTGATCCATGATATTCGCCGCCGGCATCCCGCCGGTCAGCAACCGATTGACCGGCAGCACATTGAGCACCGCCGGGCAGGCGCCGAAACTGCATTGCAAGGTTGCGGTGCCACAGACTTGCGGGCATCCCATCGCGATGGCTCCCTGAAAAGCGACAGACGCTGAAACCATAGCTCATCCACCCGGCATCAGGCCCGCTGATTATCCTGCAACACGCTAACCTATAAGACCCTGGCGTGCTTGTGACGCCTCTCACCTGCCATTAGATTAGCCAATGATCGATGGCCTCCAAAATAAGCAGAAGGGATAAGCATGGCGTTTACTGATCAGTCCACCCGTGTCCGCGACGGTGAAGAACTCGATGCCAGTCTGATCGACCCGTACCTCAAGGCCCACATTCCAGGCCTGACCGGTACGCCGCAGATCAGCCAGTTTCCCGGTGGTGCTTCGAACCTGACTTACCTGCTGGAATACCCTGAACAGGAATTCGTCCTGCGGCGTCCGCCGTTCGGCCATAAAGCCAAGTCCGCCCACGACATGGGCCGTGAGTTCCGCATCCTCAATCAGTTGCGCGAAGGTTTCCCCTATTGCCCGAAAGCCTACGTGCACTGCACCGACGAGTCGGTGATGGGCGCCGAGTTCTACGTGATGGAGCGGGTCAAAGGCATCATCCTGCGCTCCGACCTGCCGCCGGAACTGGGTTTTGACGCTGCCCGTACCGAAGCCCTGTGCAAGAGCTTCATCGACCGCCTCGTCGAACTGCATCAGGTTGACTACAAGGCCTGCGGCCTGGCCGACCTGGGCAAGCCCGAAGGCTACGTGGCCCGGCAGATCCGAGGCTGGAGCGACCGTTACGAAAAAGCCCTGACCCCGGACGCGCCGAAATGGGAGGCGGTCAAGGCTTGGCTCAACGAGAAGATGCCTGCCGACCACCCCACCTCCAGCATCGTGCACAACGACTACCGCTTCGACAACGTGATCCTCGACCCAGAGAACCCGATGCAGATCATCGGCGTGCTGGACTGGGAACTGACCACCATTGGCGACCCGCTGATGGACCTGGGCAACAGCCTCGCCTACTGGATCGAAGCCGGCGACCCCGCCCCGGTACAACTGATGCGCCGCCAGCCCAGCCATGCACCGGGCATGCTGACCCGTCGCGAGTTCGTCGATTACTACGCCGAACGCTCCGGGATCCGCATCGACAATTTCGACTTCTATTACACCTACGGCCTGTTCCGTCTGGCCGGCATCGTCCAACAGATCTACTACCGCTTCTTCCATGGCCAGACCCAGGACAAACGCTTCGCGCAGTTCGTTCAGATGAACAAACTGCTGGAGCAGATGAGCCTGCAGGTCATCAGCAAATCCACGCTCTGAGCGCATCTATAACAAGGAAACAGCATGTCCAAGACTCAGTTGTTCGACCTCGACGGTAAAATCGCTTTCGTTTCCGGCGCCAGCCGCGGCATCGGCGAGGCCATCGCCAAACTGCTGGCCCAGCAAGGCGCCCATGTGATCGTCTCGAGCCGCAAACTCGAGGGTTGCCAGCACGTGGCCGATGCCATCATCGCCGCTGGCGGCAAAGCGACCGCCATCGCCTGCCACATCGGTGAAATGGAACAGATCAGCCAGGTATTTGCCGGTATCCGCGAGCAGTTCGGGCGCCTGGACATCCTGGTGAACAACGCCGCCACCAACCCGCAGTTCTGCAACGTGCTGGACACTGACCTGGGGGCATTCCAGAAAACCGTCGACGTGAACATTCGCGGCTATTTCTTCATGTCGGTCGAAGCCGGCAAGCTGATGCGCGAAAACGGTGGCGGCAGCATCATCAACGTGGCGTCGATCAATGGCATCTCGCCGGGGATCTTCCAGGGCATCTATTCGGTAACCAAGGCTGCAGTCATCAACATGACCAAGGTGTTCGCCAAGGAATGCGCGCAATTCGGCATCCGCTGCAATGCCTTGCTGCCGGGCCTGACCGACACCAAGTTCGCCTCGGCGCTGGTCAAGAACGACGCGATCCTGAAAACCGCCCTGGCGCAGATCCCGCTCAAGCGCGTGGCCGACCCAAGCGAAATGGCCGGCGCGGTGCTGTACCTGGCCAGTGATGCGTCCAGCTATACCACCGGTGTGGCGCTGAATGTGGATGGGGGTTTCCTCTCCTGATGATGTTTCCCCTGTGGGAGCAGTGAGCGCCAACAAAAGAATATTTATTCCAGCATTTGCAATATGCGAATGTTTATTCCATAAAGAGCCCTTCTGAAAATAAAAACTCAAAGGGCTCTTTCTCATGCGCGAACTCGGCATCGGTCTGATTGGCACTGGCTTTATGGGCCGTGCCCATGCCTTGGCGTTTCACAATGCCAAAGCGGTGTTCGACCTCCCCCTGAACCTGGAACTGGCGGCGCTGGCCGATGCCGATCCCCAGCGTGCCCGGCAGTGCGCCCAGAGCTGGGGGTTCGAGACGGCCCACAGCGACTGGCAACAACTGATCGACGACCCGAAGGTCGGCCTGATCGCCATCACCACGCCCAACCATTTGCACTTCCCGATGGCCATGGCTGCGCTGGCAGCGGGCAAGCCGGTTTATTGTGAAAAGCCCCTGGCCGTGTCGCTGGAACAGGCCGACCAGATGCAGCGGGCGGCCAAGGCGGCCGGCGTGGTCACGCGGGTCGGCTACAACTACCAGCACAATCCAGTCATTCAACGGGCGCGTGACATGATCCGGCGCGGGGAACTGGGGCAGATCATCAGTTTCCAGGGTGAGTTCAGCGAAGACTTCATGGCCGATCCGACCTCACCATGGTCATGGCGCTGCGAAGCCGCCCACGCTGGCGGCGCATTGGCGGACCTGGGCAGTCACTTGCTGGCCATGGCCCGTCATTTATTGGGCGATGTCGAGGCCGTGTGTGCCGACAGCCAGACCGTACACAGCCAACGCCCCGCCAGTGCCGACAACACTGAGCAGCGCACCATCGCCGTGGATGACCAAGTCCACGCCCTGCTGCGCTTCACCAGCGGCGCCCGAGGCACGGTCAGCAGCAGTTGGCTCAAGCACGGCTACAAGAATCACCTGAGTTTTGAGATCAGCGGCACGCTCGGCACCCTGGCGTTCGATCAGGAACGGCTGAATGAACTGCGCCTGTGCCGCGTCGGCCAAGGGGGCTTCCAGCGCCTGCTGGCCGGCCCGGATCTGCCGGGCTATGCCGCGTTCAGCCCAGCGGCCGGGCATCAGTTGGGGTACAACGAATTGAAGACCCTGGAAGTCCAGGAACTGATCATGGCCCTCGCTGGCCAAGGCGGCGACGGGACCGATTTTGCAGAAGCCTGGGAAGTGGAGCGGCTGGCGGCGGCGATTCGCCTGGCGGCACGGGAACAGCGCTGGGTGAACATCAGCGAGCTGTAACCTCACACGCGAGTGAACACCCCGTGGCGAGGGAGCTTGCTCCCGCTGGGCTACGAAGTAGCCCCAAAACCATTCACCCGGTGTGTCAGGTTGACTGCAGCTAGCCTCCTTGGGGTTGCTGCGCAACCCAGCGGGAGCAAGCTCCCTCGCCACAGGGGACTGTGTTCAACGTGGGTATTGGGTTTGCCACTCAACCAACCGCGCCGCCAGCGCCTTGGCCTGGCTTGCCACATCGGTCACGGCGGTGCTTTCCCACCACATCCCGCGCAATGGTGGCCCCATGGCGAACAGACGACTGGCAGGCTCGCCCTGGGCATCCAGCACCGCGCCATCGGGACGGGCGGCGATGCCCAGGGCCAGCGGGCCGGGCTGGACCAATCCGCGAGCCAGCAGTTGTTGGGGCAACGGTCGTGCAACCCGGCGCCAATCGTATTCAATGCCACTGGAGTTGATCAGCGCAGCACCCTGCACCACCGTCAGGTCTGCCTCGCCCCTTCGGCGAATGCGGATGTTCACCGCTCCCTCGGCAGACGGCGCCAGCCCCTTGAACGACGCTGCCTGGATCCGCAACCGCCCTTCCTCGTGCAACCGCGCCACCAGCTCAGCGCTCAAAGGCGGCGAACGATGATGATGGCTCTCCCACCAGGGTCGTACATGCCGCACGAATTGCCGGCGCTGCACATCGCTGGCCTGGCTCCACAAGCGCCCGATGTGCGCACGCACCGTGTCCAGAGGGGCCTGCCAGTCGATGCCCTCGGCCTGGGCCTGACGGCATTGCTCACGCAGAGCGCGCATTAATTGGCGTGGCGAGCGGAGGCTGTGATCGGCGGCGAGAAAGTCCACCCACTCAGGCGGTTGTCGACGCACATGGGGCAGCAGGCCATGGCGGGAAAACACTTCGATAGGTCCGCGATGCCCGGCCTGCTCGAGGGACACCACGGCATCCACCATCGTCAGCCCTGAGCCAATGATCAACACCGTGGATTGCGGATCGAGCCGACGCATCGCCGCTACATCCCAAGGGTCCAGCGCGGCGGCATTCAAGCCGCTGGATTCGGTCTGCGGGGTGCGCGCCGCCGGGAACATGCCGGTGGCGAGCACCGCGAAACGTCCGCGCAACGTCTGGCCATCGTCAAGCGTCAGCAGCACGGCATCACCGGCGACCTGCAAATCCACGGCCTCCCCGCGCACATGCTCCGCCACAGAGCCATTGCGGGCCCCCAGCGCCCGGGCTTCGGCCAGACGCTGCTGCACATATAAACCAAAGATTCCCCGGGGCGGGAACAGCTCGCTGACCGGCACATGCTGCTGATCCGACTCGGGCCAGCCGCCGGCCTCGATGAATTCGGCGAGCCATTGGGTCAGGTCATCGGCGTTGTCCGGATCGACGCTCATTCGCGCGGCGTTGCCGTTCAAGGTGTGGCCCAGCTCCACGGCGCTGTAGGCCTCGCCCCGGCCCAACTCGCTGCGCGGCTCGACGATCAGCACGTTGCGCCGGCCAGGCAGGCGCAGTAGCTGCGCCGCCAGCATGGCTCCGCTCAGGCCACCGCCGATGATCAAAACATCGGCCTCGCGGGTGATGCTGCTGCCAGGTCGATCCAGCGCTGTATGCATGTCGCTCTCCAGGAATCAAATCACCACGTTGCGTACGAATCTCGTCGCCACCGGCCCCTCATTGCGATAGGCATGGGGCTGGTTGCTGGCAAACATGAAAAACTCACCGGCGCCTATCTGGTGCTCTGCGCTGCCCAGCGTAAGGGTCAGGCAGCCTTCGAACACATAGAGCTGCTCGCTCCAGCCATCGGCATCAGGTTCGGATGGGTAATGCTCACCGGGCTCCAGGCGCCATTCCCAAAGTTCGACTTCGCGGCTGGCGGTGGCCTTGGCCAGCAGCACGGCTTTGCTGCCGGGGATGGTACCGGCCCAGGCCAGTTCGTTGATGCGACTCGGGTCGCGGGCATCGGGGGCCTGGATCAAGTCGCTGAAGGCCACGTCGAGGGCTTCGGCGACACGGTCAAGGGTGGTCAGGCTGACGTTCTTTTCGCCGGCCTCGATGGCCACCAACATGCGCCGGCTGACCCCTGACAGTTCGGCCAGGGTTGTCTGACTGAGCTGCGCGGCGTGCCGCAGGCGGCGGACGTTCTGGCTGACGTGTTGCAGGACGGATGCCCGCTGGCCGTTTTCTTTGTGCACTATATTGCTCATCTGCTGGGGTTGCGCATTATACTGCCCACCTTCTTCGGGCGCATTGTGCGTCCGCCTCAAGTGGCGCGCAAGGTCATGGCATCGGTGAACTCCCCTCAAGCTTCCTCCCGTTTCTCAAGGTTCAGCAAGGCCGAATGCGTGCTGGTGCTGATCACCATGATCTGGGGCGGTACTTTCCTTCTGGTGCAACACGCCATGACGGTCAGCGGGCCGATGTTTTTCGTGGGCCTGCGGTTTGCCGCCGCTGCTGCCTTTGTCGCGCTGTTTTCGTGGCGGCATCTGCGGGACCTGACCCTGTTCGAACTCAAGGCCGGGAGCTTCATCGGCGTGGCGATCATGCTCGGCTATGGCTTGCAGACCGTCGGCCTGCAGACCATTCCCAGCAGCCAATCGGCGTTCATCACCGCACTTTACGTGCCGTTCGTGCCGCTGTTGCAGTGGCTGGTGCTGGGCCGTCGGCCCGGCTTGATGCCGAGCCTGGGCATCATGCTGGCCTTCACCGGGTTGATGCTGGTGTCGGGCCCGGCCGGGGCATCGTTGAATTTCAGCCCCGGTGAAATCGCCACGCTGATCAGCGCCATCGCCATTGCCGCCGAAATCATCCTGATCAGCGCCTACGCCGGCCAGGTCGATGTGCGCCGGGTAACCGTGGTGCAACTGGCAAGCACGGCGGTGCTGGCATTTTTGATGGTGGTGCCCACCCAGGAAAGAATTCCGGACTTTTCCTGGCTGTTGCTGATCAGCGCCGTGGGCCTCGGGGCGGCCAGCGCGGCGATCCAGGTGGCGATGAACTGGGCGCAGAAAAGCGTCTCGCCCACCCGCGCCACGCTGATCTATGCCGGCGAGCCGGTGTGGGCCGGTATTGCCGGGCGCCTGGCCGGCGAGCGGTTGCCGGCGATTGCGCTGGTAGGTGCGGTGTTGATCGTGGCGGCGGTGATCGTCAGTGAACTGAAAACCCGCGGCAAAATTGTCAACGAGGCGGATGAGGTGCTTGAGCGCGAACGCTGAGGCAATCGAAAAACCTTTCGAGAAGTTTTGTCTCTAGGAAGGTCGCCGTCTTCGGCGGCTCCTACCCCACGCAAAATAGGAAAACTCCACCGGCCTTGTAGGATTCTGCGACAGGCTGGCGGTTGGTGATCGGACGCTCGCCACGTATGATCCCTGACAAACTCCCGCCGAATAGAAGCCTATGTCACTGATAGTTCTATTGCTTTTGCCCTTCATCGGCAGCTGTGTCGCGGCGCTGCTGCCGCATAACGCCCGTAACGCCGAATCCTTGCTGGCAGGCCTCGTGGCCTTGGTCGGCACCGTTCAGGTGGCTTTGCTGTACCCGCAGATCGCCGACGGCGGTGTGATTCGTGAGGAGTATTTCTGGCTACCGAGCCTGGGCCTGAATGTCGTGCTGCGCCTGGACGGTTTCGCCTGGCTGTTCGCGATGCTGGTGCTGGGCATCGGCACGCTGGTGTCGCTGTATGCCCGCTACTACATGTCGCCGGACGATCCGGTGCCGCGTTTCTTTGCGTTTTTCCTGGCCTTCATGGGTGCCATGCTTGGCCTGGTGATTTCCGGCAACCTGATCCAGATGGTGTTTTTCTGGGAACTGACCAGCCTGTTCTCATTCCTGCTGATCGGCTATTGGCATCACCGCGCCGATGCCCGACGCGGAGCCTACATGGCCTTGATGGTGACCGGGGCCGGCGGGATGTGCCTGTTGGCCGGCGTGATGATCCTCGGCCATGTGGTGGGCAGCTATGACCTGGACAAGGTCCTGGCTGCCGGCAACGTGATCCGTGACCACGCCCTCTACCCCATCCTGCTGCCGCTGATCCTGATCGGCGCGCTGAGCAAAAGCGCGCAGTTCCCTTTCCACTTCTGGCTTCCCCATGCCATGGCCGCGCCCACTCCGGTATCGGCGTATCTGCATTCGGCCACCATGGTCAAGGCCGGTGTATTCCTGCTGGCGCGGTTGTGGCCGTCGCTGTCGGGCAGTGAACAATGGTTCTACATCGTCGGCGGCGCCGGGGCCTGTACGTTGTTGCTGGGCGCCTACTGCGCGATGTTTCAGAACGATCTCAAGGGCCTGCTGGCCTACTCCACCATCAGCCATCTGGGGTTGATCACCCTGCTGCTGGGCCTCAACAGTCCGCTGGCTGCTGTGGCGGCGGTGTTTCATATTCTTAACCACGCCACCTTCAAAGCCTCGCTGTTCATGGCCGCCGGGATCATCGACCACGAAAGCGGCACCCGCGATATTCGAAGGCTCAGCGGCCTGGTGCGGCTGATTCCGTTCACCGCCACCCTGGCCATGGTCGCCAGCGCGGCGATGGCCGGAGTGCCGCTGCTCAACGGGTTTCTGTCCAAGGAAATGTTCTTCGCCGAAACCGTGTTTATCTCCGCCACGGCCTGGGTCGAGCTGGCGCTACCCATCATCGCCACCATTGCCGGGACCTTCAGCGTCGCCTACTCCCTGCGCTTTACCGTGGACGTGTTCTTCGGCCCCCCCGCCACCGACCTGCCCCATACCCCCCATGAACCGCCACGCTGGATGCGAGCACCGGTGGAGTTGCTGGTGTTCGCCTGCCTGCTGGTGGGCATTTTCCCGGCCCAGGTGGTCGGCTCGTTGCTGGCCGCCGCTGCGTTGCCGGTGGTGGGCGGCCCGTTGCCCGAGTACAGCCTGGCGATCTGGCATGGCCTGAACGCGCCGATGATCATGAGCCTGGTGGCGATGTCCGGCGGCATCGTGCTTTATCTGCTGCTGCGCAATCAGTTCAAACTGGGCCACATCAAGCATCCACCGTTCATTGGCCGATTCAGCGGCAAGCGGCTGTTCGAGCGCTGCCTGGTGCTGATGATGCGCCAGGGCCGACGGCTGGAGCGCAAGATCAGCACCCGGCGCCTGCAAGCGCAGCTGTTCTGGCTGGTGCTGGCCGCCGTACTGGCCGGGCTGATCCCGATGCTCAACAGCACGTTGGTGTGGGGTGACCGGCCGAAGATCCCTGGCTCCATCGTGTTCGTGACCCTGTGGCTGCTGGCAATTGCCTGTGCCCTGGGCGCGGCCTGGCAAGCCAAGTATCACCGGCTCGCGGCCCTGACCATGGTCAGCGTCTGCGGCCTGATGACCTGCGTGACCTTCGTCTGGTTCTCGGCCCCCGATCTGGCCCTGACGCAACTGGCCGTGGAAGTGGTCACCACCGTGCTGATCCTGCTGGGCCTGCGCTGGTTGCCCCGGCGGATCGAGGATGCAGCGCCGCGACCCAACAGCGAACGACGCGCGCGCATCCGCCGCCTGCGGGACTTGCTGCTGTCCATCGCCGTGGGTGGCGGCATGGCGCTGCTGTCCTACGCAATGCTGACCCGTCAGACACCCAACGATATTTCATCGTTTTACCTGAGCCGGGCCTTGCCCGAGGGCGGCGGCAGCAACGTGGTGAACGTGATGCTGGTGGATTTCCGTGGCTTCGACACCCTTGGCGAGGTCACGGTGCTGGTGGCGGTGGCTCTGGCGGTCTTCGCCCTGCTGCGACGTTTCCGGCCACCCAAGGAAAGCATGCAGCTACCGGCCCAACAGCGTCTGCTGGCACCCGATGTGGTCACCGATCTGGTCAACCCGCGCCACGCCAGTGATACCGCGCTGGGGTTCATGATGGTGCCGTCGGTGCTGGTGCGTTTGCTGCTGCCGATCTCCCTGGTGGTGTCGTTCTACCTGTTCATGCGCGGTCACAATCAACCCGGTGGCGGTTTCGTGGCCGGGCTGGTGATGTCGGTGGCGTTCATCCTGCAATACATGGTCGCCGGCACCCAATGGGTCGAAGCGCAAATGAGCCTGCGTCCGCTGCGCTGGATGGGCACGGGGCTGTTGTTCGCCACGGTCACGGGGCTTGGAGCGATGGCCGTGGGTTATCCATTCCTGACCACCCACACCTGGCATTTCGAGTTGCCGGTGCTGGGTGATATTCATTTGGCTAGCGCGCTGTTCTTCGACATCGGCGTCTACGCCGTGGTGGTCGGTTCGACCCTGTTGATTCTCACCGCCCTGGCTCACCAGTCGGTGCGGGCCCACAAGCCTGGCCTGCATCCAAAACCCATTGCACAACCGGTAGCGGGAGGCGCGGCCTGATGGAAGAAGTCATCGCAATAGCAATCGGCGTGCTGGCCGCCTCCGGGGTCTGGCTGGTGCTGCGGCCACGGACGTTCCAAGTGGTCATGGGCCTGTGCCTGCTGTCCTATGGCGTCAATCTGTTTATCTTCAGCATGGGCAGCCTGTTCATCGGCAAGGAGCCGATCATCAAGGACGGCATACCCCAGGACCTGCTGCATTACACCGACCCACTGCCCCAAGCGCTGGTCCTCACTGCGATTGTGATCAGCTTCGCCATGACCGCGCTGTTCCTGGTGGTCCTGCTGGCTTCCCGGGGCTTGACCGGCACGGACCATGTGGACGGTCGGGAGCCCAAGGAATGATGTTGACGCCTCATTTGATCGCCGCGCCGATCCTGCTGCCGCTGCTCACCGCTGCGCTGATGCTCATGCTGGGCGAGAAGCATCGCCCGCTCAAAGCGCGGATCAATCTGTTTTCCAGCCTGCTGGGCCTGGGCATCGCCATGCTGTTGTTGCATTGGACCCAGGACCAGGCCCTGCCCGCCTCCATCGGCGTGTACCTGCCGGGCAACTGGCAGGCGCCGTTCGGCATCGTATTGGTGGTCGATCGTCTGTCGGCGTTGATGCTGGTGTTGACCGGCATCATCGGCGTCAGTGCCTTGCTGTTCGCCACAGCCCGCTGGGATCGCGCCGGCGCGAGTTTCCATGCGCTGTTCCAGATCCAGTTGATGGGCCTCTACGGGGCCTTCCTGACCGCGGATCTGTTCAATCTGTTTGTGTTCTTCGAGGTGCTGCTGGCAGCGTCGTACGGTTTGATGCTGCACGGCTCGGGCCGGGCGCGGGTGTCGTCGGGATTGCACTACATTTCCATCAACCTGCTGGCCTCCTCGCTGTTCCTGATCGGTGCGGCGCTGATCTATGGCGTCACCGGCACGTTGAACATGGCAGACCTGGCGTTGAAGGTGCCCCTGGTACCGGAAGCCGACCGGGGCTTGCTGCACGCCGGGGCGGGCATCCTGGCGGTGGCGTTCCTGGCCAAGGCCGGCATGTGGCCGCTGAACTTCTGGCTGGTGCCGGCCTACAGCGCCGCCAGTGCGCCGGTGGCGGCCCTGTTCGCGATCATGACCAAGGTGGGCGTCTACACGATCCTGCGCCTGTGGACGTTGCTGTTCTCCGGCCAGGCCGGTGCCTCGGCATATTTCGGCGGCGACTGGCTGATCTACGGCGGCATGGCGACGATCATCTGTGCCGCCATCGCCATTCTTGCGGCCCAGCGCCTGGAGCGCATGGCCAGCCTGAGTATCCTGGTGTCCGCCGGAATCCTGTTGTCAGCCATCGGCTTTGCCCAGCCAAACCTGGTGGGTGCGGCGCTGTTTTATCTGGTGAGTTCGACCCTGGCACTCTGTGCGTTGTTCTTGCTGGCCGAGCTGATCGAACGCTCGCGCTCGGCCAATGAGCCGTCGCTGGAGGACGATCTCGATGTCCTGCCTCGGCCACTGGAATCCTTGCAACCGCCCAAGGGCATCAACCTCGATGACGAACAGAAAGCCGTCATCGGGCAAGTCATTCCCTGGACCATGGCCTTCCTCGGCTTGAGCTTCATCGCCTGCACGCTGTTGGTGGTGGGCATGCCGCCACTTTCGGGGTTCATCGGCAAGCTGGGGCTCATGAGCGCATTGCTCAACCCTCAGGGGCCTGGGGACAGTGTGGAACCGGTGTCGAACCAGGCGTGGGGCTTGTTGGCGCTGTTGATCCTGTCGGGGCTGGCGTCGTTGATCGCTTTCTCGCGCCTGGGTATCCAGCGTTTCTGGACGCCGCAAGAACGACCGTCACCCTTGTTGCGACCTTCCGAATGCCTGCCGATCATCGTGCTGCTGGGGTTGGGCATCGCGCTGACCTTCAAGGCCGAACCACTGCTGCGCTACACCCAGGAGGCGGCCGCCGGGCTGAACACCCCCGAACATTATGTGATGTCGGTGCTCGCTACCCGCCCCGTCCCCGGCCCGAAAGCGGACAGCGCACTGACAGAGGTGCAACCATGAAACGTCTGTTTCCTGCTCCGTGGTTGTCCCTGGCACTCTGGTTGCTCTGGCTGCTGTTGAACCTGTCCCTCAGCGCAGGGCATCTGCTGCTGGGAGCGGCACTGGGCGTGCTGGCACCTTTAATGATGCGCCCGTTGCGCCCCAGACCCATCCATATTCGGCGGCCCTGGGCAGTGCTGAGGTTGTTCCTGCTGGTGGGTCGCGAAGTGCTGGTGTCCAATCTGGCCGTGGCCTGGAGTGTGATCAACGCTGGACACCGCCCACCTCGCTCGCGGTTTATCAAGGTGCCGCTGGACCTGCACGATGCCAATGGCCTGGCGGCGCTGTCGATGATCACCACGGTGATTCCCGGCACGGTCTGGTCGGAACTGGCCCTGGATCGCAGCGTCCTGCTACTGCACGTGTTCGATCTGGAAGACGAAGCGGCATTCATTACGCACTTCAAGACCACCTTCGAGCGGCCGCTGATGGAGATTTTCGAATGAGCCCATTGCTGTCCAACGCGATCCTGTTGAGCCTGTTCCTGTTCTCCCTGACGATGGTGCTGACCTTGCTGCGTCTGTTCAAGGGACCGTCAGCGCAAGACCGGGTACTGGCCCTGGACTATCTGTACATCGTGGCGATGCTGATGATGCTGGTGCTGGGCATTCGTTACGCCAGTGACACCTATTTCGAGGCGGCGCTGATGATCGCCCTGTTCGGCTTTGTCGGCTCGTTCGCCCTGGCCAAGTTCCTGTTGCGCGGCGAGGTGATTGAATGAGCGGCGAACTGTCGATGTGGGTCGAAATTCCCGTGGCGATCCTGCTGGTGCTCAGCAGCCTGTTCGCCCTGGCCGGAGCGATCGGTCTGGTGCGTTTGAAGGATTATTTCCAGCGCATGCACCCGCCGGCCCTGGCTTCAACATTGGGCGCCTGGTGCGTGGCGCTGGCCTCGATCATCTATTTTTCAGCGCTCAAGTCCGCGCCGGTTCTGCATGCCTGGCTGATACCGATCCTGCTGTCCATCACGGTACCGGTGACCACCCTGTTGCTGGCCCGCGCCGCGTTGTTTCGCAAACGCATGGCCGGGGATGACGTACCGGCGGAAGTCAGCAGCCGCAGGACCGAGCACGGCGGCTGACCAATTCCTGCGGCGTGTCCGTGGCGGCATTGAAGGCAAAGACAGACATGCGCTGTGCGCCTTCACCTACGCATGCCGCCAGAATTTCACCCGATGCCTCTTACGAAAATGTCCGGTTCGGAACCGAATCAAGGACATGCCGCCGTCGCGCTTCGCTGCGCTTTTTCAGCGTCAAGAAATCGAAATTTGACTCCATAAAGCCGTCTTCTATCGTTCCCCCCGAGACCGCACCCAGGGACCGGGTGGCCCGGACGCCCTTTGAGGGCGCGGTCGTCGATGTCACTACGATCAAGGAGCAACAAAATGTCTGGAGCGACCCAAACAATTGATGTGCTTGTCACGATTGATGCCGATTACCTGATCGCCCATCCTGGCGATGTCGGCGGCGCAGTGGCCATGCTGGTGAGCCGCGATGCAGTCGACAAGCAAGCCAGCGGCAACACCGGCGAAGGTGGCGACGAGTTGTGGATCGACGTGAACCCCGGCGACAACATCCGCTGGCGCGCAACGACCCTGTCGCGCAACTTCGACCGCGTCGCACTGATCACCAACGTCCAGCAAGGCAACCCTCACCAGGGCGGTGATTACCCAGGTTCCATGTCGACCCCGATCTCCTACAACATACCGAATATCCCGGTGCCGTACCTGGACAAAGGCGCCCCCCACGGCATCGCCAAAACTGACGTGACCTACACCTTCTGGCAGTCCACGGCCCTGAACGCAGGAAAACTCTGGTACACCGTTACCTTTGTTCTGCTGGACCGGAACCTGAACCAGATTGGTCCGAACTACAGCTGGGACCCCTACATCACTGTCAACTGACAGATCCCTGAGTTGACCACAGCCCTGACCGGTTTTGTCATACGTCTTCGACGATGAACCGGCCAGGGCTGTGCCCGTTCCCGCCCTCGCCGGCCCCGCTAGACCGCCCCCTCTGTCGTTTCCGTCAGTGCCGCCAGCACCAAAGGATGCAGTACTGCGCCTGGATGCTCGGTTTGCCAAGCACTCAATTGGCGACGCATGGCCGGCGTCCAGAAGTTCTTCATGTGTTGGCGCACACCGTTCACCGCCTGCTCGTGATCCGGTTCACTGGCGAAGTACTGTGCGATCTGGTTGGCCATCTTGATCAGGCTTTCGGAACTCATCGCCGCACCTCGGCTTTCTCGGCATGGCGACGCTCTCTGAGCAGACGTCCCTGTTCATCACTGAAGGCCTGGTAGCGCTTCTGCCATTCGGAAGGCTGGCTGACCCGCACGATCTCGACCGCCGTCACTTTGTATTCCGGGCAGTTGGTCGCCCAGTCGGAGTTGTCGGTGGTGATGACGTTGGCGCCCGATTCAGGGAAGTGGAAGGTGGTGTAGACCACCCCCGGCGCCACCCGCTCGGTGACTTTCGCACGCAGCACCGTCTGCCCGGCGCGACTGCCGATACCGACCCAGTCACCCTCGACGATGCCGCGGTTTTCGGCATCGGTCGGGTGGATTTCCAGCCGGTCCTCTTCATGCCAGGCCACGTTGTCGGTGCGTCGGGTCTGGGCGCCGACGTTGTACTGGCTAAGGATCCGCCCGGTGGTCAGTAGCAACGGATAGCGGCTGTTGACCTTCTCCTCGGTGGGTACATAGCCGGTGAGCATAAAGCGTCCCTTGCCACGCACGAACTGCTCGATGTGCATGGTCGGCGTGCCGTCGGGCGCGGCGTCGTTACACGGCCATTGCAGGCTGCCGTGACGATCCAGTTCGGCGTAGCTGACGCGGCTGAAGGTGGGGGTCAGGCGAGCGATCTCGTCCATGATCTGCGAAGGATGGTTGTAGTGCATCTTGTAGCCCAAGGCATCGGCCAGGGCCACGGTGGCTTCCCAGTCGGCCTTACCGGCCAGCGGTTCCATCACCTTGCGCACCCGGGAAATGCGGCGCTCGGCGTTGGTGAAGGTGCCGTCCTTCTCAAGGAACGAGCTGCCCGGCAGGAACACATGGGCGAACTTGGCCGTCTCGTTGAGGAAGATATCCTGCACCACCACGCATTCCATGGCCGACAGTGCCGCGGTCACGTGCTGGGTGTTTGGGTCACTCTGGGCGATATCCTCGCCCTGGCAGTAAAGGGCCTTGAAGGTCCCGTCCAGGGCCGCTTCGAACATATTGGGAATGCGCAGCCCTGGATCAGGTTGCAGGGTCACGTTCCAGGCCTGTTCGAACTGGACGCGTACCGTCTCGTTGGAAATGTGCCGATAGCCCGGCAGCTCGTGGGGGAAAGAACCCATGTCGCAGGAACCCTGGACGTTGTTCTGCCCGCGCAGCGGATTCACCCCGACCCCTTCGCGGCCAATGTTGCCGGTGACCATGGCCAGATTGGCGATACCCATTACCGAGGTGCTGCCCTGACTGTGTTCGGTGACACCGAGGCCGTAGTAGATAGCGGCATTGTCAACGCTGGCGTACAGCCGCGCGGCGGCGCGGATCTGCTCGGCGGGCACGCCACACACCGGTCCGAGGACTTCGGGCGAGTTTTCCGGCTGGCTGACGAAGTCGCGCCACCGGGCGAAATCCGCTGCCTCACAGCGCTCCTCGACGAAAGGCTGGTTGACCAGCCCCTCAGTAACAATCACATGGGCCAGCGCATTGAGCATGGCCACGTTGGTCCCCGGACGCAGTTGCAAGTGCAGTTCGGCACGGGCATGGGGTGAGTCCACCAGATCGATACGACGCGGGTCGATGACGATCAGCCGTGCGCCCTGGCGCAAGCGACGCTTGAGCTGGGAGCCGAACACCGGGTGAGCGTCGGTGGGGTTGGCGCCCATCACCAGGATCACGTCGGCCTTCATCACCGAGTCGAAATTCTGGGTGCCGGCGGATTCGCCCAAGGTCTGCTTGAGGCCATAACCGGTGGGCGAATGGCAGACCCTGGCGCACGTGTCGACGTTGTTGTTGCCGAAAGCGGTGCGCACCAGTTTCTGCACCAGGTAGGTTTCTTCGTTGGTGCAGCGGCTGGAGGTGATGCCACCGATGGAGTCGCGCCCGTATTTGAGCTGGATACGCCGTAATTCGCTGGCCGCGTAGTTGACCGCCTCTTCCCAGCTGACTTCCTGCCACGGGTCGCTGATGTGCTTGCGGATCATCGGTTTGGTGATGCGGTCTGGGTGGGTGGCGTAACCCCAGGCGAAACGGCCCTTGACGCAGGAGTGGCCATGGTTGGCCTGGCCGTTCTTGTCCGGGACCATGCGCACCAGTTGCTCGCCTTTCATTTCGGCGCGGAAGGAGCAGCCTACACCGCAATAGGCACAGGTGGTGATGACGCTGCGCTCCGGCTGGCCGATCTCCACAACGCTCTTGTCGATCAGGGTCGCCGTCGGGCAGGCCTGGACACAGGCGCCGCAGGAGACGCATTCGGAGTCGAGGAAGTTGTCACCGCCGGCCGCCGCCACGCGGGAATCGAAGCCGCGTCCGGTGATGGTCAGGGCAAACGTGCCCTGGATTTCCTCACAGGCGCGCACACAACGGTTACAGACGATGCATTTGCTCGGGTCATACTCGAAATAAGGGTTGGAGACGTCCTTGGCTTCGGCCAGGTGATTGGCACCCTCGTAGCCGTAGCGCACCTCGCGCAGGCCCACCTGCCCCGCCACCGTCTGCAATTCACAGTTGCCGTTGGCGGCGCACGTCAGGCAGTCCAGCGGGTGATCGGAAATGTACATTTCCATCACGTTGCGCCGCAGATCGGCCAGTCTGGACGTTTGGGTGCGCACCACCATGCCTTGTGTCACCGGCGTGGTGCAGGAGGCCGGGTAGCCACGCATACCGTCGATCTCCACCAGGCACATGCGGCAGGAGCCGAACGCTTCCAGGCTGTCGGTGGCGCAGAGTTTTGGAATGGTGGTGCCGAGCATGGCCGCCGCGCGCATCACCGAGGTGCCAGAGGCGACGCTGATTTCGCGGCCATCAATGGTCAGGCTGACCTGCACGTCGCTTTCACGTGCCGGGGTGCCAAGGTCGATATCGCTGCTTGGGTCGAAGATATTGATCATTGGTCGGCCTCCGTGGTCGCCAGACCGAAGTCGGCGGGAAAATGCTTGAGGGCGCTGCCGACGGGAAAGGAAGTCATCCCACCCAAGGCGCAGAGCGAGCCGTACTGCATGGTGTCGCAAAGGTCTTGCAACAGCAGTGCCTGCTCCTGGCGGGCAGCGGCATCGGTGCTGGCGATCAAGCGGTCCACCACTTCCACGCCACGGGTGGAACCGATCCGGCACGGCGTGCACTTGCCGCAGGATTCCTCGGCGCAGAACTGCAAGGCAAAACGGGCCATCCGGGCCATGTCCAGGCTGTCGTCGGCAACCACCACACCACCGTGGCCGAGCATGGCGCCCATGGCGGCGAATGCCTCGTAGTCCAGCGGTGTGTCGAACTGCGAAGGCGGCACCCAGGCACCCAACGGCCCGCCCACTTGCGCGGCCTTGAGCGGCCGCCCACTGGCGGTACCGCCCCCATAACCTTCCACCAGCTCACGCAGGCTCAAACCGAAGGCGCGCTCTACCAGGCCGCCGTGACGGATGTTGCCCGCCAGTTGAAAAGGCATCGTGCCCAAGGAACGGCCCATGCCGAAATCACGGTAAAACTGTGCGCCCTTCTCCAGGATCACGGGCACCGAGGCCAGGGTCAGCACGTTGTGGACCAGTGTCGGCAGCCCGAACAAACCTTGCAGCGCCGGCAATGGCGGTTTGGCGCGAACAGTGCCGCGCTTGCCCTCCAGCGATTCCAGCAGGGCGGTTTCCTCACCACAGATGTAGGCCCCCGCGCCCACCCGGACTTCCAGCTCGAACGCGCGACCGCTGCCGCCCACGTTCGTCCCCAGATAACCTGCCTGGCGAGCGATGCCCAGGGCAGCATTGAGGGTGGCTACCGCGTCCGGGTATTCCGAACGCACGTAGATGTAGCCCATGGTCGCGCCGACAGCGATGCCCGCGATAATCATGCCTTCGATCAAAAGGAACGGATCGCCCTCCATCAGCATGCGGTCGGCAAACGTGCCGGAGTCGCCCTCATCGGCGTTACACACCACATACTTCTGTGCGCCTACCGCATCTCGAACGGTGCGCCACTTGATGCCCGCCGGGAACGCCGCGCCACCGCGGCCGCGCAGGCCGGAATCGAGCACGCTGGCGACCACGTCGGCGCCGTCCATCTGGATCGCCCGCGCAAGCCCGAGAAAACCACCTTGGGCACGGTAATCGTCCAGGGACAGCGGTTGAGTGATGCCGGCACGCGCAAACAGCAGACGCTGCTGGCTTTTGAGGTACGGGATTTCCTCGACCAGCCCCAAGGCCAACGGATGACTGGCGGGATCTCCTGCCAGGGCATCAAGCAGGCTCGGCACGTCTTGCGGCGTGATCGGGCCAAAGCCCAGTCGGCCCTCGGCGGTTTCAAGCTCCAGCATCGGCTCCAACCAATAGAGCCCACGGGAGCTGGTGCGGCGCAGTTCAAGCGGCAGTTGTCGACGCTCAGCCTCACTCACCAGCGCCACGGCAACCTTGTCCGCCCCCACGGCACGGGCCACTGAATCACGGGGGATACAGAGCTTCAGCATGCGCCCTCCTCCAGACAGCCCTTCACCAGCTCGCGCAAGCGTTCGGGGGTTAACCGTGCATGCAGCTCGCCGTCCAGTTCCAGAGCAGGTGAACAGACGCAGGCACCCAGGCAATAGACGGGACGCAGGCTGATGCTGCCATCGGCACTGGTGCCATGGTCATCCAGCGCCAATTGCTCACGCAACTGCGCAGCCAGACCTTCGGCCCCCATGCTCTGGCAGGACTCGGCCCGGCACAGACGTAGCGTGTGGCGCGCCGGCGGCGAGGTACGGAAGTCGTGGTAGAAGCTGATTACGCCGCGCACTTCAGCCTGGCTGAGGTTCAAGGCATGGGCAATCTCCGGGACGGCGGCGTCGGGAACGTACCCGCAGCCTTCCTGGATGGCGTGGAGAATCGGCAGCAAGGCACCGGGAGTGTCCTTTTCGCGCTGCAACACGCTATGAATCAGAGGCAGGTGAAGCGTCTCATCAGGCATAAACGTACCTCGGCATCTCGAACGATACCGCCGCAACGCGACGGCCGTCCGGAGTCTTGGCTGCGGTGCCGGGCCACGTCACGGACGCGTGGCTGATCCAGTCACCATTCTCGCTCTCCGGCCAAGTGTCTAGGCGCACCAGGTCCGGGGCA
Organism: Pseudomonas sp. JL2; assembly: GCF_031570495.1. Taxonomy (NCBI): domain Bacteria; kingdom Pseudomonadati; phylum Pseudomonadota; class Gammaproteobacteria; order Pseudomonadales; family Pseudomonadaceae; genus Pseudomonas; species Pseudomonas sp. JL2. Next base: position 608,861 of record NZ_JAKUDH010000001.1, read on the forward strand.
TCGTTACAGCTTGCCACTCCCGGGGGGCGGCGATTGCACACAGACGACTTAACGTATCCTGAAAGCGACTTAAGCCGGGAAGCAGTCAGCCCTCATAGCTTAATTCACTATTGGGTATTGGCCAGCCGATGCTACCGGTGGTGGTTTTTGGGGGCTACATATCCTCGCGCTTAGGCGAGCTGCTCGAAAGTTGTCTTGTCGAGGTGCAAATACTTATGACTCGCGGTATTTCAATGGATGAGTTCCTGAGCGGTGGCTGCCAATTGACGACCAACCCGATCCTTTAACGTGTCGATGAAGCGGGTGATTTTTGCGTCGACAAACTGTCGTGAATTGTAGATGGCATAGACGTTGCGCTCATACGTATGGAAGTCAGGCAGAACCCGCACCAGCTTCCCGGAGCGCAAATCCTCGACGGCCGTAAACCCGGCCAGCAACCCAATTCCGGCCCCCTCCCGAATAGCCACCGCCATCGCATCCATATCGTTCACGCTGAAACTTGGCCCGGCAGGGACAAATGTCGCGTCGCCCGCCTTGCTCTTCAGTTGCCACTCATCCCTGACATAGTCCACGGTGCCCAGCAGCAGACACTGGTGATCATCGAGATCCTTCGGCGTCACGGGCGGCGCATGTCGAGCCAGATAGTCTGGTGACGCCACCAGAACGCAATGGCTGACACCGATCTTTTGGCTGACATACGCCGAATCAGGCAGCGTTCGGGCAATCAGAATCGAGACATCGAGCTGGTCTTCAAGCAGGTTAGGCATACGTTGGGAAAGCAATAGATCCACGGTGACATCCGGAAAATGTTTGCGGTATTCCAGCACGGCCCCCGTGACCAGATGCCGAGCCAGTCCAGGTACACAATGCACACGGAGTGTTCCCCTGGGCTGCAAGGCCGCGTTGCTTGCTTCGGCTTCCGCACTCTCAAGATCAGCCAGAATTTTCGTGCACCGCTCATAGAACCGCCGCCCCGCATCAGTGACCGACAGGCGCCGGGTCGAGCGCTGCAACAGACGCGCATCGAGCACATTTTCGAGCGCAGAAACAGCACGCGATACGTTACCTACTGTGGAGTCCAGATGATTTGCCACGGCAGTGAAACTGCCCATCTCGACAACCTTTATGTAGACCGACATGTTCGAAAGCTTATCCATTGCGACCTTCCTTCAGATCTGACGCATACCCGTGACAACACGCATTTTTCCATGATGCTACACGCTCGGCCCGATGCTCGATATTACCTCTGCTGACAACAATGATTCCCTCTGGGCCGACTAAATCAACGGTGTCGCCTTCCATAGACTTGGTTGCACAGGCCGCCTCAACAGGCCTGCGGCAAAGCCACTCAGGCGCCGAGCGTCATACCAAACCCTGACAACCAAATGAAGGCCACATCATGAACACTCCCTACGACCCGCTTTATCTTTTCATCGGTGGTGAATGGATCAGTGACCAAGGGCGCGACACTGCTGCTGTCGTTAACCCGGCAACCGGACGGATGATCGGGCGCGTCCCCCTCGCCACCGCAGGTGACCTTGATAACGCCCTTGAGGTGGCTCGACTGAGCTTCGAGCAATGGCGCCAGACCGTACCTGACAAACGCGCAAAAATCCTCAAGCGGGCCGCCGACCTGATCATTGAACGAGCACCGCACATCGCCGCGCAAATGACACTGGAAGAAGGCAAGCCGCTGGGTGAAAGCATGGATGAAGTGATACGTGCGGCGGAATACTTCGAGTGGTTCGCCGAGAGTGCCCGGCGTATTGATGGCCGCGTGGTACCCGCCAACCGTCCTGGCGTACTGCAACTGGTCAAACGCCAGGCCATCGGCCCAGTGGCAGCGTTCACACCCTGGAACTTCCCGGCCATTACTCCAGCCCGCAAGCTCTCGGCAGCCTTGGCCGCCGGGTGCAGCGTTATCCTCAAGCCAGGTGAAGAAAGTCCTTCCACAGCGCTGGCCCTGGCTCGTGCGCTCGACGACGCAGGCTTGCCCAAAGGGGTGCTGCAGGTGGTCTTCGGCGTACCGGATCAAGTGTCCAGCCATCTGATCGCCTCACCGATCATTCGCAAAGTCACCTTTACCGGCTCAGTGCCCATCGGTCGCCTGCTATCTGCCCGAGCTGCCGAAGGCGTTAAGCCCATCACCCTTGAGTTGGGTGGGCACGGCCCCGTGCTCGTATTCGCAGATGCAGATATTGAAAAGGCTGCAACCGAAGGTGTCGCGAATCGGTTTCGCGGGACCGGACAGGTGTGCATTTCATCCACTCGTTTTCTGATCCAGCGCGGTGCCTATCAAGCTTTTGTCGATCATTTTGTCGCTGCAACCAAAGCCCTGAGAATCGGTGATGGCCTGCATCCAGACACTCAAGTGGGCCCTTTGGCCAACCCAAGGCAATTGGCAAAGATGGAAGAACTGGTGGCCGATGCCGTCGAGAAAGGTGCTCGGGTATTGGTCGGGGGCGAAGCCTTGTCACGTGAAGGCTTCTTCTTCCAGCCCACCGTTCTGGCGGATGTGCCGCTGAACGCCCGAGTCATGCACGAAGAACCCTTTGGCCCGATCGCAGTGCTGATGCCGTTCGATGAATTGGCGGATGGACTGAAAGAAGCGAACCGCCTGCCCTACGGGCTCTCAGCGTACGCATTCACATCCAGTGCGCGAACCGCGATTGACGTCGCTGACGGATTGGAGGCCGGAATGATCGGGATCAACCAATACCGCATCGTCGCCACCGAGCTTCCGTTCGGCGGCATGAAAGAAAGCGGTCATGGCTCGGAAGGCGGCATTGAAGGCATCGAGCACTATCTGACCCACAAATTCATCAGCCAGGTTTAAGGGTAATTCCCATGTCCAAGATCAATTTCAGCAGTCCCCGCGAAGCGGCGCGCGCATTCACGCCCAAGTTGTCGCAGTTCGTCGACTCAACGCTTTATCCGCAGATCTGGAGCGATCCGGCATTGTCCCCCCGCGACCGCAGCCTGATCACCGTGGCTGCATTGATCGCCGGGGGCCACTCGGAAGAACTGCCCGCTCATTTACGCCGGGCGGTGGGCAATGGCGTTAACCATGACGAAATTGCAGCGGCGATCACGCACCTGGCTTTCTACGTGGGATTCCCTGGCGCCATTACCGCGTCTGCTATCGCCAACGCCACGTTTACCGAATCGGAGAACAACCAAGCATGAAAGCCATCAACATCAGAGAATTTGGTGCCGCAGACGTTCTGGAACTCGCAGAGGTTGCCACTCCTGAAGTGCGTCCTACCGACCTGCTAGTGCGTGTCTATGCCGCGGGGGTAAACCGTGCGGATCTGACTCATCGAACGGGTGGCTATGGCCATCCTAATTTCGGCGACTCCCTGATCATCGGGCTGGAGATCGCCGGAGAGGTGATCGATGCAGGCAGTGAGGTGATCGGATTTGAGGTGGGTGATCGAGTGATGGGCGTTGTTGGAGGCGGCGCCTATGCCGAACTGGCTCGAATCGACTACCGCATGGCCATGCACATCCCTGCCCAGCTGGACTATGTGCACGCGGCAGCAATTCCGGAGGTCTTCGTCACTGCCCATGAAGCGATGATGCATCTGGCTCGGCTCAAGGCCAGCGACTCGGTGCTGATTCACGCTGCTGCTGGAGGCGTTGGGTCTGCCGCCGTGCAGCTGGCTTACGCCACAGGCGCCACGGTGTATGCGACAACTGAAGGCAGCAAGTTGTCTCGCGTCGAACACTTGGGGGCAGATGTCGCGATTGACTATAAGACACAGGACTTCGCCGAAGTCATTGCCGATAAAACCAACGGTCGAGGCGTCGATATCGTCATCGACTTCGTCGGCGAGCCCTACTTCGCACGCAACGTCGCGTCCCTTGCGCATGGCGGCCGCCTGATTCAGGTTGGCATCCTCGGCGGTGGCGGCAAAGTAACTATAGAGCTGGAGCATATCCTCTACCGTCACTTGCAAATCATTGGCACGGTCATGAAGTCCCGCACGCAGCCGGAGAAGCACGACATGATCAGGCGCTTCCGTGAGCATTGGCTTGATCGCTTCGATGGCGCTGCAAGCCTCGAGCCTGTCGTTGACAGCACGTTCCCGTTATCACGTGCCGCCGATGCACATCGCCGGATGGAATCTTGCAAGAACGTCGGGAAAATCATTTTGACCATGCAGCCTGAAGACTTGGTTTGAGTCTGGCGTCTTGCGATAGAACTGAAACGGTGCCCCTGGTGGGCACCCTTCAGGATGAAAAAACCATCTTCACAGGACTAGGCCCGTTGTTCCATGGCTTCTCAGGTACTACGGTCGTATTCGCCTTCTCAGTAACTCGGATAACAGCATCGGCATCCCGGACTCCTGATTACCCGGCTCATTTCCTGGCCCATAGGTTTCCCCTGTTGTCGCTGCCGCCCACTGTTTCATGCCCTCTGGCAGCGGCGCCCCTTTTGTTCGTCGTTGCTTTAACGGTATGTTTAAGTCCTCAACTCGAGGACGACCTATGGCCATCCACGCACCCACCGTCACGCAAAAACACTTGGCAGTGTTAATCGACGCCGACAACGCCGCGGCGGCAATTGTTGAAGGTTTATTCGAAGAAATCGCCAAGTATGGTGTCGCCAACGTCAAGCGGATCTATGGTGACTGGACTGGCCCTCAGTTGGGCGGATGGAAAAAGGTGCTGCTCGACCATTCGATTCAGCCTATTCAACAGTTCGCGTATACCAAAGGTAAGAACGCAACAGACAGTGCGTTGATCATCGACGCAATGGACCTGCTATACACCCGCCGCTTCGACGGTTTCTGCCTGGTCTCGAGCGACAGTGACTTCACCCGGCTCGCATCGCGGTTACGAGAAGAAGGTTTGACGGTCTACGGGTTTGGTGAAGAAAAAACCCCGAGACCGTTCGTGTCGGCCTGCGACAAGTTTATCTATACCGAATTGTTGCGCGGTGAAGCGCTTGTTGCTGCAAGCAATGGACATGATCGCCCCGAACCCGAGCCACTCGCCGAAATTGAGACCGTCAATGTCGCCAGTACGCCCGAGGCGAAAAAACTACCCAAGGCACCCGTAAGTTTTATTGCAAAGATATTGGATGACATTGCCGACGAGGATGGCTGGGTTCACCTGGGTGCGCTAGGCACCAACATCAGCAAATTGAGACCTGAATTCGACCCTCGCACCCATGGTTACAAAAAGCTCAGTGAACTGATCAAGGGGTATCCGGATACGTTTGAACTGCAAGCTAGAGGAACGTCCGGAGTGGGTGGTTCAATTCTCTATGCCCGGCATCGACAGCCCGGTTTGTAGCCCCCAAAACCAATGACCGCTCTTGGCCCAGAGTGTGTGGAAACGCCGTCATTGGAGAAATTTTACCAAGCGATGATCTATTGCCGGTCGCCAGGACTAGATCGATTCCAAAGGGACGAAAATGACATTGACTGTCGAAAGGTTGGTCAGGATAGCAATGGCCAATCCAATAAATGCGGAAATCACCTCACGCCTACCGTCACTCGGTTTGAATCAATGCATGCTCACTGCAGGCTGCCTGTTCCAAGCCGTCTGGAATCATCAGTCACACCTGCCGCCAGCCTGGGGGGTGAAGGATTACGACGTTTTTTACTTCGACAGTGATCTGTCCTGGGACGCTGAGAATGAGGTCATCAACTCAGCTAAGCATCTATTCCAAGACCTTGAAGTGAACGTTGAGATCAAGAATCAGGCTCGCGTTCACCTGTGGTACCGCCAGCGGTTTGGTGCGGACTATCCCCAGCTTCAGTCGGCTAAAGATGGAATTGATCGCTACCTGGTTTCCGGTACCTGCATTGGTTTGGATGTTGAAACTGGCGAAGTCTATGCTCCCAACGGCTTGGCCGACACTGAGCTAGGACTCCTTCGCATCAACCCAAAGAATCCCAAGCCAGATCTGTTCGATCAGAAGGCGAAAAGTTATCAGGCTCGCTGGCCTTGGCTCAGGATCGTAGAAACCCAAAGTTGAATCGGAGCGCTTGGCGTATCCCGGCCAAGCAAAAGGCGCATACCCTCTCACCTTCCCAGCGTGAGACATATCGATATTGATGACTTTACTGGCTGCCCAAGCAGTCATTCAAGGCGTCTACAAATAGCGGGGTCGATTCAGCTGGATGCGTTTTTTGATTTCAACCCTTTGCGCTGGGCCATAGATGACTTATTGAACATTTCGTAAAAAAGCGTAACATTGCCGCCCATGATACTCGAACAGCTCAAAGCCCTGGGCAATGACACTCGCATGCAAATGATGGAGTGGCTCAAAGACCCACTCAGTAATTTCCCCCCACAGGATCATGGCGATCCTGCGATAGGCGTGTGCGTCACCCATTTGCAGCACAAGGCGGGGCTTTCACCTTCTACTGCGTCTGCACATTTAGCTATCTTGCAACGTGCAGGCTTCGTGCTGACCACCCGCATCGGAAAATGGACTTACTACCGGCGCAATGAGCAGGCGATTAATGACTTTGCGGCTAGGCTGATCATCGAATTGTAATTTTTAAACATTCATTTCGTTATTTCGCGTAATGAGAAAACATGAGGGAACCCCTATGAGCAGCAAAACTATCTTCGTTGAACCCGGTGGCGGCTATGAAAAGGTTGTGGTTGGCAGCAGCGAAGTCCGAGCCGCAGCGCGTGGCGAAATCACCGTACGTCTTCATGCAAACTCGCTCAACTACCACGACTTCGCGGTGGTCAGCGGTATGTGGGGCCCTAGCGAAAAACGCATCCCCATGGCCGATGGTGCAGGTGAAGTCATTGCTGTCGGCCCAGATGTCACTGAATTCAAGGTAGGTGACTCGGTCGTCAGCACCTTCTTCCCGGAATGGATCAACGGTACGCCACTGGTTGAAGGCTTTGTCAGCGTGCCAGGTGATGGCATTGACGGCTACGCTCGTGAGCAAGTAACGGCCAACGCCACATCGTTCACCCTCGCGCCTATTGGCTACAGCCATGCTGAAGCGTCGACGCTTACCACCGCTGGCCTGACTGCATGGCGCGCCCTGATGGCCGATGACTCACTCAAGCCGGGCGACACCGTGCTCGTCCAAGGCACTGGTGGCGTTTCAATTTTCGCCCTGCAGTTCGCTAAAATGGCCGGCGCTACCGTTATTGCGACCTCTTCAAGCGACGAAAAACTTGAACGTCTGAAAGCGCTAGGCGCTGATCATGTGATCAATTACCGCAAAGACCTCAACTGGGGCGAAACTGCACGCGCGCTAACGGGTGGCCGTGGTGTTGACCACATCATCGAAGTCGGCGGCCCTGCGACGCTTGAGCAATCGATGAGTGCAATTCGGGTTGCTGGTCACATCTCCGTCATCGGCATATTGAGTGGCGTAAGCGGTGCAATGAATTTTGTACCGGCACTGATCAAGCAAGTGCGTCTGCAGGGTGTATTGGTGGGTAGCCGCAGCCAGCAGCAGGACATGATCCGAGCCATCAATGCTAATGGCATGCGCCCGATTATTGATCGTCATTTCCCTATGAGCGAGATTGTCGAAGCGTTCAAGTATCAGGAAACCAACCAGCATTTCGGCAAAATTTGCCTGGATATCTAAGCACGCATGCATGGGCATGATCCGTATGCCTATCTCATAGATGTGCTGCCACGGCTGCCGACGCAGCGGACGAGAGAGATTGGCCCCTTGCTGCCTGTCACAACCGGCAGCAAGGGGTCCAGGCTGTGTGAAAACACCGCCGAGCAGTTCAAGACCTGCGGTTTAAAACAGTATGAGTCGATAGTGGACTTTCACGACCGGCAGTCTGCATCGCCCCAAAGTGAGTAAACGCTTTTGCCACCCCTTGCCATGATTTCTGAGGATTTCATCGCAAGGATTGCCCATGAAGCGGTCTATCCATCAGATTAATTCTTGAGCTCGTCTTGGTTGTCGCTGATCCAGAATATGAACCATCAGACAGGCGTACAGCGTCACGAGAATGAACAGTCCCATGCGTACGGCAAACGCCGTGTAGACGTCCTTGCCCGCAATACTGTCTTGAACCGACTGGCCCAGCAGAATAATCAGGGTGATCAGGCTGTTGAGCCAGAACCCTGGGCTTAACCGTGTAGGGCTTATCCCATATAGCTTGCGCGCCAGCACGAGGCCGAACAGCAGCATCCAAAGGAAGAACATCCATAGATGTACAAAGAGACTCAGTGCACACCAGAACAATACCGCCAGCAGGCCTCCCAACAAGGTCGAGCCAATCAATTCTCGAGCGGCATTACGCGACGTCGTTGTGGAGCTCTGCTGACCCAGGCTGACCGCTTTCAAGACAATGGGCAGGTAAGTGGCCGGATCAATCAGGGCCACCTGAAACGCTGGTAATACAATCAGCGCTGCCCGTAGCGCAACCCTGTCGACGTCTTCCGCCCGCAAGGCCGGGGCCGCGGGTGGTGACGGAGTATTGGCTGACTCGGGAAACAGCCAATGACTTATCGCCAGCACGATGACAGCGAGGATCAAGCCTTTAACCAATGCACCGATGATCATCATCGCCAAGTCAAAATCGACGAAGCCAGCTGAGGAGATCATGGTCAGGCCAATCACCAGAAACGTGACGATCAGGTTATTGCCGCCACGCAGACCCAATCGAAAAACCAGGAACAGGCTCACGCCAACCAGGAGAACGCCGCTGAACGGGTAGTAGCGCAGGATTGGGATAAGCAATAGGCCTACACCGGTGGTCAACATCGCGACCAGGGCCAGTGTCAGTCCAGCCTTGAGTTGCAACGGACGATTGAGGGTGGAAATCAAAAGTACCGCAAGCACGGGCGCGATAAAGGGAATCGGCAAGGCTACGCCGAAGCTGACCGCAAGGCACAGCGCGGTGCCTGTAGCCAGGCGCAACGCCCGCTGAGTCCTCGGCGTCCGCTTAGTAGACATAAGACAGCCAACTCATCAGCCTCAGAAATATGCGGCCCAGTGGATTCAGCGGGTTGCCTTGAGCGGGGAATGCCATGACCTCGGCTTGGCCACCGGCACGTATCGCGCGAGTGTCACGCAGCCTGGCCATTGAATCCTCGGAAAATTCGATGATCACCGGAAAACGCTGTGCCGGACGAAGCCAGTCCCGGCTGTTCTGCACAGTTGGCAATGTACCGGGCGCTGTCGTCGGACCCACGCTGACGCCGTAGCCGACACTGCGTACACGCCCGTCGAACACTTCGCCTGGCAATGCATCCAGGACGATCGCCACCGGTGTCTGGGGCTTGACCAGACCGAGGTTGTTTTCGGTCATGTCTGCGCTGATCCACACATCATGGATGGCGATCAGGGTCATGACTGGGCTGCCGATGGCTGCGAACTGCCCCGCGTCGGTACGTAGATCGGTGATCAAACCTGCCGAACGTGCGCGAATCTGTGTATTAGCCAGGTCGAGTTCAGCTTTCGACAACGCGGTGGCGGCGCTGCGCAGCAAAGCGTTGTTTTCCGCACTGCCACCTTCTTGCTCGCGCGCGCGCTGGACCTCGGCACGGGCGGCGGCGACCTGGCTGAGCGCTTGTTGGTAGTTGGCGCGAGATACTTCGAGCAAGCGTACGGAAATGGTGCCTGGGTCTTCGCGGTACAAACTCTCGAGCCGCTGGTTGTCCTGCCGCGCCTTGAGTTCATTCGCCTGAGCCGCTCGCAAATTGGCTTGTGCAGCGGCTATGCCGGCGGTGCTGGCACCGATCTGTCGGCGGGTGGACTCAAGATCTGCATGCGCACGGTCGACGGCAATCTGATAAGGCTGAGGATCCACTTCGAACAGCACGTCTCCCGCCTTGACGTCCTGATTGTTACGCACGTTGACGCGGATGACTCGACCAGCCACTTCCGCAGCCACCGGTATCACAAAGGCACCGACTCGAGCCTGTTGCGTATAAGGCGTAAAGCGGTCAGCCAACAAGTACCAGACCAGACTCAGTGTGATCAAGATCAGTACCCACTTGATGCCTTTTGAGCCGGGTTCAACTGGCGGTTCTGGCGCCTCGGGGGAAGAGGCATCGGTGGAAGACTGCGCGGCTTCACTCATGGTTGTTGACCTTTTTCGGTTCCGCTGCTGAAGGCTCATCCAGCAAGTTGCCCCAGTCCGTGCGCCCTTCCATTTGCTGGCGGGTGGCCGGGGCGACTTTCGGTTGGTCGCTGTACCAACCGCCGCCCAACGCTTTGTATAGGGCAATCACATTGCTGACGGCATTGCTTCGGCTGACCAGGTAATTGTCCTGTTGCTCCAGCAGTGCGCGTTGCGAGTCGAGCACCCGCTGGAAGTCCGAGTACCCTTCCCGATACAGGGCGTTGGCCAGCACCAGTGACCGCTTGGCGGCGACTTCGGCCTCGCGCAGGATTGCTTCGCGCTCCAGGGACTTGATCAGTCCATTGGCTGCGTCATCTGCCTCGCGTGCCGCTTGGCGCACCTTTTCGCGGTACCCTTCGATCAGTTGCTGCAACCGTGCATCCTGGACGCGCACGTTGTTACTGATCTGGCCGTGATCGAACAGATTCCAGCGCAGACTCGGGCCACCGATCAGGTCCAGACTCCTGGGGGTGCCATTGAGCGTATCAGTCGTCCAAACGATGCTGCCCAGCAAGGTCAGCGACGGATAGAAATCGGTTTCGGCCACGCCGATCAGGGCCGACTGGGCCGCGACATTGAGTTCAGCGGCACGCACGTCGGGCCTGCGCAGCAGCAGGTTGGCCGGTACATCCTGCAGCACGGTACGGTCCACCAGCGGAATCCATCCTTCATTTTCGACCAGTTGCGGCAGAGCGCCGGGCGCCCGTCCAATCAGTACCGCCAACGAATTACGGGTACGCAGAACCTGATCCTCGAAGTTGGGGATGGTACTGAGGGTGCCCAGGTATTGGGTTCTGGCTTGTTGCAGGTCGAGCTCTGCATTCTGGCCGCTCTTGAACAGCTTCTCGGTTATCTCGAAGTTGCGCTTTTGCTGTTTGGCGTTTTCCTTGGCCACGCGCAAACGTGCTTCGGTGGTACGCAGCGAAAAGTAAGTACTGGCCAGTTGGGCGCGTAGCAGAACCAGCCCGTCTTCGAAATTGGCCTGGGCGGCGAAGTAACTGGCATCGGATGATTCAATGGCGCGACTGAAGCGCCCCCAGAAGTCCAGTTCCCAACCGATGTCGAACCCCGCACTGTATTGCCAGAAATGACTGTTTTGCGGACTACTTCCGCCGGATTGCTGACGGTTGAAGTACAGACTGTCGGCGCTGGCTTGCTGCAGTTGTGGGTAACGCCCGCTTTGGGCAATACCCAGCTGGGCCCGTGCCTCAATCACCCGCAGACCGGCAACTTTAAGGTCTGAATTGTTGGCATCCGCCTCGGCAATCAGACGATTGAGGACCGGGTCGCCGAAAACTTGCCACCATTGACGAAAGTCCGGGGCCCGGCTGCGTTGGCTGACTTGCTCAAGGGCAGGAGTTGTCCAGTGTCCTGGCCACGCCTCCCTCGGTGACTGAAAGTCTGGCCCCAGGCGCACGCAGCCGCTCAAGCCGAGCACTCCAAACACTAGCAGTTGGCCCGATCGCGTCAGATGCATGCGTTTTTTCCAGTCAAGGAAGATTACAGGAGCATAGACGCCCTGATCGCCCGCAGACTGCTAAGCTTTTCAGCATCGTTATATTTGATAAGACCCGTCAAAAAGGTACGGCAGCCATGAACTCCCCCCATACCGCTAAATGGCGCTTCAAACTGGGTATAGCCATCATTTGTCTGATGCTAGGCTCCTGGCTGATGGTGCCAGTCGCGGCGGCGCTCGATGTGCCTGGATCAAAGATCGCAGCGCTGACTGGGGTCCTGTTTATCAGCAACAAAGTCCTGCTGATTCTCGTCATCGCCGTCATGGGCAAGGCCGGCTTCCAGCAGTTGAAGGGCAGCTTGGTCGGTTACGTGTCCGGGCTTGTGCCTTCCATGAAGGACGAAGTTGGCCCGGTTCGTCATCGAATCGGCATCGTGATGTTCTGCTTGCCGTTGATCTCCTCATTCCTCGAACCTTACGTCGATGCCTTCTGGCCAGGTCTCAGACCGAACCTCTGGCAGGCCCAATTGCTGGGTGACGTCATGCTGATTGGCAGCTTTTTTGTACTCGGGGGGAATTTCTGGGAGAAGGTGCACGCGTTATTTGTGCGAACTGCACGTGTCTCGGACTCAAGTGCGACGTGAGTCGACGATAGAAACGAAGGCTTTCAACCCTAGCGGACGTTAGCTGCCCAGCGTCAATCAGGGCCGGCGTCCCCGATCGCTGGCACGTCCAGCGGTGCGACTTCGCAAGCCAGTCCTTGGCTTCCCAAACCCCAACGACACATGAACATTGAGCACGGTAAGTAGCCCGCAAAAAACCCTAACTCGCCCCACACATACGCAAAACATCTGAACTCAGTACTTAACATATATTTTCAATTCCCTCGCACCGGTGACTAGCATTCGCCCGGACGCTGCGTGGCCTTCTATCTGCGGCGTCCACCTCCAATAAAAATAATCAGGAGACATCAATGCACAGGTCACCGAAGCCGCTCGCCGCGGCAATTGCGACCGCTACGCTGGGCGCGGGTTTGCCGGGTGTGGTCATGGCCGACTTTCTTGCGGACAGCAAGGCATCGCTGGAACTGCGCAATTTCTACTTCAACGCCGATTACCGACAGGAAGACGCCAACCAGTCGAAACGCGAAGAATGGGCGCAGGGCTTTCTATTGAATTACGAGTCCGGATTCACCGAAGGGCCGGTGGGGTTCGGTATCGATGCGATTGGCCTGCTGGGGGTAAAGCTCGACTCGGGGCCGGACCGGCAGAACTCTGGCCTGTTGCCGGTCGGCGATGACAAGGCACCGGATGAGTACAGCCAGCTGGGCGTGACAGCCAAGGCGCGTTATTCGAAAAGCACGCTGTACGCCGGCACGTTGGTGCCGAAGCTGCCGACCGTGCTGCCCAACGACTCGCGCCTGCTGCCGCAGACTTTTCGCGGCGGGATGCTGACCTCGCGGGAAATCAGCGGGCTGACGCTGAACGCGGGGCGCCTGACCCAGAACAGCCTGCGCAACTCCCCCGCTAATGAGGACATGCTGGTGGCCGGCAAGGGCATCAGCGGCGGTCAGGCCAGTGACCGGTTCGATTTCGCCAGCGCCAGTTATCGTTGGACGCCCAAACTGACCACGGGCTATCACTACGGCCATCTGGATCAGAACTACAAGCAGCACATCTTCAACCTGGCGCACGTGCTGGCGCTGGGCGAGGACCAGGCGTTCAAGAGCGATCTGCGCTTCGCCCGTTCCACCGAGGCCGGAAACACCAACGTCGACAACGATGCCTTTGGCGCCAAGTTCACCTATGAGCTTGGCGGTCACGCGTTCGGGGCGGCGTACCAGAAGATGAGTGGCGAGACGGGTTTTCCGCATATCAATGGCACCAATTCGTATCTGGTGAACTACGTGATGATCTCGCCGGACTTCGCCAGCCCCGGCGAGAAGTCCTGGCAGTTGCGCTACGACTACGACTTCGCGGCCGTGGGCATGCCTGGGTTGAGCTTCATGACCCGCTATGTGCGGGGCGACGATTTCGACGGCCCTGGCGGACGTGACGGCCGTGAGTGGGAACGCAATACCGATATCGGCTACGTGTTCCAGCAAGGCGCGCTGAAGAACTTCGGCGTGAAGCTGCGCAACGGCACCTACCGAAGCACGGGCAATGACATCGATCAGACCCGCTTCATCCTCAGCTACACGTTGTCGCTGCTCTAACGCCCGCCCACACCGCACCGGTGCCCGAGCGGGCAACGGTTTTGCCGAACAGGATATTCATCATGACTTTGCAAAAAGCCCTGCTTAGCCTGGCCGTGGCGTTCGCCTTGGCCACCCCCCATCTGAGCGTACAGGCGGCAGACACTGCCGACCTGCCCTGTCGCACCACAGCCGAATGCGCGGCCGAGGCGGCGAAGATTGGCGCGACGGTCGATCGTGCTGGTGCCAAGCACAGCAAGCACGACAAACAGTTCACCTGGGTCAACCGGATCAACAAGGCGTCCATCGTCATGCTGACTGAAGAAGACATCGTCAGCCGCCAACAAGGGCAAGAGATCGCCCGCGGCGTTCAGTACGTGATTGATCAGGCCGGCAAACCCGACGGCAAGAAGCCCAGCGACGTGCTACAGATCGAGCGCATCATGATCGACAAGATCGGCCCGCAGGCCTCGCTGATTCACTCCGGCCGCAGTCGCCAGGACATGTACGCCACCTACCGTCTCGCGACCTTGCGCAGCCAACTGCTGGATTACACCGACGCAATGAATGACACCCGCGCGCAACTGCTGAAGCTGGCGAAGGACAATGTCGATACGCTGATCCCCGCCTACACCAATGGCGTGCAGGCGCAGCCGATCACCTACGCCCATTACCTGCTGGCTTATGAGGCCGCGTTCGAGCGCGACGCCCAGCGTATACGCGAGCTGTATGAGCGTCTGAATCTCAGCCCTATGGGCACGGCGGTGCTGGCCAATTCCGGCTGGCCACTCAACCGTGAACGCCTGGCCGAATTGCTCGGTTTCGATGGCGTCCGGGAAAACTCGCTGGATGCCGGACAGGTCTCGACCTATGACATTCCTATTGAGGCGGCCGGGATTGCCTCATCCTCGGCGATTCGTATCGGCGCGATGCTGGGCGACATCCATACGCAATATCATCAGATTCGGCCCTGGCTGTTGCTTGAGGAAGGCGCCACCTACACCAGCAGCGCCATGCCGCAGAAGCGCAACCCGGGCCTGATCATGCGCGCGCGGGAATCGGCCACTGATGTGGTCGGTCTTGCCCAGACCGTCACCCTGCGTGCGCACAACGTGACCACCGGCATGACCGACTACAAGTTCGCCTTCGACGCGCTCGGGCTGTTCGATAATGCGCAGCAGATGTTCGTCCGCACGCGCCAGGTCCTGGATGCGCTGGTGATCAATCCGCAGCGTGCGCTGGAGGAACTGGAAGGCGAATGGACCACCTCGATGGAGCTGGCCGACACCCTGGAGCGCGAGCACAAGGTGCCCTTCCGTATCGGTCACAGTTTCGCCTCGCTGGTGGTAGGCCATGCGCGCAAGGAAGGTTTCGTGCCAGCCAACTTCCCCTACGCCGAGGCGCAGCAACTGTTCACCAAAGCGGCGCAGAAGTACAACTGGAAGACCCGCACCCTGCCGCTGACTGAGCCAGCTTTCCGGGCCACTTTGTCGCCGCAGAACATGGTCAAGACCCGCGTCGGCACGGGCGGCCCGCAACCGGCCGAAGTCAAGCGCATGCTCAAGGAAGCGAACGACGCGCTGGCCGGTGATCAGCACTGGGCCAATGGTCGCCGTGAGCGGCTGGCGAAGGCCGAGACCAGCCTGGACAATGCCTTTGGCGCACTGCTGAAAAACTGAGCCCTAGCGCTTCCCGGCCACAGCGTCGGGAAGCGTCGCCTTCCCAGGCATCAGCGCCTCGCGCAGGGCCAAGCGGTCAAGCGCACCACTCCAGGCCGAGATCACCACACACGCCAGGCTGTTGCCGATCACGTTGGTCAGTGATCGGCATTTCATCAATCGCTCGACACCGAGCAGGAGCCCGAGGTTTTCCAGCGGCACCAGATTCAGGCCGGCCACCGTGGCGGCAAGCGTCAAAAAGGCAGAGCCAGCCGCGCTGGTCGAGCCCATCGAGGTCACAAGCGTCACCAACAACAGCATTACCAGAAGCGGTCCATCCAGCACTACCCCAGCGGCCTGGGCGAGAAACACCAGGGCGCAGGTCAGGTAGATGTTCGAGCCGGTGAGATTGAAGGTGTAGCCAGTGCTGAGCACCAGCCGCACCACCCGCTGATCGCATCCGGCCCGCTCGAGCTTTTCGATCAGCCCTGGCACCGCCGCCACCGAAGCGCCGGTAAAGGCCACCAGACAAAGTTCGGCCTTGATATAGACGATGAGACGCCATAACCCCAGGCCGGTGCACCGCGCCGTCAGGCCCAGCACCAGGGTGACAAACAACAAACAGGCGCAGTAGACAGTGCCCACGAACTTGAGCAGCGACCAGGCGGATGCTGGCCCATAGCGCCCCACCGTGAAGGCCATCGCCCCGAAGGCGGCCAGTGGCGCGAATCTGAGCACCTTGCGCAACGCCCACAGCAGCCAGCCGACCAGCGCATCCAGCCTGCGCCGCAGCGGCTCGCCCGCATCACCGGCATAGCCAAGCCCCAGGCCGAACACCAATGCAGCCAACAACACGGGAAGAATGACGGTATGAGCCATTATCTGAGCCAGACTGGTCATCACCGCCGAGGGCAGATCGCTGATCGGCCGCGCGATGGAAGCCGGGAGCGACTCACCGCCGACGCCAGGCGCGAGCAATATCGCCAGTGCCGCCCCGGTGATCAGCGACAGCACGGTCATCAGCAGGAAGTAAGCCAGCACGCGGCTGGCACACCGCGTCTTTTGCCCGCGTTCGCCGAAGCCCGCCACCGCAGAAGACACCAGCACGAACATTACCAGGGGTACCGCATGGCCGATCACGCCGAGAAAAACATCGCTCAGCGGCTTCATCCGCGTCGCCCATTGCGGCTGCACGACACCAAGCGATATGCCCAGGGCAATCGCGATCAGGATCAGCAGGGTATCGTTGCGGTATAGCTTGGCTAAAATCATGGGCCGTCGCGCAATATTGTTGTTTTAGTCGCTTCAGTGCCCCGTATCCTAACCGATCAAGAGCCGCAGTTGCGCCACCGGTCTGCTCCCGCCCCACCAGGACTCCCGTTTATATGGAACTTCGCCATCTCCGCTATTTCGTCATGGTCGCCGAAGAAGGGCATTTCACCCGCGCCGCCGCTCGCCTGAACATGCAACAACCCCCGCTGAGCCAACAGATCCGAGCGCTGGAAACCGAACTCGGATTCGAATTGTTCAAACGCCATCCCAAGGGCGCTGACCTGACCACCGGTGGCGCAGTGTTTCTGGAGGAGGCCAAAGCCATCCTGGCCCGCGTGCAGGACGGTTCGCGTCGGGCTGCAAGGGTGGCCAAGGGCGTGGAAGGTACATTAGCAATTGGTTTCACCTCGTCAGCCGCGGCACACCCGCTGATCCCGCGCATCATCCGTGCCTTTCGCGAACAGTACCCGGCGGTGGCAATCACGCTCGCCGAAGGCAACGCCGGTCGCTTGACCGAACGTGCCAGCGCCGGCCAGTTGGACGTGAGCATCCTTCGTGCGCCGGTCAGCCGACCAGACGGGATCGAGTTCCATCGCCTGCTGGTGGAGGAATTATTGATGGTGTTGCCGGTGGGCCACCCCGCATTGGCCGAGCACCCCGATGCCGTAGAGCTGCGGGCCATACGTGACGAGCCCTTTATCCTGGTTCGTCGGCCCGGCGCGCCGGGAATGTACGCCAATCTGTTGCGCGCCTGCGAGGCGGTCGGCTTCGAACCGCGAGTCGCTTTCGAAGTGGAAAGAATGCTGACCAATGTCAGCCTGGTTGCGGCTGGTGAGGGTGTCTCGGTCGTGCCGGCCTCGATGCGCGACATTCACCGGGAAAGTGTCGTCTACCGTCGCATCCTGGGCGCCCGCCCCCGCCTTGTCGCACCGCTGACGCTGGTCTGCCGCCAGGACAACGAATCGCCCGCATTGCGCAATTTCGTCGTGCTGGCTCGGGACCTGGCGAAGGGATATCGCAAGCAGGCCGTAGGGTGATCGTGTGGAGCGCTATAGCGCCCTATAAATCAGTGATTGTCGTCCCTGCAATCGTCTCGGCGAAACCGACACCGAACATCCGGCCCGGGGTTTCAAAGCCTGCTCGCCGCTCACCGTCCAGCACCCGCCGCGCAGCCTCCACGGCCGCCAGGGGGGTGTAGGTATAGCCGTTGACGGTCTCGATCATTGAACGCGCTACCGTGCCGTCAGCCCCTGTGACTTCTGCCACGGCGCGGGCGCGGTTGGCCTCACGTTGCGCAGCGCTTGGGCCGTCGGGAAGTTGTGACAGGTCGCCTTCGGGAAAAGCATCACCGGTGATACTCACGAACATGGCGATATTGGGAATAGCAGTGGAATGCCAACCGGTGATCAGATCACCGAAGGACAGCGGCGCGCACAGTGCCGGGCCATCGCCAAAATCGAAATGCCGGGGCTGCGCGTCGGGGGTTGCAACCAGCAATCCGTCCACCCGCGCCAAGAGCCCTGCGCCGATAATCTCGCTGACGCTCAAAGCCGATCCCCGGGACATGGAACCTGCGACCTGCAGCGCCACCTCCAGCGACTGCGGATTCTGTACACGGCGAGCGACATGCATGGCCAGACAGTCTGTCGGCACCACGTCCCAGCCGACGCCGGGCAGCAACATGACACCCGCTTGGGCGGCCTGTGTGCCAAGCTGTTCGGCCTGCCGATAGACGTTGATCTCGGCAGTGATATCCAGGTAGTCGACCCCAGCCTTGATGCAGGCCTGCATCAGGGCGTGCGCTGTCTGTGCAAAAGGCCCGGCGAAGTTCAGCAGCACGCTGATGCCTTCCAGGGATTGTGCTGCGTGTATATCCGGGCTGAACACTCGGTACGTGACGTTCAGTTGAGCAGCCAGAGCCTGCAACCTTTCGCCATTGCGTCCGGCGATGACAAATTCCAGCCCCAACGCTTTGGCATGCTCGGCAGCCATGCGCCCGGTGTAGCCCGTCGCGCCGTAGATCATTAATTTTTTCATTGATTGTGCTGCCAGTTCTTGTAGACGAATTCGAGGCTGTAGCCGTCCGGGTCAAGGACATTGGCTGCGTAGTAATCGGGGTCGTAATACAGACGTGCGCCGGGTGCGCCGTTGTCATGAGCGCCATTTTCCATAGCCGCCGCATACGCCGCGTTGACCTCGGCTTTGCTGCTCGCCACGAAACCGACATGCACGGCCCGCCCCTCGACGACGCCCTCGCGCAACCAGAAAAACATCCGCCCATTGGCGCCGAAGCCCTTGAGATCCGGGTGGCCTGGCGGTCCGTCCTTGCCGTCGTAATCAAGTCGCGCGGTAATGCCCAGCGGGTTCAGTGTCGCGGTGTAGAAACGGATGGAACGCTCAATGTCGCTGACTGAGATAAAAATATGATCAAGCATGCGCTAGCCTCGCTATTCAGATGTTGTAGCCGCCCGCGACTTCGATCGTCTGAGCATTGATCCAGCGTCCTTCTTCGGACAGCAGCATGGCGATCACGCTCATTCGCTGCTCCACTGTCACTGAGTTGAGTCACCACAGTAACCATCGCCTTGGTAGCGAGCGCAGCCGTTCCTGCTCGAATCCTGCCTGTTTCTGCTTTTTGCTTGCGTGGACGCATCCGCCTGGGTTCAGATGGCCCCCATGACCAACCCACTCAACGAACTGCGCGCCCTGGCTGCTCGGGCCGAGAACCGCCGCACGGAAACGGGCATACCGCGCCTGGCCATGGTCCAGGGTGAAATCCCGGCGCATTTGCTGGCCGCCGTTTACGAACCGATGATCAACCTGATTCTGCAAGGCAGTAAGTCAATGACCATCGGCGACCGTACGCTGGACTATGACCCTGCGACCTATTTCGTCATGTCCATCGAATTGCCAGCGGTCGGCCAAGTCCATCCTGCTGCGTCCGGCGAGCCTTACCTGGCGGTCAGCCTGACACTCGACCCGGCGGTCCTGGCAACTTTGCTCGCCGACCTGCCAAAGCCTGTCGGCCAATACGAAAAGGATGCGGGCTTTTCGGTAGCCTCAGTCACGCCCGAGTTGATGGATGCCTGGGTCCGTATGCTGCGGTTGATGAACCGGCCTGAAGACATTGCGGCCCTTGCCCCCGTTTACGAACGAGAGATCCTCTACCGGGTGTTACAAGGCCCTCACGGCTGGATGCTGCGTGATATCGCAGCACCCGATAGCGCCATGGCTCGGGTCAGCCTCGCGATCCAGTACATTCGCCGGGAATTTGCCGAGTCCATTCGCGTGGAAGCGCTGGCACAACGGGCTGCGATGAGCGTTTCGGCCTTTCACCGTCACTTCAAAGCCGTGACCGCGTTGAGCCCTCTGCAGTACCAAAAAAGAGTGCGTTTGCTTCAGGCTCGGACACTCCTGGTCGCCCATGCCAAAAGCGTTACCAGCGCGGCATTGGAGGTCGGTTACGAAAGCGCTACACAGTTCAGTCGCGATTACGCACGAGTATTCGGACTGCCCCCAGCACGCGATGCGGCAAGAATTCAGGGTGAAATCCTCGGCGAACAGATCAGATGAAACGGTTTTTTCCCCGGATGCTGTGAGTCAGTCACCGTTGCTGTTCGCGCTGAACGAAACAGGCCACGGGGCAGTCGGAACACCAGGCCCCTCGGCAAAGAAACCTGACTCATGTCCTTACGATTCGCTGTCCTCGCTACGTTGCTCACGTTGGCCGCCAGCACGGCGGCCGCCGCACAAGAACCACTGCGTCTGGAACGCCTGGACCGCTGCGGTGACCTGCTGCAAAGCCAGCATCAGGACTGGTGCCTGACGGTGCACGGCTTGGGTACTCAAACGCCACAACTGAAACTGGGTGATAAGACGCTACCCGCGCTCATTGTCCAACGCGAAGGGCAAAACCTGCGCGTGCGCCTGGACAGCGCCGCCTATCAGAGCGGCCCTATTTGGCTGGAAGACGGGCAGCGCGTCAGCAATGCAGCCTGGCTGAGCCTGCGCAACAGTCACGTATTGGCCGCCGGGCCGGACGAAGTCGCGAAGAACATGGACGGCTTGAGCACCTACGTCGATCTGGTGAGCCTGTTGATCGAGGAGAATCACGATGGGCGCCAGGAAGCTGAACGTCTCGCCCAAAAATACGGCGCCAAGGTCGTCGGCAGTATTGCTCCCCTGAACCTGTATCAGCTTCGGCTACCCGCCAAGGATCTGGTGCAGCGCGACGCGCTGGTGCTACGGATGGGCAGCGAGACCAGTGTCGATGCCGTGGTGATCGAGGAGTCGGCGGCAGAAGAGGCCGAGCAAGCCAGCGCCCACCCTGAAGAGCCGAAGAAGCCGGCCCTGGACTCCGATGAATGGGCCGCCAACCGCTTTCTCGACGCGGTGAACTACTACCAGCGGCGCATTCCTGCGCGGCAACCGCCCACCCCGCCGCAACCGGTGCGCATCGGCCTGATCGAACGCAACGTGGATTTCGACACCGCCGATTTCGCCGACTACCTCGGCGGCTGCTCGATGCCGCGCACCTGCGTCTATGCGCGCGATGCGAGTACGCCAGACAACCACGGCACCACCGTCGCCGGCATTCTCGCCGCGCGCTGGGATGACGGTGGAAACACCGGTTTTCTCCGGGGTCTGGACAAAGCCAGCGGTGGTTTCGAAGTCATTGTCGAGCGCAACTCCGATGCCGGGATCACCGCCAACATCGCCGCCTCGGTCAACCTTGTGGAGGACGGCGTGCGGGTGCTCAACTGGAGCTGGGGCATTCACCGCGTTGGCGCGAAAAACGTCAAGGGTGATGAGGTGGACTCGCTGTTGCGCTCAGGCATCGCCATGAGCGGTTACGAGGAACTGCTGGAAGAGTTTTTCCTGTGGCTGCGCAAGGAGCATCCCGACGTGGTGGTGGTGAACTCCGCCGGCAACGGATCTTCGTTCTCGGGCAGCGATGAATACCGCCTGCCCTCTTCGTTCATCACCGAACAACTGCTGGTGGTCGGCGGGCACCAGCGCAGCGAGCGCGCCGGGGTTGCCGTCGATGACCCGGGCTATGCGGTCAAGCGCAGCTCCTCGAATATCGACATGCGCGTGGACATCACCGCCGCCGCTTGCGCCCACGCCTCGACCACCAGCGCCGGCGAAAACGGCGCAGTGCATTGCGGCACATCCTATGCCACGCCCATGGTCGCGGGCTTGCTGGCGGCGATGCTGTCCATCAACCCGCAACTTCAGCCCGAGCAGCTACGCATGCTGCTCCGGCGCAGCGCTATGACCATCGGTGAAAATCACGATTTTGAACGGATGGATGGCGAGGACCTCACGGCCCCTATCCTGCCGTCGGAGCGCAGCTATCAGCTTAACGACAAGGACGTGGGGCGTTCGGCGCGACTGGACATGCAAAAAGCGCTGGACCTGGCGGAGCAGAGCCGCACGCGCGTGCGCTGAACCTGGCACCGGGTGTGGGATAAAAAGTACTGGCAGCAGCGACATCCATAGTTTGACCCTCCTCGAAGTGAGCGATGCCTCAGGTGCATAACCTGTGAGCCCACATGGAGGAGATGGCGATGAAGCCCACCCGTTTTTTTGGAAAGACTGTACTGACCTGCACATTCATCCTGGCAATGATCGGTTGGGGGGTCGGTTTTTATGGACCGCCGATCTACATGCAGGCCGTGATGGATCGCACCGGCTGGCCGGTGGCCCAGGTGTCGGCGGCCGTTACCCTGCACTTTCTCAGCGGCACCCTGGTCATCGCCAACCTGCCAAGGCTCTACGCGCGCTTCGGTGTACCGGCCATTACCCTGCTGGGCAGCGTGGTGCTGGGGGTCGGGGTGAATATCTGGGCTCAGGCCAGCCAATTATGGGTGCTGTATGCCGGGGCCATCTGCTCGGGCATCGGTTGGGTGACATTAGGCGCCGCCGCCGTTAACACCCTGATCGCGCCCTGGTATATCAAGGAGCGACCCAAAGCCTTGGGCAAGGCTTACAACGGCGCCAGCATGGGTGGGGTGATTTTCTCGCCGTTGTGGGTGTTGCTGATCGAGCGTTTTGGCTTTGCCACGGCGGCGCTGGTGATCAGCCCCGCAGCCGTGGTGCTGCTCGGCTGCTTCGCCTTTCTGGTGTTCAATAAAAGCCCTCAAAGCCTCGGCCAGCATCCGGACAACGCCGACCAACCAGAACCGGTAGCGACTGGCACGAGCGCCGTACCCTGGACTGCGGCGCAAACTCTCAAGTCGGCCAGTTTCCGTTCCCTGGCAGCGGGCATGTCCCTGGGGTTGTTCGCCCAAATAGGCTTGATCGCCCACCTGTATTCGATTCTGGCGGGACGCATGGGCGCCCATGACGCCTCATTCGCCATGGGCCTGGCCACCGCCAGCGCCATGGGCGGGCGTTACGTGGCCGCACGCCTGATGACCCAAGGCGTCAACCGCCGTCAACTGGCCTGCCTGGGTTATGGGATTCAGATGCTTGGAACACTGATGCTCCTGGGCCTGGATATCCATCCGGCGGTCGCCTGGGTGGCGGTGGTGTTGATCGGTTCGGGAATCGGCAACGCCACTTCATTGCCGCCGTTGATCGCCCAGACTGAGTTCAGCCGCGAACATACCGCCAGGGTGATTGCGCTGATGGTCGCAATCAGTCAAGCCACCTATGCCTTCGCTCCGGCGTTCTTCGGCTTGGTCCGTTCAGTCTTTGCCGAACCGAGCCAGGCCATCGCCGCTATCGTGATTGCCGCTGTCGTGGTGCAAGGCCTCGCGATCCTGGCGTTCTACAAGGGCGTGGTCACCCGCCCTTTCAAGAAAACCGTGTACTGAATCGCTACCTACGTCAGGATCGGGCCAGCGCTAGCCCCCTGCACGGATGCGCTCGACCAGACGTGCCTGCAGCACTTTGAGCTCCTCGGGGTCGGCCTTGCCCCGCCCATGTATGCCCGCCTCCTCGCCCTCCCAGCGAGGGACGATGTGTACATGAATGTGGTAGACCGTCTGCCCGGCCGGAGCACCGTTGAACTGCGCGATTTGCACACCATCGGGCTTCAGCTCGTCCACGATGACCCGTGTGAGCCGCTGCACGGCAGACATCATCGCGCCGAGGACCGCAGGCTCGACATCAAGAATATTCCGGGCCTGGGACGCTTTGGGAATCACCAGGACGTGGCCGCGCGATTGAGGAAAGATATCCAGAAAGGCCAGTACATCGGCGTCTTCGTAAATCTTGTAGCACGGCGCGTCGCCACGAAGGATTAGCGCGAAGATGTTCTGCGGATCGTAATCACCGTGCAGGCTCATGATCATTCCCTTAAGCGGTTGTCAGGACAGTTGACTGCCAGCAAGCCGGCATCGAACGATCAGAAGGTTTAGCACAATCAACTGGCTGTTTTCCATAAAACGGGCAAAAGCCCCGGTACTTTGCAGTGCCGGGGCCTGACGTTGCGTGGCGTCACGCGCGGTTTTTCAACGTGTCATAGGCTTCAAGCGAACGCAGCGAGTAGATGTACGCGGCGCCTGCATTCAGCGAGATCGCGGTTGCCAGGGCGGCAGCCACTTCCTCGCGGCTCGCCCCGGCCTTGATCGCCGAGTCCGTGTGCGCGGCGATACAGCCATCGCAGCGGGTGGTCACCGCGACGGCAATCGAAATCAGCTCCCGGGTCTTGGCATCGAGTACGTCATTTTCGCTGGCGGCCTCCCCAAGGGCCATGTAGGCCTTGACCATTTTCGGGTTGCTCTTGCCCAGTGCGCCAAAGGCTTTTTGAATGGTGGGCAACAATTCAGACCAGTTGTGGAACATGGCATTAACTCCTGAGTGGGTTGGGTGTACTGTTTCGACGCCCTCAGTTTTTCACTCCGGCGCGGGTCGATTTTGTTCAATCCGCTCAGTTTTTTTGGCGATGCTCTCAAATGAATGCGATCGATCGACTCATCAGCCTGGCCAATGTGCGCGGCAGTCTGGATCTACGCTGTCAATTCCAGGGTGACTGGGCTCTGGATCATGAACAGCAAGCCCTGGGCAGAGCGCCCTATCACATCGTGTTGGCGGGAGAGTGCCGGGTAGAGTTTCCCGATGGGCAGCGTTTGCCCATGCGCGCAGGTGACATCCTGCTTCTGCCCCGTGGTGCGCGACACCTGATGCACAGCCCTGGGAAAACAGTGGCGCCAACTTCACCGAAACTCGTCACAGGTGGCGCGCTGCCGGTCCATCGTATTGGCAACGCCAGTGCCGAACTGGACATGCTGTGTGGCGACTTTCACTTCAATCGGGCCTCACTGCTGTTCGCCTCCCTGCCCGAATACCTGGTCATCCCCAGCGGCGCGTTGCCGGCCAACGGTCCGCTACCCGCGCTGGTGGAAGTCATTCGTGCGGAAGCCGATGAGGCCAAGGTCGGTGCTCGTTTTCTGCTCGATGCGCTTTCCCAGGCATTGTTCACGCTTATTCTGCGTGCGCATCTGGCAAGTCATGGCCAGGACAGCGGCTCGCTGGCGCTGTTGGGCGATAAACGTCTGGGCCGAGCCTGGCAGGCGATGCTGGCAGATCCGGCCTACGAGTGGACGATCCAGGGCCTGGCGGACCTCGCGAACATGTCCCGCGCGAACTTCATGCGAACGTTCGTTCGCGTGGCCGGGGTATCGCCTTGGGTGTTGTTGACGCAAATACGCATGGAGTTGGCGTTCAGTCTGCTCAGCCATTCACATTTGGGCTTGAGCGATATTGCCGTGCAGGTCGGTTACCAATCCCAGGCGGCGTTCAGCAAGAAGTTCAAGGAGATTTATGGGCAAGCACCAGGAAAAGTGCGACGTACGATCTAGCCTGTGGCAAGGGCGCTGGGGTGCGCAGCAGCCCTAAGATCTGCCATCGCGGGTGTGTCAGGGTGATGGTGTTCAGCTCTTTTGGGGCTGCTGCGCAGCCCAGCGGGAGCAAGCTCCCTCGCCACGGGTTCTGTTTGGCTGGGCGATTGGGGCGAGATTAGCACCTGCTCAAACGTCCAGAACCACGGTCTCACTCCCCTGTGCCGGTACTGCGCAACAGATCAGTACCTCATCTTCGGCAACCGGCTCGGCCGGACTGTTCAGATAATGCACCTGCCCCTGGCTTAGCCGGGTTTTACAGGTGCCGCACGAACCGCCGCGGCAGCTGAACTCAGGGCTCAGGCCCCGGGCTTCGGCAAGCTCCAGCAGGGTCCCGCTGCCCGGTTCCCAGCGGGCCTCCTTGCCGGAGCTGGCGAACAGGATCTTCACCGACTCGCTCGATGCAGGCACTTGCGGGGCCGCTGGCACGCTGACTTCGGCGTCGCGTACCAGTGTGGATGGGCCGAAGGTTTCGGCATGAATGCGATCGTCTGGAATGCGCAATTTGCGCAATCCGTCATACAGCGACTGGGTGAAGCTGCCGGGCCCGCACAGGTAGTAGTCGTAGTCATCGAGCGCCAGCAGTTGCTTGAGCAGTTCCACATCGATCCTGCCCGTCGCGTCGTAGCCTTGCCCCGCACCGTCCGTAGGTGGCTGGCTGACCAGACGCAGTACCTTTACCTTGCCTGCGGCACGCTTGACCAGCTCATCGATTTCCTCGCGAAATGCCAGGTCGGCAACCGTGCGCGCGCTTTGCACCAACCAGACCGGACGCATCCGACTCATGCGCAGACCCTGATAGACCACCTCGCGCAACATCGACAACAGCGGCGTCACACCCACGCCCGCCGCCAGCAGCACCAAGGGCCGCCGCTCAGCGGCCTGAACGGTGAAATGCCCTTGGGGCGCTCGCGCCTCGATCTGCTGCGCCACCTCAATCCGGTCATGCAGATGCGAGGAGACCAAGCCCTCGCGCTTGACGCTGATGCGCAGGAAATCATCCGACGGCGCGCTGGACACGCTGTAGGTACGAATCGAGGGGACTTTCTGCCCCTCCAGCGAAATCCGCACGGGCAAGTGCTGGCCGGCGTCAAACCGGGGCACGCCCGCTCCGTCGGCGGCTTGCAGGTAGAAGGAGCGAATGTTGTGGCTCTCATCCACCACACGAACCACACGCAATGGGCGCCATTGGGTCCGCAGGGCTTCGGCCTGCAAGCGCTCGGCGGCCTGCTCCCAACTGCCAGTCATCAATGAATTGGGCGAGTCGCCCGCGCTCTGGTCCTTCCAGCGCAACGGGATCGCGGCCTGGCGGTAAACCACGCGCTGCGGCTTGAAGCGCAGCAGCCGCTCGGCGCCCTGGAACGCGGCAATTTCGGGATCGTCCAGCAATACTTGGGCGGAACCGGTCATTTGCAGAAGATCGCCGGTCTTGAAATCGACGAAGATCAGGCCTGCGCGGGGATTGAGCAGGATGTTGCCCAGGGTGTTGAAGAACAGGTTTCCAGAGAAGTCCGGGATGGTCAGCGTGCCGTCCTCGTCCATGCGCACAAAACCTGGCTTGCCGCCGCGGTGGGACGCATCGACCTGCCGTTCGCCGTCGCGCTCCACATAGGTGGCGATGTAAAACGAATCAGCCGCCGTGATCAGGCGTCGAGCCAATGGGTCCGTTGCCACCAGGTGCCGAACGTCACCGGCCTGTTCGCGGACAAAGGAATATTGGCGCAGGTTGATATAGCGGGGGCAATTGCCATAGGCCTGGCTGACGGAAATCTCCAACCCGTGATCGAGCAAACGGCGAATGTTGCCGTTCATGCGGTTGCGCCGACGGGTGTGCAATTCGATACCCAGCATGCCGATGGCAGCCCCCTCGCCCATGCCCTCCTGGGCCGGATCGCTGGGTTGTGGCTTGAGATCGATCTGCAGGGTTTGCGGATCAGGTGAGCTCATGAAACCGGGTTTGCCGGTGCGCAGGGTCGCCCACACGTCACCTTGCCGATCCACGGCGCCCAATACCACGAAAGGTAACTGTGCGTAGAACTCCCGGTGCTGGTCCGGCATCCAGTTGCGCGCCAATTGTCGCTGGCCGACGCTGGTCATCATGTCGACCGCACCGACCGAGCGTTGCAAGGTCAGTTCGCCTTCATGCCAGGGTGAGGATTGTGGTTTCGCGGCTTCGTCCATCAGCTACTCCTCGCGCCCGCAGCCTTGCAGGCTGCGTTAAGACGCTACGGTCAGGGGGACTGCGCTACGCCTCTTGCCGAGGGTGCATTGCAGGTGGGGTTATCTTCTTCCCAAAGGGATTGGGGAGGAATACGCACGAACTGCAATCCACTGTTTCATAAACTGGAATGAACACGTCCAGGGCGCCTGCGGGGAATCACCAGGGCCGGACAGCGTGCCCGCTCATCGCTGAAGGTCAGCGCCCCAGCGCAAGAGCGATCTTCAGTTGCAACTCGTTTTCGGAGAATGGCTTGTGCAACACAGGACGATGGGCGAACTCGTTCGGCAGCCCGCTGGCACCGTATCCGGTGCTGAATAAAAACGGAATCTGGCGCGCCTGGAGAATTTCGGCAACCGGAAAAACCCGCTCACCGGCCAGGTTGACATCCAGAATGGCCAGGTCAATTGCCACCCGATTCGCCACTTCGCAGGCCGTAGCGAGCCGTGCCACTGATGCCACCACCACGCATTCGAGCTCTTCCAGCATTTGCTCGACCAGCATGGCGATGGTGCCTTCGTCCTCAACCAGCAGCACCCTGACTCCGGGGAACGAACTCATGGGCTGGACGCCTGGATCAGAAACGAGATTCGGCAGCAAACGCCCTTCGGGTCGAAGGTCAGGTCAAATGTCCCGCCCAAATCGCGCTCGATGCAGCGCTTCATCAAACGCGAACCCAACCCTTCCCGCTTGGGTTGGGCCACCCGTGGCCCGCCCTGCTCGCGCCAGTCCAGGGTCAGTAGCATTCCATCGGATTGTGGTTGCACAACCCACTTCACTGAAAGCGTGCCCGTCTCTACTGACATCGCGCCGTATTTCAGTGCATTGATCGCCAGTTCATTGAGGGTCATGGTGAGGTTGAGCGCAACGCGGGTGCCGATGTCGACAGGGTCGCCCTCCACCACGATTCGACTGGGTTCCTGGCCAAATATCGGCATCAGCACTTCATGGGCAAGGGACCCCAGCGGGGTATGGCCCCAATGGCGCCGGGTCAACAGATCGTGAGCCCGGGACAACGCAAGCAGCCTGGCTTCGAAACGCCTGTAACCGTCGTTCGCATCCTCGGCATTGCGCGCCGTTTGTGCCGCCAGGGATTGCACGGTGGCCAGGGTGTTCTTGACCCGATGATTGAGTTCGTCGATCAGGGTCTTCTGCCGGTTCTCCGCCTGCTTTCGCTCGGTGATGTCCACCAGCATGTTGATGGCGCCCACCAGATTGCCATCGGCGTCATGCAGCGGTGTGGGATACGGCGCAAACGGCACACGAGTGCCATCCGGCCGTTCGGCAATGGCCTCGACACCACGTATCGGGCGGTTTTCCTTCAAGGCCACCGCCATCGGGCACTGGTCGTGGGGAAGCGCGCTTCCATCGGTATTGAATATTTTCCAGGTCACGCACCACATGTCCCCCAACTGTGGGGTTCGGCCAGACAATTCGACAGCCGCCCGATTGAAGAAGGTGATGCGCCCTTGTGCATCGGTTGTGTAAACCGCAGCGGGCAGAGCCTCGAGAAGATTGCGCATATGCCGTTCGCTTTCGCGAATCTGGCTTTCCATTTGCTGGGCGAGTGTGACGTCGATGGTGAAACAGCGTGTGTGAAAGAGCTTACCGTCCTCGAAACGCCCATTGGAGGTAATCGCTACATGCCGGATCGTGCCGTCTTTGGCCCTCAACCGCGCCGGGTAGCTGTCCAGGCTTTCGCCGCTGCCCAGTTTATGGAGGATGTCACCAATAACGGACTCATCGACATGAAACTCCGTAATGTGGCGGCCGATATATTCGTCAGCCGTATAGCCCAGCATGTTCAGCTCGGCCTTGTTGGCACGCTGGATGATGCCCGCGTTGCTGACAATGTGAAGCCCCACCGCGCTGTTTTCAAAAAAATCCTCGAGGTCGGCACTCTTGCGACGAAGCTCTTCGGCCATCGCATGACGCGCCGAGACATCCTGAAAACAGTTGATCGCCCCTTCAATGACCCCGCGCCGATCCCTGAGGGCCCGGATGTTCACCAGCGCCATAAGCCGCGTTCCATCCGAACGCTCAATGATCACTTCCTGATTGCGTGTCGCAGCGCCGGTAATAAGCACCGAAGCCATAGGGCAGTCTTCGAAAGCCAGCGGCGTGCCATCCGGTAAAAAAAGCCGGTGCGAGCCGCAGAAGCGGTCACCGTTTTTCCCGATAATGGGCGTCCTGCCCCATAGCTCGGCCGCTTCACTGTTGTACCTGACGAGCCAACCCTCGTGATCACAGAGGTATACCGCCCCCGGTATGGCGTCGAGCGCGCTCGCGCCCAGGGTGAGCAGGCTCTGGTACTCGCTCGGAGCGCAAACCTCCACGGCAAGCTCTTCAATGTTCGACATCTGGTAATCCTCAATCCGCCTGGCTGAAACGCCCACGCTCCCCATCGCCCCCGGTTTTATGGCCGGAGTCGGTGATTCCAGCTCGGATAATCCTTCTGAATGCGGGTTCGGATATATTTCATAGAGCCGTTGTGTTGGAGGTCTAGATCCCTATTCACCGCGCTAGTTCATGAAAGTTCAACAGGTTCGGTGTTTGAACTGGACAGGGATCTTTTCTAGCGCGCTGAAGAGCAGCAATTGAGTGTAGTCGGCCTCGTGTTTGTCGAACCATTCGCTTCAAGACCTGAGCTTGCAGATTGAAACATGACAGCCGGTATATCTATATACGACAAATTACAGGCGCAACGGGTTTGATCTTCTATGATTGCTCCAGCAAAGGAGTTTATTCCGATGAGCGAATCAGAAGCACGACTTCTGCGCGTGCATTCCCTTAAAACCGCTTGCTCCAACTGCAGCGTGCTTGAGCTTTGCCTGCCTATCGGGCTGACGGGCGGCGAAGTCGAGCGCCTGGACACCTTGATCTCACAGCGTGTGAAGGTCAAAAAAGGCGCGGCGTTGTACCGCATCGGCGATCCGCTGCGCTCTCTGTATGCGGTGCGGCTGGGTTTCTTCAAGACCAGCGTATTGTCGATGGACGGACGCGAACAAATCACCGGTTTCCAGATGCAAGGCGAAATGCTCGGTCTGGACGCCATCAGCACCGATCATTACGCCTGCAATGCAATAGCGCTGGAAGACAGCGAAGTTTGCCCGATTCCTTTCAGCAACCTGGAAAAACTTGCCCACGATCTGCCCTCTTTACAGCACAACCTCAACAAGCTCCTGAGCCAAGAGATCGTGCGCGACCACAGCATGCTGCTGTTGCTTGGCAACATGAATGCCGATGAACGTCTTGCGGCGTTTCTGCTGAACCTGTCTCAGCGACTTAACATGCGCGGTTACTCCTCCAGGGAATTCGTCTTGCGCATGAGCCGTGAGGCTATCGGCTCTTATCTGGGCCTGCGGCTGGAAACGATCTGCAGGGGTATCGCGCACCTGCGAGAAGAGGAACTGGTAGAAATGCATGGACGCAACGTCACCATCCTGGACCTGCCCGGCCTCAAGCAAAAAGTGGCTGGTTGCCACCGTCATTCAGAGCGGTGAAACCCTCTCGAGGCGCTTGCATCACTGATCACCTGCCCGTCGTCTGATCGCCACTTCCGCAGGCACGGTCGACCGCCCTGCTGATTTTCATCAAATCACGGGCAGTTGCCCCGACAGCCCGTTGCCCCACTTACACCCTTGTTGATTTAGCTCAATGTGTCGGCATCACCCAGGCGTAGAAAAAGCAGACCGGGCCCTGATAGCCCCGCCCGCTTCGCATTACCTGGAGGACGCCACGATGAGCGACTTGACCCTGCGCAAGACCATTCTGGAAGAACTGGAATTCCAACCCGACCTCAACGCAGCCCATATTGGCGTGGCCGTGGACAATGGCGTCGTCACCCTTTCCGGTCATGTCGGCAGTTATGCAGAAAAGATCAGCGCCGAACGCGCCGTCAAAAGCATCGAGGGCGTGCGCGCCGTAGCTGAGGAAATCCAGGTCCGATTGAATAAAAACGCCGGCACCGCAGACGACACCATTGCCAATCGCGCCTTGAAGATCATCAACTGGAGCTGCGACGTTCCTGAAGGCGACATAAAAGTCATCGTGCAGAACGGCTGGGTCAGCCTGGAAGGCGAAGTGGAATGGCAATACCAGAAAGAAAGCGTGGAGCGGTCCGTGTTCAAGCTGTCCGGCGTGGTGGGCGTGAACAATCGGCTAACCCTGCGCCCTCGAGTGGACGCTGGCAACATCCAGCGTCGTATCGAAGAGGCGCTTAAACGCAATGCCGAAGTGGATGCCAAGGCAATTCACGTCAAGGTCGATGGGGATGTGGTGAGGCTCGAAGGCAAAGTCCATTTATGGCGCCAGCGTAAAATCGCGGAACGGGCGGCCTGGTCGGTGCCGGGGGTCAGAGAGGTGGACGATCACCTGTTGCTTGTCTGAGTCGCAGGCCCGCAGAGAACCGTCTCTGCGGTGATCCATTCGCTGTATTTCCATCTGCTGTCGTCATTGAGCCGAGGCCATGAAAAAAACCCACCAATGGAACCTGTCATATTTTTTGGTCGCCCTGGTCGTGTTCAGCCTTGCGCAGCTTTTGTTTTTCGAACGCCCCATGGTCCAGGTCATTCCCTACAGCCAGTTCCTGCAGTTGCTCAACGAGCAAAAGGTCAGCGATCTACGGGTGGAAAACGATCGGATCAGCGGCAAACTGCAGGAGCCGATCGCCGGTCATAACCTGTTCTCGACTATACGGGTGGATCCTGCGCTGGCGACGGATCTTGCCCATTCGGGTGTCGGTTTTACCGGGGTGAGCGAGAATACCTTCCTGGGTGGTTTGCTGGGCTGGTTACTGCCCTTCGGCTTGATCATGGTGATCTGGCATTTCATGTTCCGGGGGTTGGCGGAAAAACAAGGCATGGGCGGCCTGATGAACATCGGCAAGTCCCGCGCCAAGGTATTCGTCGAGCGGGACACCGGAGTAACCTTTGCCGATGTGGCCGGAATCGACGAAGCCAAGGTCGAGCTGGTGGAAATTGTGTCCTTTCTCAAGGACAAGGCGAAATACGCACGGCTGGGGGCGCATATACCCAAAGGTACGCTGCTGGTCGGCCCGCCGGGCACAGGCAAGACTCTGGTGGCCAAAGCCATCGCCGGAGAAGCCGGGGTGCCCTTCTTCTCGATTTCGGGCTCCGAGTTCGTCGAGATGTTCGTCGGTGTCGGTGCCGCTCGCGTGCACGATTTGTTCGAGCAGGCACGGCAGGCAGCCCCCTGCATCATTTTTATCGATGAACTCGATGCGCTGGGCAAGATGCGCGGCGTCGGCGCCTGGGGTGGCAATGACGAGAAAGAACAAACCCTCAATCAATTACTGGCGGAACTGGATGGGTTCGACCCTCGAGAGGGTGTTGTGTTGCTCGCCGCGACCAACCGGCCCGAGGTCCTGGACCCGGCATTGCTGCGTGCCGGCCGTATCGACCGGCAGATTCTGATCGATCGCCCCGATCGTAAAGGCCGGCAGGCGATCCTCAAGGTACACCTCAAGAAAATCGTCGTGGGGCCGGATCTAGACAGCGAGCGCATCGCTGACATCACCACCGGTTTCACCGGCGCTGACCTGGCCAATCTGGTCAACGAAGCCGCCATCGTTGCCACTCGTCGCGGCGCCGAAACCGTCAGCCTCGACGACTTTACCGCGGCCGTGGAACGCATCGTCGCCGGAATTGAACGCAAGAGCAGCCTGTTGTTGCCTGATGAACGCCAGGTGGTGGCCTATCACGAAATGGGCCACGCCCTGGCCGCCAGCAACCTGCCGGCCATGGACCCGGTCCACAAGGTCTCGATTGTGCCCCGTGCCATCGGTTCGCTCGGTTACACGTTACAGCGCCCCACCGAAGACCATTTCCTCATCAGTTGCCAGATGCTCAAGGACCGCATTGTCGTGCTGATGGCCGGCCGCGCCGCCGAATTCCTGGCCTATGGCCAGATATCGACCGGGGCTGCCGATGATCTGGCCCATGCAACCGATATCGCTCGCCAACTGATCACCCGGTTCGGCATGAGTGCCGAGCTTGGTCAGGCGGTGCTGGAACGTAAAAGTGCCACTTACCTGGGCGAACGCATGCAGGAAGTCGCAGAAAGGGATTATTCGCAAATAACGGCCAGAGAGGTCGATCTGGCCATTCGCGCCTTGCTCGATGAAGCCTATCAACGAGCCAAGACGCTGCTTGAAAGCCGTCGGGGCGATCTGGACGCCGGCGCGCGTCTTTTGCTGGAAAGGGAAACCTTGACCCCTGAAGAATTTGCACCGCTCCTACCGCTCAAGCGCCCCGTGGTAAGGGTTGTGCAACCTTTGACGCACGCACCCACGATTAGCGGATGACGAACATGAACACACCTTCGCAACACACACTCGATGGGCTGTATGGTTCACCCCACCCCATTGAAGAGGCCAGCATTGCCCCGGTCCTGCAACACTACGCCGAACCTCTACCGGAACCGGATGCACCGGGCTTTGGACAAATGTTCGATCGCTACGCGGATGCGCGTATCGTGATGATCGGTGAGGCCAGCCACGGCACCAGCGAGTTCTATCGATTCCGGGCTGCCATCACCCAACGGTTGATCGAACAGCATGGGTTCAACATCGTCGCCGTTGAAGCGGACTGGCCGGATGCGGCGCATGTTGATCGATATGTCCGAGGGCTCGCGCCCTCGGCGTGGAAGCGTCACATCTTCAGCCGATTTCCGACCTGGATGTGGCGCAACACTGAAGTTAAGACATTTGCCCACTGGCTCCATCAATTCAACCACCCGCGCAGCCCGGAAGATCGCGTCGAGTTCCGCGGCCTGGACATCTACAGTTTGCGTAACTCCATTCATGAGGTGCTGAATTACCTGGACCGCGTCGACCCGCAACTGGCCAGCGAAGCCCGACGTCGCTATGGCTGCCTGACACCCTGGCAGGATGATCCGGCGCTATATGGCCACTTTGTCGAGCGCGGTGGGGTGATGCCCTGTGAAGATGCTGTGGTAGCGCAGCTCAATAGCATGCTGGCCGAACAACTGGCAGGACTTATCAAGGACGATGAGGCGTTCTTCAACGCGACGCAAAATGCTCGCGTGGTGCAGGCGGCGGAACAGTATTATCGGGCAATTTATCGAGGTTCGACCGCCTCCTGGAACCTGCGTGACCGCCACATGTTCAACACCCTGCAAGCATTGCTGGAACACCGGGGCCCTCAAGCCAAAGCCGTGGTGTGGGCTCACAACTCTCACATTGGCAACGCGGCTGCCACGCAAATGGGCTGGAAGGGCCAGTTCAACATCGGCCAGCTATGCCGCAGCGCCTATGGGCGCGACGTCGCCCTGATCGGCATGAGCACTGACCGTGGCCAGGTGGCGGCGGCCGATGACTGGGACGGCGCCATGCTCATCAAAGACATTCGACCTTCGCGCCCGGACAGCTGGGAGCATCAGTTTCTCAAAGCCGGCGTTCCGGCTTCATTGACCGACTGGCGAGATCCGCAGCGCAAGGACCTGCGCCGCGCACTCTCAAAACCCATGCTGGAACGGGCTATCGGGGTGATTTATCGTCCCGAAACCGAGCGTGACAGCCACTATTTCGAAGCAGTCCTGAGTGAACAGTTCGATGCCATGGTCTGGATCGAAAAGACACAGCCGGTAGCGGCGCTGGCACTGCCGAAAAGCCAGAAGCTGGAGCCGGAAGACGAGACGTTTCCATTTGGCGTGTGAGCCCGTTCGCAGTCCTGCCGCTCTACCCCTGAGACGCGGCGGTCGACTCCCGTTGCCAGGCTCGCTGCAGCAAATCGATGACGATTTCATCGGATGTCTGAGGGAAGTCCTTGTACCAATAGCCTATGGAAACCAGCCAGTCAGGAATAAGCGGACAAATCACCTCATCCACTTCGCTGCGTAGCGCCTCCACTGTTTCAAGCGGCCCAACCGGCACGGCGACCACAACGCGCGAAGGCCCTTGCGTGCGGACCGCGTGGATCGCTGCCATCATCGAGGCCCCCGTCGCCAGACCGTCATCAATCAGGATGACCACCTGGTCCTTGAGTTGTACAGGCTCACGAGTGCCTCGATACGCCTGCTCACGACGCAACAGCTCCCGGGTTTCCCGGGCAACCACGGCGTCGAAACTGGGCTGATCAATCGGATGGGCACGAAGAGCGTCGTCATTGAGGATCTGTATGCCACCACTGGCAATGGCGCCCATCGCGAACTCAGGGTTGGACGGCACACCCAGTTTGCGAACCAGCATCAGATCAAGGCGCACGTGCAGAGCGGTGACCACTTCATAAGCCACTGGAACTCCGCCGCGGGGCAAGGCCAGGACGATGACATCGGGTCGATGGGCGTATTTGAACAAATGTTCCACCAGCCCTTGCCCCGCTGCGCTGCGGTCCTTCCACACTGTTTGCATTGAGGGACTCTGACTCATTGGAAAACCTCCACAGGCTGTTGCGCCCCGTCGTTCAGCGTCAATCCAGCGTCCTCTGATAGAGCGGCCTCGGCGTTGATTTATGTCAATTTCCCTGCAAGGCAGCTCAGTCCTTTTCCTATGAAATTCACGCATGCACGCCCTGCATAACCTCTGATCTAAATCAATGCTCCCCAGCCTCTTCACGCAGAGATTAATAACCAGCGCTAGAACCTTCGCTTTGGCGAAGGTCGTCGACCCCTTCGTCTCGTGGAGGCTTCAATCATGGCAACGCACCTGCAAGGCACTGAGCCGGTCATCCCGGCCGTCAAACCTCATCCTTTGGCCGGCAGTTTGCGAAAGGTCGAACCCAAACGCCTGTCATTGAGCCTGCTGGTTGCGCTGGTGGTGGGTTCGATGATCGGTAGCGGCATTTTCAGCCTGCCCCAGAACATGGCCTCCAGCGCGGGTGCCGGGGCTATCCTGATCGGCTGGCTGATCACTGGCGTGGGTATGCTGTCATTGGCCCTGGTCTATCAGACACTCTCCAACCGACAACCGGAACTCGATAATGGCGTGTTCGCCTACGCTCGTGCGCTTGGGGGTGAGTTCCTGGGCTTCAATTCGGCGTGGGGCTACTGGATCAGTGCGTGGATTGGCAACGTCAGTTATCTGGTGATTCTGTTCGCGGCGCTCAGTTACTTTTTTCCCTTGTTCGGCGAAGGCAATAACAAGGCCGCGATTGCCGGTGCGTCGGTGGTGCTGTGGTCGTTGCATTGGATGATCCTGCGCGGGATGCGCACAGCGGCCAAGGCCAACGCCCTGACCACCGTGGCCAAAGTCGTGCCCTTGCTGCTGTTCATCGGCCTGGTGATCGCCGGATTTTCCAAAGACACCTTCATGGTCGACTTTTGGGGCACGCCGGCATTGGGTAGTACCCTGGATCAGGTCAAGAGCACCATGCTGGTGACGGTCTGGGTCTTTATCGGCATTGAAGGTGCCAACGTGTTTTCCGCCCGTGCCGCCGACCGGGCGGATGTGGGCAGGGCCACGGTGATCGGTTTCGTCCTGACGTTGCTGCTGCTGATTGCCGTGTCGCTCCTGTCTCTGGGGATCCTCAGACAACCTGAACTGGCTGCCCTGAAGAACCCATCCATGGCGGGTGTTCTGGAGGCGGTGGCCGGTCCTTGGGGTGCGGTGTTGATCAGTATCGGCCTGATTGTGTCGGTCGGCGGTGCGTTGCTGGCCTGGACCCTGCTGGCAGCGGAATCGGTGTTCACGCCGGCCAGGGAAAAGGTCATGCCCCGCGCGCTGGCCTCGGAAAACCAGCACGGCGCGCCGGCCAACGCGCTGTGGATCACCAACGGCTGCATTCAGCTGTTCCTGTTGTTGACGCTGTATTCGAGCGCCAGCTACCTGGCCCTGATCTCGCTCGCCACCTCGATGATCCTGCTGCCTTATCTGTTCAGCGGCCTATACGCGCTGAAGATGACCTGGCAAGGCCAGACCTACGCCGGGCACCGCGCCCTGCAATTGCGCGACATGGCCATCGCCTTGGTCGCCACCACCTATTGCATTTGGCTGCTCTACGCCGCTGGCCCTCGCTACATGCTGCTCAGCGCCCTGCTCTATGCCCCCGGTTCGCTGATTTACCTCAGCGCCCAACGGGCCAGGACCGGGCATGCGCTCAATGGTTTCGGCTGGGGGTTGCTGCTGGTGATCTGGGTGGCGGCGATTTTCGCCGGCTGGATGCTCTGGTCCGGCCAGCTCTCGTTGTAAGGCTTGCAAGCGTGCATTGCCCCGTCCGGAACCGGTCCCTGGCAATGATGCCAAGTCCCGCCCGGACATCACCAAAGAGGAAAATCAAATGTCCAATTCAGTGAAAAAAATGCCGGTCGATACCCAAGACAACACTCAACATCCGGCCAAGAATGACCTTTGGCATCCACTGGAAAAACTCCGTCAGCAGGTGGATCACCTGTTCGATGACTTCAACCGGGGTACAGGTCTTTCTCCTTTCAGTCGCGGACTGTTCGATGTCGAGCCATTCTGGCGCAGGGAGTTCTCCACGAGCCTGCCGGCCGTGGACATCAGCGAGAAGGAAAAGAGCTTTGAAATCACAGCCGAATTGCCCGGCATGGATCAGAA
Source organism: Pseudomonas sp. JL2 (assembly GCF_031570495.1). Classification (NCBI taxonomy): domain Bacteria; kingdom Pseudomonadati; phylum Pseudomonadota; class Gammaproteobacteria; order Pseudomonadales; family Pseudomonadaceae; genus Pseudomonas; species Pseudomonas sp. JL2. The sequence continues at coordinate 647,125 of NZ_JAKUDH010000001.1, forward strand.
AGACATCGAAATCCGGCTCGCCAATGGCAACCTGATCATCAAGGGCGAGAAGAAAGAAGCCAAGGAAGAAAAGAAAAAGGGTTATCACCTGTCCGAACGCCATTACGGCTCCTTCGAACGGGTTTTCAACCTGCCAAAAGGCATCGATAGCGACAAGATCGAAGCTCAGTTCAGCAAAGGCGTGCTGACCCTGACGCTGCCTAAAAAACCGGAAGCGCTGAAAGCGGAAAAAGTCGTGCCGATCAAGGCTGACTGACGCTGTGCACCCTGCCCCTCGCCGGCCAACGACGAGGGGCTTTTTTGTGCCTGTGCATTTAGATGTGTTGTTGAAGCTGATGGGCCGCTTCGCGCGCAGGATCGCTCCCACAGGGGCGGTGATGAACACAAATACCGCGTACACCTCAGGACCTTTGTGGAAGCGAGCCTGCTCGCGAAAGAGGCCTCAAAGCTCTACGCTGTCGCGATACTCCGGCACCGATACTGACCAGCCCAACTCATCGCGAATGCGATGGCGCAGGACATCGGACGCGTTGGGTTCGCCATGCACGACATAGGTATGCCGGGGCGGTGTCTTGAAGCCGCGCAACCATTGCATGATTTCATCGGCATCGGCATGGGCGGACAATGTTTGCATCGGCACCACTTCAGCGTTGATTGGCACGTCCTTGCCATGGATGCGCACCGCAGGCTCACCCGCCACGATCCTTGCGCCACGCGTCCCGCCGGCCTGGAAACCCGGCATCAGCAAGGTATTGATCGGGTTCGGCGCCAGGCTTTTGAGGTGAAACAACACCCGCCCTCCGGTAGCCATACCACTGGCGGCGATGATCACCGCCGGGGTGCGTTGCAGGTCCAGGTTCATGGAATCCCTGGCCGAGCGCACCGGGTGCGCGATGTGGCACATGCCCTCACACTCCTCCCTGGACAAACGATGCTCATCGCCAAAGCGTTGATACAAGCGGGTTACATCAATGGCCATGGGGCTGTTCAGGTAGATGGGGATGTCCGGGATCGCCATCCGCTGTTTCAGGCGATACAGGTGATACATCAGCAGTTGTGCCCGACCGACCGTGAACGAGGGCACCAAGGTGATGCCGCCGCGCAATGCGGTGCGGGTGATGACGTCAGCCAGTTGATCTTCGGGCGATTGACTTGGGTGCCTCCGGTCGCCGTAGGTGGACTCAACCAATAGGTAATCCGCCTGCTCGATGGTTTGCGGGGCAAACATCACCGGGTCCTCGGGGCGCCCCAGGTCGCCGGAGCACACCAACGTAACGCCAGCGGCCTGCACCTGCACCGTGGCTGCGCCCAGGATGTGTCCCGCACGGCGCAGCACAATCCCCACCCCACGGGCGATATCCACCGGATGATCGAACGCTATCGGGCGTAACAGTTTCAACGCCCGCTCGGCATGCTCCCGGGTGTACATCGGCATGGCAGGATCATGCTTGGAAAACCCCTTGCGGTTGGCGTATTCGGCCTCTTCCTCCTGCAAGCGGGCGCTGTCGAGCAAGAGGATCTTGACCAGTTCACAGGTGGCCGACGTGGCATAGACCGGACCGCGATAGCCGTTTCGCACCAGCACTGGCAGGTAACCGCTGTGGTCCAGGTGTGCGTGAGTCAGCACGATCGCGTCCAGGTCACGCATCGGCAGTTCGAAGGGGTCCCAGTTGTGCAAGCGCAATTGTTTGTAGCCCTGAAACAGCCCGCAGTCGATCAGGATGCGTTGATCGTCATGCTCCAGCAGGTACTTGCTGCCGGTGACTGTGCCGGCCGCCCCTAGAAACGTCATGCGCATGAGCGTGCTCCTGAACAATCGATTGGCGTTCCATTGGTCGCACTATTCGCCCAGCGGGCCATTGATTTTCATCAAGGACACAGCCGTGAGCACCGGTTTCCTCACACAGCCAGTACGCTGCACGACACCTGATACAAAATATGCTCCGTGGTGCTACCCAACAGCCCGTGCGCCCCCCCCTTCTGCGAGCGCCCCATCACCACGACATCGACCTCATGCTCCAGGGCAAACTCACTCAAGGCTGAAACCGGATGGCCCAGCACGAAGTGCCTGCGCTCGGCCGGCACGCCGAACAGGTTGGCCAGCTCCAGGAATGTTTTTTCCAGGCTCCTGCGCAGTTCATTACTGAGCTGTTTAAGCGTCAGGCCACCTCCGCCGACATCGCCGAGGTAGACCGACGAAACCTCATAGGCGTGAACCAAATGCAACTCGGCGTCGCACTGCAAGGCCAAGCCGATTGCCTCGCGAATGATTCGGTCGTTGAGCCCACTGTTTTGCGCAAAGTCGCTGGAAGGGTCCACCGCAGCAACCACTTTGCGCGGCAAGGCGTGGCCGGTGGCGCCCACCAGGTACATGGGAACCGGGCACTGGCGCAACAGACGCCAGTCCAGCGGAGTAAGGAAGGCCCGTTTGAGCAGGGGCTCGTGTTGCACCTGCTTGATCAGCAGATCGGGCTGGATTTGCGTAACGTGCTGCAGAATCTGCTCGTCCATGCCGTCGACCCAATCCACCTGCGTGGTGACCCTCAGGCCTCGGCGCCGCATCTTGTCGGCCTCCTCCTCCAGCCAGTGACGGTGATCCTGCAGGTAGTTCTGACGCGCTTCATCACGGGGCTCCTGCTCCAACAGCTTGAGAATGTCCAGTGACGGCACCAACGCAGAAACATGCAAGTGCGCCCCGCTGGCCGCCGTCAGGGCCGCTGCGTGATGAAGGGCCGGAGAGTGTCGCTGTGCCGGGTTGAGGATCAGCAGTAAGCGCTGGTACTGGCTCATGATGGATCTCCAAAAAGTCAGGGCGAACGGCGCGATGTCGAAGTCGTGACAAGGCGGACAGTCAACCCGGCGCCGGCGTCCAGCGCCAGTTCAAGACCTCGGGCATGTCCTGCCCATGTTCGATCAGGTAAAGCTGGTGCTTCTCCATGGTGGCCCAGTAGCGGTCCCGGGCGCCCTCCACCAACGGTTGCAAGCGCGGTACCCGCTGGATGACATCGAAGGCCAGTTGGTAGCGATCCAAGTGATTGATGACCGCCATGTCGAACGGGGTGGTTGTGGCCCCCTCCTCCATGAAACCGCGCACATGGAAATTGTCATGGTTATGGCGCTTGTAGACCAGACGATGGATCAATGAAGGATAGCCGTGGAACGCGAAAATCACCGGTTTGTCCACGGTGAACAACTCATCGAACCCGGCATCCGGCAGACCATGGCAATGCTGTTGCGGCGGTTGCAGGGCCATCAAGTCCACCACGTTCACCACCCGCACGCGCAGATCCGGCACGTATTGGCGCAACAGTGTCACGGCGGCCAGGGTTTCCAGGGTTGGCACGTCACCGGCGCAGGCCATCACCACATCCGGGTCGTCATCGTTCTGGCAGGCGAAGGCCCACCGACCGATGCCAATGGAGCAGTGCCTGATGGCCGAATCGATATCCAGCCATTGCCACTCCGGTTGCTTGCCGGCCACGATCACGTTGATGTAATCGCGGCTCTTGAGACAGTGATCGGCCACCGACAACAGGCAATTGGCATCCGGCGGCAGGTAGATACGCACCACATCGGCACTTTTGTTCGCCACATGATCGATAAATCCCGGATCCTGATGGGAGAAACCATTGTGGTCCTGGCGCCAGACGTGGGATGTGAGCAGGTAGTTGAGCGAAGCGATCGACGCGCGCCAGGGAATCTGCGCAGCGGTCTTGAGCCACTTGGCGTGCTGATTGAACATCGAATCGACGATATGGATGAACGCCTCATAGCAGGAGAACAGGCCATGACGGCCCGTCAGTAGATAGCCCTCTAGCCAGCCTTCACACACCTGCTCGCTGAGGATTTCCATCACCCGGCCTTCGCAGGCCAGGTTGGTGTCCCCCGTTTCAAGTGCCGCCATCCAGGTCTTGCCACTGACCTCGTACACCGCATCAAGGCGATTGGAGGCGGTTTCGTCGGGGCCGAACAGGCGAAAGTTGCCAGCCTTGAGGTTGTACTTCATCACGTCCCGGACAAAACCACCCAACACCCGGGTGGACTCCGCCTGCACACTGCCGGGTGTGGAGAACTGCACGGCGTAATCGGTAAATCGAGGCAGCTCAAGTGACTGAAGGAGCAAGCCGCCATTGGCGTGGGGATTGGCGCCCAGACGCCGATGCCCTGTGGGCGCCAGCGCTGCAATGTCCGGTAGCAACGCACCGCTGGCGTCGAACAGTTCCTGTGGCCGGTAACTCTCGAGCCATTGTTGCAGTTGCGTCAGATGCATGGGCTGCTCGAAATGACTCAGTGGCACCTGATGGGCGCGCCAGGTGCCCTCGACCTGCTGACCGTCGACAAATCTCGGACCGGTCCAGCCCTTGGGCGTGCGCAGCACCAGCATCGGCCACAGTGGCCGCTCCAGTTCATGTTCCGAGTCCACACGGGCCGTACGCTGGATTTCGCGGATCTTGAGCAGCATGGCGTCCAGGACCATCGCCAGTTGCTGGTGAACGCTGTGGGGGTCGTCGCCTTCGACAAAATAAGGATCGTAGCCATACCCGTACATCAGGGCTGACAGCTCGTCTTCACTGATACGCGAAAGCAGCGTGGGGTTGGCGATCTTGAAGCCGTTGAGGTGAAGGATGGGCAGAACCGCACCGTCACGCCGGGGGTTGAGGAACTTGTTGGAATGCCAGCTCGCCGCCAGCGTACCGGTTTCAGCTTCACCATCGCCGATGACGCAGGCCACGATCAGGTCAGGATTGTCGAACGCCGCACCGTAGGCGTGGGCCAGGCAATACCCCAGTTCCCCGCCTTCATGAATGGACCCCGGGATCTGCGCCGAGACATGACTGGACAACCCGTAGGGCCAGGAAAACTGCCGGAACAGGCGCAGCATCCCGTTCTCGTTCTGTTCCACCGAGGGATAACACTGGGTGAAGCTGCCCTCCAGATAGCTCTGGGCGACGATGGCCGGGCCGCCGTGTCCGGGGCCGGTGACCAGGATCATGTTCAGGTCGTGGGTCTTGATCAGGTGATTGAGGTGAACGTAAATCAGGTTCAATCCCGGCGTGGTGCCCCAGTGACCCAACAGGCGCGGCTTGACGTGGCCCAGTAGCAGCGGTTTGCGCAACAATGGGTTGTCTTTGAGGTAAATCTGCCCCACAGCCAGATAATTGGAAGCACGCCAATAGGCGTCAATGCCTTCCAGTTGGTCGGGGCTAAGAAAATCACTCATCACATTCTCCCAAAGAGGCTGGATTACCCGCGAACTGCCCTGGTCGCTTGAACCGATATCGAACGGTCTGCCACGACTGATTCTGGAGCGCTTGAACAAACCCGACTTGATTTACATCAGAGTCAACGCGCCCTGCTCATACCCTGACTGCCAACAAGCTGCCCGACACCGAATACAGGGCCCGTTCCGTCGTGCTACCGATCAGACGGTCCAGCCCAGCGCGTTGCTCGGTGCCCATCACCACCACATCAGCCTCGAACTCATCGAGGAACTCATGGATCACCGGCACCGGCAGGCCAATGACGAAATGACGGCGCTCGGGTGGAATGCTCCACCGCTCGGCCAAATTGATGAACGCCGCATGCAGCGACTCTCGCAAGGCCTCGGCAAAATCTTCATCCCAGGCCCCAGCCACCAACGAAGCCTCCCCGTTGAAGGCCGGAGACAGATCGCAGGCGTGCAGCAGATGCAGCGGGACATTGCATTGCAGGGCCATTGCCCCGGCGGCTTGGATAATGCGCTGGTTCAAGGCGTTGGCCTGCGGATTGGCGGGGTCCACCGCCGCCACGACCCGGCGTGGCAAGCTGTGGGTGGCGCGATTGACCAGATGCACCGGCACCGGGCAATCGCGCAGTAAATGGCAGTCCAGGGGTGTCACGAAAACACGCTTGAGCAGCGGTTCGAGGGTCACATCCTTGATCAGCAAGTCGGGCTGAAACTGCTCGACGTAGCGCAGGATGTCCAGTAATGGATGAGTGGTCCAGACCACATGGGTCGTCACATCCAGTCCTTGCTCCTTGAGCAGCGCCGCCTCCTCCACCATCCAGCGACGGTAGTGGTGCATATAGCGCTGAGCTGTCGCTTCATCGTTCTTTTCGCCCCACAAATGCGTGTGAGGCGGTGGTTGAACGAATGCGCACAAGTGCAAGGCCGCGCCACTGACCCTGGCCAGGGCACAGGCGCGACGTAGCGCGGCAGACGGATGCAGGTCGGCTTCAACGATCAATAGCAAACGTTGGTACTGTCCCATTACACACCTCCACTGGTCTGTTGGCCATCCGGTCCCCAGCGGTCCCTCTCTGGCATGTGCAACAGCCTGCGCTTGTCACCCCGGGGCGGCTTGATCTTTATCAACTGCATGCACATACCTGTGGGAGCAAAGCTTGCCCCCCACAGGTTTGGCTCCCACAGAAATTGCTCCCCGGCATTGATCATCGACGAGCGGATTCGCGAGCACTGATCCAGATCAGAATCGATCTGCCACGCCGGCGTAGAACAGTAGCGAATGCACGGCCTTTGCCGCGCCAAAGGTTCACACCCGATGGAGGAACGCATCATGCTCAACGTCAAAGACCACAATGAACGCGCCGCTGCCCTGTATGCCAGCATCAGCGGCAAACACTGGATCCAGGCCCTCAGAGATGGCCGGCACGTGTTGATCAGGCCACTGAAGGAAGAAGATCGCCAGCGTGAGTATGACTTCATCAAGCGTCTGTCACCGGAGTCCCGGCACATGCGTTTCCTGGCGCAAATCAATGAGCCCGGCGCGGCCATGCTCGACCAGTTGATGGATGTCGACTGCAAGACGCGCATGGCTTACATCGCCCTGGTCCACGACAACGGCCAACTGATCGAAATCGGTGTCAGCCGCTATTGCGCTACCAGTGAACACGAATGCGAGTGCGCCGTGACCGTAGCCGATCAATGGCAGCATCTGGGGCTGGGGACGTTGTTGATGGAGCATTTGATAGAGGCGGCCCGCAAGAACGGCTATCGCCAGCTGTATTCCATCGACGCCGCCGATAACACCCCTATGCGGGATCTGGCCCATAGCCTTGGGTTTGATACCCGTACCGACCCCGACGACGCCCGGCAGGTCATCCACCGGCTCTATCTTTAACCACAGTGCATTGCGCGGGACCCGGGGCCAGGCCCCGCGCAAGGTCACCCTGCCGTCACTCGCCCGGCTTGATTGCCCATATACTGCAAGGTGCCCGTTGCAGCACCTGCTCGGCAGTACTGCCCAAGTGCTTGTCCAGACCTCGATGCTGTGTCGTGCCCATGACAATGACGTCGCACTGATGATCGGTGGCGAACGTGCAGATGCTGCTCAGCGGCGCACCTTCGATGAAGTGACGCTGCTGCGGCGGCACGCCGTGACGCTCGGCCAGGGATTCAAACACTTCGTGCTGCGCCTGCCCCAATGCTTCATAGAGCCCGGTGGCGAGCGGGAGCGCACCCACGCCCATATCGGCGGCGTACACCGCCGTCCAGTCGAAGGCGTGCAACAACTCAACCTGGGCGTTGCATTGATCGGCCAGTTTCACGGCGGCATCGACGATCCGGTCGTTGAACACCAGGTCCTGCTCCTCGCTGCGCAGCACATCGACGATCGCCAGGACCTGCCGGGGCCGCGGATGACGCGCGTCGGTGACCAGGTGCACTGGCACCGGACAGTCGCGCAGCAGGCGCCAGTCCATGGGTGTGAAGAAAATCCGCTTCATCGCCGGTTCAGGCTCGGCGTCCTTGATGATCAGCGCCAGGGGCATCTCTTTGACGTACTGCTGCAAGGCCTGATAAGCGTCTTTGCCCCAGACCACCTCGCTCGTCGCCTCCACTCCATGGCGGCGCGCCAGCTCAGCCTGTTGCCACAACCAGTGCCGATGCGTTTCCAGATAGCCGTCACGGGCCTTCTTGACTTGTTCTGGCGCAAAAAGACCGGCCACCGAGAGCACCTCCAGATAATCGATGGCGACGATGTGCAGGGGCAGATCCAGCGCCAGGGCCAGTTCGGTGGCGCGGTCGAACGCAGGCGAACGGGTCATGGCATCGGGTGCCAATAACAACAAACGTTGGGTCTGGGACATGGAACACCTCGGCACGTGGCGGCAGCCACCTAAAGGATTGAGGGTTCCAGAATGAACGTATGCCACGGGCAGGACTTGATCTTCATCAAACTGCCACCACACAGGCTCACAGATTCGGGAGCAGAACGCCGGCCCACATTCCCAGCGTCACCAGCACCTGGCCGGGGATGAAATACCCGGCGAAACGCCGTCCGCCACTGAGCCAGGCCACCACGCATTTACTCAGGGAATTACTGCTCATCGCCACCAGGATCGGTATGGCAATACCATCCAGAGGCAACAACCCGGCCTTCGCCAGGGAAGCAACAGAGGCAATCGAGGCATGAGCATCAACCAGCCCGCTGAAAACCGCCGTTATGGTTACCCCGGTCTGGCCGAATTCGGCAAGCATCGCCGACGACAGGACCGTGATACCGGCCATCGCCAGGACTACCGTCAAGGCCAGTTTGAGGTTGAAGGCCCCGCCGCGCTTGATCGGTTCATCCGCCCGAGCCCTGGGTCGGGGAAACATCAGCACCCCGGCGTAGACCAATGTTGTCAATACACCGCAGAGCAGCGGGCCCCACATCCAGAGTAACAGGGCCGGTTCGACGGCACCGAGGATCAGCCCCATTTGCGCCACTGTCGCCAGATTGGATAGCACGGCAGCGGCGCTCAGCACCTTGAGATTGGCCGGTTCTTTCGCGGCGATGTTACCCATGGTGGCGACGGTCAGCGTGGCCGAGGCGAACCCCGAGGCAACCGCGCTGAGGGCGTAGCCGTAGTGAGTGCCGAGGGTCCGGACCGCAACATGCCCCAGCGCACCCACAGCCATCAACATGACCGTCAACATACAGATGGTGCGCAGGTTGATCGCATCGTAAGGCCCGAGGAAGCGATCCGGCACCAGCGGCAACACCACCAGCGCGGCGATCAACAGCACCAGCCCGTCACGCATTTCCGCGGCGGTCAATTGGTTACGGGCAAAATGGTGCAGCGCCTGGCGGCTGGCGAGCAGACCGGCCATCACCACGCCGATCGCGATCGCCAGGGCCGGGGCGGTCATGCAGAGCGCCCCCAACGCCAGCGCCGCGAATAACGCCACTTCGCTGGTGATACCGGGGTCCTGGTCGAGGTTTCGCCAATACGCCGCCGTGACCAGTGCCCCCAGCGCAAGCGCCACGAACCCGAGCAGCAAGACTCCGCCAGCCTGGACCGTGACATAACCCAGCAACGAGGTAATGGCAAAGGTACGCAGGCCGGCGAAGTCGCGCCGGGCGCCCTCGCCCTTGCGTCGCTCGCGTTCGAGCCCGATCAACAAGCCGATTCCGAGCGCAGCGGCGGCATTGGCAAAGCCCAGGGTTTCGCTCATGGCCTCGGTTCTATACTGAGTGTTCCGGTTGTACCTGAGTCCAGGGTAGTCCCTGGGAGAATTTCATGATCAAACATAGCGCTATTGCCAGGCGCCGTGTGCATTGATGCCACGCTTCTGGCATGAGCTTGATGCAAATCAAGTGACCGATGCCCGATACGATCATGATCAAACCCTGGCTCCACGCGGCGCGAAGGCCGTCGGGTACCCATACGTCCATGCTCGGGAGGTTTGTCATGTCCACGCAATCACGTTTGATGTTGGTCGTCTCGCCGCTGATGGAACACAGTCCGGCCTTCGACCGGGCAGCGGCGCTGGCCAAGGCCGAAGGCGCCGCGCTGCATATCGTTGCCTTCGACTACCTCGAAGGCCTGGCCACCGCTAGCCTGGTCAATGAGCAGGCCCTGGAACAGATGCGCCTGGGTTACGTTGAACGCCATCGCCACTGGCTGGAAGACCAGGCCCGGCCACTGCGCAAGCTGGGCATTGAAGTCACGACCGAAGTGGCGTGGGTCGAGCGACCGCTGCAGGAGATTCTGGTCCACCTCAAGGAGCAGCCGATGAATGCCCTGATCAAGACGGTGGAGCATGAATCCTGGTTCTCGCGCCTGATGTTCACCCCGCTGGATGTGCACCTGCTGCGCGAAAGCGAAGTGCCGTTGCATTTCGTCAACAAAGTCACCCACGCCCGTCCGCGCAAGATTCTGGCGGCCATTGACCCCTTTCATCTCGACGGCCGCTACGAAGGCCTCAACGACCGGATCCTGAGCGAAGCCAACAAACTGGCCACCTCCTGCGACGCGAGCCTGGAAGTCATCTACGCCTATGACCTGTCGTCCATCACCGCCTCCGAATATGGTTTCGGCAGCGGCTCGATGTTCTTTTCCTCCACCCTGGCCCGGCAGCTCTATGAATCCCAGGGCGAGGCGTTTGACGCGTTGGCCGAGCGCAACGGGATAGCGCCGGAACAACGACGCATGGTCATGGGCGACCCGGCCAAGGTATTGGCCAGCTACGCGGCATCCCATGACATTGATGTCATTGTCATGGGGCGCGTGCGCTACAAAGGTTTGGACAAGTTGATCGGCAGCACCGTGGAAGGCCTGCTGTACAAGATGCCGTGCAGCTTGTGGGTGATTGCACCGCAGCAGTTCGATTGAACGCATGAATACCAACAGCATAATGAGCGCAGGGATAGCGACCTGATGAACCGAGCGAGCAACGCACCGACCGAGCGGGATCCGATTCCCATAGATGTCGAGGCTTGGTACACGCTGCCTGCGCAGCAGGTGCTCGAACGGCTGGAGGTCAATGAGCACACCGGGCTGAACGATGCAGAAGTTCAAGCCCGGCTTGCGCGCACAGGCTTCAATCGCTTGCCGGAATCGGCGCGGCGCCCCGCGTGGCTGCGTTTTCTGTTGCAGTTTCACAATATCCTGATTTATGTGCTGCTGGGCTCTGCGGTGATCACTGCGCTGTTGCAACACCTCTGGGATACGGTGGTCATTCTGGCGGTGGTGGTGGCCAACGCCATCATTGGCTATGTCCAGGAGGGCAAAGCGGAAAAAGCCATGGACGCGATCCGGCAGATGCTGGCGCCCCGCGCCGCCGTGATTCGTGCCGGTGAACGTTTGAGCATCGCGGGTGAAGCGCTGGTACCCGGCGATATCGTCTTGTTGGAGGCCGGCGATAAAGTCCCGGCAGACCTTCGCTTGCTGCACGCCAACAGGCTGCAGATCCAGGAAGCCATCCTGACCGGTGAATCCGCCGCCGTGGAAAAGCACACTGAACCTGTGCGCCTTGGAGCGCCCCTGGGTGATCGTGCCTGCATGGCCTTCAGTGGAACCCTGGTGACCTGCGGACAGGCCACCGGGGTCGTCGTTGCAACCGCGACCGCCGCCGAGATCGGGCGCATCAGCAATCTGTTGTCGGAAGTCGAGACACTGACCACGCCATTGGTCCAGCAAATGAACGTCTTCGCGCGCTGGCTGACGATCCTGATTCTGCTCGTCGCCGGGCTGCTACTGGTTTACGGTCATTTTGTCGGTCATTACGCATTCAACGAAATCTTCATGGTGGTGGTGGGCATGTCGGTCGCTGCCATCCCCGAAGGACTGCCCGCCGTTCTCACCATTACCCTGGCGGTCGGGGTTCGCGCGATGGCCCGTCGCAACGCCATCGTACGCCGCTTGCCCGCCATCGAAACCCTGGGATCGGTTTCGGTCATCTGCACGGACAAGACCGGCACCCTCACCCGCAACGAAATGATGGTCGCATCAGTGGTCACCCGTGATCTGACGTTCACGGTCGACGGTGCCGGTTATCAGCCGTCGGGAAACATGAACCTGGCTGACCAGTTGATCGACACCTCCAATCACCCCACGTTAGCCGAACTGGGACGCGCCGCCGCGCTTTGCAATGACGCGGTGTTGAGACTGCACGATGCCACATGGAAGGTCGAGGGCGATCCCATGGAGGGCGCACTGCTGGCGTTTTCCGTGAAAGCCGGAATCGATGGCGAAGAAGAGCGACGCACCTGGCCCCGCACCGACGCGATTCCGTTTGACGCCAAACACCGCTTCATGGCGACGTTGCACCACAACCATGAGCGACAGGCGTCAATCTATGTAAAAGGCGCGCCGGAACAGATCCTGGCCATGTGCGCGCAGCAGCGTGGCAGTACCGGCGCCACGGAGCCGCTCAATGCTGACTACTGGCACCAACAGGCAAACACCATTGCCGGCAAAGGTCAGCGCGTGCTGGCGTTTGCCAGCCGCCCCGTGCCGTCCGAGCACACCGTTCTGGAGTTTGGCGACGTGCAGGGTTCGCTGACCCTGCTTGGCATGACAGGCATGATTGACCCGCCTCGCCCCGAGACGATCCAGGCGGTCCAGCAATGCCAGGCTGCCGGTATCGCAGTCAAGATGATCACCGGCGATCACTCCGGTACCGCCGCCGCCATCGGCGCGCAAATCGGCCTGCAAAATCCCGACAAGGTGCTGACGGGCGTCGACCTGGACGCGATGAACGACGGCACGCTCAAAGAAGCGCTCAAGGACGTGAATATCTTCGCCCGCACCAGCCCTGAACATAAGCTACGGCTGGTGATGTTGCTGCAATCGAACGGCATGACCGTGGCCATGACCGGCGACGGGGTCAACGACGCACCCGCGCTCAAACGCGCCGACGCCGGCATCGCCATGGGTGACAAAGGCAGTGAGGCGGCAAAAGAGGCGGCGGACCTGGTACTGGCCGATGACAACTTCGCCTCCATCGTGGCCGCCGTACGTGAAGGGCGGACGGTCTACGACAACATCAAGAAAGTGCTGAGCTGGACGTTGCCCACCAACGCGGGCGAAACCATGACCATCATTGTCGCGCTGCTGTTTGGCCTCACCCTGCCGGTGACACCGATTCAAATCTTGTGGATCAACCTGATTACCGCGATCACGCTGGGTATCGCCCTGGCGTTCGAGCCGACCGAAGAAAACACCATGCGCAGGCCGCCGCGCTCAAGGCACGAGCCGTTGATAAGCGGCGCGTTGATCTGGCACATGGTGCTGGTTTCGATCCTGTTTCTTTGCGGTGTCTACGGCATTTTTACCTACGCACTCGACCGAGGCTACCCGGTGGAGTTGGCCCGCACCATCGCCGTTAACACGCTGGTGGTGATGGAAATATTCCACCTGTTCTTCATTCGCAATCTTTATGGCACGTCACTGACTTGGGAGGCTGTCAGAGGTACAAAGGTCGTGTGGCTGACCGTTGCAGTGGTAACCTTCGCTCAGTTCGCCATCACCTACGCGCCGCCCCTGCAAAGGGTGTTTGCCACTCAAGCGATCCCCTTTATGGATGGGCTATTGATTATCGCAGTGGGCATCGCGCTCTTTGCGATCATCGAAACTGAAAAACAGATTCGGCTACGGTTAACCGACCCCAAGGGCGCTACGCTCATAGTGGGACAGACCCCGAAGTCACCCTGACGCTGCGGCTGGCATGGTGTTCGACCAGCCGCTGGATGTTACTGAAAGAGGATTCGGAAAATGCACAAAGTATTGGTCGCTGTCGATGGTTCAGAGCACTCCGAACGTGTGGTGCATTACCTCATTGGACTGATCCGGGACGGCGGATTGCTGGGAGGCAGCGTGGAGGTGCACCTGGTCAATGTGCAGTCATTTTTACCCACTCGCATCGCGCAAACCATGAGCAAGGATGAACTTGACCGTTACTACGACGGCAAAAGTGCCGAAGATGCGAATAAGGCAATCGCTCTTCTGAAACAGCAAGGCATCGCCTTTACTTTCCATACACTGCACGGCGACGCGGCCAGCAGAATCGTGGCGTGCGCCAAATCCTTGGGGTGCGACAGCATCATCCTGGGTTCGCACGGCAGTGGTTTTCTCGAAGGCATTTTCCTGGGCTCTGTCGCGGCCAAAGTGATCCAGCTGTCCAGTATCCCGATTACCTTGGTCAAATAACCGAGGGTGAGTTGCAGTTGATGGCGCACCAGGGGGCCTGTCCCCCATAACGTCTGCGAGGCAGAACGATGGGTATGTCGCGATGGGGATCAGTCCTTGCTTTATCCGGTGCGCTGGCAACATCCGCTTATGCAGCGGACGCGCAAAAGACCTTCACCCAGGGCGGGACCAACCCCGCCGCCATTGCCTGTTCAACCTGTCATGGTGCGGACGGTACAGGGATGCCCGCGGCTGGCTTCCCAAGGCTTGCAGGGTTACCTGCTGAGTACTTCGCAAAACAAATCGCGGATTTTCGCTCAGGCTCCAGGGCCAACCCAATCATGCTTCCTATCGCCCAGGCATTGAGCGAGGACGAGGTACAAGCCCTCGCCAGCATGCTCGCCAACATGCCAGGCCCACCTGTCAAACCCATCAATCGTGCGCAGGCGGCCAAGGGCCTGGGGCAGACCCTGGCATTGAGAGGCGCATGGGATCGAAACATACCCGAGTGCGTCTCCTGTCATGGCCCTGGCGGAATCGGGGTCGGTGCCTCTTTTCCACCGCTGGCGGGCCAATCGGCTCAGTACCTGGTCTCGCAACTGAATGCCTGGCGGCAGAAGACCCGGAAAAATGATCCGGACGATCTCATGGGCCACATCGCGAGGTCCCTCACTGAAGCCGAGGTCGAGGCTGTTTCCCGGTATTTCGCTGAGCTCAGTCAATAGAGGTCTGGCCATGAAATCATTCATCGCGGCACTCATCAGTTTGAATATGGTATCGATGGCTGGCGCTGCTGATGTGGCAGATGCATCGCCCCCTTCGCCCGGCCCAGACGCCCCACAACAGCGGACGGCGACATTTACTCCGCCAGCAGAGGACACGCTGCCTGATAACGCCTTTGGCCGTTTGGTCCGGCAAGGGCATGCGATCTTTGTCGATACTAAAACCAACGCCCCCGAGTTCGTGGGAAACGGGATGAACTGCACCAATTGTCATTTGGACCAAGGCAGAAAAGCCGACTCGGCGCCCCTTTGGGCGGCTTACACGATGTACCCGGCTTATCGAAAAAAGAACGACAAGGTCAATACCTACGCCGAGCGCCTACAAGGCTGCTTTGAGTTCAGCATGAACGGAAAACCGCCTCCGGCCGACGGGCAGGTCATCGCCGCCCTGACTGCCTTTTCCTACTGGTTGGCAACAGGAGCACCGCTAGGCCAGGAACTGCCCGGGCGAGCTTATCCTGAAGTGCCGCAACCGGCGGGAGGCTTCGATCTGGCCAAGGGCAAGGTCATCTACGCCCAGCAATGCGCGGTGTGTCATGGCAACGAGGGCGAAGGCCAAAAGGCCGGGGGCGATTACGTATTCCCACCGTTATGGGGCAAAGACTCATTCAATTGGGGCGCGGGGATGCATCGCATCAATACCGCAGCCGGGTTCATAAAGTCGAATATGCCATTAGGTAAAGGCGCCACCCTGTCCGCCGATGAGGCCTGGCACGTTGCTGCCTACATGAACAGCCACGAACGGCCGAAAGACCCCAGGATGATTGCCGGTTCTATCGAGCAGACCCGGTTGAAATTCCATGCCAATGACGGGATCAATCTTTATGGCAAAGAAGTGAACGGCGTGATACTTGGCCAGGGAACTGAATGAACGGCGCAGCCAATACTACTGTCGCCGTTCTCGTGCAGCGTTATTGAACGTAAGCCCGCCTTCACCGCACGAACATCAGCCATCCGGCCAGCACCAATGCCGCAGTACAGGTCCAACCTGAAAACAGCCAGCGCCAGAGCCACTGGCGCGGGATAAAACCCACGCCCCTGACGAAAGCCACACTCATCGCCGCAAACAAAGCACCCGCCAGTGCGTGATCAGCTTTACCCTCCGGGGTTGCCATCATCGGCGGGTACAGTGTGCAGGCAAGCATGATGGTGATGGCAATCATCAGACTCGCCAGATGAATGCGTGAAGACGGCTGGGCATCTGAGCGTTGCTGAATCATCGCTGCTGCTCGTCATTGTCACTCAAGGCCCGGTTCGCTTCGTTCTCCCCCCACATTGCATTCAATATCGCCAGCAACAGCGCAAAGCCGACTCCCAACATCCAGGCGAAATACCACATATTCTTTGCTCCTTTGCCGGCACTAGTAGGCCGAATGCTCGTTGGCTTTGATCTGGGCAACGGTGACTTTTCCGCTCATGACGCGATACGCCCAAGAGGTATAAATCACGATCAGAGGCATGAAGATCAACGTGGCCCAGAACATGATCGCCAAGCTCAGGTGGCTGGAGACGCTGTCCCACACCGTCAGGCTTGCCGCAGGCATGGTTGAGGAAGGCATGATGAACGGAAACATTGAGACGCCCGCCGTGCTGATCACGCCAATCACCGCAAGCGATGAGGCGACAAACGCCGACAGCGTGCGGCGCACCATCAACAAGAACGCGGCAGCTACAGCCCCGCCCAATCCAAGGACGGGCAGCAGCCAAAGCAATGGATAGCGTTCGTAGTTGGCCATCCAGGCGCCAGGTTCACGTACCACAGTCTTGCTGAGGATGTCCGGCAGCGCCGCGGTATCAACGAGCGAGGTGATGCGGTAGCCGTCAATCCATTGCAGCCAGATGCCGGCCACGATGAATGAGCACACCAGCACAATCGCCGCCGCCACTGCACCTTTTACTGCCCGGGACTGGATAATCCCCTCAGTGCGATGGGCCAGATAAGTGCCGCCCTGCAGGGTGATCATTGCACTGCTCACAACACCGGACAGCAGCGCGAAAGGATTGAGCAGTTGCCAGAAACTGCCGGTGTAGGTAGACACCAGATAGTCATTGAAGTGAAACGGCACGCCCAGTAGCAAGTTGCCAAACGCAATCCCGAACACCAGCGGAGGCACCGCCCCTCCGATAAAGAGCCCCCAATCCCAGGTGCTGCGCCAAGTGGCGTTGTGGATCTTGCTACGGTAGTCAAACCCCACCGGGCGGAAGAACAACGCCCAGAGCACCAGAATCATCGCCCAGTAGAAACCACTGAAGGCAGTGGCGTAGACCACAGGCCAGGCCGCGAACAAGGCGCCGCCAGCGGTGATGAACCAGACCTGATTACCATCCCAATGCGGCCCGACGGTATTGATGACAACGCGCCGCTCCAGGTCATTGCGGCCAACGAATGGCAGCAGCGTGCCGACGCCCATGTCATGACCATCCATGATCGCAAAACCGATCAGCAGGACGCCGACCAACGCCCACCAGATTATTTTCAGGGTGAAGTAATCAAGCATGGTGAAGCTCCTTCAGATGAGCGTCGTGAACATAACGGCCTGTACCGAGGCTGCCAGGCCCTTGGCGGGCGAACTTGACCATCAGGAACATTTCCACCACCAGCAACACGGTGTAGAAAACGATGAACCCGGCCAGCGAGCCATACAGGTTGTTGACGCTGAGCGTGGACACGCTCATGTGGGTCGGTAATACGCCGTAGATCGTCCAGGGCTGACGGCCGTATTCGGCGACAAACCAGCCCAGTTCACAGGCGATCCAGGGCGCCGGCAGCATGTAGAGTGCCCAACGCAACAACCCTCGGTGGCGGGTGCGGTTCGACTTCAGCGTGCTCCAGAATGCCAGTGCAAAGAGCATCAGCATCGCAAAACCCAGGCCGACCATGATCCGGAACGCCCAAAACATAGGCGTCACGCGCGGAACCGTATCGTTCACCGCGGTTTCGATCATGGCCGGTGTGGCTTGGTTGACGTCCTCGACATAGCGCTTGAGCAGCAACCCGAAGCCCAGATCAGCTTTGTATTCTTCGAACGTCTTGAACGCCGCCGGATCGCTGCGATTGGCTCTCAGTGCTTCCAGCGCATTGACTGCGCTAATACCGCGGATGATTCGGGCGCGGTTCTTTTCCTTGATCTCATGAATGCCGGGAATCTGCTGGCTGACCGAGCGGGTCCCGATCAGGCCCATCAACCATGGCACCTCGACCTCCCAATTATTTCGGGATTGAGCTTCATCGATGCTCGCGATCAGCGTCAGGCCAGCCGGCGCGGGCTTTGTTTCCCACATGGCCTCCATGGCCGCCAGCTTGGTCTGCTGCGCCTCCCCCACCGTGTAACCGGACTCATCGCCCAGTACGATGACGCTCAGCACAGAGGCCAGGCCGAACGCTGCGGCGACCCGAAAGCTACGTTTGGCAAACTCGACATCACGATTTTTGAGTAAATACCAACTGGAGATCGACAGCACAAACATCGAACCGGTGACATACCCGGCCGAAACCGTATGGACAAACTTGGCCTGGGCCACCGGATTGAACACCACCGTCCAGAAATCGACCATTTCCATGCGCATGGTGATGTAGCTGAACTCTGAGCCCACCGGGTTCTGCATCCAGCCATTGGCGATCAGGATCCACAGCGCCGACAGGTTTGTGCCGATTGCCATCAACAGCGTGACCAGCAAGTGATGCTGTCTCTTGAGACGGTCCCAACCAAAAAAGAACAGCCCGATCATGGTCGATTCGAGGAAGAACGCCATCAAGCCTTCGATTGCCAGCGGTGCACCGAAGATGTCACCGACATAGTGCGAGTAGTAGGCCCAGTTGGTGCCGAACTGAAATTCCAGGGTGATCCCGGTGGTCACCCCCAGCGCGAAGTTGATGCCAAATAGCTTGCCCCAGAAGCGCGTCATGTCTTTCCAGATGACCTTACCGGTCATCACATAGACGCTTTCCATGATGACCAGCAGCCACACCATGCCAACGGTGAGCGGTACGAAAAGGAAGTGATAAAGCGCCGTGGCTGCGAACTGCAGCCGCGACAAATCCACCAGTTGTTCTGAGATCACTTGCTTGCCCCTTGAGCCGAGGTGGGTACACCGAAACGGTTGCCGACCGCGTTGGAGTCGACGCTGACGTGGAAATCCTGGATGAATAGCCACCACAGCACTGCCAGCACGAGCAGCTTGATAAGCACTGCTGTGAGCAGATGACGGCGCAGTCGTTTGTCGGAAATAGTCATGTCGGTGCAGTTAGCACGCGCCATGCCAAGGCTCAGGGTCAGGTTTTTATCGTTAAATAACAGCAGATTAGGAACGTAACCTGGTAGAAGGGGGATTTTGCGCCAACCTCAGAGCCTGCCAATCTGCCATGACGGCAGTGATTGGCAGTCAGGTGTCATAGCGGCTGATCAGGCCAAACCCTGCTCTTTCAAGCGCCGGTACAAAGTCCGTTCGCTGATACCCAAGTGCCGGGCCAGCTCACTGCGGGTCCCTTTGAACGCAGACAGGATCTGGGCCAACGAGTGGCCATCAGCAACAGCCGGGTTAGCCAGTCGTTGGGCTGTCGCATCGGGGACCTGGGGTAAATGCACGGAATGAATGACCCCGTCATCGGCAAACAGGCTGGCTCTTTCCAGCACATTACGAAGCTCGCGGATATTGCCCGGCCAGGAGTATCGCTGCAGTTGCATCAAGGCATCGGCGTCGATGGTCAGCCGGCGCTTGCCCGTACCGGAACGTTGCAATAACGAATTGACCAGCAGCGCGATGTCCTCCATGCGATTGCGCAGAGGCGGTAAATGAATGGGAAATACGCTGATGCGGTAGTACAGGTCTTGCCTGAACTCACCCTGGGCCATCATCTGTTCCAAGGGCTTATGGGTGGCGGCAACCAATCGGAAATCTGCATGCAAGGTTTCCACGCCGCCAACACGGCGATAGGTTCCCGATTCAATCAGCCTGAGCAGTTTCACCTGCATGGCCAGGGGAACGTCGCCGATTTCATCAAGAAACAGCGTACCGCCCTGGGCTGTTTCGACCAGGCCCTGCTTGCGCAGGGTGGCCCCGGTGAACGCGCCTTTCTCGTGGCCGAACAGTTCGCTCTCAAACAGCGTTTCAGTCAACCCGGAACAGTCCACTACCACAAAGGGCCCGTTGGCCCGCTCGCTGGTTTCATGGACCGCACGGGCAAACAGTTCCTTGCCCGTACCGGACTCTCCCAACAGCAGCACCGGCAACATGGACGGCGCGACCCGCTGCAGTTCCGACAGTGCACGGTTGAACGCCGGAGAGCTGCCCACCAGGCCCTCGTTGCTGGGCCGTGCTGAGGCGCTGCGTACCAGGGTAAGGCGCTCCACATACGCGGTTATGTCGCCATGGTCATTGAGGATCGGCCGCAGTTCCACGTCGACATGTTCAGGCCCGCGGGGGGTGTGGTGAATGTGCAGGACCCGGTCCGGGCCGCGCATTTCCCTGGCCTTCTTCATCGGGCAGTTCTCCCCCGCCTGATCGCAAGGCACATCGTAATGGTGGGAAATCCGATAGCACTTATGACCAATAAACGGTTGATCGGCACTGCCGAACTGGCGCCGATAGGCGGTGTTCGCCGCCAGAATGTTGTAGTCCGGGTCCAGCACGATCATCGGCTGCGGCTCGTGCTCGAGAAACGAAACCAGAGACTGCACCTGGTCCGGCGGGGGGATCGAATTGTTCGGGGTTGGCAGGATAGTGCTCATCGGGGTTCCTGTGGATTCATCCGGACGCAAGCGACACTGCCACTATGCCAACAAACACTGCCAATGGCAGTTGTTTATTCGTGTGCGTGAAAATGCCGCATCCCACCTACAAAAATAAACACAACAAATTCAAATAGATAGCTTTGATTTTTCGCTCACTCGGTGCATGGCAGACTTATTGCTATGTCAGGTTAAACCAGTCGGCAACAAGACCAGGAGACCGATCATGACCGCTACACTGCACGTCGAAGGATTTTTCGATCCCGATACTCATACTGTCAGTTATATCGTGCTTGATCAGGCGACCCGCCACTGCGCACTCGTGGACAGCGTACTGGATTACGATCCCAAGTCCGGCCATACCACGACGACGTCTGCCGACACGTTGATCGCCAGGGTGGCCGAGCTGGACGCCAAGGTTCAATGGATTCTTGAAACCCATGTCCACGCCGACCACCTCACGGCAGCGCCTTACCTCAAAGAAAAGCTGGGAGGCAAGATCGGCATCGGCAGTCGCATCACCACCGTGCAGCAAGCCTTTGGCACGCTGTTCAATACCGGTGATGACATGGCCCAGGATGGAAGTCAGTTCGATCATCTGTTCGTCAATGACTACACGTTCTCCATCGGTTCGCTGCAATGCCGCGCACTGCATACGCCGGGCCATACACCCGCCTGCATGACGTACGTCGTCAGCGACGCCAGGCAAACGGTGGCATTCGTCGGCGACACCCTGTTCATGCCCGACTACGGTACGGCGCGCTGTGATTTTCCTGGTGGCGATGCCCGCACCTTGTTCCGGTCCATCAACAAGGTACTGAGCCTGCCGGCCGATACGGTGCTGTACATGTGCCACGACTACCAGCCCGACGGCCGCGAGGTACTGTTCGCCAGTACCGTTGCCGAGCAGCGCGCCGACAATATCCATGTGCGCAACGGCATCAGTGAAGAAGAGTTCGTGGCCATGCGCACCAAGCGTGACAGCACGTTGGAAATGCCGACGCTGATCCTGCCATCGGTTCAGGTGAACATGCGCGCCGGACACTTTCCTGAGCCGGAATCGAACGGCACACGCTATCTGAAGATCCCGCTCAACGTGCTCTGACGTCCCCTCCCCCTATAAGAAAATCCCATCACGGAGACCACCATGGACATCCGCCACCTTGCGCCAGGCTTAGCGGTATCGGAGCAGATTTTCCCCGATCAATTGACGGAACTGAAAAACACCGGCTTTCGCGCCATCGTGTGTAATCGCCCGGATGGCGAAGGCAGCGATCAACCCTTGTTTGCCGAAATCAAGCGCGCGGCTGAAGCGCTGGGCATTGAAGCTCACTATCTGCCCGCGGAATCGGGCAAGGTCACCGACGAGCAAGGCGTTGCCTTCGGCCGGCTATTTGAATCGCTGCCAAAACCGGTGTTGGCGTATTGCCGCTCCGGCATGCGCTCGACAACCATGTGGGCGCTGTCACAAGCGAACCTGCTTCCTCTGCCGCAGATCGTCGAAACAGCCAAAGATGCCGGGTTTGACATGAAAGGCGTTATCCGCCGGATTGCAAACAAGGGGCAGACCCCGATCGAAGTGGCCGAGGCCGAACATGCGGTGGTCATTATCGGGGGCGGCGCAGCGGGCATTGCGGCGGCATCCAGCTTATTGGCCAGGGAACCGGGGCTCGACATCGCCATCATTGACCCGGCAGATGTGCATTATTACCAGCCCGGCTGGACGCTGGTCGGTTGCGGTGTCTTCGATGCCCCCCGGACCGCCCATACGATGGGCTCGACCATTCCTCGCGGCGTGCACTGGATCAAAGCCGCCGTGGCCGCTTTTGAACCCGAGAAAGATGCGCTCATTCTCGATGGGTGCAGAGTCGTCAAGTATCAACAACTGATCGTATGCCCTGGCCTGAAACTCAACTGGAATGCCATTGAAGGTCTGCCGCAGACATTGGGTCGCAACGGCGTTACATCCAACTACCTGTATCACCTCGCCCCCTATACCTGGGAGTGCGTGCAGCAACTGCGCGGTGGCCGGGCCATCTTCACGCAACCGCCGATGCCGATCAAATGTGCCGGGGCGCCGCAAAAAGCCATGTATCTCTCTGCCGACCACTGGCGGCGTGAAGGGGTACTCGGCAACATCAAGATCGATTTCTGCAGTGCCGCAGCTGTGCTGTTCGGCGTGCCCGATTACGTGCCGGCCCTGATGGAGTACATCCGCGCCTATGGCATCGACCTGAACTTCGGCAGCACGCTGACGAGCGTTGACGGGCCCGCGCGAACCGCCACCTTCAGTTGCGCCCAGCCCGATGGCACACGCCAGCTTGTCACGCGCGACTTCGATTTGCTGCATGTGGTGCCCCCACAGATTGCGCCAGACTTTATCCGCGTCAGCCCACTCGCCGATGCCGCCGGCTGGATTGATGTCGACCCCGACACGCTGCGCCATAAAACCTGGGCGAATATTCACGCACTGGGCGACGCCACCAACTCCAGCAATGCCAAGACCGCCGCGGCCGCTCGCAAGCAGGCGCCCGTGGTCGCCCATAACGTGCTGGCAGCCATGGGCAAAGCCAAGGGCAACGCTCATTACGACGGTTACGGCTCCTGTCCGCTGACAGTCGAACGGGGCAAGATCGTCCTGGCGGAGTTCACCTATGGCGGCACCGTCGCCCCCAGCTTCCCGTCCTGGCTGATTGACGGTACCCGGCCATCGCGGCTGGCCTGGCTACTCAAGGAGCGGATTCTCCCTCCGTTGTATTGGAAGGGCATGCTCAAGGGACATGAGTGGCTGGCTAAACCGGAGTTGGCGGATCTATGAAACCAGACCTCAAGGCAAGGAGAGAGGGATGATCATCATCTTGCTGCTCGGCCTGACCGTGGGTGTGATTCTGGCGCTGACCGGCGCTGGCGGAGGCATCCTGGCGGTTCCCCTGCTGGTCTTCGGCGCGGGCCTGAGCATGGCCGAAGCCGGGCCCATCGGTTTGATGGCGGTGGGTTTGGCCGCGTCCCTGGGTGCGGTGATGGGCCTTAGAAACGGCACCGTACGCTATAAGGCTGCGCTGCTGACCGCAGGCGCGGGCATCATCTGTTCTCCACTGGGGATCTGGCTGGCTCAGCGCACGCCTAACCGTCCTTTGGCGCTCCTGTTTGCCCTTCTATTGATGTACGTGGCCTTCCGAGCCTTTCAAAAATCATTGCCCTCGCGCGCCGATTGCAAAGCCACGTCGAAGCGCAAACCCCCGCCTTGTGTACTGGACGAAAACCGCGGCAAGCTCCATTGGACCGCACCCTGTGCCTGGGCGCTGACGGTCTCCGGCATGGTCGCCGGCGCGCTGTCCGGCCTGCTGGGTGTGGGCGGCGGTTTTGTCATGGTCCCGGCACTCCAGCGCTACACCAATCTGACCACCCAATCGGTGCTCGCCACGTCGCTGACGGTCATTGCCCTGGTTTCAATTTCCGGCGTGGTGGCGAGCTCGGCGGCGGGTCATTTGCAATGGGCGATTGCCGTACCTTTTACCCTTGGCGCATTGTTGGGAATGACCGGCGGCCGCTTGCTCGCCGCCCGGCTGCCGGAGCCCTATCTGCAAAAAGGCTTCGCCATTCTGGCTGCGCTGGTGGCCCTGGCATTGGTTGTAAAAGCCCTGGGTTAATCGCCTGCTGGAGTCTCAACGTGGTTTGTATCGGAGAAATCTCATGAACATTGACTGGCTCAACTTCACGCCCTGGTCAGCCCTTGCCGGCGGTGCGTTGATTGGTTTGGCTGCCAGCCTTTTCGTTGTCGCCAATGGGCGTATCGCCGGCATCAGCGGTTTACTCGGCAGCCTGCTGCAGCGTGGTAGCGAGGGGGTTAGCGAGAAAGCGCTGTTTCTGTTGGGGCTGCTCGTTGCGCCGCTGCTATGGGGCCTGTTCACCGCGTTGCCGCAGATCGAGTTTCAGAGCGGCTGGCTCGGCCTCAGCGTCGCCGGCCTGCTGGTGGGCATCGGCACCCGCTACGGGTCGGGCTGTACCAGCGGCCACGGCGTATGTGGCCTGTCGCGCCTTTCACCGCGTTCGATGATCGCCACGGCATGTTTCATGTTCAGCGGTTTCGCCACGGTCTTTGTCCTGCGTCATGTGTTGGAGGGTTGAACATGCTCAAACTGACTGCATTCATGGCCGGTCTGGTGTTCGGCTTCGGTCTGCTCCTGGCGGGCATGGCCAATCCGAGCAAAGTCTTGGCGTTCCTGGATGTGACCGGCACTTGGGACCCCTCCCTGGCCCTGGTCATGCTCGCAGCGATTGGTGTCGCGATCGGCCCACTGACCTGGGCCCGCCGCCAGACCCGTTCGGTGCTGGGAAACCCGATGCAATTGCCGGTCAAGCGTGAGCTGGACCCACGCTTGATCGGCGGCAGCCTGTTGTTTGGCATCGGTTGGGGGATAGCCGGTATCTGTCCGGGGCCCGCCGTGGCGATCCTGCTCACCGGGCACTGGCAAATCATCGTATTCATGGCGGCCATGCTGGCTGGCATGTTGTTGTTCACCGCGCTGGAGAACCGGCGCACTCACTGATCGGGAGATCGTCATGAAAGCCAATATCGGAACCATCGACCGTAGCTTGCGTATTGCCGCGGGACTTGTCCTCATTGCCCTCAGCCTGAGCGGCGTGATCGGCTTGTGGGGCTGGATCGGCCTGGTGCCGCTGGCCACGGGGATCTTCCGTTTCTGCCCGGTCTATACATTACTGGGCATCAGGACCTGCAAACGCTGCTGAGGCGGGTGCTGCCGCGCCGCGCCTGCAAATGACGGTACTGTCAGCCATTACGCCGGCTTGTTTTCCCACCTCAATCGGAGACCACTGTCATGCCCCATTCGCCTGCCACTGCCAGTCAATATGACGTGGTAATTGTCGGTGGAGGCCAATCCGCCCTGGCAGTGGCGTATTTCCTGCGGCGCACCCGACTTTCGTTCGTCATTCTCGATGCCGAGCAAGGGCCAGGAGGTGCCTGGCGCCATGGCTGGAATTCTTTGCGTCTATTCTCCCCCGCCACCTGGAGCTCGATCCCAGGCTGGATGATGCCGCCCACGCAGGATGGCTACCCATCACGCGACCATGTGATCGACTACCTCAAGCAGTACGAACAGCGCTATCAATTGCCCATCGTGCGTCCCGTGCGCGTCACTTCTGTAGAGCGTACAGAAACCGGGTTGCGGGTTAAGGCGCACGATAGACATTGGGACGCCAAGGTTGTGGTCAGCGCCACCGGCACCTGGAGTACCCCGTTCATCCCCCACTACCCCGGCGCCGGATTATTCGCCGGTCAACAGTTGCACTCGGCAAACTACCTCCAAGCGCAGCCGTTCACCGGAAAAAAAGTCCTGGTTATCGGTGGCGGCAATTCAGGGGCGCAGATTTTGGCCGAGGTTTCCAGGGTTGCCGAAACCACATGGGTAACACCTGTTGAACCCCTGTTCCTGCCTGATGAAGTGGATGGGCAGGTGTTGTTCGAGCGCGCCACGCAGCGCTGGAAAGCGCAACAGGAAGGTCGCGTCATCGAACAGCCCGTGGGTGGGCTGGGTGACATCGTCATGGTACCGCCCGTTGTCGAGGCCCGGTCGCGCAACGCGCTCAAATCAGTCCGACCTTTCGAACGCTTCACCCGCAACGGCGTAATCTGGGCCGACGGGAGCGAGTCTGCGGTGGACGTGGTGATCTGGTGCACCGGCTTCCGACCCGCCCTGCAGCATCTGGAGCCACTGGGTGTGCTTAACCCGGAAGGACGCGTGGACGTTGACGGGACTCATTCGATTCAAGAGCCCAGGCTATGGCTGGTCGGCTATGGCGAATGGACCGGTGCGGCCTCCGCTACGCTGATCGGCGTAACACGCACGGCCCGCAGCACGGTCAACGAAATTGCCGCTTTTCTCGTCGATCCATCCGATGCCCAAACGCTACCGGCCCACGACGAGTAAGGTTAAAGACGGCCCATCTGCAACGTGGCGCGCAGACCTCCCTCGGGGCGATTCTCCAACCGAACCTGCCCGCCAAGCCGATTGGCGATGGTCCGCACGATCGTCAAGCCCAACCCGGCACCCTGGTCGTTGCCGCGGCTGTAGAAGCGTTCAAAAAGCCGGTCCCGTTCGGCCTCGTCTATGCCTGGCCCCTGATCCTCGACCGCCAGCTCGTAATGATCTCCCTGTCGGGCCAGTCGCACCGTGATCAAGCCGTTGGGGGGAGAAAAGTTGGCCGCATTGGTCACCAGGTTGTTCAAGGCAATATCGATGGACACCGGATCAATCCTCACCGGGTCGATGTCATCACTGACGTCCAGAACCAGCTCCAGCCCCTTGCTGAGCAACCAGGGAGTCATCTGAACCAGACTTTCACGCACAGTGGCGGGCAGATCGATCACGGCGGGTGCAGGCACGCCGGCTTGTGGTTCAAGGCGTGCCATGGTGAGCAACTGATTGACCAGGCGCGTGGTGCGATCCACTCCGACGATCAGGTGTTGCAGGGACTCACGCCGGCTCTGCTCATTCCCCGCCTCCATCAGGTTCTGCGCATGAACCCTGAGCACCGCCAGGGGGGTTCGCATCTCATGGGCTGCGTCGGCAATAAAACGCCGTTCACGGCCCATCAACTCCTGGATCTGCGCCAGCACCCGATTGAGCGCCGCTTGCATGGGCTCCAGTTCGCTGGGCAGCGGCACCAATTGCAGAGGCTCCAGTGAGCCCGGATGCCGCGCACGCAACTTGGCTGCCATGTCGACCAGAGGCTTGAGCCCCCAGCCGATGGCCAACCAGATCACGGCGGCAAGAATCAGGCTGCCGATCAGATTAGGCACCACCGTGTGACGGACAATACGATCGACCAGATCGGACCGCACATCATCACGCTCCCCTACCCAGATTTTCAGGCCGTACTGTGTATCATCCAGTACGAACGCCCGCCACATACGGTCCTTTTGGTCTATCACGTCGCTGAAACCAGGAGCAATCGGCGGTGAGGTGAATGTCGGTGCACTGGAGGTGTGAACCAGCAACGCACCTTTTGAATCCCAGACCTGAAAGGCGATTTTGCTCTCATAGGGATGTCCATCGACTTTGGGAACCGCCGACGCCAAGGCCGAATTGAATGCCTGATACAACTGCGCATGTTCCTTGCTGGCCATGGGCATGCGCATGACACCCTGCAACAGCCGGGCGTTCTGGGCCAATTGAGCATCGTAGACTTCAGCGATCTCGTGGTTGCTGTCATGCAGATTGAATACGGTGATGATCAACAGGCCAACGAACAAAAGCCCCAGGATCAGCGTGAGGGTGCGCCGCCGGATTGAAGTCATCGGCGCTCCTCCACCAGATACCCGACGCCACGAATGGTACGGATCAGGTCGGTGGAAAATTTCTTGCGCAGGTGGTGGATATGCACTTCCAGGGTGTTGCTCTCGGCCTCCTCGTTCCAGCCGTAAAGCAATTGCATCAGATGATCGCGCGTCATGACCCGGCCCGGCGGCGACAGCAATTCATGGAGCAACTGATACTCCTTGGGCGTCAACGCCACCGGGTTGCCCTGATAGCTGACCTGCTGGGTCCCCGGATTGAGGCTGATGCCGGCATGCTCGATCAGCGCCTGGGCACGACCGGCGCTGCGGCGCAACAAGGCCCGCAACCGGGCCTTGAGTTCCGCCAGATCGAAGGGTTTGATCAAGTAGTCGTCGGCCCCGGCATCGAGCCCGGCAATGCGATCTTCGGTGGCGTCCCGGGCGGTGAGGATCAGCACCGGCAGGTTGGAACCGCTGTCACGCAAGCGACGCAACACCTGCAGGCCGTCCATCCGTGGCAGGCCCAGGTCAAGCACAGCCAGGTCAAAGGTTTCGCTGAGCAGTGCGTGCAAGGCGCTGCTCCCGTCCTTCAACCAGTCTACGGTATAGCCTTCGCGGCTCAGGGCCTGATGGATGCCTTCGCCCAGGGCCACGTCATCCTCGATCAGTAATAAGCGCACGCACACTCCTCTCAGCCAAGTTTTTTGTTCACATCCACCAGCAACGCTTCGATTTCCTTGCGGCGCCCCGCGTCAGCGGTTTCCCGGCCGGGCCGTGGCGCTGCCTGCAAGGCTTTTTGCAGGGCAACCCGGGCTTCAGCGTAGCGTTTCTGACGGTAGAGGTGATCGCCCCAGAAGTACAGACTGTCAATGCCGTTTGGGTTCAGTTGCAGCGCCTGCTGGAGCAGTTGCTCGGCCTTGTCCGAGTCGCCAAACCCCAAGGGCCAGCCGGGAACCCGATCATAGAGTGCGCCGAGGCTGGTGTAGGCCGAGCCTTGCAAGGCTTTGGGATCCAGGGCCAGGGCCTGTTCCAGATCGGCCTTGGCGTCCTTGACCTTGCCCAGCGCACCGATCCCGCCTGCGGCCCCTGCCCAACTGCTTTTGACAATGCCCGACCAGATCCAGGCCTCGGCCACTGACTGGCGTTGCTGCTTGAACGCCGAAGCCTGGGCGGCGAGTTTTTCAAAGGCATCGGCACGCTGCCCCTCAGGCAACTCATATTGAATATGCGCCCAGCTTTGCTGGATGCCTGTGAGACGCTGCTGGTCGGCGTCATCCAAGGCCCAGGCGCTTTGAGCCAGGGCGCCGAACAGTAAACAGATCAGAATTTTTTTCATGGTTTGAGGTGCTCGTTCTCAGGTTTATGGCTCAGACGGCGAACCAGTGGCAGTTGCTTGCGCAGGCCACGGTCCACCAGGTTGGGCAGCAGGCTGTTGAGGCCGACGAAAAAACGCTCGGGCCAGCCCAGATACAGCTCGCGACGGTCGCCGGTAATGGCATGTATGACCGCCGACGCCACGGCGTGTGGGTCATCGACGTTGGCCTTGAGCGCCTGGTTGAGGGCTTGGGCCGCCGGGCTGTTCATCGACGTACGTGTAGCCCGGGGCGCCACGTAGAGCACGCCGACACGGGTGTCCGCCAATTCCCGGCGCAGTGCTTCGGAGAACCCGCGCAGGGCGAACTTGCTGGCACAGTAACTGGCGTAGCCTGGGTAGCCGATCGAGCCGTAGGTCGAGCCGACATTGACCACCATGGCGCTGGCGGCCTGTTTAAGCAGTGGCAGCAACAGTTTGCTCAAACAGATCGGCGCGCTGATGTTCAACGCCAGCATGGCGTCGATCTCACTGTCCTCGAGTTGTTCGAGCATGGCAAAGTGGTTAACACCGGCGGCATTGATCAGCAGGTTGATGCCGCCCAAGGCCTCGGCGGCGGCCAGCACCTTGCGCCGATCACCTGGCACAGTCAGGTCTGCGCCAACCCAGTACAACTGCTGCGGGTAGCGTTCGATCAAGGGTTCCAGCGCTTCGCGATGCCTGGCCACGGCCAACACCCGAGCGCCACTGGCGCATAGGGCCTGGGCGATGGCCAGGCCAATTCCGCCACTGGCACCGGTCAAGACGATCCGGGCGTCACACAGGCGCATGCTGGTCCCCCTCGTCACGGGGCAGGCCCCGGAACATCTCGGTGTAGAGCGTGTACACCACTTTGGAGGCGTGGATCACCGCCGCCTGGTCGGCCGGATCCTCCAGCTTGTTCATCAGGCCGCGATAGGTCTGCATGTGCTCGATATCCAGCGACCCGTGGGAGCTGAGGTAGCTGAAAGCGGTGGGCGGCAGTTCCAGGTGTTCACGAATGGCGTCGGCAGCGTGGGTCGCCAGAGCGATGCTGGTGCCCTCGAGCACATTGACCATGCCGAACAGCCCCACCGGATTGCCCCGGGCGATCAAGTCATACAGGTAACTGACCATCAATTCGATAGGCAGCGACGGCTGACCATCACGCACCGCATCCTTGTCGCCTCCACACACGGCGATGTCATCCAGCACCCATTGCTCATGACCGTATTCCTCGTCGATGTACTCGCACACGGCCTTGCGCAACCATTCCAGGTGCGCTGGCAGGCGTGCACCGCAAGCCATCATCAACGGTACGGTGTGGCGCACGTGGTAGTAGGCCTGGATCAGAAACGCCCGGTAACTGGCCAGGCTGACCTGGCCGTCGAGGGCGTCACGGATAATCGGCAGATTAAACAGCGTCTGACGTTCCTGATGGGTGGCTTCTTGCAACGTGTCGAAAAAACTCATGACGGATATTCCTCGGACAGAATGGATTCGCTGAACAACCCGCGGTAATGCTCGACAATCGCTTCACGGCGCGGTCGGCCGTTGGCGGTGAGCAGGCCGTTGGCTGCGGTGAAGGGGTGCGCCAGTCGCGTCCAGTGATGGACCTGCGCGTAATCGGGCAACGCCTCGTTGGCCTTGCTCACCGCCAGCTCCAGCGCTTGATCAGAGCAGTCAGCGCGGGTGGGCCACAGCAATGCATGGTTGTGCGGCAAGGCTTCGCCATAGACGAAGGCCTGACTGATGGTGCCGCCTTGGGTAAGTTCGGCTTCGACCCATTCAGGGTTAACGTTGCGACCGAAGCTGGTGACGAATTGGTGCTTCTTGCGCCCGCGCAGGTACAGGAACCCGTCGGCGTCGAACTCCCCCAAGTCGCCGCTGGGCCACCAGTCGTCGGGCGGCGGAGGCTCCCCCAGGTATCCGAGCAAGGTCGAGCCCTTGATCATGACCTCGCCGTCTTCGGCCAGACGAACCTGCACATGGGGCAACGGCTGACCGACACTGCCGGCGCGGTTGGCCTGTGGCCGGTTGAGGCACACCACCGAAGCGCATTCCGACAGCCCGTAGCCTTCAAATACCGGCACGCCAGCACGCTGGGCTCGTTGCAGAAGATCATGGGATACCCGCGCACCGCCCACGGCGGCGAACCGCAAAGCGTGTGGGTAGAACGCTTTCTGCTCGGCGGCCGTGACCAGCATCAGCAACAATTGTGGAACCAGGATCAGACTCTGCGCCCGGCGCTCGGTCAGGCACGCCAACAGGCGCGCCGGGTCGACGCCACTGGCGCCCTGGATGCCAAGGGTTTTCTGGCCAGGCAGGCTGAGCATCGCCCCGGCATACAGCGCCGCGTAGCACCCGAGGTTTTCCAGAAGCACCGCCAGGGGCAGCAGCGCCAGATGATGCCTTGGGTTGACCGGCTGACTGGCCTGTTCCAGCTCACGGGCGACCCGCAGCAGGCTGTCGGCACTCAGGCAGACACCTTTTGGCGTGCCGGTGGTGCCCGAGGTAAAGGTCAGCTTGGCGGTGCCCGCCGGCAGGCGGCTCGGTCCGAGGTAATCTTTGTGCCAGAACTCGCCGCTGTAGTGGTAACCGGCGGCCTGGAGTTCGTCTGCCAGTCCCGGCTCGGCAATCACCCGCTGCGCCTGGCTCTGCTCCAGGCAGTGCAAGCGTTGAGCAGGACTGAAAAAGCCCGGCAGGATGACGCAGGCCAGACCTTCGAACAAAGCCGCCAGGTCCCAAAGCATGGCTTCGACACCGTTATCCAGGGCCAGGGCAACAACCTTTATGTGTTCATCGCGCAGGCGTTGCTGGCGGTACACCACTTCGGAATAAAGCGTGGCGTAGTCCAGCCGCAAGTTATCGCCCCACAGCGCCACGGCGTAGCCCTTGCGTTGGGCATGCTCACGCAGGGTGAGTTTGAAGCGCTCCACTTCAGGCAACATGGCACGCCTCCCCGTAAGTCTGTGAGAACCCCAGGCGATCGAACAGACCGGCGTCGCGCAGATGAACGAAGCCTGCACGGATGTTGCCGACATGAACCCATGGCTGACTCTCGTAGTAGCGGCCCCAGAGGTGACGGTCTTCCCCCAGGCGCTGCGGGTCGGCCGGACACAGGGTCACGGGCTTGAGGCCAAGGCGATGGAAACTGTTGACCAGGCCGATATTGCCGGTGAACGCCACCCACTCCAGCCCGCCCATCGCCAACAGATAGGTGATCGCGATAATGCTCAGGCGAGCGCTGCCGGTGTCGCTGGCGGCCAGATTGCCAACTTCGACAATGCCGGCGCGATCCACTGCGCAGTCTGCATCGGCCTTGATCAAAGGCTCGATGGGATCGTCCAGATAATGCTCGAGAAACAGCGGTCCCTGGGCGGCCAGACGCACGCCTGCCACGGCGCAAAGCCTGCCGTCAGCATCATCGAGCCCGAACAGTTCGGGCATGAAGTGACGAATCTCGGCGCCGTGCGCCTGGTGGAAACGCCGGTGGATGAAGGCTTCGAACTCATCCCGGCGGGGCTCTCCCGGCATAGCCCGGTGCAAGTGGCGAACCGGCTGGCCGGCATTGCCGAAAGCCAGCGGTAGATGGATGTTCCAGTCAGAATCGGGCATGGGTCAACGTTCTCCCTTGGGTATGGGGAGAAAGTATCGAGGCCGTTTCTTAACGAAGTCTGAAGGTGGTTAAAGATCGACCGCCGGACTGGCGTGACGAGGCAATCCAATGGAAATCAAAGCGGCGAGCAGCACGAAGGCGCTGGAGATCCATAAGCACGCCTGCAGCCCGTACACTTGATAAACCCAGCCAGAAAGCACCGTTCCGATCAGCCGTCCCATGGCGTTGGACATGTAGTAAAAACCCACATCCAGCGATACGCCGTCTTCCTTGGCGTAGGACACGATCAAATAGCTGTGCAACGAAGAGTTCACCGCGAACAGCGCACCAAAGACCATGAGCCCACCCAGCAGCACCGTCTGTGGTGCCAACCCGCTGTCGAGTCCTAGCGCAATGGCCGCGGGCAGACCCGCCAATGCCATTGCCCACAGACACGCCGCACGGCCATCCGGCACGTGCCCACGTTTCTTGCCAGTGATGTTGGGCGCAAAAGACTGCACGATGCCGTAGCCGATCACCCAGGCCGCGAGGAAACCGCCGACCTTCCAGAAGTCCCAACCGAAAACGCTGCTCAGGTAAACCGGCAGGGCCACCACGAACCAGACGTCGCGGGCACCGAACAAGAACATCCGTGCCGCCGACAAAATGTTGATCGCGCGGCTCTTGGAGAGGATGTCGCGAAACCTGGGCTTGGCTTTCGCTTTACCCAAGTCTTTCTTCAACAGGATCAGGCTGGCGATCCAGATCAACGCCAGTACGCCGGCCATCGCCAGCAGCGCACCTTTGAAACCGATGAGGGCCAGCAAGGCGCCCCCGAGGAAGAAACCAACGCCCTTGAGGGCATTCTTGGAGCCGGTGAGAATCGCCACCCACTTGTACAGTTGCCCATGTTGACCATCGGGAACCAGCAGCTTGATCGAGCTTTTCGCGCTCATCTTGTTCAGGTCTTTGGCGATCCCGGACAGCGCCTGAGCGCCCATCACCCAGGGGATGGTCAACCAGGCCAAGGGAACTGTCAGCATCAACAGCGCCACGACCTGCATCCCCAGGCCGATATTCATGGTTCGGTTCAGGCCAAGCCGGGCACCGAGGTAGCCGCCCACCAGGTTGGTGATCACGCCAAAGATTTCGTAGAACAAAAACAACGCGGCGATTTGCAGCGGGCTGTAGCCCAACGCATGAAAATGCAGCACCACCAACATGCGCAAGGCGCCATCGGTGAGGGTGAAGGCCCAGTAATTGCCGGTGACGAGCAGGTACTGCCGCACTTGCGGAGCGAGGGCTGACAACGCTTTCATGACCGTTCCTCAGACTGTCCGACCGACCATCCGGGCCAGTTCCACGGTGCGGTTGGCATAGCCCCACTCATTGTCGTACCAGGCGTAGAGTTTGACCTGGGTGCCATTGATGACCATGGTCGACAGCGCATCAATGATCGACGAGCGCGGGTCGGTTCGGTAGTCGATGGACACCAATGGGCGCTCCTCAAAACCGAGAATGTCCTTGAGTTCGTTCTCGGAAGCGTCCTTGAGGAACTGATTCACTTCTTCGACGGTGGTGGCTCGCTCGACCTCGAAGACACAATCGGTCAGCGAAGCGTTGGCCAGTGGCACGCGCACGGCGTGACCATTGAGGCGCCCGCGCAGCTCCGGGAAGATTTCCGCGATGGCGGTGGCCGAGCCGGTGCTGGTGGGAATCAGACTCATGCCCGAAGCCCGCGCACGGCGCAGGTCCTTGTGGGGTTGATCGAGGATGCTCTGGGTGTTGGTCAGGTCATGAATGGTGGTGATCGAACCGTGGCGTATGCCGAGCTTCTCGTGGATGACTTTCACCACCGGCGCCAGGCAGTTGGTGGTGCATGAAGCGGCGGTGACGATGGCATGGTCGTCGGGTTTGAACAGCTGATGATTGACGCCCATGACGACGTTCAATGCACCTTTTTCCTTCACCGGGGCGCTGACCACCACGCGCTTCACACCCTGGTCGAGATAGCCCTGAAGCACGGCAACCGTCTTCATTTTTCCGCTGGCTTCGATCACCAGATCGCAGCCCGACCAATCGGTGTCGGCAATCGCTTTATTGGCTGTGACCTTGATCCGCTTGCCATCGATGACGATGTTGTCGCCCTCGGAGCCAGCCTCTGCATTCCAGCGACCATGCACCGAATCGAAGTTCAACAGATGCGCATGGGTCGCGGCGTCACCCGCCGGGTCGTTGATCTGCACAAAGTCGAACTCCGGCCAATGCCAGGCGGCCCGCAATGCCAGGCGACCAATACGCCCAAAACCGTTGATACCCACTTTGATCGTCATGTTGTTGTGCTCCTGTGGCTGGTGTCTATGGAGTTCGACTGCCGGTCGAACCAGGCGTTGGGCTTGACTCAAATGGAGCGCTGATTGACTCGATTCATCAATTCTTGCGCCGACTCCTTGCGCTCGGAATAGCGGTCGACCAGGTAATCCTGGCGGTCGCGAAGCAGCAGCGTGAACTTCACCAATTCCTCCATCACATCCACCACGCGGTCATAGAACGGCGAAGGCTTCATCCGGCCGCTGTCGTCAAACTCCATATAGGCCTTCGGCACGGAGGATTGGTTGGGGATGGTGAACATGCGCATCCAGCGCCCCAGCACCCGCAGTTGATTGACCACGTTGAACGACTGCGAGCCACCGCATACCTGCATGACAGCGAGGGTTTTGCCCTGGGTCGGGCGTACCGCGCCCATGGCCAGCGGCACCCAATCAATCTGCGCCTTGAACACCGCGCTCATGGACCCGTGGCGTTCCGGCGAGCACCAGACCTGGCCTTCGGACCACTGCATCAGCTTGCGCAGTTCCTGGACCCGGGGGTGATCGACCGGTGCGTCATCCGGCAACGGAAGACCCGACGGATTGAAAATCCGCGCCTCGGCGCCGAAATGTTCCAACAGCCGAGCGGCCTCCTCTACCAACAGGCGACTGAAGGAACGCTCGCGCGTCGATCCGTACAGCAGCAAAATGCGTGGCTTGTGGCTGGATGTCGTTTCGATACCGAGTTTGTCTGTCGACGGAAGATCGGCCAGTTCGGTTTCGAGTTGGGGAATAGAGTCATCAAACATAGTCTTTTCCTGCGCGACGGCGCTTTGGGAATCATCGAACCAGCGGCATCGTCTACCGGGGCTCGTCAGGCAATTTTGCTCTCACAACAAATGGCGACCCGTTCAGGACGGTCCCCCATTGCTTCCAGACGCTTGGCATCGGGGCTTAACCAGTGCTTGTTGGTTTCGAGTACCACGGTCAGTACCTGCAGCACCCAGTCAGGAAGATTGGGGTGCAGTCGGTAGTAAACCCATTGACCTTGCCGACGGTCCGAGAGCAAACCGCAGGTGCGCAACTGCGCTAAGTGCCTGGAGACTTTGGGCTGACTCTCGTTCAACGCACAGGTCAGCTCGCAGACGCACAACTCCCCCTCTCGGGTGATCAGCAGCATCATGCGCACCCGATTGTCGTCGGCCAGGCATTTGAAGACAGTGGTCGGGGTCAGATGGTCAGCCATTTCAGTTCTCAGTGTTTGGTTTTCACCAAGACAAACATCTTGATGCGCTCATGAATTTCGTGAAGCGTGTGACGGAACGCGTCGGGCTTGGTGCTGGTGACCGGATCTTCAAAGCTCCAGGTCAAGGCCTCGCCAGCATCGGGGAGCGACTGGCACTGCGCAGTTGCTTTATCGCACAGGGTAATCACGTAATCGAAACGCTCTCTCTGAAACTCATCAATCGACTTGCTGCGTAACCCGTCAGTACTGATTCCAAGGTGCGACAAGACCTCGAAGGTGCGCGGGTCGACCGCGGTCGGAACCGTGCCGGCGCTGAACGCCTCGAAATGTTCCGAATCCGTGTGCCTGAGCAGCGCTTGGGCTAACTGGGAACGAGCAGCGTTGGCGGTGCAGACGAAGAGAACGCGGGCTTTGCCAGTCATGATGAAGCCTCATCCAATATACGGAAAACCGAATATATGATTATCCGAATATAAGGTAAAGCCCCCGCCGTTTATTTTCCCTGCCACGCAACGTCTACAATCAGAACGAGATAGAATCCTCTTGGGGGTATTCTCTGAACAGGATCGCACTCAGTTCAGAAATATATGTTTTTTTCCATATACGCTCTGCATCCGGAACCTGTGCGCGCAGACGTACAAAGAAGAGGTTTGAGTATGAGCACCCGCCAGCCCATCGGCTTTTTCGAGCGCTACCTGTCAGTGTGGGTCGCCCTCTGTATCGCCGCCGGCATTGGTCTGGGCAGTCTGTTCCCACGGCTGTTCCATACCATGGCCGATTATGAATACGGTTCGGTCAATTTCATTGTCGCGGTACTGATCTGGCTGATGGTCTATCCGATGATGGTGTCGGTGGACTTCTCCAGCCTCAAGCGCATTCACGAACGGCCCAAGGGGCTGATCATCACCCTGGTGGTCAACTGGTTGATCAAACCGTTCACCATGGCCGGGCTGGGGGTGTTGTTCTTTCATTATTTCTTTATCGACCTGATCGATCCTCGCGATGCCGGCCAGTACA
Source organism: Pseudomonas sp. JL2 (assembly GCF_031570495.1). Lineage (NCBI taxonomy): Bacteria > Pseudomonadati > Pseudomonadota > Gammaproteobacteria > Pseudomonadales > Pseudomonadaceae > Pseudomonas > Pseudomonas sp. JL2. The sequence goes on from NZ_JAKUDH010000001.1 coordinate 684,332, forward strand.
TCGCCGGTCTGATCCTGCTCGGTGCCGCGCCGTGTACAGCCATGGTGTTCGTCTGGTCGCAGCTGACACGCGGCGACGCCACCTACACCCTGGCGCAGGTGGCGCTGAATGACGTGATCATGATCTTCGTCTTCGCGCCGCTGGTGGCGCTGTTGCTCGGTGTGACTGACATTGAGGTGCCTTGGGCAACCCTGATCCTTTCGGTCGGGCTGTATGTGTTGATCCCGCTGATTGCCGGGGTACTCACCCGGCTGAAGCTCAGTGCCTCGGCGCAAAACGCCGGCGAGGCCGAGTATGCGGTCACGCGCTTCAACGCTCGGGTCAAACCCCTGTCGATACTCGGCCTGCTGGGCACCGTGGTGCTGCTTTTCGGGTTTCAGGGGCAGATCATTCTGGATAAACCACTGCTGATTGCTTTGATTGCCGTGCCCTTGCTGATCCAGTCCTACGGCATTTTTGCCATTGCTTACGCGGCGGCGCGGCTATGGAAAGTACCCTTTAACGTGGCGGCACCCTGCGCCCTGATCGGCACCTCGAATTTCTTCGAGCTGGCGGTGGCGGTGGCAATTGGTTTGTTCGGCCTTAACTCCGGGGCGGCCCTGGTCACCGTGGTCGGGGTGCTGGTGGAAGTGCCGGTGATGCTGTCGCTGGTGGCTTTTGCCAACCGGACCCAGGCCTGGTTCCCGAAAGAAAGCGTAGAAATGACGCCAACCGCCTCGCCATGACCACAGCATCGCTGCGAACGAGAAATACTGTGGTTAACCCAGGCGAGATGAACTGGATAACGCGGCATGGATAATGCCCCTGCCGCGTCTCACATCAGTTTTTCTTGGGACCTACTTTCATCAGCAACATGACGCCGATGATGGCCGACAGGGTCGAGCCCAGCAGCACACCGACTTTGACCTCATCGACCAGATGCGGCGCGTTGGGAAATGCCAGAGCACCGATGAACAGGCTCATGGTGAATCCGATCCCGCACAACAGCGCCACGCCGTACATCTGCGACCATCTGGCCCCCTCAGGCAGTTTGGCCAAGCCGAAACGAATGGCCAGCGCCGCCAACCCGAACACCCCAAGCTGTTTGCCCAGCAACAGCCCCATCGCCACGCCCATCGGTACCGGATCAAGCAGATTATTCGGCGAAATACCGGCCAGGGACACGCCGGCATTGGCGAAGCCGAAGATGGGCACGACCGCAAAAGCCACCCACGGATGCATCTTTTCTTCGAGGTAGAGCAGTGGCGACCACCCGCCTTCGTTGGAGTCTCCAAGGGGGATACACAGGGCAAGAATGACCCCGGCCAAGGTCGCATGGATGCCCGATTGCAGCATGAAGTACCAGAGCAGTGCGCCGGCTATCACATAGGGAAACAGCCGCTTGACGCCGCAACGGTTGAGTACCACCAGCAGTGCCGTAACGCCCAGGGACGCCAGCAGCATGTTCGTCGACAAATCGCTGGTGTAGAAGATCGCGATGATGAGGACGGCCCCAAGGTCATCCAGAATCGCCAGCGCGGAGAGAAAGATTTTCAAGGAAATGGGCACACGCTTGCCCAGCAGCGACAACACCCCCAAAGCAAACGCGATGTCAGTTGCGGTGGGAATCGCCCAGCCGCTCAAAGTCTGTGCATTACCCCAGTTGATCGCCACGTAGATCAAGCCCGGCAGCAGCATACCGCCCAGCGCCGCAAATCCCGGAAGGGCTCGTTGGCCCCAACTCGACAACTGGCCTTCAAGCATTTCACGCTTGATCTCAAGGCCGACCAGTAAAAAGAACAGAGCCATCAGGCCATCATTGATCCAGTGCCCCACCGAAAGCCCCAGGGCTTTGATGTGCAGCGTGGAGAAGTACACTTCTGACCAGGGCGAATTGGCTACTATCAGCGCGGCCAGGGCGGAAGCCATCAGGATCAGGCCGCCAGCGGATTCAGCGGCGAAAAAACGGGAGAGGAAAGCCATGGCGGAAGGTGACTCACTTTTATTATTCAGGCGCAACGGTTCCGGGCTCATAGGCACAGCGACTCCGCGCTGGCGGCCCGACCTGCGCTTGATTAAACCTGCCCTGCCGCGTTTTGCGGTGACACCCTTGGGCCGTATTCTATACAAAAGGTACTGCCCGAGTGTGGGCGGTTTTCTAATTAGGCCCTCTGGCGGTTATCCCGTAGTAAAGTGCATGCAACCAACATGAGAACCCACTTTGAGATGTCTGAAGTGCCCAAGACCCAGTTTGAATGGCCCCGCGCGTCACACCCACAGTCAGCCGCAACGGTAACAGCATGATCGAAATTACCGAAGTCTCCATCGCACAACTGCGCGCAGCGCTCCAGTCCGGTCAGACGACCGCGGTCGAACTCGTCCAGGCCTACCTTGCCAGGATCGATGCCTATGACGGCGCCGACACGTCCACCGCCCTCAACGCTGTGGTCGTGCGAAACCCCGATGCCCTGGAAGAAGCACACGCGTCCGATGCCCGTCGGGCCAAGGGACAAACCCTCGGTCCGCTCGATGGCATTCCCTATACCGCCAAGGACAGTTATCTGGTGAAGGGGCTCACGGCGGCTTCTGGCAGTCCGGCGTTCGCGAACCTGATCGCTTATCGCGATGCGTTCACCATCGAACGGCTTCGCGCCGCCGGGGCGATCTGCCTGGGCAAGACCAACATGCCGCCCATGGCCAATGGCGGCATGCAGCGCGGTGTCTATGGCCGGGCTGAAAGCCCCTATAACGCGGACTACCTCACCGCCCCTTTCGCATCGGGCTCCTCGAACGGTGCAGGCACTGCAACGGCAGCCAGTTTCGCTGCATTCGGCCTTGCCGAAGAAACCTGGTCGAGCGGCCGGGGCCCGGCCTCGAACAACGGATTGTGTGCCTATACACCTTCGCGCGGGGTGATTTCGGTACGCGGCAACTGGCCGTTGACGCCAACAATGGACGTCGTCGTGCCCTATGCCAGGACGATGGCGGATCTTCTCGAAGTGCTCGACGTCGTGGTGGCGGACGATCCTGATACCCGGGGCGATCTGTGGCGCATGCAACCCTGGGTGCCCCTCCCGCCTGTCGACTCGGTTCGCCCCGCCTCATACCCGGGCCTTGCCGCCCATAAGGAAGCACTCGCTGGGGTCCGCTTCGGAGTTCCGCGCATGTACATCAACGCCGATCCCGAAGCGGGCACGGCTGAGGCTCCCGGCATTGGCGGGCCGACGGGGCAGCGAATCAACACCCGTGCCTCGGTCATGGCCCTGTGGGAAGACGCCCGCAAGGCGCTCCAAGCCTGTGGCGCGCAAGTGATTGAGGTCGATTTCCCGCTGGTGTCCAACTGCGAAGGTGATCGTCCGGGCGCGCCGACCGTATTCACTCGGGGCCTGGTGTCCAAGGAGTTCCTGCACCATGAGTTGTGGGACCTGTCGGCCTGGGCGTTCGATGACTTTCTGCGGGCCAACGGTGATCCGAAACTCAATCGCCTGGCCGATGTTGACGGACCACTGATATTCCCCCATGACCCGGGCACCCTGCCCAACCGTGAGGACGACCTGGCCGCTGGCATGGATGAATACGTCAGGATGGCCGAGCGCGGCATTACGCCGTGGGACCAGATCCCCACCCTGGCGGACGGACTGCGGGGCCTTGAACAGACACGTCGAATCGATCTTGAAGACTGGATGGACCGGCTTGGGCTCGATGCGGTGATATTCCCGACAGTCGCCGACGTTGGCCCCGCAGATGCAGATATCAACCCGGCGTCCGCCGATATCGCCTGGAGCAACGGGGTCTGGGTCGCCAATGGCAACCTGGCCATCCGGCACCTGGGCGTGCCCACCGTTACTGTGCCGATGGGCGTGATGGCGGACATTGGCATGCCTGTAGGGCTGACGTTTGCCGGACGTGCCTATGACGATTCGACCCTGTTGCGCCTGGCTTCGGCGTTTGAGTCGCTGGGCTCCAAACGGGTGGTCCCACCGCGTACGCCGCCGTTGTCGGGCAGTAAAAAATAAACCTGGTGGGCGGGATTGCCCCGCCCCTTTCATCAAAGCCGAAAATATTGCTGCATGGCTCGGGAGAGCAGGTTCACCGCCTCATCGGCATGGGACGCCTGCGCTCGAATGAACACCACCTCGTGCTCCGGCACCCGGGGCAGATCATCGAGGATCTGCATCTTGTCCGTCACCCGGGCCCGGTCTATCAGACTGATCGCCAAGCCGGCCTCCACACACGCCTTGACGGCCTGGGTGGAGGGGCTTTCCAGGACAATGCGAGACTTGCGAGCGCATTGCTTCAGCGCTTCCACCATGGCTTGTCGATAAGGGCACTGCGCCGCATGCACGGCCAGTGGCAGCGGCTGCGTCGAGGCAATCACGCTATTGATCGGGCCGACCCAAACAGGTGTCGTGGAGGTTAACCGCAGCGACTCTGTGTCCGGCAGCTCCTTCGGCCGGGCAATCATCGCAGCCTGGAGTTTTTCACGTTGAACCTGATCACGTAGCGCGTAGCTTGGCGCCGTCCTGAGCTCCAGTACCACGTTCGGCCAGGCGGCTGCGAATGTCGGAAGGATGTCGCGGATGACATGGTCCGCATATTCATCCGGCACGCCCAAGGTGATACGCCCCGCCAGACGGGTGCCATGCAGATCGGCCAAGACCCGGTCGTGGGTACTGAGCAACTCGGTGGTAGACAGGAGCAAACGCTTGCCCAGTGCGGTCAGGGAAACCGCCTGATTGTCACGGTTGAGCAATCGTCCACCGGCGACCGCTTCCAGCCGCTGGATGTGCACGCTCACCGCTGCCGGGCTTTTGTGCAGTTGCTCCGCCGCCGCACTGAATTTGCCGATGCGCGCCACCGCATGAAAAGTCCGTATCAGTTCGATATCGAGTATGGCCGGCATAATTCAACCTTTGTGAATGACTGCTGCACTATATTTTGATTTATTAGATTAGCCTGCTTTCGTAGCCTGTGGGCATGAATGCATACCGATCGATCTCATGCCCTGCTCTCTCCAAACCTCAATGGCACCAGGCGATACCTCTGTTCTTACTCGAGGCGGCGCTGGTGTTGAGCTGGAGTTCAGGCTTCATCGGCGCGCGCTTCTCGCTTGATTACGCGCCGCCGTTACTGGTCGTGTTCTGGCGCTGCGTGCTGGTCACGCTCGTTCTGTTCCCGTTTGTCGCCAGGAACTTGAGGCGAACCTCGGCTGCCGTGCTGCTGAAAAACGCCGGCATCGGTTTGCTGGCCATGGCGGGGTATCTGGCGGGTATTACCCAAGGCATTGCCTTGGGCGTACCGGCCGGGCTCGCTGCCCTGTTCGCCGACCTTCTGCCCATGGGCCTGGCTTTATTGGCCGCGGGCGTCCTGGGACAGCGACTGGCCTGGCCGGTTTGGGCCGGCCTGGTCATCGGCCTGATCGGGGCCGCGCTGGTGACACATGGCGCGCTGGCCTGGGGCGATGCGCCCTTATGGGCTTATGCGCTGCCGCTGCTTGGCATGCTTTCACTCGCCGTCGCGACATTGTGGCAAAAGCACCTCCCGCCATCGCAGTCCTTGGGCCTACTCCCCAACCTATGGCTGCAATGCTGTGTTTCGGGCTTTGCCTTCGCTTTGGTCGAGGGCTTACAGGGCAGCCTCGCACCGATACCCAGCACAGGTTTTATCTTGAGTGTCCTGTGGACCGCGGGCTTGTCTACGATTGGCGGATATGGGCTCTACTGGCTGTGCCTGCGCCGCGCGTCAGCCACCCGGGTCGCCAGCGTCCTGTACCTCAGCCCCCCCGTTACGATGCTGTGGGCCTGGGCGATGTTCAACGAACCTCTTTCCTGGCAAATGGTGTCGGGCATGGCGGTGTCCGGGATCGGCATCTGGATGGTGGTGCGCACCGAAGCTCGGCAGCCAGTGGCCGACACAGCTCAGTAGCCCTGTTCACTCTCCAGCGGGATAAGTCAATTTCAGCCCGTGAACCTTCGCAGCCGGACTCAACACCGCTGTATTGGCTTTATCTTTGTCCATGATATGGATGACTTCTACACCGCGAAGCAACAGATAGTCGGCGACGATCCTGCGATGGCAACGCCACCAAACAGCCTCCGCACACATGATGGCGCAGTGGTGAGTCTTGCTGAGCGCGAGGAGGCGATTCAGACCGACCTCAAATTCTTGCGAAAGGGCGTAGTCCGCGTAGTTATGGAAACTTCGATTGACCCAGAATGCGTTGACCTCATCGGCAACGGTCTTTGATTTTTTTCGTAATCCGCCAAGCTCCGGAATCTGTTGATGCCCGATATCGAATTCGGCCAGTCGGTGTGCAAGCGTATCCAGATTGTATTGAGGATTTGTCCGTGATCGCGGGACGGTCCTGATATCGACAATGGTATCGACACCAAAACCGCTGACGATCTCCACGAACTGTTCGAGGGTTCGGGTCGAATGACCCACTGTGTAAACACAGACACTTTGCATAAATACTAATCCACACCTGATTTCTTTCAGATGACCTGTGCAAGCAAGCCAGGTTCTAGTGGATTCACGCAAATCCGCCAGGGTGACAGCCGTCAGCCCTCACTTGCCAACTCCCCCTCAAGCCACTCGATCAGTGCGCTCACTTCAGCGCGATCTGCTGCGTGCGAATTTCTGAAAACCGATATCGCTTCAGGCAAGGGAACACTTTGCGCGCAAGGCCTCACCAAAGCCCCACGCTCAATCAGCCTTGCGGCGGTGCGGCGCCATCCCAGTGCAATTCCGTGCCCCTCCACCGCCGCCTGAAGCATCAAGGGGTAGCTGTCAAATACAGTGCCTTGAAGATCAACAGCCGGTATCTGTCCAAACGCTTTTAGCCAACCCTCCCACTGCATCCAGTGAGGCGGCGTAGTGCGATAGTGCAAAAGCGTGTGGCGAGCAAGCTCACTGACCTGCATGGGCGCTTGGACATTGAGGTATTGCGGACTGCACACCGGAAACACCTCATCGCTAGCGGTAAAGACCAGAACATGCGCACCACTGGGGCGCCCGGTGCTTTGCAAGGCCACGTCAAAATGCTCATTGAATTCAGTCAGCGGCCGGGTTGAAGTGGCCACCTGGATTTCGATCTCCGGGTATTGCTGGTGGAATGACGAAAGGCGCGGCATCAGCCAGTAGAACGCCTCGCACAATTGGCACAGCAGAACGACACGGTTCTTGCCAGGCGCCTGGCGAAGGGTCTCGGCGACATCGCTGATACTGCGCAAGGCGCTGCTCACCACACGCCCTAGCTCGCGTCCTTCTTGGGTGAGAAACACTGCGCGGTTGCGCCGACTGAAGAGCTTTAGCCCAAGATTCTCTTCAAGTCCCCGTATCTGCCGACTGATCGCCGCTTGGGTAATGTGCAGCTCCTCGGCGGCCTTCGAAAAACTCTCCAGCCGCGCCGCCGCTTCAAAAGGCAATAAACTGGCGAGCGGCGGTAAAGACTTTCCAAGCGTATTCATAATCACCGGTAATGCATCCGTGGCCGAGAACTCGTTTGTAGCATAGCCCTGACGCTACGCAACATGAGCTGAATATCTCATGGATAGACCGATGCTCAGGAATGACTCAAACACCACCGCAGGCGTGGCCCTCGCCGTCGTCGCCACTCTGAGTTGGGCCTTGAATTTCGTAGCGCCCTACGTCACCGGTGCCTATTCGATCTACGACTTGATGATCGTTCGGTTTCTGATCGCCGGGACGCTGGGTATGGGCGTCATGGTGTTCTATCGAGCTCGACTTCGACGCCTGAGCCGCGAACAGCAGCTTCTTGGCGCAAGCCTGGGAATTATCGGGTACCTCGGCTATAGCACTTGCATTGCCGCCGGAGTGATTTACGGAGGGCCGGTACTGACCCCTGCACTTATTGGCATGGTGCCGCTTCTGCAGGCCGTGCTCGGCAACGCCACGAGCAGAACCCTCGAATGGCGCAAGCTCGTGATACCACTGGCGTTGATGACAGGCGGGCTGTTGCTGTTGAACGTCGGCAGTCTCAATCACCTCCCAACTGGCGACAGTGCCTGGCGCAAGGGGCTGTTCTTTTCAATCAGCGCAGTGATCCTCTGGCTCGTATTCGCCGCGTTGAATCAAAGGGGCCTGGAAAAACTTGCCGTCAACGCATCAGGGGCCTGGACCGGCTTGATGATGGCAGGCGCCGGGCTGGGCACCTTGATCGCCTTACCCGCCGTACTGGTGCTTGATCTTCTGAAACTGCCAAGTCTGGGCTTCAGTGTTTCCGTGGCTGGGCCGTTGTATGCCTGGGGGCTCTTTATCGCGCTGATGTCATCGGTCGTCGGGGCCTGGGCGTGGAATGCCGCGTCCCGTCGCCTGCCCATGGTGCTTAGCGGGCAACTGATATCCCTGGAGTCACTCTTCGCGACGATACTGGGCCTGATGTTTCATCAGCGACTGCCCACTCTTTGGGAAACCTCAGGGCTAGCCGGTGTTCTTGTCGGCGTGGTTGTGGCCGTTCGTATCATCCTGACATCCAGCGAATCGACCGACCGCGCCCGACAGGAGGAGAACATCGCCAGGCGCACCCGGTGATGCATCTTTCACTGATCATCGTTTCGCGCCAGACTCATTCGATTCCCTGACCGCAAGGATAGCCAGCATGATCTCTCACGTTTTCCTAGGCATAGGCGATTTCGACCGCGCGTTCGCTTTCCATTCAAAGATAATGGCCGGGCTGGGCCTTACGTTGAAGTTCTGCGACGCCACTAAAGGCTGGGCCGGTTGGGTTTGCGAGGGCTCGCCTCGGCCGATCTTCGTGATTGGAAAACCATTTGACGGCAACCCAAGCGCGCCCGGTAACGGTCAGATGGTGGCGCTGCTGGCACCCAGCCGGGAGCTTGTCGCACGCAGCCACGCAATGGCGCTGGCCCTGGGAGGAACGTGTGAGGGAGCACCTGGATTGAGGCCCCATTACCACCCCGACTATTACGGCGCCTATTTTCGAGACCTCGACGGCAACAAGCTGTGTGTCTGCTGCCATGATCCGCTGGGTTAGACGTCCACGGCTTTGCGAGGATTGCCTTCTACCGGCTGACACAAATTGGCCGCAAGTGCTTCCAGCAAGGCACTGACCTTGGGAAGCTTCTCACGGCTTTTCTGCCAGGCAAGGTTGATCACCATTCCGTCGGTTGCCAGATGGGCAAGCACCTCAATCAACGTGCCCTCCTCAAGCTGCCGCTGGATCAACCATGAAGGTAACTGTGCAATCCCGCACCCGGCCGATACCGCAGCAACCAGCCCTTCACCGTCCCCCACGACCAACGCTGGCGACACCTGCTTTCTTACCGTCTCGCCGGGACGCTCACCGGCAAAATTCCACGGACTGAGCTTGCCGTCCGGCCAGCCATAGGCGATGCACTGGTGATGTTCCAGATCGCGATCGGTCATGGGGATGCCATGCTTGGCCAAGTACATGGGTGAAGCACAGAAGACATGCCACTCACGACCCAGGTAACGATGCCCCAGCGCGTCTGGCCAAACCTGTGAGCCGCCAATGGTGACGACGATATCCACGCCTTCCTGGAGAGGGTCGATGAAACGATCCGTGAACGAGATGTGCGGCACCAGACGCGGATAGTCCTGGATACACCGCAAGATGATGGGCATCACTTGCGAACGACCAAAGGCTGCCGGAAGGTCAAGCCGGACCCTGCCCTGTGGCTCGGCGTCTTCAGCACGCAGAGACAGCTCGGCCTCTTCAAGGTCTGCAAGCACCCCCGTGCAGGTGCGATAGAACGCCGTCCCAGCGTCCGTCAGCGATACCCGCCGGGTGGTGCGATCGAACAATCGAGCCCCAAGGCGGCTCTCCAGACGGGCGACGCTTTTGCTGATGGCCGAGCCCGTGAGGCTCATCCGCTCTGCGGCGACCTTGAAGCTGCCGGATTCGGCGACGCAGACAAAGACATCGATCCCCTTCAATCGCTCGGAGGAAAACATTAGGCGTCCTGTTATTGATGAATTGAGTTCAACCTGCAATGGAAAATCCATCATAAATCAGAACTGGATTCCTCAGTAAACTTGCCGCGAGCGTATTGCGCCACGCTGCGCCCCTGGCAATGATCGATTGAACAAAGAGGCAAGGATGCTCGCTACCCTTAGAAACTACCCCACGACCGTCAACCTGCTGCTTTGCGCATCTTCGATACTGACGTTGGGCCGAGCGATCACGCTGCCCTATCTGGTTATCTATCTGTCCGAAAACTTCGCCATGGGTGTGGCGGATATCGGAGTGGTCATCGGCAGCACACTGATCATTGGATCGCTATTGAGCCTCTATGGCGGTTTCCTCGTGGACAGGCTCTCCAGCTACCGACTCATTCTGGGGTTCAGTGGGTTGTTCAGCCTGGGGTTCCTTGGGGCAGTCGTGACGCGCGAACTCTGGCTTTTTTTCATCTGCCTGGTGCTGATCAATCTGGCATATGCCGTCATCGATATTGCGGTCAAGGCGGGATTTGGCAGCTTGCTCCCCGCCGCCGAACGCAGCGAAGTGTTCTCGATCAAATATACGCTGACCAACATCGGCTATGCCGTCGGACCGTTTCTCGGGGCGGGAATTGCCAAGCTAGGGATCAGCTTGCCCTTTCTATTGTCTGCCGGGCTCGGTGCCGGCTTCTTTCTCATTTACTTCGTTTGGGGCGACAGACATTCCGCCCCCGTCGACGCAGGCCAGGCGCCTGTGCCTTTCCTGGCGGTGGGCAAGGTTCTGCTTCACGACTACCGGCTGGTATGTTTCACCCTTGGCGGCCTGCTCAGCGCCGTGGTCTTCGGCCAGTTCACCGCCTATCTCTCGCAGTATCTGGTGGTGACCACCACGCCGGAGAACACCTACCGAATCATCAGCGCTATCGTCACGACCAATGCGCTGATGGTGATCAGCTTGCAATATTCCATCGGCAAGAAAATATCCCATCGGCATCTGAATCTTTGGCTGCTGGCCGGGCTGGGAATGTTCCTCATGGGCCTGGCCGGTTTCGCCCTGTCCAACTCGGTGATGTTCTGGGTGATGTCCATGGCTATATTCACTGTCGGGGAAATAATCGTATTCCCCGCGGAATACATGTTCATCGACAACATCGCGCCCAACCATCTGCGCGGCATGTACTACGCCGCGCAGAACCTCGGCAACCTGGGGGCCGCAGCCGGGCCGTTGCTCTGCGGCGTGGTCCTGGCCACGCAACCGTCCCACAGCATTTTCTACATGCTCGCGCTCTTTATTATCGCGGGAGGAGCCTTTTATATATTGGGCGCTTCCCGCTGGCTCAACCACGGCCGACAAAAATCGTGAAAAGCCTCTGCCATCTCACCCAGCGAACAAAAAAGCTGTCTTTGGAAAACGCCTTGAACGGCCCGTACGCCTCAGTCAAAACTGCCAGGCGGGAGGCGACCGACCTCAGGTCTTGCGAACAGGTATCCCTGCATCAGATCGATACCCAGCTCCAGAAGCGCGGCGCTTTCCCCTCGCGTCTCAATGCCCTCGGCTATGACGGTAATGCCCAGGCGTTTGGCGACCAGGACGATACCCTCGACAATCGCTTGCTTGACGGTGTCTTGATCAATCGTGCGGGTCAACGCCATATCAATCTTCAGCACTTGCGGCTGAAACATGGCCAGCAGATTGAGCCCTGAGTAACCGGAGCCGAAATCGTCAATGGCGGTGGTGAAACCCTGGCGCTCGTACTCCACGAAAATCGACTTGAGGTGCTCAGGATCTACCACCTTCTCGCCTTCCGTTACTTCGAACATGAGCCGGTTTGGCGGGAAGTTTGTATTACGTGCGGCTTCCAGGGTTGCCCGGATACAGGTCTCGGGCCTGTACACGGCATTGGGCAGGAAATTGATGCTGAGCAGGCAATCGGCAATGTCCAGAATGCCCAGCCGGGCGGCTTCCTCGATCGCCTTCACGCGACACGCCTGGTCGAACCGGTAGCGGTTACCGTCATTGACCAGTCCAAGAATGTAGCCTGCCGATTCGCCATTGACGCCCCGCACCAACGCCTCATAAGCGAACGCGGTGCGCGTTCGTACATTGAAGATGGGTTGAAAGGCCATTGTGAAGTCGAACCCCAGCGCCTCATGGTTGCGGCATTCGGCGCAACCGAGGGATTTGAAGGCTGGATCGGAGGAGTCTTGGGTCATGATCAATATTCCGTTGCTTAACGGGGCATCCCCTGCACATGCAAGGAACTGTAGTCGACACCGTTTGAATCGGCACAGTCCGAGCTTTCTGGAGGACGTTTGAGTCCATGATTACCGACGGGACTCCTCCAGCCCGCTAGCCAGGCTTTATCGCCACGGGCATCGCGATACGCGTGCAGGCGTAAAGCAATATTCCGACAACCATCAAGGCTGCACCGCGAAGCCAGGTTTCCAGGCTTTGCTGACTGAGCAATATCAAACACGAAACGATAGCCAGAACGGGCACCCAGGTAGGCACCCGAAAATGCGCTTCCTCAACCGTGTCACGCCTTAACACCAATACCGCCAGATTTGTGCTGAGGAATACGAAAAGCAACAGCAGAACAACTGTCTGGGCCAATGCAGCAAGGGTGCCGGTCAGTGTCAACGCAATAGATACAAGGGTCGTGGCGATGATAGCGACCCAAGGCGTACGTCTGTTGGGCAGTACCTGCGCCAAGGCCTCCGGCAACAGCCCCAGACACGCCATTCCATAGGCGAGTCGACTGGCCATGATCAGAGTCAGCAACGCTCCGTTGGCCACGGCAATGAGCGCGATAAAGGCAAACACGCGAGGTGGAATGTTCAATCCCGATGCCCGGACGACTTCCAGCAACGGAGCCGACGTTGCTACCAGTTGCTCCATCGGCAGCACTGAAGAGGCTGCGACACCAACGGCCATGTAGACGACCCCGGCGGTCAACAATGCCGCAAATAAGGCGCGCGGATAGACCTTTCGAACATCACGTATTTCCTCAGCCAGATTGGCGGATGTTTCAAAGCCGACAAACGAATAGAAGGCCAGCAATGCCGCCCCCAACACCGCCAGCATCGGACTGACCCCCGGCTTGAATTGCAACGCGGCTTCCAGGTGAGCATCACCGGAACGGAAAAACCAGGCGGCGGCCACAACGACCAGAATCAGGCCTGACAGCTCTATGAGCGTCATCACTAGATTCGCCCCCAGAGATTCTTTTATTCCCCTGGCATTCAAGAGCGCTATGACCACCAGAAACACCAGGGCCGCGACGTGCGGTGAGACCTGAACAAATGCGCCCAGATAATCACCCGCGAAAGCCAGCGAAAGACCGGCAGCGCTTGTGACAGCCGCAGCCAGCATGCAGAACCCGACCAAAAACGAAATAAGCGGTGACTTGAATGCCTTCTCGGCATACACCGACGCCGCTCCCGCATGGGGGTATTTGGTGACCAGCTCCGCATACGAACCGGCCGTCAGCATTGCGAAGAATAATGCGACCAGCAACGGCACCCAGATCGCGCCGCCCACCTCCCCCGCGATCGTGCCGGCGAGCGCATAAACACCGGCGCCGAGTACATCGCCAAGAATGAAAAGAAACAGCATCGGTCCTGTCACCGCCCGGCGCAAGGAGGTCCGGGATTTAGGGGGCGTTACTTTCATATTCTGGCTCTGCTTCAAACATGCACGTGTTAGGTACCTCGCGTTGCGCCAGGCAGTGGTATGACTCTCTGAGTAGTGGAAGTATTTGCCCAGTGAAAGTTCAGAAATGTTCCCCATCATCGCGCCGTCCGGGTCAATCGTCAGAGTCATTTACTGGCCCTTGGTAGGACCGTTGGTCGAAAGCAAAATCGGGCACACAGGCCAGTCCAGCAATCGTGATCTAGTATCAACGCAGGTTCGGCTGGAGAAGCCCCAATGTCGTTGGCTGAAGAACGCAAACCTGAACGCCGCAAGGAAACCCGGCTGTTCCTCTTCCTTGTCGTGTTCCTCTTTCCGCTGCTGTCGGTCGCCATCGTCGGCGGCTACGGTTTCCTCGTCTGGTTTTTCCAGATGCTGTATGGCCCTCCTGGCCCACCCCACTGACCGGTGGCTTTTTCTTGAGGCTATTGGAGCCCGTTCATGGACGAAACCCTGCATATCGCCAGTCTTGTCGTACTTGCCCGACCGGAGATGTTCGACGCGGTCAAGGCCAACCTGCGCCTGCTCGATGGCCTGGAGCTGCATCAGGAAAGTGCCGCCGGAAAACTGGTGGTAGTGCTTGAAGCCGTGCATGAAGACCAGATCCTGCAATGCATCGACCAGATCAACAACCTGCCCGGCGTACTCAACGCGGCGTTGATCTATCACGAACTCCTCGAGCCCGAAGGAGACATCGAATGAGCATGACCCGCCGTGCATTCGTCAAGACCCAGGCCGCCGCCATTGCAGCCGCCGCTGCGGGCCTGCCGATCGTAACCTCTGCCAGCAACCTGGTGACCGAAGCGGACATGGTCACCCTGGACTGGAACAAGGCGCCTTGCCGGTTCTGTGGCACCGGGTGCAGCGTGATGGTCGCGACCCGGGATAACCGGGTGGTCGCCACCCATGGCGACGTGAAGGCCGAAGTCAATCGTGGGCTCAACTGCGTGAAAGGCTATTTTCTTTCAAAGATCATGTATGGCGTCGATCGCCTGACCCAGCCGCTGTTGCGCATGAAGAACGGTCAATACGACAAGCAGGGCGAATTCCAGCCGGTCAGTTGGGAGCAAGCCTTCGACATCATGGAGCTGAAGTTCAAGCAGGCCCTGAAAAGCAAGGGGCCGGAATCGGTCGGTATGTTCGGCTCCGGACAGTGGACGGTCTGGGAAGGCTACGCCGCCAACAAACTGATGAAGGCCGGCTTTCGCACCAACAACATCGACCCCAACGCCCGCCATTGCATGGCCTCGGCGGTGATGGGTTTCATGCGCACCTTTGGCGCCGATGAACCCATGGGTTGTTATGACGACATCGAAGCCACCGATGCCTTCGTGCTCTGGGGCTCGAACATGGCCGAGATGCACCCGGTGCTCTGGAGCCGGGTCACCGATCGCCGCCTGAGCCAGCCCCATGTGAAAGTGGCGGTGCTGTCCACCTTCGAACATCGCAGTTTCGAGTTGGCCGACATCCCCATGGTGTTCAAGCCGCAAACCGACCTGCTGATTCTTAACTACATCGCCAACCACATCATTGAAAGCGGCGCGGTGAACCAGGATTTCATCAGCAAGCACACTCGCTTTGCCCGGGGTGCCGACGACATCGGCTACGGCCTGCGTCCTGACGACCCACGGGAAACCAGCGCGAAGAATGCCGGCAAGGCCAACACCTGGACGGATATTGACTTCGAGGCGTACGCCGCCTTCGTCAAGCCTTACACGCTGGAGCGAACCGCCAGGGAGACGGGGGTTGCACCTGAGCGACTGAAAAGCCTGGCGCAGTTGTATGCCGACCCCAAGCGTAAGGTCGTGTCGTTCTGGACCATGGGGTTCAACCAGCACACGCGTGGCGTCTGGGCCAACAACCTGATCTACAACATCCACCTGCTTACCGGCAAGATCAGTGAGCCGGGCAATAGCCCGTTCTCGTTGACCGGTCAACCGTCGGCCTGTGGCACGGCACGTGAAGTGGGGACTTTTTCCCACCGACTACCGGCCGACCTGGTGGTCACCAATCCCAAGCATCGCGCCACCGCCGAGAAAATCTGGAAGCTGCCCGCCGGCACCATCCAGGAAAAGCCCGGCTTCCACGCGGTGGAACAGAGCCGCATGCTCAAGGACGGTGTGCTCAACGTGTGCTGGACCCAGGCCAGCAACAACATGCAGGCCGGACCGAACATCATGCAGGAAGTCCTGCCGGGTTGGCGCAACCCGGACAATTTCATGATTGTCTCCGACGTCTACCCCACCGTTTCCGCCCAGGCCGCCGACCTGATTCTGCCCAGCGCCATGTGGGTGGAGAAGGAAGGCGCCTTCGGTAACGCTGAACGACGCACGCAATTCTGGCATCAGTTGGTGACGGCACCGGGAGACGCCCGGTCGGACCTGTGGCAGTTGATGGAATTTTCCAAGCGCTTCACCACCGATGAAACCTGGCCCGCCGAATTGCTCGCCAAGGCACCTGAGCTCAAGGGCAAGACCCTCTTCGAGGTGCTGTTCAAAAATGGCCAGGTGGACCAGTTCCCCGTCGAGCAGTTGGAAGCCGGCTACAAAAACGATGAAGCCAAGGCCTTTGGGTTTTACCCGCAGAAGGGGCTGTTCGAGGAGTACGCCCAATTCGGTCGCGGCCATGGACATGACCTTGCCGCATTTGACCGTTACCACAGTGAACGGGGCCTGCGCTGGCCGGTGGTGGATGGCAAGGAAACCCGCTGGCGTTATCGCGAGGGGCTGGACCCCTATGTGGAGAAAGGCAGCGAGGTGCAGTTCTATGGCTATCCGGACAAGAAGGCGATCATTTTCGCCCTCCCCTACGAACCGCCGGCCGAGGCACCGGATGCGGACTACCCGTTCTGGCTGAGCACCGGGCGCGTTCTTGAACACTGGCACACGGGCAGCATGACCCAGCGAGTCGAAGAACTCTACAAAGCCGTGCCGGATGCGCTGGTGTACATGCATCCCGAGGATGCCAAGGCCTTGAAAGCACGGCGCGGCAGTGAAGTGAAGCTGATCAGCCGACGCGGTGAGATCCGTGCGCGCATCGAAACCCGCGGGCGCAACAAGCCGCCTCAAGGATTGGTATTCGTGCCGTTTTTCGACGCCAACAAGCTGATCAACAAGGTCACGCTCGATGCCACCGACCCGATCTCCAAGCAAACCGACTACAAAAAGTGCGCGATACGCATCGAGTTGGTCAGCGTGGCCTGAGGAGAACCCTGATGCTTTTTCGAATGCTGCCCTTGTTTCTGCTTGCCGCGATTGGCGTGGTGATCGCGGCTGAAATCAAC
The DNA here is from genome assembly GCF_031570495.1 of Pseudomonas sp. JL2. Taxonomy (NCBI): domain Bacteria; kingdom Pseudomonadati; phylum Pseudomonadota; class Gammaproteobacteria; order Pseudomonadales; family Pseudomonadaceae; genus Pseudomonas; species Pseudomonas sp. JL2. The sequence goes on from NZ_JAKUDH010000001.1 coordinate 701,227, forward strand.
TACCCGCTCGACGCGCCAGCTCCGGATGGGCGTCGCCCCGGCGGCACTCTATCCCAGAACATGCCCGCCCCGCCCATTACCGATGAAGAAAACAAAGACCTCAAACGCGAGCGTAATTACCCGGATCAGCCGCCGACCATTCCCCACACCATCCGTGGCTATCAGGTCGACGCGAACGGCAACAAGTGCCTGTCCTGTCACAGCCGTGCCAACAGCGCACGGACCCAGGCAACGATGATCAGCATCACCCACTACATGGACCGCGATGGCCAAGCGCTGGCGGCCGTCTCACCACGTCGGTACTTCTGCAACCAGTGCCATGTACCGCAGGCGGACGTGAAGCCTTTGGTGGGAAACAATTTCGAGACAATCGACAAACTGCTGCAAGACAACGCCAACGCCACGAAGAAACCTTGAGGAGGCAACATGAAAGCACTGTTCGCCTTGCTCAAGGACTACTGGGGCGTCCTGCGTCGTCCGAGCCTGTATTACAGCCTGGGTTTCCTGACGCTTGGGGGCTTTATCGCCGGTATCGTTTTCTGGGGCGGCTTCAACACTGCACTGGAGGCGACCAATACCGAGACGTTCTGCGTGTCCTGCCATGAAATGCGTGACAACGTGTTTGTCGAGCTCAAGGACACGATCCACTACACCAACCGCTCCGGCGTACGCGCCAGTTGTCCGGACTGTCACGTGCCACACGAGTGGACCCATAAGATCGCGCGCAAGATGCAGGCCTCCAAGGAGGTCTGGGGCAAGATTTTCGGTACCATCGACACCCGCGACAAATTCCTCGCCCTGCGACGTGAACTGGCCGAGCACGAATGGGCCCGACTCAAGGCCAACGACTCGCGAGAATGCCGCAATTGTCACAACTTCGAATTCATGGACTTCACCCGGCAAAGCAAGCGCGCCTCGAGCATGCACTCGACCTCACTGGCCAATGGCGAGGCAACCTGCATCGATTGCCACAAGGGCATCGCTCACAAGTTGCCTGATATGAGCGGCGTCAAAGGCTGGTGAGGAGGTTCGGGCCGCCCATACGCATCAACCTACCCAGCCGATGGCCGTTTTCGGGATGACCTCGGACTCATCGAGTTTGGAGGCAAACATGCTCACCGCTTCGAGTGCGTCACTGGTACCGGTTCTGATCTGCAGAATAACCGATCCGGCCTGATCGGCCAGGGTTACGCCACGCAGGGCGCCCTCCTGGGTCACCGTCATGCTGGCGACGGCGTCACGGGTTTCAGACAGAATCAGGCCGATCATCTCGGCAATCTCGGCCGTCGAACGGCTGGTGCGCCCGGCCAGTTGCCGGACTTCATCGGCGACCACCGCAAACCCTCTCCCTTGATCGCCGGCCCGCGCCGCTTCGATGGCCGCGTTAAGGGCAAGCAGGTTGGTCTGGTCGGCGATGCCGCGAATGGTATTGACGATGGCCGTGATCTCTTCAGAACGCGCGCCCAACTGGCCGACCAATCGTGCAGAGGCCCCGATATTGTCAGCGATCTGGCGCATTTCCTTGGCCGTCTGCTGAATCACTTGCGAGCCCTGTTCAGCGACTTTCTCGGTCTCGGCAGAGATGTGGTAGGCACGGGAAGCGCCGCGCGAATCCTCTTCGAATTTCTCGACTCGTTCGCTGATGTCACTGGCGAACTTGATGATTTTGCTCAGCTTGCCTTCGGCATCGTAGACCGGGTTGTAACTGGCCTCCAACCAGACAACCTTGCCGTGCTTGCCCAGACGTTTGAATTGACCACTGAAAAATTCACCGCTATTGAGGCGACGCCAGAAATCGCTGTATTCGGAGCTGCTCACCAGCTCCTGCTCGCAGAACAGCCGGTGGTGCTTGCCTTTGAGTTCCGCCAGCGAGTAATTCATGACACTGAGGAAGTTGTCGTTAGCGGTCAGGATGTTGCCGTTCAGATCGAATTCGATCACCGCCATAGCGCGATCGAGTGCGGCCAGCTTGCCTTGGGTTTGCGCCTCGTTTGCTACCCGCGCGGTGACGTCGAGTGCATATTTGACCACTTTTACAACGCGGCCTTGTTCGTCCACTACCGGGTTATAGCTGGCCTCCAGCCAGACATTCCCACCCTTGCCATTGACTCGCTGAAAAGTGCCGGACACGAATTGACCGGACCGCAGGCGGTCCCAGAACTGACGATACTCGGCGCTGCTGACCAGCGCGGGCGTGCAGAAATCCCGATGAGACATACCGGCCAGTTGATCTGCCCGATGCCCCATCGTATGCAAGAAATTCTCATTGGTGCGCAGTACCTTGCCATCTGGGCTGAACTCCACAACGGCCATCGACCGCTCCAGAGCACCCACCAATCCTTTGTACGTTGCCAATTCGGCTGTCCTAGCCATCAATTCACTTTTCAGCGTTGAATTAAACATGACGTACCCTCGGCGAACCCACAAATCGATCGGACCTTATTGAGGGTATCGGCGAGTTGGCTGAAGGCTAAATACGGCGTGAAAGATTATGTTTTGACGCCAGATAAACGGCAGAAAAACCGTTTTGACTTGTCTCCATCGGATCGTGGAAATGGCCAGACCAGGCAAGCCGCATTGGCCTGCCTGGTCTGGCCCTTCGGTTGCCAGCGGACCGTCAGTCAGCCCTCCCCGACCGGCTGCAACACGCCGGCGGCCTCAGGCTTTTTTGCGAACAGCCTTTGTGGCAACAGGAAGTACGCCAGTGCAGGCAACAGGATCAGCGCGCCGAGCATGTTCACCAGGAACATGAAGGCCAGCAGGATGCCCATGTCGGCCTGGAACTTGATCGGCGAGAAAGCCCAGGTCGCCACGGCGATAGCCAGGGTGACGCCGGTCAGCAGAACCACCTTGCCGGTGAACAGCAGCGCGCGGTAATAGGCCTCGGACAGCGTGGCGCCGGCGCGCATGTGGGTCAGGATCACGCTCAGCACATACAGCGCGTAGTCGACCCCAATGCCCACCCCGAGGGCGATCACCGGCAAAGTCGCCACCTTCACGCCCATGCCCAGACCCACCATCAGCGCCTCGCAGAGGATCGAGGTGAGCATCAGCGGCAGCACCGCGGCGAGTACCGCGCGCCAGGAACGGAAGGTCACCCAGCAAAGCAGGATCACGGCACCGTAGACCCAGAACAGCATCTCGCGCATGGCCTTCTTTACCACAATGTTGGTCGCCGCCTCGATGCCGGCGCTCCCCGCAGCGAGCATGAACTTCACGTCCGGCAGTTGCTGCTGGGCGATAAAGGCTTCGCTGGTCTGCACCACCCGCTCCAGAGTGTCAGCCTTGTGGTCGGCCAGGTAGACGTAAAGCGAGAGCAGCGAACAGCCCTGGTTGAACAGCTCACGCGGCGCACGGGTCTGTACCGCGCCGAGGGCCCCGTCATTGGGAATCAACTCGTACCATTTGAAGTTGCCCTCGTTATACCCGGCGGCGGCGATCTTGCTCAGGGCCGCCATGGAGTTGGTCGACTCGACTCCCGGCAATTGCTCCAGTTGCCAGGCCAAAGCATCCACCGCCGCCAGGGTCGGATAGCGGGTGCACTGGTCTTCCGGGGTTTTGACCATGACCACGAAAATGTCCGAACTGGCCGCGTAGTTCTGCGTCATGAAAGCCGCATCGCGGTTGTAGCGCGAGTCTGGACGCAGCTCCGGAGCGCCTGGGTCCAGATCGCCGATTTTCAGGTGCAGGCTGACGGCGAAACCGCCGACCGCCAGCGCCAGGCCCACCAGGCAAGCGCCGTAAGCCCAGGAGCGCCGGGTGAACAGGTCGAGGAAACTCCAGAGCGGATGCTTGACGTTTGCTTTCAACTCAGCGGTTTCGGCCCGCAAGCTGCGCTCGGCCGCCTTGGCGCCGACACCGATATAGCTGAGCAGAATCGGCAGCAGGATCAGGTTGGTGAAGATCAGCACCGCCACGCCGATGCTGGCGGTAATCGCCAGGTCCTGGATCACGCGGATCTTGATCACCATCAGCACCGCAAACCCCACCGCATCACAAAGCAACGCGGTCATGCCGGCGGCAAACAAGCGGCGGAAGGTATAACGCGCGGCGACCACCCGGTGCGTGCCACGACCGATGTCCTGCATGATGCCGTTCATCTTCTGCGCGCCGTGGCTCATGCCGATGGCGAACACCAGAAAAGGCACCAGCGCCGAATAGGGGTCCAGGTCGTAACCAAGGCTGGCAAGCAGCCCGACCTGCCAGAGCACCGCCACCAGGGAGCAGAGCACCACCAGCGCGGTGCTGCGGGCACAACGGGTGTACCAGTAGAGCACCACGACCGTCACCAGCACGGCAACCACGAAAAACAGCATGACCTGGACCAGTCCGGCAATCAGGTCGCCGATGATCTTGGTGAACCCAGTGATGTGGATCTGGATTCGATCGCTCTGGTATTTGTCGCGCAAAGCTTCCAGCTGCCGGGAAAATTCGCCGGCATCCAGCGCCTTGCCGGTCACGGGATTGATTTCCAGCAGCGGCACGAATATCACGCTGGACTGAAAGTTACCCGCCACCAGTTGGCCGATCTCGCCGGAGCGGGCAACGTTGGTGCGCACCTGCTCCAGACTGGCGGCGGACCCGTCATAGGTGTCCGGGATCACCGTGCCGCCGTCAAGCCCCTCCTCTGTCACGGCCGTCCAGCGCGTGGTCGGCGTCCAGAGCGACTTCATATAAGGCTTGTCGACACCCGGCAGCAAATAGATCTCGTCGTTGAGCCTGGCGAGAACGTCGAGGTAATCCTTGTCGAAGATGTTGCCGTCCTTGACCGCCACGGCAATGCGCACTGAGTTACCCAGGCCGCTCAATTCGCTGCGTCGCTCAAGGAAATTGGCGACGTAAGGGTGCGACGTCGGAATGGTTTTTTCGAAACTGGCATTGAGACCGATCTTGCTGGCCTGGTAACCCAGCACCAGGGTGGTCAGCAGGCAGAGCAGAATCACCCAGGGGCGATGATTGAAAATCGCCCGCTCGCCCATGTTTCCGGAACGCGGATCGAAATCCTCCAGACGGGCGATTACCACTTGCTGTTCGAGGGCGGGATTATGGTCGTTCACATCGGACTCCGAATACGGCCGCATAGGGCTCTGGCAAGTGTTTCAACGTTGCGCCGAGTAAAGGTCATGCTTGAGGCGGGTCACGCCACTGAGGCCGACACCAATCAAGCTGCCGTCCGGGGCGGCCACCAGCCCGGCGAGCGAGGTGCCGGTCGGTCCTTTCAAGTGCCGCAAGCTGCGGCCTCGATCGAGGCTGAGCAGCAGATCGCCGGCCTGGCTGGCCAGGATCAACGCGCCATCAGGCGAGCGAGTGCCGGCCGACAAGGCCACTTCCAGCCCCGTCTCGATCCGCCGCCAACTGACACCCTGGTCGCCCGACCAATAAGCATTGCCGCGCAGACCGAAGGCCAGCAACTCCCCGGCCGAACTGCCCTGCACACCGAAAAAACTGCCGTCATAGGGTGAATCGAGGGCCTCGAAGCGGCTCCCGTTGTCAGTTGAACGCAGCAGCAGACCGCGTTCGCCGACGATGAACAGCGCACTGCCCGCCGGGCGAATGCCGTACAGGTTGAGGCCCTCGGGGTTATCCACCTGCTGCATCCACGGCTGCCAACTGTCGCCACCGTCAGCGGTACGCAGAATCAGGCCATAGGCGCCGACCACATAGCCGTTGCGACGGTCGCTGAAATACAGGTCGAGAAACGGCTTGTCCGGGCCATCGGCGACCAGCCACTCGGCATCCTTGAGCCGCTTGGCGTCGTTGCCTTGTTGAGCCGAAACCAGCGCCAGGTGCGCCGCTGCGACACCATCGAGTTGCTTGACCCAGGTTTCGCCACCGTCGGTGCTGTGAAGAATCACGCCCAGATGACCGACAGCCCAGCCCCGTTCGGCATCCACGAACTGCACCGCCGTCAGGCTGACACTGACCGGCACGCGGGCCTGGCGCCAACTCTGGCCCGAGTCATCAGAGAGCAGCACGATGCCGCGTTCGCCGACCGCCACCAGCCGATCGCCCGCCCGGGTTACCGCCAGCAGTACCGCACGGGGTGCCTTGGCACTTTGCAAGGCCGGCTGGTTGAGTAGTGCTATGCCCGGGCTGGCCGTCGCCCAGCCTGACACTGATAACGCAGCCAGCAGCAAGGCCACCGGTAGCGCCCGCATGAGTGAAAAATTACCGATCATGTCCGCTCCAACCGCCGCATAAGAATTATCCAACCGCTGATCGCACAAGGCGCCGATGCCTGGGCTCCGGCGCCTTGCACTTGCTTAGCGCATACTGTCGCTGGCCATGGCGTCAGGGGTGAAGAACGCGGACGGCGGACGCGGATAGCTCTGGTACTGCACATCCAGGTCGTTGGCCGAGGAGTTCAGGAAGTAGGCGCCGGTCTCCAGGTTGTAGCTGCCCCACATCATCTGAGCGGTCAGCGCGGGCATTTCAGGCGCCAGCAACGTCAGCGAATAGTTATGCCGCCCCAACTTGCCTTGGGCGTCATAGCCGTCGAGCAGCAGCACTTGCCAGGAGTCCTCGTCCACGTAATAGGTGCGCTTGGGCACCACATGACGTTTGCCATCCTTGAGTGTCGCGCTCACGACCCACACCCGATGCTTCTCCCACCGCACCAGATCCGGGTTGAGGAAACCTGGCTTGAGCAACTCGTCGCTGCTCGCTGCTGCCGCGCGGTTGTTGTTGTAGGGCACCAGCAACTCTTTCTTGCCAACCAGCTTGAGGTCGTGGCGGTCGGTCGGACCGAAGATCATGAAGGCCTCGTCGAAGAAACCGACGCCCGAGGTGACGAAGTCCGGCGTATCGTAGGCAACGTTCGGCGCACGACGCACCCGGCGCTGGCCGACCAGGTACTGCCAGGCGGCACGTTTGCCGGGGTCCATGTCCCAGTGGGTCATCAGGCCCTCGCCGGCCTTGGAGGACGGTTGCTCCGTGGCCAGTTTGCCGATCAGAAACTTGCCCGCGAAGGTCTCCAGGCTGCCTTCCTTGAAATAGTAGGGTTGCTGGTACCAGAAACGCGCGCGGGTGGCCTGGATTTTCTTGCCGCCTGCGGTCATCAGCCAGGTGTCAAAAGGTGAATAGAAGGTGTCTCCTCCCTGCCAGGACAGGCGGTAGTTCCACAGCACCTCGGCGCCGTTTTGCGGCAATGGAAATGGGATCCCGCCATAGGCGCCGCTGACCTTTTCGGTGGCCACCTCAAGGTTCGCGCGGGTAGCGTTTTTCAGGGTGTTGTCATACACCCACTGAGGCGACGCGGCACTGCGCCGGGTGGGATAGACGTCCAGACGGTAAGCGGGATACTTCTGCAACAGGGCTTTGGTGCCTTCGGCCAATTGGTCGGCGTACTGCGCCATGTTGGACGCGCTGACCGAGTACACCGGCTTGTCGGCGGCGAACGGATCAGCGCGTTTATCGCCATTCTTGTAGCCGGCCGGTGCTGTGGTGTAGCCACCTGTCCATTCCGGAATGCTGCCGTCTTTGTTGCCGGCGCGCTCGGCGCCAAGGGGGGTGAGGTCCGAGTTCAGGCGTGCGGCCTGCTCCGGGGAAACGGCCGCGTGCACCAGGCCGGCACTGAGCAAGGCAATGGCCAAGGCCGAAATACGCAAGGAAAGGTTACTGTGCATAACGAATGAAACCTCTTATTAGAATGTGGTTTTCACGTACATGGAGACAAAGTCACGGTCGGCCAGCGATTGCCCGTAGCTGAAGTTGCCGTCCTCGCGCAGCCCCGCCTCTTTCTTGCCGAAGAAGTTCACGTAGTTGATGCCGAAGTCCCAGCGTTGCAGGTAAGTGGCTTTGACACCGACACTCCAGTCGCCTGCGTGGGTATTGCCGAACCCGGCCTTGCTGACCGCTGAGGAGCGCCCATCGAGGACCACGCCAAAACCCATCGGTACGCTCAGGTCGAGACCATCGGCCACCTGGAAATAAGCCGGTTCGGCCAGCACGCGCAGCGCCGTGGCGTCCCGGGTGGTGTTGGCGTCCAATGCCGCGCGGTTGTCGGTGACGCTGAGGGTGCGGTTCCAGGCCAGTTCGGCGAGCACCGAACCCCCATCCCACAGCGGGCCGGGCGACAGCAGATAGATGGTCGAGAGGTTGACGTGGGCGGTCTTGCCCTTGGCGTAGAGCGCATCGCCGTTGTTGTCCGCCGCCATGGCAGGTGTCACCACCTGCAGGTTGCTCACCAGCGGTGCGTCCCAGCGCACCGAGGTTTCGCCGGCGAAATTGAACGGGCCATAAGCGGTGGAGAAGCTGGCGCCGAGGGTTTTGATGTCTTCGGCGTAAACCTGGCGATAGGAACCCAGGATCGGCAGCCCGGTGGCCGCGGCCGCTGCACCGTCCAGATAGGCATAGAGCGCGCTCGGCGCCTTGTCGTGATACTTGGCGGCGTAGAAGCCCAGTTCCAGTTCGGTGCCTTCGGGCTTGTAGCGCAGTTGCATGCCGCCTTGGCCGGAGTTCCTGGCCTCGATATCGGAGGCATGCACGGTGGTGTTGCCAAACACCTGGGTCCAGTCGCCGGAACCTTCGCCGATGCCATCGTTGTCACTCAGGTAGCTGCCCGCCCCCGGCAGGTTGGAACGCTCCCATTCGAACTGATAGTAGGCACCCACAGACAACTGCGGGTTGATCTGCAACTGCCCGGACACCTGATTGACCGGACGCAGGATTTCCTTGAACTGGGTGCCGGGTACGCTGAGCAGCTTGACGATATCGCTCGGCCCCTGGGCATTGGCAATGCCGTTGCCCCCATAGAACAGGCTTTCGCCATAAATCAGGCTATGCCGGCCCAGTCGCACGGTGCCCTGGCTCGACTCGCCGACATCACCCCGCACAAACACGAAGGCATCGAGCAATTCGGCGTCGCGCCCGTGCAGTTCGCGGGTATCGTCGAGAAAGTGCCGCTGCTCGCTGCTGTCGGTGTTCTTGTTGTAAATATCGTCGTACCAGGCCGCGCCGCTGAGGCGCAGGCCATAGTTTTCCCGGCTCAGGTCCATCTCACTGAACAGGTCCAGGCGGTTGGAGACCAGGCCGCTGCTGAAGTTCTTGTCGCCCTGACTCTGGATCGAGGGGTACAGCCCCCCCGCCGTCGGCGCGTTGACCAGATTGTCGTCGGCCCCTTGCAGACGCCACGCCTGGCTGTACTTGAGGGTGTTATCCCAGCGCAGGCGCCATTGACTGTCGCCCAGGTCTATTTGCGCAGCCTGGGGCTGGGAGGCCCAACCGGCCAGGCAGACCGAGAGTGCCAGGGCTGAACGCTTGAAGCCTGGATAGCATCGAGAGTTGTGCATGGTGTTCCTCATTGTTCTTGTTGTTGGAAACATGTTTTTTGAACTGGCCGTTCGCTCGTAGTCGGCCGGTGGTCACTCGCCCAGGGCTCCTCGTTCAGATGTAGGTGGACGCCAGGCCACCATCGACCGGCAGATTGACGCCATTGATCCAGCGCGATTCGTCGGCACACAGAAAGGCGATGGCAGCCGCCACTTCATCGGCGTAGGCCGGGCGCTTCATACGATGAGCGTCAGCCTCGACGCGCTCTTGACCGAGCATGCTGACGAAATCACCCAGGATGGGCGTGAACACCGGGCCCGGCGCCACGCAGTTCATGCGCACAGAGGTCTGCAGGAACCAGGGTTGGGACTGCTGGTAATTCCAGACGATCAAGGCCTCTTTGAAATACTGGTAGCAGCTCTCCTGAGGCACCGGATGCTCGGCCAGCCAGGCCTGGCCATGGGCAAAGCTTTGGGTACCGGCCAGGGCCTTGTGCAGGTCCAGGCGCTGCGGCCATTGCGCACCAAGAATCGAGGCGACGTTGACGATGCTGCCTCCGGCTGCGATGCGCGGTAGCACTGCCCCACAGAGATGGCGCACCCCCAGGTAATTGACCTGGGCAACCGCTTGCGGATCGGCGGTACCGGGGACTCCTGCAATGTTGCACAGGCCGTCGAGCGCCTGCGGCAACTGCTGCACGGCCGCATCGATGACATCCGGGTGGCTGAGATCAGCCTGGATGAAATCGTCCAGGCTCAGGTTGGGCTCATTGCGATCCATGCCGATGACGATGGCCCCGTGGGCACGCAGGATCCTCGCGGTTTCGGCGCCGATGCCCGAGGAAACCCCGGTCACGACTATCCTCTTGTTGGTCAACTTCATACGGGCTTCCCGATTCTTGCTTGTACTGCCTGCTCGAAGGCGGCGACAGCCAAGCCATATTGTTATTGCCGAATTAGTTAATCTCGGTAACTAGTTGTAGCAAGCGATATGCCATCTCTGAGTAATCGCAAGGCAACCGCTCAAGCACGCGGCATCCAGCGCAAACAGAGGCACGTGGGTATCTTGAGGGGGGATTCAGGCGGGTGAAAAAAGTGATGATTTCAGCAATTTCATGCTGCACTATGCGGATTATGATTATCCCGTTTAAGGATTTGTGATGGCGAACAAGCTGATTTCCCTGGCCGAACTCTCTCGCGCAACGCCAAACAAACCCGTGCGGGGTGCCAGCGAGCAGTTGCCACCAGGGGCGCCGCCTACCCTGCAGGACCTGACTGAATGTCTGATGTTCAGCCCGGGCGACGGTCGCATCTGGTTGAACGGCGCGCGCATGCTGCTGATCCACAACAGCGGCATCGGCGCGCTACGCCGAGAGCTGATTGAAAGCATGGGCCTGGCCCGCGCCCGAGGCATCATGTTGCGCACCGGTTACCATTGCGGCGCCCGGGACGCCGCCCTGATCAAGGAGCGCTTCCCCGAGGCCGACATCCTGGCGCTGTTCGCCGCCGGCCCGATCATTCATGCGATCGAAGGCGCGGTGAAGGTCGAGCCGGTGCATTTCGAATTCGACATGAACCTGGGCACCTATTACGGCGAATTCCTCTGGCATCACTCCAGCGAGGACGATGAGCACATCGCCCAATACGGCATCGGCACCGAACCGGCCTGCTGGATGCAGACCGGCTATGCCACCGGGTACACCTCGGCAATGGTCGGCCGGCTGATTCTCTACCGCGAGGTCGAATGCCGCTCCACCGGTTCCAGCATTTGCCGGCTGATAGGAAAACCCGCGGAGGAATGGGACGACGCCGAAGCGGACCTGGCCGACCTGAACGCCGAACCTTTTGTCAGCACCGGCGGGCGCAGCGTGACAGCCCATAGCCGCAGCGATAAAGGCGCCCTGCCGACGAGCTTGCTGGTTGATCCAACACCGGCACAAGACAGCGACATGGTGGGGATTTCCTCGGCCTTCAACGCCGCCTGCCACATGTTGCGACGGGTCGCGCCGACCCAGGCAACGGTGCTGTTCACTGGCGAGTCCGGCGTCGGCAAGGAAATGTTTGCGCGGATGCTGCACCGCATCAGCCCGCGCCACGATGAACCCTTCGTCGCCATAAACTGCGCTGCCATCCCGGAAAACCTGATGGAGTCGGAGCTGTTCGGCGTCGAGCGCGGTGCCTACACCGGTGCCACTCAATCGCGCGCCGGGCGCTTCGAGCGTGCCGATGGCGGCACCCTGTTCCTTGACGAGATCGCCACCCTCAGCCTGGTGGCCCAGGGCAAGCTGCTGCGCGCCTTGCAGGAGGGCGAAGTCGAGCGAGTCGGTGGCAGCCGCACGTTGAAAGTCGATGTACGGGTGGTCGCCGCGACCAACGTCGACCTTCGCGCCGCCGCGCAACGTGGCGAGTTCCGTGAAGACCTGTTCTTTCGCTTGAATGTATTTCCGATCCACCTGCCGCCGCTGCGCGAACGCAAGGAAGACATCCCGCTGCTGATGACCCACTTCCTGCATCGTTTCACCCAGCGCCATGGTCGGCAGATCAGCGGCTTCACGCCGCGCACGGCCGATACGCTGCTGGCCTATGACTTCCCGGGCAATATCCGCGAGTTACAGAACCTGGTGGAGCGCGGCGTGATCAGCGCCCCGGACGGCGGCGCCATCGACCTGGCGCACTTGTTTACCAGCGGTGAACGCCTGGCCCAGCCCATGTTCTCCATCGGCACCCGTGGCCAACTGGCTGCGAGCCCCAACGACCCGCCGCCGGCCCGCCATGCAACGAGCGCCGCAGCCAGTACCGGCAGTGGTGCGAGTCTGGAGCTGTTCGGCGGCAAGGACCCGAGCCGGCTGTCGTTGCAAGAGATCGAGGACACCATCATTGACCACTGCCTGGGCGAAGTGAAAGGCAACGTCTCTGAAGCGGCCCGCCGTCTGGGCCTGACCCGTGCTCAGTTGTCCTATCGCCTGTCGCGACGCTCGGCCAGCGAATAGGCGCGCCTCATGGCGTAGATGGTCGATGGATAAAGCAGCGGCCGAACAGGCCCAAGGTCACCTCGACCCGCTGCTCGATCTGCTCGTCGGACCAGGCCTGTTGGACCCCAAGGGTGAACAGCTTGAGCGGCTGGGAAATCAACAGCGAGTCGATCAGCTCCACCGCTGACTCGACATCTTCGTGTGCCAACAATCCCTTGCCGGCGGCCTTGCCCAGCCAGCCGCGCAACAAGCTCAGGCAGCGCCCGGCACCTTCCTGATACCAGATCCTGGCAAGGCCCGGCGCCGTTTCGCGTCCCTGGGCAGCCAACAGGTAGAGCCCCAGCGCCAACGGCGACAGGGTCAGGCGCGCCCATAACGTCAGGTACATGCGCAACTCGCTGAGCAGGTCCTCGGCGCAGTCGATGCCGCTTTCCAACAGCAGTTCAAGGGTGGACAAGTCCCTGGCCACCAGTTGCGAGAGCAACGCTTCCTTGCTCGCCACCAGCAGGTACAAGGTCTTCTTGGAGATCCCGGCGGCGCGGGCGATGGCATCCATGGTGACGTTGGCAAAATTGCCGCTGCCAAGCGCCTGCGCCGCCGCATCCAACAGTGAGGTCATCTGCTCCTGACGGCTGCGTACCGGCGGACGACCGCGCCGGGTGGGCAGCTCAGTGGTTCCAGGCATTACGGGTCCTGTTGAACGGCATGATGCGCGTGTCCTGATGGTGGTTTCACAAAGGTGCCCAGCTTAGCGCAGCCTGCTCGCAAACGCCTCGCGCAGGGAGTCCTCGATGAGCTGCCACGCCTGCTGTGCCGACGCATCCGGTCCCAGGTGAGTGAACATATGGTCGCATCCGGTGAACATTCTCTCGGTCACCGCCACACCGGCCTGACGCAGTTTCTGCGCATAGGCCTGCCCCTCGGCGAGCAGGATATCGTACTCGGCAGTGATCACCGTCGCGGGGGGCATGCCCTGCAATTGCTCGACGGTCGCCAGTAACGGCGATGCCAGAGGGTCGCGGGCATGCGCCGGATCGCTCAGGTAACAGCGATTGAAGAAGCGCATCAGGCCCGGGCCGAGCAAGGGTTTGTCAGAGGTCGAGCGCTTGAGTTCCGGATCCGCGGCTAAATCCACGGCCGCATAGTCGATGACCTGATGCACCACCCGCAGCCGTTGGTGCTCCCGCGCCAGATTGGCCACGCCGGTGGCCAGGTTACCGCCGGCGCTGTGCCCACCGACTGCGATGCGTTGTGGGTCGATGCCCAGGGTCGTGGCCTGTTCGGCCAGCCACTCAAGCACCGCGAAGCTCTGTCGCAAGCCGGCGGGAAAGGGAAACTCGGGGGCCAGGACATAATCCAGATTGACCACCAGGCAACCCAGGTTGTGGGCCAACCGCCGGCAATAGCTGTCGTCATGCTCCGGCACCCCGGCCACAAAACCGCCGCCATGCAGGTTCAGGTACACGGGCAAAGGTTCGCTGGACGGCGCCTGGGGCCAATAGAACAAGGCCCGTGCCGGGCCCCACGCCGTGGGGATGAGCTTCTCCTCGAACAGGCGCAACGGATACTGCGCCGCGTCATAGGTGAACTTGGCTTTCATGCGCTTGGCAAAGGCACGCAGCAGCTTGGCCTTGAGAGTCGGCAACACGTTCATGATCAAACTCCTGAAGACTCAGTGGGCAGTCAGCAATTGATCCAGCAAACCATGGATCATTGCGCCGTAAGGCGCGCGCATTGCCAGGTTGGACTCACCAACCGGGCTCTGCACCACCACCGCCTTGGCATGGCTGAACGTACGGAAACCGTAGACACCGTGATACGCCCCCATCCCCGAGTGACCGACCCCGCCAAACGGCAGCGCCTCGAACACCACATGACTCATGACATCATTGATCACCACACCGCCCGAAGTCGTGCGCTCCAGCACCTGCTGGCGCTCACCGGCGTCCTCGCCGAAGTAATAAGCGGCAAGGGGCCGAGGTTGACCGTTGACGTAGTCAATCGCCGTGGCGAAATCGCGATAGGTCTTGATCGGCAACAGCGGGCCGAAGATTTCCTCGCGCAGCACCTGCATCTGTTCAGTGGCATCCAGCACTAGCGTCGGAGCGATCTTGCGGGTCTGGCGATCGCCCAGGTCTTCCTGCGCCGGGTTGATCTCGATCAGCCGCGCCCCTTTGGCGCGAGCATCGGCCAGATAACCCTGCAGGCGGTCGAAATTGCGTGGGTTGATGATGGAGGTGTAGTCCGGGTTGCTGTGCAAGGAGGGGTACATGGCACCGACGAAGCGCACCGCCTCGGCGACAAAGTCTTCCAGGCATTCTTCCGGCAGCAGCACGTAGTCCGGGGCCAGGCAGATTTGCCCGGCGTTGAAGGTCTTCACGGTCATGACCCGCTGCACCACCGTCGCCAGATCGGCGCTACGGGACACCAGCACGGGCGACTTGCCCCCCAGCTCCAGGGTCACCGGCACCAGATTGTCCGAGGCTGCACGCATGATGTGCCGAGCCACCGCCGTACCACCGGTAAAGATCAGGTGATCGAACGGCTGGGCACTGAACAGCGCGCCGACTTCGGCATCGCCCAGCACCGTGGTGAGTTCATTCTCGTCAAAATATCGGGCGATCAATTCGCCCATCAATGCCGAGGTGCGCGGGGTCAGTTCCGAGGGTTTGAGCATGGCCCGGTTACCGGCGGCTAAGATGCTCGCCAGAGGCCCGAACGCCAGTACGATGGGAAAATTCCAGGGGCTGATCACGCCCACCACGCCCAACGGCTGGTACTCGACCCGCGCCTCGCTGCCGGGGAAGGGTGACGGATGCGATTGCGCTTGCATCCACTCGGCCAGATGCTCACGGCAATGCTTGAGGCTTGCCACCGAACCGCCGATATCGGAAAGCAGCGTCTGCTCGCGGCTACGATTGCCGAAGTCCGCCGACACCGCTGCGACGATGGCGTCACGATTGTCCAGCAGTAGCGCAATGGCCCGATCGAGGCGGTCGCGACGCAGCGCCAGGCTGGCCGGTCCGTCAACCAAGTGGGCCTGTTTCATCCGTGCGAGGGTGGCAGTGAGTTGTTCGGCGCTGACTGGCGTAGCGTGGTGATCGGGACTGTGCATGGCGTGGGTTCCTGCTGGTTATATTGTTATTAGACAGCACTAAATACCATTTCGAGCAAACATCTGTGTCGACTCGCTGGGTGAGTATGCCAAAAAAAAACAGAAAGGAAACCACTAGGTTTCTTAATTTACAAATATCCCGAAACGAGGCTAGAAAGCCTATAAACAGGAAGAAATGCCGATAATAGCCGGTCCGGACTGCCATAAGACGCCCCCCCGGAGTGGCTGCTCTTCATGGGCGACGCAACACTGTTCAGGATCAAATCAGCGTAGAAATTGGTTGTTTTAATTAATTAACTCGGTATTGATCGACGACCCTGATTTGCGTCAGCCCCACCGTGTAGTTGCGCATGGTGCGACTCCCGTAAAGGATGAATGCGATTGACTAGCCTGACTTATTGGTCCAGTTTTTAGTTCAATGCAATGCGCGGTCTGCTTGAAGGCCTCGGCTACCGTTCAATTCAAATGGGCGCCCCAGTGTCAGTGATTCCCTTGGTGGTATGTGACGACTCCAACATGGCCCGTAAGCAGGTGCTACGGGCGCTGCCGGCGGACTGGCCAGTCTCGGTCACCGAAGCCTGCAATGGTCGCCAGGCCATGGACGCCATACGCCAGGGCCTGGGCCAGGTGGTGTTGCTGGACCTGACCATGCCGGAGATGGATGGTTATCAGGTGTTGAGTGCCTTGCGCGCCGAAGGCTTGAAGGCGCAAGTCATCGTGATCTCCGGTGACGTGCAAGAGCAGGCGGTACGCCGCGTGCTTGAGCTGGGCGCATTGGCATTCCTGAAAAAACCTTTTGACGAAAATGAGCTGCGCCAGACGCTCAGCCAGTTGGGCCTGCTGACGAAACCCGGCCAGACGCCGCCGCAAAATCGTCCGGCAACGAACACGGCCATCAGTTTTCACGATGCGTTTCGCGAGACGGTCAACGTTGCCATCGGCCAGGCCGCCGCCCTGATCGCCAAGGTGCTGGGTGTGTTTGTGCAGTTACCGGTACCGAACGTGAACATCCTTGAGGTGGGTGAGCTGCACATGGCGCTGAACGATGCCGGTAGCTCTGAACAACTCACCGCCATCTGCCAGGGCTTTATTGGCAGCGGGATTGCCGGCGAAGCCCTGCTGATATTTCACGAGTCGGAAATTGCTGACATAGCGCAACTGATGCAACGCCAAAGCAGCGACTATTCGGACCTGGAAATGCTGCTGGACCTCTCCAGTGTTCTGATCGGCGCTTGCCTGAGCAGCATTGCCGAACAGATCGACGTGGTGTTTTCTCAGGGGCATCCGCAGATTCTCGGCCAGCACGCGGCCATCGAGGAGCTGATTCAAGTCAACCGCAAGCACTGGAAAAAGACCCTGGCGGTGGAAATCAGCTACAGCCTGGAAGGGCACGATATTCGTTTCGATCTATTGTTACTGTTCACGGAAGACTCGATCGAGCGGCTGACCCAAAAACTCACCTACCTGATGACCTGAGCCATGCCTGATTCCATTGATCTGAACGAGTTTCACTGGTTGCTGGCCATTGTTCAGAGCATCGATGTCGGTGTGGTGGTGCTGGACCGCGACTACCGCGTGCAGGTCTGGAACACGTTCATGGAGAACCGCTCCGGGGTGCAGCCAAAGGACGCCCACGACCAGCATTTTTTCAGCCTGTTCCCGGAAATCGATCGCCAGTGGTTCAGCCGCAAGGTAGAAAGCGTCGCTGCCCTGGGCACCCCAGCGTTCACTGTCTGGGAGCAGCGTCCCTATCTGGTGCGGTTCAAGAGCTACCAGCCGATCACCGGCCAGGAAGAGTTCATGTACCAGAACACCACGCTGTTACCGCTGCGCTCGCCCGACAACACGATCAGTCACATCTGCCTGGTGATCTATGACGTCACCGACGTCGCCACCAACCGGCATCAACTACAGGCCGCCAATGCGCAATTGCAGCAGCTCTCCAGTACCGATCGACTGACCGGGCTGTACAACCGCGGTCATTGGGAGGCGAACCTGAAAGCTGCCTATGCGCGGCATCAGCGCTATGGCAATGCCTTGAGCCTGGTGATGCTCGATATCGACCACTTCAAACGGGTCAACGACACCTATGGCCACCAGGCCGGGGACAAGGTCATCGAGCAGGTCGCCAGGCTTCTGCACGAACACGTACGCGACTCCGACGTGGCCGGGCGTTATGGCGGCGAGGAGTTCGGCGTGGTGCTGTCGGACACCGACCAGACCGGTGCCCGGATGTTCGCCGAGCGCCTGCGCAAGGCCGTCGAAGAACTGCAGGTGCTGTACAACGACCAGAGCATCCGTTTCACCATCAGCCTTGGAGTGGCAGACCTGAGCCAGCCCTCGACCGGCCACTCCGAACTGATCGCCCGGGCCGACCAGGCGTTGTATACGTCCAAAAAAACCGGGCGCAATCGGGTGACGGTGCATGAGTAGATGATGACCGCCAGTCACGTGCCCGCGCTAATGCTCTGAACTTCCATCCAGCCTCCCGCCTCTGCCCTATATCACCACGCGACCCAGAGGCAGGAAGTCATGAGAGCACTCACTTACCACGGTGCACACAGTGTGAAAGTCGACACGGTCCCCGACCCGGTCCTGGAGGACAGTGACGACATCATTCTGCGTGTCACGGCAACGGCGATTTGTGGTTCCGATCTGCACCTTTATCGCGGAAAAATTCCCGCTGTCGAACATGGCGACATCTTCGGCCATGAGTTCATGGGAATCGTTGAAGAGGCCGGTTCAGCGGTGACCGCCGTTCAACCCGGCGATCGAGTGGTGGTGCCTTTCGTTATCGCCTGCGGCAGCTGTTTCTTCTGTCAGATGGATTTGTTCGCCGCTTGCGAAACGACCAACACGGGTCGTGGCGCGATTCTGAACAAGAAGGCAATCCCGCCCGGGGCAGCTCTGTTCGGTTTCAGTCATTTGTACGGCGGTATCCCTGGCGGACAAGCTGAGTATGTAAGGGTACCAAAGGCCAACACCGGGCCTTTCAAAGTGCCGGGAACCCTCTCGGACGAGAAGGTGCTGTTCCTCTCGGACATCTTGCCAACCGCCTTTCAAGCGGTGACCAACGCCGGGATCGGCAACGGCTCGAGTATTGCCATCTATGGCGCCGGGCCGGTCGGTTTACTGAGCGCCGCCTGCGCGCGGATGTTGGGCGCCGACCAGATCTTCATGGTCGATCATCACCCCTATCGTCTGGCCTATGCACAGAAAACCTATGGCGTTATTCCCATCAATTTTGATGAAGACGACGACCCGGCGGACACGATCATTCGCCAGACCAAGGGCATGCGGGGCGTGGACGGCGTGGTGGATGCCGTGGGTTTTGAAGCCAAAGGCAGCACCACCGAAACAGTGCTGGCTACGCTTAAACTCGAAGGCAGCAGCGGCAAGGCGTTACGCCAATGCATTGCGGCGGTCAGGCGCGGTGGGGTCGTAAGCGTACCGGGCGTGTATGCCGGTTTCATCCACGGCTTCCTGTTCGGCGACGCATTCGACAAAGGCCTGACCTTCAAAATGGGCCAGACCCACGTGCAGCGATACCTTCCCGAGCTGCTTGGCCATATCGAGACCGGTCGCCTTAGCCCTGAAGTCATCATCAGCCATCGCCTGTCCCTGGAACAGGCCGCCGAGGGCTACAAGCTATTCGACAAAAAACAGGAAGATTGCCGCAAAGTCATCCTGACACCCGGCGAGCCCGATATTGCTTTACCGGTCAATGATGACCAGGCCGTTCTGCTAAGTACGTAGGGGACTTATCCGGCGTCTGGGGCGAGAGGGTTTGTATTCATCGCATGCCCTCACGCCCTTCCTGGGCGCCCTACTCCATCTCAGCTCAACGCCAGGGCGCAAACCAGCCCAGGCCATCCTCGGTCAGGCCGCGGGGGTTGTATTCGCAGCCGATCCAGCCATCGTAGCCGGCCTCGTCGAGCAGTTTGAACAGGTACGGGTAGTTCACTTCTCCCAGGTCCGGTTCGTGCCGATCCGGCACGCCGGCAATCTGGATATGCCCGACACCGGCCTGGAAGCGCTGGAAACCGGCAATCAGATCGCCTTCCATGATTTGTGCATGGAACAGGTCCAGTTGCACACGCAGATTCGGCTCGCCCAGTTCGGCCAGAATTGCATGGCCCTCGGTCTGGCGATTGATGAAGTAACCCGGAATCGAGCGGGTGTTGATCGGCTCGATCAACAGTGTCAGTTGGTGCTCGGCCAAACGTCGTGCGGCGTAACGCAGGTTCTCCAGATAGACCTCGCGCATGCGCGGACGCTGGCTCTCGTCACTCACCAGTCCGGCCATTGCGTGCAGTTTGGGGCAGCCCAGGGCGTGGGCGTATTCGATGGCCCGGTCGACACTTTCACGAAATTCCGCCTCGCGCCCCGGCAACGCCGCGATGCCGCGCTCGCCTGCGGCAAAATCCCCCGGTGGCAGGTTGAACAGCACTTGGCTAAGCCCGTGCTCGGCCAAACGTCCGGCCAGTTCGGCCGGTGCGAACTCATAAGGGAACAGGTATTCCACGCCCTTGAAGCCGGCCTTGGCGGCTCGGCCGAAGCGATCCAGGAAAGGTGCGTCGTTGAACATCATGCTGAGGTTGGCAGCGAAACGTGGCATTGCAGTCACCATTGGGCGCCGAAGGTCTGGCGCAGTTCTTCGATTTGTTCGTCGTCCAGCGCCCGTACCGGCTGCTGGCGCAGCAACAGGTAGAGCTTGGCGGTTTCTTCGAGCTCTTCGATGGCATAGGTGGCCGCCTCCAGGCTCTTGCCTGAAACGACCGGCCCGTGATTGGCCAGCAACACCGAGCTGTGCTGCCCGACCAGCCCGCGAATCGCCTCACCCAGCCGCGGATCACCGGGCCGGTGGTACGGAATCAGCGGCAAGCGCCCCACACGCATGACGAAATAGGGTGTCAGCGGTGGCAGGCACGACGTTGCGTCCAGGCAATCCAGGCACGAGACCGCCGCCGAGTGCGTGCAATGCAAGTGCACGATGGCACCGGAATCTTCACGGCCTTCATAGACAGCACGGTGCAGGAATGCTTCCTTGGAGGCAGGTTTGCCAGCC
This sequence comes from Pseudomonas sp. JL2, assembly GCF_031570495.1. Taxonomy (NCBI): domain Bacteria; kingdom Pseudomonadati; phylum Pseudomonadota; class Gammaproteobacteria; order Pseudomonadales; family Pseudomonadaceae; genus Pseudomonas; species Pseudomonas sp. JL2. The sequence continues at coordinate 721,651 of NZ_JAKUDH010000001.1, forward strand.
AGGTGGTTACCTTGCCAGTCGAGCTTGGCGATGTCGGCCGGGTCCAGGCGACCGAGACAGGCGTTGGTCGGTGTCAGCAGCCAGCCATCGTCCAGACGCACGCTGATATTCCCGGAGGAGCCGGGGCTGAGCCCACGAAGGTAGAGGGAACGGCCGATCTCGACGATCTCTTCGCGCAATTGGCTTTCTGTCATGCCAGCATCTCCCAGGCCTTGATCATGAAATCGGCGCTACCGAAGTTACCGGACTTGAGCGCCAGCGTCAGCGGCCGACCGGATTGGCCGAGCGTCTGGGTCCAGGGCACGCCGGGGTCGATGCTCGGCCCGATGCGCAAACCTTCGATGCCCAGCGCGCCGACCACTGCGCCGGAGGTTTCGCCACCGGCCACCAGCAGTTGGCCCACGCCCTGCTGTTCGACCAGCGCACGGGCAATCGCCGCCAACGCCGATTCAATGCGTTCACCGACCTGCTGCGCGCCGAACTGTTGTTGCACCCGGCGTACCTCGTCGGCTGGACTGCTGGCATAGATCAGCACCGGCCCCGGGTGGCCGGCAGCCCAGGCCAGGGCCTCGGCCACCAGTGCATCACCGCGGGCCATCAGCTCGGCGGCCTCAAGACGGAAAGCAGGATAGACCGCTGCCGCCTGCTCGATCTGGCCGAGGGTCGCTCGCGAACAGCTACCGCTGAGAATCGCCTGGCGCCCCCACCCCGCCTCCAGCCGGCTGGCTTCGCCGTTGGCCTGCAACAGCCCTCTGGCCTGCCAATCCTGGGCCATGCCCAGCGCCAGCCCCGAGCCGGCCGTGACCAACGGCAGATCGGCACAGGCCGCGCCGAGCACCTGCAAATCTTCATTATCAATGGCGTCGCTGATGGCGATGCCCACGCCCTCGGCGCGCAACGCGGCGATCCGCTGACGGGTCGCCTCGACGCCGGCGCGCAGGGTCCGGTAGTCGATCAGGCCGACCGGGTGGCGTGTCTGCGGCTGCAACACGCGCAGCAGGTTGGCGTCGCGCATGGGCGTGAGTGGATGGTCCTGCATCCCGCTTTCGTTGAGCAGCACGTCATTGGCGAACAGGTAGCCGTTGAACACGCTGCGGCGGTTTTCCGGAAAGGCCGGACAGGCCACGGTGAAGTCGCTGCCCAGGGCTTGAAGCAACGCATCGCTGACCGGGCCGATGTTGCCCTCAGCGGTGGAGTCGAACGTCGAGCAATACTTGAAGTAGAACTGTCGGCAGCCCTGCTGGCGCAACCACTCCAGCGCCTGCAGCGACTGAGCGACGGCTTCATCGGGCGCCAGGTTGCGCGATTTGAGTGCCACCACCAGGGCGTCGGCTTCACCCACCGCCAAGGGCCCGTGCGGGACACCAATGGTCTGCACAGTGCGAGCACCGCCGCGCACGAGCATGCTGGCAAGGTCGGTCGCTCCGGTGAAGTCATCGGCGATGCATCCGATCAGGGGCATGGTCAAATCTCCTCGTTGGCGGCGGCAGGCAAGTTGATGCCGGGGAATATCTTCACCACGGCGATATCATCCTCGCGCCCCAGCCCGGAAGCCGACGCTTGCTTGAACATCTGGTGGGCGCTAGCGGTCAGCGGCAGCGGGAAGACCGCCTCCTGGGCGCTGTCGAGCACCAGGCCCAGATCCTTGACGAAAATATCCACCGCCGAGCGCGGTCGATAATCACCCGCCAGCAGATGCGGCACGCGGTTTTCGAACATCCAGGAATTACCGGCGCTGTGACTGATCACCTCGTAGAGCGCCTCGGGATCGCAGCCCTGACGAATGCCATAGGCCATGGCTTCGGCCGCCGCGGCAATGTGGACCCCGGCGAGCAACTGGTTGACCAGCTTGATCTGCGAACCTTGCCCGGCCTCTTCACCCAGCCGGTAGACCTTGGCGGCGACGGCGGCAAGTGCCGTTTGCGCCCGTTCGAAGGCGGCCTCCGGCCCCGAGGCCATGATGGTCAACTCGCCCGCTTCGGCGCGCACCGCCCCGCCTGAAATCGGCGCATCGAGCATCAGCACTTGATGCTCGGCCAAGCGCCCACTGATGCGCCGCGCAGCCGCCGCCGAGATGGTTGCACAGGCAATGACCACGGAACCCGGACGCAACCGCGCGGCAATACCCTGCTCGCCGAACAGCAGTTGCTCGGTTTGCGCGGCGTTGACCACCACGATGAAGAGCAGGTCGCTGAGCGCGGCGCTGTCACTCAGGGCACTGACCGGCTGGCCACCTTCGGCGATGAAGGCCTGACGCACATCCTCGCGGATGTCGTAGCCCCATACGGGCAGACCAGCGCGCAAAAGTGCGCGCGCCATGCCCAGGCCCATGGAGCCCAGGCCGACCACACCAATACTGGATATTGCTGTCACGGGTGAATCCTCTTGTGGTTGTTATCCGGACGCGTCGGCCTCGCTTCGCGCTTCGCGCAGGCGGACTTCGGCGTTGCGCAGATGCGAGGAGGCCGCGGTACGTGCCGCCTCACTGTCACCTGCGGCGATAGCGGCGAGCAGCGCGTGGTGCTCCTGATCGACCTGACACATGTACTGGGCGTTACGCGCCTCGTTGCGACGGGTCACTCTGATCGCCTGTTGCAGCAGCTGGTGCAGAAAATCGATGGTTTCGAGAAAGTGCTGGTTACCGGTGGCGGCCACCACCGAACGGTGGAAGGCGAGGTCTTCGCGCACGCCGTCTTCACCCCGCTCGACCGCTTCGTCAAGCTCGGCCAAGGCGTTTTGCATCGCCCGCAGTTGCGCATTGGTGCGCCGTGCCGCGGCCAGCTCGGCGGCCTTGATCTCCAGCGCGCTGCGCAATTCGAGGATTTCCACCACCGCCTCGAAGTTGCCCTGGGGCGGAGACAGGCGCAGCGCGACACTGGGATTGGGCACGACGAAGGTGCCGCTGCCCTGACGCGAAGTGAGCATGCCTTCGCGCTTGAGCATCGAAATCGCTTCGCGCACCACCGTGCGGCTGACACCGTACTGCTCGCACAATGCCTGCTCGGTGGGCAGGCGGTTCCCGGCGGCCAACTGGCCGTCATGGACCGCTGCACTCAGGCGTTTGGCCAGCCGTTCGGCCAGCTTGGGGGTAACGTCGTTCAGACTGTCCACTCAAATTCTCCCGGCAATCGTCGCGCTGCCTTGCCACCCGCTGTGGGCAAGAAGAAAACACGCAACGGTTGCGTCCACGTTAAATTCATCATACAACATGACAACTGCTTGTCACCTGGTTCGTCAAATAACAAGAATACGGGGCGTTCGGCACCCTGCCCCGAATATTCTCCTTAAGCGGAGTGCAATACATGAAGATCCTGGTAACTGGCGGCGCTGGCTTTCTCGGCGCCCGCCTGATCGAAGCGCTGCTGGCGCCCACCGCGAGTGACTTGCTGCCCCCCGGCGCCAGCCTCGTCTCGGTCGACCTGGCGCCCTGCCCCATCGATGACCCTCGAGTGGTGTCGCACACCGGCGACATCTGCGACCCGGCCTTTATCAAATCGCTGATCGGCCCAGAGACCTGCCTGGTCTATCACCTGGCCGCGATCGTCAGTGGCCAGGCCGAAGCCGATTTCGACCTTGGCATGCGGGTCAATTTCGATGCGACCCGCGCCCTGCTCGAAGCCTGCCGCCAACAGGCCCAGGCACCGCGTTTCGTGTTCGCCAGCTCACTGGCGGTATTCGGTGGGCCGATGCCCGAGCAGGTGCCCGAAGAACTCGCACCGCTGCCGCAATCGTCCTATGGCGCGCAGAAGGCCATGGCCGAACTGCTGATCAATGACTACTCGCGCAAGGGCTTCATCGATGGCCGGGTGTGTCGCCTCCCGACCATTTCCGTTCGCCCCGGCAAACCCAACGCAGCGGCCTCGTCATTTGCCAGCGGCATCCTGCGCGAGCCCCTGGCCGGCGAGATGAGCAACTGTCCGGTACCACTGGATACCCGCATGTGGCTGTCTTCGCCGCAGACCGTGGTCGACAATCTGGTCCATGCCGCGCGCCTGGACGGCCAGGCGCTTGGCCTGCGGCGGACCCTCAACCTGCCCGGCATCAGCGTGCGGGTCAGCGAAATGCTCGACAGTCTCGCCCGTGTCGGTGGCGAGGCGGCCCGCGCGCGGGTCAGCTTTGAGCCGGACGAGCGGATCCAGCGCATCGTCTGCAGTTGGCCCGGCGACTTCGACATCCAGCGGCCGCTGCAATTGGGCTTTCGCGGTGATGCCGATTTCGACAGCGTGGTAAGGGCGCACCAGCACAGCATGAATCGCTGACCCAGGCGGCGCCGTGCGGTGCCGTCGTTCCATCCAATAACAACAAGAGTGATTACCCAATGGACGCAACTTCTATCGCCGGCCCACAGCTGATGGTGAGCCTGGTCCTGGCCATCGTCATCCTCATCGTGCTGGTTCTCAAGACCCGCATCCACGCCCTGCTGGCGCTGATCATCGCCGCCTCGATCGCCGGCCTGGGTGGCGGCATGGCGCCCGACGCGCTGGTCAAATCCATCACCACCGGCTTCGGTGCCACGCTGTCGACCATCGGCCTGGTCATCGGTTTTGGTGTGATGATGGGCCGCCTGCTGGAAGTCTCCGGCGCCGCCGAGCGGATGGCCTATACCTTCGTGCGCTGGCTGGGCAACAAACGCGAAGAGTGGGCGATGATGGTGACCGGCTACATCGTCTCGGTGCCGATCTTCTGCGACTCGGCGTTCGTCATCCTCAACCCGTTGGTCCGGGCACTGGCGCGCAACAGCGGCAAATCGATGCTGACCCTGGGTATTGCCCTGGCCAGCGGGCTGATGCTGACCCACCATGCGGTTCCACCGACGCCAGGGCCACTGGGGATTGCCGGGATTTTCAATATCGACGTGGGGTTGATGATTTTCTGGGGCGTGGTATTCACCATTCCCGGCACCTTCGTGCTGGTGGCCTACGCCCGCTTCATGGGCCCACGCATCGAGGCGATGATCGCCCAAAGCGGCCAGACACCGGTCGAACCCGCCACCGCCTATCGTGAAGTGCTCGAACGCGCCGATGCCCGCGAGGCCGAACTGCCGCCGCTGTGGCTGTCGATGCTGCCGATCGTGCTGCCCATCCTGCTGATCTTCGCCAACACCCTGGTCGTCGCCCTCAGCAAACTCAACGGTGACAGCACCCTGACCCAGAGCCTGTTCGGTCAGACCATCGCTTTCGTCGGCAACCCGGTCATCGCAGTCGGCCTCGGGGTGGTGGCGGCACTGTATGGACTGGTGCCGCGGCGCCCGCGTGAGGAAGTCATCGCGCACATGGAGAAAGGCGTGGAAAGCGCCGGCATCATCCTGCTGGTCACCGGCGCCGGTGGTGCATTGGGTGCCGTGTTGCGCGACAGCGGTGCGGGTCAGTACATGGGCGAATGGGTCGCCACCTTGCCGCTGCCGGCGGTGTTGATCCCCTTCGTGATCGCGTCCCTGGTGCGTCTGATCCAGGGCAGCGGCACCGTGGCAATGATCACCGGCGCCTCGATTTCGGCGCCGATCCTGGCCTCGATTCCCGACGTTAACATGGTCTTCGCCGCCCAGGCGGCGGCCATTGGCTCGATGGTCTTTGGCTACTTCAACGACAGCTATTTCTGGGTAGTCAACCGCATGCTCGGGGTCACCAACGCCAAGCATCAGATGCTGACCTGGTCGATTCCGACCACGATCGGCTGGTTCACCTCCCTGCTCACCCTGTTGCTCTTCAACGCCATTCTCGGATAACAGTGCCGGGCACCTGGGCAGGAACTGATAAATCCTGCCCAGGTGCCCCTTGCTCTTAGCGCCTGCTCATTCACCCACAGTCGTTGCGGAGGAATGTTCGCCATATTTGCTCAACAGTTTCAGCGTCACGCCATTCGTCCAGCCGAAACCGTCCTGCAACTCATATTCGCCACCTCCCCCGCCATCTCCCCGCCCGGATACGTCGTACTTCTCTACCAGCTTGTCTTCCTTGCGGTAAAGATTGTGTACCTGTTGCAGGAAGCGAGTGCCAATCTGCTGCGCCAGCGCGGTGTGCCCATAGCGATCCAGCCCCTCAACCGCCACCCACTGCAGCGGTGCCCAACCATTGGGTTCGTCCCACTGCTGGCCATTGCTGACCTGCGTGGTGGCAATGCCGCCAGGGCGCAGCAGACCATCACGGACTGCCTCGGCCGTGCGATTGGCGTGGTCCGCGGAGGCAAGGCCGGTGTAAAGAGGAAACAGCGTGGCGGCCGTCAGTTGCGGGCGTTGACGGTGCTGCTGCCAGTCGTAGTCCACGTAGAACCCTGCATCGGCATTCCACAAATGTTGCTCAATGGCACGCTGCCGCCGTTCTGCGCGCTGACCATAGTTCTGGACGCATGACGTGTTTTGCACGGTTTCACACGCCTTGGCGATGGTGCGCTCCAGGTGATAGAGCAGGCTGTTCAGGTCCACGGGCACAATGGATGTGGTGCGTATGCTCGCGAGGTTCTGGCCGTCGCCAAGCCAGCGCGAACTGAAGTCCCAACCACTCTCCGCGCCGGCACGCAGATCACGCCAGACCTCTTGCCTGGGTCTGTTTGAGGCCTGTTCGGCGGTTTTGACATCTTGCAACCAGGATTCCTGTCGCGGCGTCGAACGGGCATCCCAATAGCGATTGAGCACGCTGCCATCGGCGAGCTTGACCACATGTTGCGCGGCGGCACCCGGCTTGAGCCCCTCGGCGCCCTGCATCCAATAGGCGTATTCCTTCTGCAGTTGTGGAAGGTAACGCCCAAACGCCTGGTCACCTTCGATGTGCGCCTGCAACTGCACCATGTAAGCGAAGAATGGCGGTTGTGAGCGGCTCAGGTAGTAGGTGCGATTGCCATTGGGAATGTGCCCGTACGTGTCGATCATGTACGCAAAGTTATCGGTCATCTGGCGCACCTGGGCCTGATCCCCGCTTTGTTCCAGCCCGAGCATGGTGAAGTAGGAGTCCCAGTAGTACATCTCGCGAAAGCGTCCGCCTGGAACGACATAGGGTTGTGGCAAGGGCAACAGGCTGCTGTAGGGCGGCACTTGGCGATAGGTACGGCTTAACACGGGCCAAAGGCTGTCGATGTGCTCTTGAATGGGCGCGCCCGGTTTCGGTGCCGGGCTTTGCGCTGCGCCGGACTCGATGAAGTTGTCCTTCACGAAGGTTTCGAGATCGAAGTCGCTGTTGTCGCGACGAGCCAGGTATTCGGCACGGATTTTCGAGGGGTCGCGGGTGGGCAGTGCGTCGACGAAATGCTTCTGGTCGGTGAACAGTTGGTTGTTCTGCACGGCTTCGAACAACTCGGGATATGCCTGGTCGGGCGGCAGATTGGCCCGTTCCTTGGCATCCATGTAGCCCCAGGTCGCGGGCGGTTGGCTTGAGCAAGCCGCGCACAGCAACGCGGCGAAGGACAGGCTGGTGAAATACAGTGGTCGCATCAGCGGCTCCATCATTTGTCGTTCCTGACAAACGACTGACACGGCCGAACAAACCCGGGTTCATTAAATGTCGCCGAATCGACAGCTGGAACAAGAGAGGCCACACTCAAATTTTCACAGGGTCTGGCCCGACCGCCCCAGGTTCAATGCCCCCCGGTTTCGACGGATGACACTCAAGCGCGTATAGGCCCAGCCGATAACACATTAAGTCAACGGCCCCCAGGCCGCGCCGGCACTGCTGGTTGCATAGGGTAACTCTCGATGATTTTGCCGTTTAACCGTCTGCTGATGAGCTGCGTCCTGGTGTTCCTGGCTGCAAGCACAGCCGTGCCAAACGCCGCCGCAGAGACTGCGCTGCGCATCGTTACGGAAGAACTGCCGCCCTATAACATGACGCAGAACGGGCGAGTGACCGGTATGAGCACCGAGGTGGTCCAGGCGGTGCTCAAGGAGGTCGGCGTAGAGGCGTCCATCCAGCCCATGCCTTGGGCGCGGGCCTACGAACTGGCGCTCAATGAAAGTAACGTGTTGATCTATTCAATCGTTCGAACGCCTGCGCGTGAATCACTTTTCCAGTGGGTCGGGGCCATCGCCCCAACCCAGTGGTACATGTATTCGCTGGCTGAGCGCCCGGTAAAACTCAACTCGCTGGACGATGCGCACGGTCACCAGATTGCCACCGTCAATCAGGACGTGGGTGAGCAATACCTGGTGTCGAAGGGTTTCCGCATTGGTACAGACCTGCAGTCGAGCAACAAGTACGAACACAACTACCGCAAGCTCAAGGTCGATCACGTGGAGCTATGGATTTCCAACGAGCTCAACGCGCTGTACCTGACCCGCCAGAATGGTGAAGACCCGGATAAAGTGTTGATCCGCTCGCTGCCGCTTCCCGAATTGAGCAGTCAGGATGGCTTGAGCATGGCGTTCAGTCGCAAGACGCCGGCCGCGACGGTCGAGAAATTCCGCTCAGGCCTGGAGACCATCCGCCGTAATGGCGTTTACGACGCCATCATGCGCAAGTGGTTATGACATGGCCGACGATTTTCGGACTGTCCCCATCCATCCGCCAAAAACCAGGACGTTCAGCTCGCTGGGACGGCGTCTGGTGTTGGCCACGCTGGTGTTCTGCCTGTGCTTTACCTTGGCGATGGTCACGCTGCGTACCTGGCAGGCCTGGGAAAACAATCTGGCGCAGATGAATTCCGAGCTGGTCCTGATCGACCAGGTGTTCCAGAACACCCTGGCCCATGCCATTTGGGAAATGGACCGTGAATCGTTGGACAAGCAGATCACCAGCGTTGCGAATGCGGCGCCGGTGGGACGCGTGGCACTCAATATCCTGCGACCCGGACAGGCGCCAGAAATCATCGAGTTCAATCGATATGCCAGCAATGCATCCAGCGTGGCGCCGGTGCTGCATCGCCAGCTCGTCGCGCAGCCCTACATCGGCGCCAACGAAAAGGTCGGTGAACTGACCATCGAGGGCGATAACAACCTGCTTTGGGAACGCCTCTGGGACGAAGCCCGCAGCATCGTCATCACGCAGGTGATCCAGTCGTTGCTGCTGGCCGGCCTGGTCATGACCATGTTCAACCGCCTGGTGACCGTGCACGTTGTCCATATCGCCCGGCATCTGGGGAAACTCTCACCACAAACACTCAACTCCCACCTCAAGCTGCAACGTTCGGTCCGGCGCCAGGACGAGTTGAGCCTGCTCGAATCCAAAGTCAATGCACTGCAAGACAACCTCCACGCCCATCTGGAGCGCCAGCACTCGGACGAACTGGCCCTTGCAGCCAGTCGCGACCAGTTGGCCGAACTGGTCGAGGCGCGCACTTCGGAACTCAAGGCCGCCAACCAGGCCCTCGAAGCGCTGTCGCGTCACGATGCCTTGACGGGCTTGGCCAACCGTCGTTACTTCGATGAACTGAAGGATGTCGAATTCCGCCGTGCGATCCGCCACAACACCCCGCTGGCCGTGCTGATGTGCGATGTGGATTTCTTCAAGATCTACAACGACACCTACGGCCATATCAAAGGGGACGAGTGCTTGAAACAGATCGCCGGGACCCTGCGCAGTGTCTTCGGCCGCTCCGGCGAACTGACTGCTCGCCTGGGGGGTGAGGAGTTTGTCGTGGTATTGCCCAATATCAACGCCAGCCAGGCATGCGAGGCAGCCCAGCGGTTTCGTGAAAGCCTGGCTGAACTTGCACTGCCCCATGGCGGCTCAGCGGTTTCCCCTTTTGTCACCCTGAGCATCGGCGTCGCCGAGCTGGACACCAAAACCATGGATCACTTCGATCAACTGCTGCAACGCGCCGACCAGGCGTTGTACCGGGCCAAACGCCAGGGGCGCAATTGCGTCGCTTTATAAAACCACCGTGTGCTGCGAGGTCTGTATGCACTACCGTCTGAAGCTCTGCTCCTGCTTGCTCCTGGCCCTGATCAGCGTGAAAAGTCACGCCGAGGCGATCGAAGTCGTGACCGAAGACTCGTTATACGCCTACCTGCGTGAAGGCGCGCTCGTCGGCCCGGGCACTCGAATAGCCGACGAAACCTTGAGAGGCGCAGGGATCAGCGATTACCGCATGTTGCTGTACCCATGGGCACGCGCTTACGAAAAAGCGCTGCATGAACCCAATGTGATGATCTTCCCGCTCGATCGCACCCCGGCCCGTGAGCAGATGTTCAAGTGGGTGGGTGAAATCCATCGGGCGACGACCAAGCTCTACAAGCTGCGTGGACGTGGCGGCATCGCCGTTGACAACCTTGAAGACGCCAAGCAGTACACCATAGGCGTGGTGCGCAATGACGCCAAGCAGGTTTACCTGCAGCAGAAAGGCTTTACCCGGCTGGTGGTATCGGCGGACAACCACGATAACTTTCAGAAACTGTTGAATCAGCAGATTCAGTTGCTGCCGATGCCCGAGAATACTGCGCGCCTGATGAGCAAAGATGCCCAAGTGGATTTCACCACTCTGGAGGAGGTCTTTTCCCTGGATGAACAACCCCACCGAGTTCACATGGCGTTTAGCCTGAGCACCCCAGACGAAATCGTCACCCGGGCTCAACAAGCTTTCGCGAAGCTCAAGGCTTCAGGCGAAGTGGATCGGATCATGACTGAAGAGCGTTAGCGGGTAAGCCTAATGCAGTACGTGCAGGCGGGGTGATTTGCTGACGCTGACCCTCCTATGGCAGGCTTGGGCTAGAGCTTTTTTCCGCGGTTCACGCGGTCACTGCAAGTCGGCAATGAGGCCCCTCCCATGAGCAAAGCGCCCTATGTACCGCCCAGAGTCTGGAAATACAACGCCCCGTCTGGCGGCCAGTTCGCCAACATCAATCGCCCTATCGCCGGGCCGACCCATGAAAAAGTATTGCCAGTGGGCGAACATCCGCTGCAGCTCTATTCACTGGCCACGCCCAATGGCGTGAAGGTGACCATCCTGCTGGAAGAGCTGTTGGCGCTGGGGCACACCGGCGCCGAATATGACGCCTGGCTGATTCGCATTAACGAGGGCGACCAGTTCTCCAGTGGCTTTGTCCAGATCAACCCGAACTCGAAGATCCCGGCGTTGCTTGATCGCAGCGTACAGCCTGCAATCCGGGTTTTCGAGTCCGGTTCGATCCTGCTGTACCTGGCAGAAAAATTCGGCGCCTTCCTGCCCACCGACCCGGCCGGACGCACCGAAACCCTGAACTGGCTGTTCTGGCAGATGGGCGCAGCCCCCTATCTGGGTGGAGGCTTCGGTCATTTCTACGCTTACGCGCCCGATAAACTTGAATACCCCATCAATCGTTTCACCATGGAAACCAAACGCCAGCTCGACGTCCTGAATCGCCGTCTTGGCGAAAGCCAATACCTGGCCGCAGACAGCTACACCATCGCCGATATCGCGGTCTGGCCCTGGTATGGTCAATTGGTGCGCGACAACGTGTACTCGGCTGCCGAGTTCCTGGCTGCCCACGAATATACCCATGTGCAACGCTGGGCCGAGGAGATCGCCAATCGACCGGCAGTGATCCGGGGGCAACGAGTGAACCGCACGTGGGGTGATGAAGCGAGCCAAGTGCCGGAGCGGCATCGGGCTGAGGATCTGGATTGAAGGGGCCGGGCCGGTCTTTTCCTGTCAGCACCGGATAGCAACCGCGGTGGGCCGGGCGCTATCCGAATCGCTGACCGCTGCGCGGATTAAACACGAATCGTGAATCGATGATTGACTTTTCAGCCATTGAACCTGCAATCACATTCCCTATGCTGGCATGACTGCTCATTGAGCGCGGCGCATCGTGAGGCCCTCCCGGCGCGCCTTCCGATCACTCGCGAGAACCGTCATGAAAGGCCCCAGAACGCTCTACCAGAAGCATATAGATGCCCACATCGTCTGTACGCTGGACGACCATGGCCATGTGTTGCTCTACATCGACCGCCAGGTCGCCAACGAATACACCAGCCCCCAGGCCTTCAGCGGCTTGAGAGAGGCGAACAGAACGGTATGGCGCCCGTCATCAACGTTGTGCGTGGTCGATCACGTCAACCCGACCGCGCCTGATCGCGTCGCGGCCATGCCGGATGCGGGTGGCGCGCTTCAGGTTTCTTACTTCGAGCAGAACTGTCGAGACTTCGGAATCGAGTTGTTCGATGTCCTGGACAAGCGACAAGGCATTGAGCACGTGGTTGCCCCTGAGCAAGGCTTCATTCTTCCCGGGATGGTCGTGGCCGCAGGTGATAGCCACACAACGACCTATGGCGCGCTGGGCGCCTTTGGTTTTGGTATCGGCACTTCGGAAATTGAACACCTGCTCGCCACACAGACGTTGGTCTATAAACGTCTGAAGACCCTGCGCGTGAATGTGCACGGGCGGATGGGCGCAGGCGTCACCTCCAAAGACATCATCATGGCCTTGATCCGCGACATCGGTGCGTCCGGTGCGACGGGCTACGCCATCGAATTCTCCGGCCCCACCATTGAGTCCCTCAGCGTCGAAGCGCGCATGACCATCTGCAACATGGCCGTAGAGGCCGGTGCCCGTGGGGCTTTCATGGCGCCGGACGAAAAGGTGTACGCCTACCTCAAAGACAAACCGCGAGCCCCGAAAGGGGCGCTATGGGAGCAGGCTGTCGAGAAATGGAAAACGCTTTATTCCGACCCTGGAGCGCATTTCGACAAGGAAGTCGAACTCGATGCCAGCGCGTTGGAGCCGATGGTGACTTGGGGAACCAGCCCTGACCAGGCCGCGCCGATTGGTGAGTGCGTACCGGATCCGCGCCTGGAGAGCGACCTGATCCGCAGGCAGGACCTGCAGCGTGCACTGCGCTACATGGGCCTTGAGCCGGGAACCCGACTGGCCGGGGTGCCGATCAGTCACGCCTTTATCGGCTCCTGTACCAACGCACGCATCGAGGATCTGCGCGATGTCGCGCGCATCGTTCGGGGTCGCAAAGTAGCGGCGAGCGTGCGCGCGATGATCGTACCGGGCTCCACACGGGTACGTGATCAGGCGCAAGCGGAGGGGCTGGCGCAGATCTTCAAGGATGCCGGCTTCGAATGGCGCCAGTCCGGCTGCTCGATGTGCCTGGCGATGAATGATGATGTGCTGTCGCCGGGTGATCGCTGTGCCTCCAGTACCAACCGAAATTTCGAGGGCCGTCAGGGCGCCGGAGCAAGAACTCACCTCATGAGCCCGGCGATGGTCGCCGCCGCAGCGATTTGCGGCCACCTCACCGACGTTCGTCAACTGTCCATGGAGAGCTGAAATGCAGCCATTCACCATCGTTCGCGGTATCGCCGCACCGCTGCCCGCCGCGAATGTGGACACCGACGTCATCATGCCCAAGCAGTTCCTCAAGGGCATCGATCGCAATGGGCTGGACCGCGGGGTCTTCTTTGACTTGCGTTTCCTGGCCGATGGCGTCCCCAATCCGGCGTTCATTCTCAATCAGGCCCCTTGGGATCACGCCAGTTTCCTGATCACCGGACCTAATTTCGGTTGTGGTTCCAGCCGCGAGCACGCGGTCTGGGGGCTGAAGCAATTGGGTATACGCGCACTGATCGGCACGAGTTTCGCTGGTATTTTCTACGACAACTGCCAGCGCAATGGTGTTCTGCTCATTCAGTTGAAGGAGTCAGAACAGCAGGAGATCAGCCATCTCGTTGGGTCACCTGAAAACTCGCAGATCACGATCGATCTGCATGCCCAGCAGATTCACCTTCAGAGCGGAAAGATGATTGGGTTCGAGATGGACCCCTTGCGTAAAAAAGCGCTGCTGGAAGGTCTCGATGCGATTGGTACAACGCTTGAGCACACGTCACGAATCCGCGACTTCGAGGCACTGCACCATCGTTTGAACCCCTGGCTTGCCTGAGCCTCGAGCGAACAAGGGCCTGCATCCTGCGGGCCTGCGGGGCCGGACAGAACTGCCGTCAGGCGCGGGCCGTCTCCGGTAGCCGCAGCCTTTTCAAATAGCTCTCCAGAAACTCCACGCACACGCGAAGTTTGGCCGAATCCGCCAGCCTGGTCGGATACACCGCCCAGACGTTCGCGCTTTGGGTGTAATCGGGCAGCACGCGGACCAGCTTGCCTTGATCCAACAGTGGCTGAACATCCCACAACGACCGCAGAAGCACCCCGCGCCCAGCCAAGGCCCATTGCAGTACGATTTCTCCGCTGTTGGATGACAATCTGCTGCTGACCCGTACAACCTCATCGCGGTTGGCCTGATTCAAATGCCACACACCGAATGGATTGTTCCGCTCCTTCAGGACCAGACAATCATGATGAGCAAGATCCTTGAGAGTGATCGGGACCCCTCGCCGCTCCAGGTAATCCGGTGTGGCACAGAGCACTCGGTGGTTACTGAGCAGCTTGCGGCTGATGTGATGGCCCGGCAAGTCGTCACCCACGCGGATCTCCAGATCAAAGCCTTCGGCAACGATGTCTACCACGCGGTCGAACACATCCAGCCGCACCTCCAGTTCCGGGTAGATCGATGACAACTCTGCAATCGCAGGGGCAACATGATTGCGCCCAAAACCGAAGCTGCTGCAAATGTGCAGCAGGCCACGAGGGGCTTGGCGAATCTCGGTGAGCTCACCAACGAAATCATCCATGTCGTCGAGAAAGCGAATCGCCCAGCGCTGGGTTTTTTCTCCCGCTTCAGTCAGCGCAATGCGTCGAGTGGTGCGATGCAAAAGCCGCGTGCGCAATGTCTGCTCGAGCACGCGAATCCGTTTGCTCACGAAGGCCGGCGAGAGCCCAAGCTCATCCGCGGCACCGGCAAAGCTGGATTTGCGAATGACGGTCAGGAAGACCCGAAGGTCCTCCGGCAGAGGCGTTTGAACACGAAATGTGTTTTCTGGTGTCATGACTGCCCGGCCTGCTCCACTTTTTTGCGAAGAATAGCATCTACTGATCCGCCCCCCGTCAGCTTATGCCCAACCCGTTCGGCAGCCCCAGGGAGATGGCCGGGATGTCAGTGATCACGATCAGAACCAGCAGCAAGGCAAACTTCGAGAGACGCCTTCGGCCACCCCGAACGGGCGACCGTGGCTGGGGAACTTCAGTTGGATTGGTTGGCCGCCTGGGCCGCTTCGATCAGTTCGGTACCGATCTGCGTTTCGAAGGCTTTCCAGGCAGGACGCACGGCGTTGCGCCAGGCATCACGTTGCTGTGGGGTCAGGCTGATGATCTCGCTCTTGCCCGAATCGATGATGCCCTGCTTGGCCTTCTGATTGAGCACCTCGGCCTGCTTGTTCACTTCGACAGTGACCTCATCGATGATCTGCTCCAGCTCATCGCGTACATCTGCCGGCAAACCATTCCAGAATTTGGTGTTGGCGATCAGCAGGTAGTTGCCGATGGCATGGTTGGACTCGGTCATGTACTTCTGCACTTCATAGTATTTCTGGGAATAGATGTTCGACCAGGGGTTGTCCTGAGCATTCACCACCCCCGTCTGCAGGCCCTGGTAGATCTCGGCGAACGCCATCTTGCGCGGCACTGCGCGCAATGCGCTGTATTGCGCGGCCTGCAGGTCAGAGGGCTGCACGCGGAACTTCTGCCCGCGGGCATCACTTGGCTTGACCAGCGGCTTGTTCGCGGTCAACTGGCGCATACCGTTGAGCCAGTAGGCCAGCCCGGTGATGCCCTTGCCTTCCATTGACCTGAGCAGCGCCTTGCCTTTGTCCGACTGTTGAAAGCGCTGCGCTGCCGCCACGTCGTCGAACAGGAACATCAAGTCGAACAACTGCAATTGCTTGGTGTACTGCTCCAGTTTCGAGGGTGCCGGCGCCAACATCTGCACCTCACCCAGCAGCAACGCTTCCATCTCCTTGCCATCGCCGTACAACGACGAATTGGAGTAGACCTGCACTTCGACTTTACCCGGCAGGCGCTCCTCCACCAACTTCTTGAACATCAGGGCGCCCTGCCCCTTGGGCGTGCTGTCGGCGGTGATGTGGGAGAACTTGATCAGAATCGGCTCGGCGGCCTGGACAGACAACGCACCGACCAGGGCAAAGCTGGCAAGCACCCCGGTCAGGCCACGACGCACGGATGGATACTTCATGGTGAGCTCCTATTGTTTTTGTTCGAGCGTTGGGGACGTATCCCCCTCAGTCCGTTTGGACTCTACCCCCCGTCCCTACGCCACTGAAATTCATATTTGAACAATGCTGCCTTCGGCTTTCACGAAGGCTCGACCATGGAAGCCTCCCGTTGTTCGCTGCTCATCAGGTGTTCGAGCATCTGGCGTGCCGTCATCGACAGCGCTTCCAGGCTGCGCACGGCAATCTTCAACTCGCGACGCGCCCAGGGATCGTCCAGCGCAATGACCTGCACATCGAGCGCCGGCAGATAGGTCCGCACGGCAAGCTCCGGCAGGATGCCGATCCCCATGCCGGTGTGGATCATCCGGCAAATGGCTTCGAAGCTGCGCACCTGGATACGCAGGCGCAATGGCGTGCCCAAATGACGCGCTGCCTGTTGCAACAGGCCGTGCAACGAGGCGTCCTGCTGCAACCCGATGAAGTCGTAGCTGACCGCTTCGTGCAGGCTGATGCGGCTGCGTTCGGCCAGCGGATGCGCGCGTGGAGTGACCAGCACCAACCGATCGTGGCGGTAGTTGAACACCTGCAGCTCGTCGGCGGGCACATGGCCGGCGAAGATGCCGATATCGGTAAGCCCTTCGTGCACCGCACGGATGGCTTCGCTGCTGACCCGCTCTTCCAGATCGATTTTGACCTGCGGGTGCAAACGGGTAAAAGCACTGAGGTCCTCGGGCAAGAATTCGATCACCGCCGAGGTGTTGGCGTGAATGCGCACATGCCCCTTGACCCCCTCGCTGAACTCGCTGAGGTCGGCATTCATCTGCGCAAGGTTGTCCATCATATTGCGCGCGTGATGCAGCAGCGCATGCCCGGCCGGCGTCAGTTCGACGCCCTTGGGCTGGCGGTAGAGCAAGGCGATTCCCAGCTGGTTTTCCAGGTCGCTGACCCGTTTGCTCACCGCCGCCAGGGCCAGGTGCTCGCGCTCGGCGGCCTTGGTCAGGCTGCGCTCATCGGCGATGGCGACAAACAGCTTGAGGGTGACGAAATCGATACGACGCATAGGCGCGGCCTCCTGTCAGTCGTGTATCACGACGTGCAGCACGATGAAGAACAGTTTCAAGGTTCTCACAGGTGGTACTTCGC
Organism: Pseudomonas sp. JL2; assembly: GCF_031570495.1. Lineage (NCBI taxonomy): Bacteria > Pseudomonadati > Pseudomonadota > Gammaproteobacteria > Pseudomonadales > Pseudomonadaceae > Pseudomonas > Pseudomonas sp. JL2. Next base: position 738,766 of record NZ_JAKUDH010000001.1, read on the forward strand.
AGGATACGAAGCCTGGCTTGGTCATTGATCAATTGTTCAGTCCATGGGCCTGAGCCATCCTGCCTGACAAAGAACAGCGCACGACCCAAAGGTGCAGACATGACAGAACAACACGCAAGCAGCATGGCGCTGCAGGGCCTGAAGGTCCTGGAGATGGGCCAACTGATCGCCGGCCCGTTCGCCAGCAAGATGCTCGGTGAGTTTGGTGCCCAGGTGATCAAGATCGAGCCGCCGGGTGTTGGCGACCCGCTGCGCAAGTGGCGCAAGCTCAAGGACGGCACCTCGCTCTGGTGGCATGTGCAGTCACGCAACAAGCAGTCGTTGACCCTCAACCTGAAAGCAGCGGAAGGTCAGGAGATTGTTCGCCGGCTGGTGGCCGAAGCCGATGTACTGGTCGAGAACTTTCGCCCCGGCACCCTGGAAAGTTGGGGACTGGGCTGGGACACGCTGTCGAAGATCAACCCGCGCCTGATCATGCTGCGCATCTCCGGCTACGGGCAGACCGGTCCCTATCGCGACCGCCCCGGCTTCGGTGTCATCGGCGAGGCCATGGGCGGCCTGCGTCACCTCACCGGTTATCCGGGTCAGGCACCGGTACGGGTCGGCATCAGCCTGGGCGATTCGTTGTCTTCCCTGTATGGGGTCATCGGCGTGCTTCTCGCTTTGCAGGAGCGCCAGAACAGCGGCATGGGCCAGTTCATTGACGTGGCGCTGTACGAATCGGTGTTTGCGATGATGGAAAGCCTGGTGCCGGAATACGACGCCTGCGGATACATTCGCGAGCCCGCCGGCAGCGCCCTGCCGGGTATCACGCCGTCCAACTCCTACCCCTGCAACGACGGGCATTTCGTACTGATTGCCGGCAATGGCGACAGTATCTACAAACGATTGATGCACCTGATCGGCCGCCCGGATCTGGCCGAGGACCCGCGCCTGGCGCATAACGACGGACGCGGCGAACATGCCGAGCGCATCGATGCGGCCATCGCCGAGTGGACCCGGCAACGCGACCGGGACCAGGTCCTGGAAGCACTGAATCAGGCGTTGGTGCCGGCCGGCTTCCCCTACACCGCCGCTGATATCGTCAAGGACCCGCACTACCTCGCGCGCCAGATGATCGAGACCGTGCAGACCAGCGCCGGCGCGCTGAAAGTGCCGGGTGTACTGCCCAAACTCAGCCGTACCCCAGGGCGTCTCGGTGCTGGCGGCCCGCAATTGGGCGAGCACACCGACGACCTGCTGGCCGGTCTGGGCCTGAGCGGCGAACAGGTCCGCGGCCTGCGCGAGCGCGGCATCATCTGAACAAGGACGCGCCTGCAAAACAGCTTGCGCTCCTCACCGTTACCCGGAGAACCGCCCCATGAGCAAACGCCTGTACATCCAGGAAGTCGTCACCCGCGACGGCTTCCAGAGCGAAGCCCAGTTCATCCCCAGCGAAGACAAGATCGCCCTGATCGATCGCCTGGCACAAACCGGTCTGGCGAAGATCGAAGTCACCTCCTTCACCTCGCCCAAAGCAATTCCCAGCCTGCGCGATGCCGAAGCGGTGATGCGCGGCATCCGTCGCGTGCCAGGGGTGGAATACAGCGTGCTGGTGCCCAATGTGAAGGGCTGTGAGCGGGCATTGGCCTGCGAGGTTGACGAGATCAACCTGGTGATGTCGGCCAGCGACAGCCACGGCGTGGCCAACCTGCGCATGACTGCCGAACAATCGCTCGAGCAGTTCCGCCAGATCATTGCCGTCAGCCAGGGTAGCGGCGTGTTCATCAATGCCTCGTTGTCTACCGCCTTCGGTTGCCCGTTCGAAGGTCAGGTCGCCGAAGCGCGGGTCCACGGGCTGATCCAACGCTTGCTGGACATTGGCGTGCAGGGCGTGACCTTGTGTGACACCACTGGCATGGCCGATCCGGCGCAGGTCGCGCGCATCTGCCGTGAAGCCCTGGCGCGCTGGCCGCAGACCCCGTTTACCCTACACTTTCACAACACCCGAGGCATGGGACTGGCCAATGCCCTGGCGGCACTGGACGCCGGTATTGATCGTTTCGATGCCTCGCTCGGAGGGCTGGGCGGCTGCCCCTATGCACCTGGCGCCAGCGGTAATATTTGCAGCGAGGATCTGGTGCACATGTTCCAGCGCATGGGCCTGGACACCGGTGTCGACCTGGACAAACTGCTGGCGGCGGCGGCCACCCTGCCAACGCTGGTCGGTCACCCGGTGCCAGGGGCAATTCTCAAGGCCGGCAAGTCCGACCGACGCTATGCAAAAGCTCAATAGATACCAAGCCGGTAGCCTCGGGCCGAGGCTACCGCGCCGATAGTCGAGCGCCTCACCGCCCCCTCCAGAATCGGCCGATATTGTTATTGCGCCCTGCACAGACCATTCAAATCTGCTGGCTTTATAGCCGGAGCAGCTGCCTTGTAAGCTCCCTCTCGATCCCCATTGGCGACAAAGCCGGTGAGTGATTGCCGATCATCGATCCGGTTTGAGCGCGCCGGTATCCGTCGCCATCGGTGTCTTCAATGTCGCCACGGATCTTCTCTTCGCAGACTGGGAGTCAACGATGAAGCTACAGGTCAATGAACGCGAACTGGAGGTGGATGCGCCCGCCGATATGCCGCTGTTATGGGTCATTCGAGACCTCATGAACATGACCGGCACCAAGTTCGGTTGCGGTATGGGCCTATGTGGCGCCTGCACCGTGCATATCGACGGCTCGCCCCAGCGCAGTTGCATCACGCCGGTCGGTGCCCTGGCCGGTAAAAAAATCACCACTATCGAAGGGCTGTCAGCCGATATCAGCCATCCGGTTCAGCGTGCCTGGACCGAACTGGATGTGGTCCAGTGCGGCTATTGCCAGTCCGGTCAGATCATGGCCGCCGCTGCATTGCTGACCAGCAACCCTGCCCCCACCGACGCCGACATCGATCAGGCCATGGCCGGCAATCTATGTCGTTGCGGTACGTACCAGCGCATTCGTTTGGCAATCCACCGGGCCGCCGAACTGAGCAAAGCCTGACCCCATCCTCTCAGCCACCTTTCAGTCAGGGAGTGCTCTGCAATGAATGCCATGATTGTCTCTTCTCGTCGCAGTTTTCTTAAGTCCGGCACCGTGCTCGGCACTGGCCTGATTGTCGGTTTCACGGTGCCCGCTGGCAGACGCCTGATGGCGCAAGACCTGGAGTCCGCCGAATTCGCGCCCAATGCATTTCTGCGCATAGCCGCGGATGACAGCATCACCATTTTCCTGGCCCATTCCGAGATGGGTCAGGGGGTCTGGACCACCCTGACCCTGCTCATCGCCGAAGAACTGGACGCGGACTGGAGCACACTCAAGGTCGAGCATGCGCCGGCTGCCGCCGTCTATGCCAGTCTGCGGCGTGGGTTTCAGGGCACGGTCGGCTCTTCCAGCATTCGTGATGAGTTCGAGCGTTATCGCCGGGCGGGCGCAATGGCGCGGGCGCTGTTGATCCAGGCAGCGGCCATTCGTCTTGGCCAGGCCCCCAGCGCATTGCGCACAGAACATGGAGAGGTCATCGCCGGCAACACCCGTCTGCGCTATGGCGAACTGGCCGAACAGGCCGCCACGCTCCCGGTGCCGGATCCGGCGACGCTGCCCCTGAAAGATCCGGCAGCCTGGACGCTCATCGGCAAGGGCGCCCTACGACTGGACTCGCCAGAAAAGGTCAGCGGTCGCGCGAAGTATGGCATCGACATCCAGTTCGAAGGATTGCTCTGCGCCGTGGTTGCACGGGCGCCGATGCTCGGCGGCAGCGTCCGCGCCTTCGATGCGACCCAGGCCAAGGCCCTGCCCGGCGTACGCCATGTGGTTCAAGTCCCCAGCGGCATTGCAGTCGTCGCTGATCACTACTGGGCGGCCAAGCGCGGGCGCGATGCACTGCAAGTGCAATGGGAAGCTGCAAGCGGCACCGTCATCCTCGACAGCGACCAGCAACGCCAGGATTTAACCGCCCTGACCCACACACCAGGTGAAGTCGTCACGCAACGCGGCGAGGTGGAGCAAGCCCTGAAGTCTGCCCGCAAGGTAGTCGAGATGGCGTACAGCGTGCCCTACCTCGCGCACGCCACAATGGAGCCACTCAACTGCACCGTGAAGCTCAGCGACGATGGCTGCGACATCTGGGTCGGCAGCCAGATGCAAACGTTCAATCAACGAACCGCGGCAAAGATCACCGGTCTTGCCCCTGAGCAAATCCGTATTCACACCACCTTCCTGGGCGGCGGTTTTGGCAGGCGTGCCCTGCAGGATTTCATCGCCGAAGCGGTGGAAGTCGCCAAGGCTGTGAATGTGCCGGTGAAAACCCTCTGGAGTCGCGAGGATGATATGCAGGGTGGTTACTACCGGGCAGCCTTCGCCCAACACCTGCGCGTTGCCTTGGGGGCTGACGGGCGACCGGTGGCCTGGTCGCAAACCACGGCGGGGCAATCGATATTTCCGGATGCGTCGGGCATTCACCCGACGTCTGTCGAAGGCATGAGCGACTCGCCCTACATCATGCGCAGCCCGGCCTATCGGGTCGAAGCGCACTCCCCTCGGTCAAACATTCCGGTGTGGTATTGGCGCTCCGTTGGACACAGCCACAATGCGTTCGTCATGGAGAGCGCGGTGGATGAACTGGCACACGCCGCCGGACAGGACCCACTGGCGTATCGCCGCCTGCTGCTTGAATCGGACCCACGGCACCTGGGCGTGTTGAACCTTGCCGCCGAACGCTTCGGTTGGGGGCGCACGCCAGCACCGGGACGCGGCCACGGCCTCGCCGTGCATCAGTCATTTGGCAGCTACTGTGCTCAAGCGGTGGAGGTTTCCATCGAAGGTGGGAATATCCGCGTTCATCGCGTGGTGTGCGCGATCGACTGTGGCATCCCGGTCAACCCTGACAACATCAAGGCACAGATGGAAAGCGCTATTGTCTTCGGCCTCAGCGCAGCGCTGTTCGGGCAGATGAGCATCAAGGAGGGTCGTATCCAACAGTCCAACTTTCACGATTACCGGGTGCTGCGCATCAACGAAATGCCGCAGATCGAGGCGCATGTGCTGCCCAGCACCGAGAGCCCTGGCGGTGTAGGCGAACCCGCAACGCCCCCCATCGCTGCGGCGGTGGCCAACGCGGTCTTCGCCCTGACGGGTCAACGCTTGCGCGAACTGCCGTTGCGTCCATCGAGCAGTACATGAAGCGAAGGCCTTCAGGTCAGCGGGCCAAAGCGTTCGGCATACAGGGCGCTCACCCACTCGACAAACACCTTGAGTCGTGGAGAGAGCTGGCGGTGATAGGGATACAACACCGAAACCGGGAGTCCGGGACTGGGCCAGCCACCGAGGACCTCGACCAACTCCCCTGACGCCAGGTATTGCTCCACGCGAAAGCGCGGCACCTGGATCAGTCCGCAGCCGTTCAACGCACAGCAGCAGTATGACTCGGCGTCATTCACTGAAATCCAGCCCCCCGGCTCCAGCTCGACCACTTGGCCGTCAATGACAAAGGTGAACGGGTAACGTATGTCGTGATTGCTGGCAAAAAAGCCCACGGCCTGATGTTCAGCAAGCTGCTGTGGAAACATAGGCGTGCCGTGTTCGGCCAGATAGCCGGGGCTGGCACAGACCACTTCAGGCATCAACGCCAGCCGCTTGGCCACCAGCGAAGAATCACGCGGATTACCGGCACGGACCACGCAATCGACGCCTTCGCTCACCAGATCCACCAGCCGGTCGCCGCAGCTGATGACCAGGTTGATTTGGGGATAGCGCCGATGAAAATCCTGGATGTTCGGAAGGATGATCCGAGTCGCATGGGTCCCGTGCAAATCCAGACGCAAAGTGCCGCGCGGATTCGCCACGACCGTGCTGAGTGAAGACTCGGCGTCCTCCAGATCTGCGAGCACAGCCTTGCATCGCTCATAGAAGGCCTGGCCGTCGAGTGTCGGCCGCACCCGCCGGGTTGTACGCTCGAGCAGACGCGCACCGAGCTGCCGCTCCAGTTCCTTGATGGCCAGCGTAGCTGTGGCCCGCGGGATATTCAGACCATTGGCGGCACGAGTAAAACTGCCTTGCTCGATGATGCGGATGAACAGTTGCAAGGCATCGAATTTGTCCATCGTGTGACGCCCTTTTATTGGTGAGAGATGAACAGTCTTACCCGCGATGCCTGACTAATCCACCCCATCGAAGCAATCAGTATCACTTTCACGACGGTGCGAGGTCCAGCGTGGGCCGATTGTTTATGGGAGGTGAATGGTCATGGCAGCCCCGTCGATTTATCCATCGGCAGGAAGACACCACACTGTCCTCGTCAACCTTTTGATAAACGACTCCAGGACATCATTCAGATGAAACCGACATCTCACGCTCCCAATGCTGAACAGCCCTCGAAGCTGGTCGTCCCGGCCCTGGGTATTTTTTATCAATGGGGCGAGCCTCTCGCCTATGCAATGCTCAGGTTATGCCTGGGGATCATCATGGTGACCCATGGCTTGCCCAAGCTGTTGGGAACTTCACACGGCTCGATGGCGGATCCCATGGCGGGTTCGATTCACTTGATCGCAAACGTCCTGCATCTGCCATTCCCCGCGCTATTGGGCCTGTTCGTCGCCTGGCTTGAAGGTTTGGGTGGGTTGCTGCTGGCGCTAGGATTGGCCACCCGGCCGTTGGCGGTGGCGATGGCCATACAGATGGCGGCGATCGCTTACATCCTTGGCCCGAACTGGCCCTGGATAGACCGTGGCATCGAATACCCGGTGTTGATGGGCTTTCTGTTCACTTACATCGCCTTCAAGGGGGCAGGTCGTCACTCACTGGACCGCCTATGGGGGCGTGAATTCTGACGCCTGCGCGACGCTTATCGACCGGCATCGGCTGACAGTCGATAAGCACGGCGGTTAAATGAGCAACGAATTCACCCGTGTTCAATCATCGTTGAATGGAGCGCTCGGATTCCTTTCACCCGGCGCCCCAGGCCGCTGAATCGTGGCGCAGTTCGAATCATAGCCCTGCCCCTCGAGTTGGGCGCGTGCAAAAGCAAACGCTTCATTCAACGAGCCATGCATCACCCCGTCATGCCCCAATCCTTCATAGGTTTGCCAGGTGACCTGGTTTCCAGCCGCGCACAGCGCCGCCGCCACCGCGTACTGTCGTACCGGGGTGATGGTCTCATCGGCCTGGCCGGTGGCAATCAGCAATGGAAAAGCGATCGTTGCCTGGGGCATATCGGTCGTGGGCGTGCGCAGTGCGCTCAACGCTTGCGCACTGATGGTCAGCAACTGCGAAAACGAACCGATTTTCAGCTCCCGCGACTTGAGGGCAATTTCCCGCGTACAGCTTTGCCGGGCAACGTCGAGAAGCTGCAGCCCTTCAGGCGTCAGTAGGTCGTCTATTCGGGGCGCGTTGTCGCGTAACCCGCCAGTGGCCAACGACAGGAAGATCGTATTGGAATGGCGCGCCTCAAGCGCGATGGGCCCGTCGGGGAATGTGCTATTGGGCGCTGTGATAACCGCACCGAGAATATTGAGTTCAGGTGCATAGCTGGCGGCGAGTATCGACGCGCCCAGAGCGGCGCCGCCCCCCTGGGACTGCCCCGCCAGGATCGTGCGGTTGGCAATCACACCGGGCTTGAGTGCGCGGGCAGCACGGACCGCATCCAGGACAGAGCTGCCTTCGGCCTGCCAGACCGTATAAGGGTGAGGCCCTGGCCCCCCCAGGCCTTGATAATCAGTGGCCACGACGGCGAATCCGCGCTCCAGCCAACGATTGATGTACGCAGCGTCACGCGCTCTGAACCCGGTCCACGAGGGCGCGCATATGTCGGCGATCCCCAGCGTACCGTGGGCCCAGGCCAAGAGCGGCCAACCTTCAGACGGAGCAGGACCGCTCGGCATGAACAGCGTGCCGCTGACAGGCACCTGGCCTGAGTGCCAACGCTGGTCCGTGGAACTGTAGAGCATGCGTATGGTTTGCGCTGCGGCTGGCACCCGCTCCTGCGGTTTGAGCGTTTCGCTCCTCAGCAAAACACCGGGAACAGTGGGCATTGGGTCCTGCCAGCGATAAAACGCAGAAAGCTCCATATCACCTGCGGCACGCCCGACCGGAAGTTCACCGGCAGCCATTGCGCTGAACGCAAGGGTCATGATGCTCCCAAGACAGATCCGCGTCACAAGTGAAGAAGCAAGGGTTCGAAGAATCAGCATTTAGCGTTCGCCTCATGATGAAGAAGGCCCCAGCACAATGGTCTGGAGGCCACGAGAGTCAGTGTTCAGGATCAGGATGACTGGCCGGACGGCGCACTACGCCAGTGCCTGACGCAACGCAGTGGCTTGGGTGAAAATCACATCCCGTACGACAGGTGCAACTTCATTGAATCGCAGGAACCCGTGGGTCATGTTCGCAAGGACTTCCAGGTGCGTCGCCACACCGGCAGCGTGCAACTTATCCGCCAGCTCACAGTTTTCGTCGTACAACGGATCAAGTTTTCCGACGATCAAGCGCACAGGCGGGAGCCCAGCCAGATCAGCGGTGATCGGCTGCACCCGCCAGTCATCTTCATCCTCGGCCAGGTAGCTCGCCCAATAAGCGCTCATCGTTTTGGCAGACAAGTTTTGCCCGCCATACCCACCGAGTCTCTGCCACGAATCGGAAGAAACACCTCGGGAATAGGAGCCGTAGAACAACATCAGCTGCCGCAACGTATCCATTCCAGCGTCGCGCAGCGCAAGGGCGGCGCCCAGGGCCAGATTGGCGCCCGCCGAGTCCCCACCCAGGGCATACCCGCGCACCGGACAATGAGTGATTGTCCCCAGGTTGATGACCCTGCTGACTATCGACACCACCTCGTTAAACGCCACTGGAAAACGGTACTCCGGCGAGAGGGCATAGCCGATGGACAACACCGCCAAGCCGCTGTCACGCACCAACTGGCGCAGAGGAGCGTCCCAATCGGCGAGTGCTCCGTGTCGAAACCCGCCGCCGTGACAATAGAACAGCAGCAAGGGCGTCTCATCGTCTTGCGGCCAATACAGCTTGCACGGAACAACCCGACAATTGACCGAAAACTCCAACATGCGCTCGCAGGACAAAGGCACGCTGGGTCGCGACGCCCATGCGCTGATTCGTTGCAACTGCGCGCGAACCTTCTGAATCTCTCCTTCGACGACAGGAAGCAGACCCAGTTGGCGTAACGTCGCCGCGACGCCGATGAGGTCTGGATGAACCTCGTTCGGATCGACGAGCACCCCGTCTGTCCCCTCGCCGCCCACTTTCGGGTTTTCGCACTTCCCACCGAGCCTGGACATCGCCACCTCTGATTTATCGGTTGTCTGGCGCCACGCTGAACAATGGCGCCATTAGGACCTGCCTTGATTGGCGCTGATGATTAATCGGATTCCAGGAGCGCGTCCCTCACCATGAAGGCCCATTGCGCACCGTGCATATCACGATCCTGCAGAGCCCCCTGTATTACGGGGCGCGGTAGGCTGATCTTGATCACATTCAATGCATCGATCCGAAACACGCTGATCGACTCGACGGTCCGGCGAAAGAGCTGAGCAATGGCCGGCGCTTGCAGTTTCGGTTCGCCCGCCAGCCGGGCAAAAACATCCGAGTCCTGACAAAACACATCAATGGTCAAAGAGAAGGGGCCGGCGTTCTTGGAGCGAATTTCGTAGCCGAGTGCTTCCATGGTATTCATCTCACGCCGCCTCAATGGTTTTCATGTCAAATCGAAAAGGTGCCAACGGATTCGCCACGACCATCACATGGCTGAGCACGAACTCATAAACCACTCCCCGATCCATCGAGGCTGGAGAGAATGGAAACGCATGGGTGGGCAGGTCTTTGTCACCTGGCAACGGGAAGTGCAACAGGTAAGGATTGAGCAAAGCGACGATGTCTTTCGTGCGCTCGGCCGTTGCGGAAGTCGCCAGGGCCATGACGCCTATTTCCACTGGGGTGGCGGATCGCGACTCAAAGTCCCCCAACGCCGCGTTCTTGCCAATCGCGCGAAACTGCAGGTCGTACTCGCCCGATCCGATGTTCAGATGTTTTTCTATTCGCTGGCGCATCACCGAATCGAGACAGGCGAGCCATTCATCGAAGCGCTCAAGGTACTCGGTGTCCCGGACAATACTCATGACAACCGATTGAAACCCGCAAGGCGCCGCACCTTCCAGCTTGACGGTGTAGTCTTCACTGGGTTTCCAGATCGAGCCTTCTACCCGCACCGTTCGCTCGTCGATCGCGGTGTACACAGCCCCCTCGACATCCAGCACACCACCCGGCTCGACGAGCACGTAGGGATTGCTGTTCTCATAGAGCATGTGAGCCATCACCGATCGTGGCGTAAGCCGGGCCCCCTCACCAATCGCCTCGATGGTGAATCCCGTTTCGTCAATGGTTGCCATGACCACGGCCTGGGCGGGTGTGGTGGTACAGGACGCGCCACATTCTAGAATCTTCCCGGCGTGCCAGGCGGCCCCTGGATGTCCCCCTCGCATGATCGGGAGCGACGCCATGACGGCGGTGTCCGTGGAGCGACCGGCCAGGATGATGTCCGCGCCTTCCTGGAGCGCATGAATGAAGGGTTCCACGCCCATGAGCGCGACTATTCGAGAACAGCGATCCACCAAGGCATCATCAATAAAATCAAGCTGCAGCGGTTTGATCCGTTTCTCCAAAAGTGCTGTTTTCACAGCACTTGCTGGCTGCTCGCTGTAGATGCCCACGATACGTACGGTCTGCCCCAGCTCTGCCGCGACCTCCTCACAGAGCCCGCGCATCAAATCGACACCCGCGTCGGAACCACAGGTTCCGCAGCTGCCAATGATGAGCGGGATCCCCAGCTTTTCCCGGGCCTGCATGAAGACCCGAAGCTCTGCGCGCAATATCGAAGCAGAAGACTTTGTCGTGCCCGTACCGAGATAGTGCGGACCCGAGTCGGTGGACCCCGCATCCATTGCAATCACATCGGGACATTCCAGAAGCGCCTTCTCAAACGCATCTCTCGGGAATCCGGTGCCGATTGCACCCGTTGGTGTAAGCACCTTGATCTTGACGTTCATGTATTTTCCTTTGCAACGGTATGTCGACGGCCGTCTGCGATGACACAGTGCCCAGGCGGGCTCCGCCCTTCCAGGACCGCCACCACACACTGGGCTGCAATTAAATTGGTGCGATTCAAGCCTTCCACCGTAGAGGCGCCGGCATGGGGGGTCACGACCACATTGGGAAGTTTGATGAGCTGCTCTGTCACTGCCGACAGTGAAGGGTCGGACTCGCTTTCGAACACATCGAGTCCTGCCCCGGCGATGTCTTGCTGTTGCAGGGCTTTCAACAGATCCGCGTCGCGCACCAGGCCACCTCGGGCGGTATTGATCAGCACGGCGCCAGCTTTCATCGACTTTAAAGCGCGGCGGTCAATCATTCCCCGGGTCTGCGGGTTAAGGGGGGCATGAAGCGTAATGAAGTCACTTTCCTGAAACAGGGTCTCCAGATCTACAAAGCAGCTTTGCCCCCCGTTGGCTTTTTGTGAACTGTCTGGGCGAGGGGCATAAATCAGGGGTTTGACTTCGAACCCGGCGAGGCGCAGCAAGACGCCTTTGCCGATTCTGCCCAATCCAACGATTCCGACCGTTTTGCGATACAGGTCACCGCCCAAGGGAATGCTCCAGTCGTTGGCAGACAGCCCCGCCTGACATTGTTTTAGCTTGCGACACACCGCGAGCATCAGTGCAATTGTATGGTCAGCGACACTTGCATCATTTCCACCGACGGCGATCGTTGCGACCTTTCCGGCCGCTTCCACCGCCGCCGTATCAATGCGCTCATACCCCACGCCACGGCGGGAGATCACCTTGAGCCGAGGGAGCGAACCGAGCAGGCTGGCCGTCACATTGGCGTGCCCTAAAATCCACCCATCAGCGTCAACCAGGAGGTCGATCAATTGCCGCTCACTCAAACTCCCGTCGGCAACTCCCGGCGCAAGTTCTGCAATGATGACTTCGCAACCGCAATGCTTGAGAAAATCAAGGGTCGCCGAATCAAAAAAACGCTGAGTGACGACCACCCGATGACGAAGTTTAGGCATCGCCCACCTCTCGACTTAGTTTGAACAACCCGAATTCCATGAACACACTCCAGTCAAAACGCATAATCCAGATACACCCGGGCTTCTGAGCCATTGACAACGTTATTCGGCTGGGCGGAAACAAGCGCAACAAAATCCTGGTCGATTCTGTAGTCGATATAAATCAATCCCACGGAAAGGCCGGCGTATTCTTTGTCATCGAACCGATAATAAACGCGGTATTCGTTTTGCCTTTCCCAAACATCCGTCTTCTGACCACTGAACGGGTTCACGGCGTCAAAGTTTCCCTGCTTATAGAGCGCCATGACTTTAAACCCGTCCAATGACGCCCCCAAGAGTGAAATACCGCTCAGGTCGTACTCGGCCCCTAGCTGCCAGGTTACTTCACCATGATTGTTGAAATCGTTGCCGGAACGGGTCCACGCATCCATTCTCCCGTCCACGTTATCCGCGTGATCGAAGTAGGCGTAGCCAAGGTTGCCATTACTCAGTTCGGCGTGTGTCTCGGAGAAAGAAACACCCAGGCGCAACTTATCGAGCAATAAACCAAGATTGACGTTTAACCACGTGGCCTCTTTATCATAGGCCGCGTCACCGGCGGACCAATCTTGCTCCCACAGCCGTCCCGCTTTTTGGAACTGATAATACTGGGTGTCTAAAATGACCCCTGCCGTTTCACCGATAGGTGCCTGCAGGGTCAAGCCATAACGGGTATTTTCATTGAAGTCCTTTGACACACCACGGGCATAGCTCAACTCAACGGCTTTTAGATCGTAGGTGACCCCATAGGTGTAGACGTTGCTTATGTCCTCACCCGACTGGCTTAGCAGCTTTCCGAACGCCTGCCTGTCCCGCGGAGAACTTCGATCGATATAAGCTGCTTCGAAAGCCATCGTTCCGGGTAGCGGGCCGATGCCCACGTCAGTCAGGTTGAAATGGGCTCGCGCGCCCTGATAGGAACCCGGCACGAGTCGCGTGTCATTGCTGACCAGGGTGCCCGCGTCAAATCGGCCTCGGCCTATTTGTGAGTCTGCGTTCCATCCCTCGCCGACGTGGCGCAACTTCAAGTAACTTTGCCCGACTTTTGCAAAGCCACCGTTAGAACCATCGTCATTATCAAACAAGTCACGGCTGTCCTGCTCGGAATCGATCATTGCCACGCCGTACAGGGACGCATCAAAGCCGACAACGCCGCCCCAGTAGTTAGAGTTGTAATCCAGGATCGCGCCGACCCCTACCCCACCCAACTCCGAGCCGGTCGAGAACCCGCCGAAGCGGTCTTCAATCAGGTCGTTGGATATTCGCGTATTGATGTACGCGGATCGAAGATAAGCATTCAACTTGCCTTCATGCTGAAATCTATCCGGATAACTGATACTCGCAGAAAAACAACTGCCCGATGCAAACAGCGTAGCGAGATATGTCATTGCGACGGCTTTAGTCGATTTCATGATCACCTCAATTATTATTTTTATTTTCTCAATGAGCAGGCGTGAGCTGGCACTGCTTTAAACAAGCAGGGCAGAAATACAGGTGGATCTTTAAATAATTGCTCTTGTAACGATGGCCGTTGCTATGAGCGTAAGGCTGCTGCCGATTGCCCACAACAAGCAGTATCTTTGCATCTCGCCCATGTCCCGCTGGATAATCCCGCTGATGAGATAAACAGCGGCAACGAGTGGACTTAATGCGTGAACCGGTTGCCCCAGCACCGAGGCGCGGGCGATATGCATCGGGTCAATACCATATTCCGCGCCCGCCGCGCCAAGCACCGGCAAGATCCCAAAGAAGAACGCGTCATTGGAAAGCAGGAAATTAAGCGGCAGCGCGACAAGGGCGGTAATGATGCTGAAGTACTGCCCGCCGCCATCAGGAATCATCTGCACGATCCGCGCCGACATCCCATCGACCATTCCCGTGCCGGATAGAATGCCAGTGAAGACCCCTGAAGCGAATATCAGGGCAATGACCGTCAACACACTGTCGGAATGAGCGGCGATTCTCGCTTTCTGCTCCGCCAAACGTGGATAGTTGATCAGCAACGCCAGGGAAAACCCCACCATCATCACCAGGGGTAACGGTGCCAGTCCTGTACCCATGGCGTACATCAGCGCGGCCGTGAGTGCCAGGTTGACCCAGAACAGCCTGGGGTTTTGCGTGGCCGATTCGATAAGGGGTAGAGGCAGCTCTTCAGACACAGTGTCCTTTGCCATGGGCGTCCACCCCAAACGACGTCGCTCTTTGCGGCCTATCCACACTGCCACGATAAACGCGTAGGCCAGACCTGCAAACATGGCGGGTACAAGGCCCAGGAATATCTCGCTGACATCCAGATGCAGCGCGCTGGCAGCCCGCGCTACCGGCCCACCCCAAGGGATGATGTTAACGACCGTATTGGTCAACAGAAGCATCAGTGCAAGGATGAGCGGGTTCATCCCAAGGCGAAGGTAGAGCGGCAAAAACGCCGTTGTCACGATCAGCACCGTCGTTGCCCCATCCCCATCGAAGGAGATGACCGACGACAGCAAAGCGGTGCCGAGCACCACACGAAGGGGATCATTTCCCACATAACGCAGAATCCGGCGAACCGCGGGCTCGAACAGCCCCGCGTCGAACATGATTGCGAAATACAGGATTGCAAACATCAACATCAATGCCGTTGGCGCCACTTGCTGGACGCCTTCCATCACCATGCCGCCCAACTCCGGTCCTGCGCCGCTGGCCAGCCCGAAAGCAATCGGGATGAGGATGAGCGCTGTCACAGCAGAAAGTCGCTTGCTGATGATCAACGCCATAAACGTGATGACCATTGCGAAACCTAACCAAGCCATGCCTATCACCTTTTCTTGTTTTTTTTATCAATGTCGTAGCAAATCAATGTGAACGACCGGCCACTCCCGAGGAATCTACATAGGGGAGAAAACCCTGTAAATCTTGATTTTTTTCGTCAACATCCCGCAAATACTGGGGCAAACGTGCTCGTGAAAAGATATCTCAGGGACGCTGGTCGGCTTTCAATGCCCGCCTCCGTCGGTCCCTCTGTGTAGACCGTCCATTGCTGACTCCCTTTGAAAACACGACGAAATGGATATCCTGGTAGACATTGACGCAAGGCAGGTATATTTAATGAATATGTACAAACCCCCATCAACCTGTTCGGATCCGTCATGCCTGATCAAGAAGACCTTTACCTTTCGGCAGAAGAAGCGGCTGGAATGCTGGGGGTCAGCCTTCCAACCCTTTATGCCTACGTCAGCCGGAAGAACATTCGGTCCGTCAAGATCGCCAACACGCCCAAGCGTCGCTATTGGGCCGAAGACATCCAGCGCTTGGTGAAAAGCCCCGCGGGGCACGCTGCAAAGCGCTCGTCGTCATCGGACAGCGCCATTACATTGATCACCGATGACGGCCTCTTCTACAGGGGGCACGACGTCGTCGAGCTCGCCGACCACGCCACGGTCGAGGAGGTCGCCGGATTGATGTGGCAGGTGCCATCGGCCTTCGGACCGTCGCTGCCGCGCGCGCCGAAGGATAGCGTCAAACTGCTGAAGATCTATGAGCACATGTCAGCGCCGGAGAAGGCAATTGCACTTTTCCCGCTGGTTCAAAGGGAGAACCCCAAAGCCTTCGATCTTTCCATCGACAGCTATGCACGCACCGGCGCCGATGTTGTGAGATGGTTTGCCGCGTTGGTCGTGGGCGCGACCCAACCAAGCACACAACCCTTGCACGAATTCATTACCCAGGCCTGCGCAGCCCCGCCGGCCCACGCCGATCTGATCAGGCGTCTTCTGATCCTCAGCGTCGATCATGAACTGGACCACGCCACTCACAGCGTTCGCGTTGCCGCCACGACCGGCGCCACCCCCTACTACGCAGCGATCGCGGGACTCGCGGCCGCCAGGGGTCATAAGATCGCCTATGGCAGAAACGAAGCCGCCAGCAGGATGATCGAGGAAATCTGTACAGCTACCGATCCCACCCAACCGATATTGCAACGGTACAGTCAGGAGGGGCACATCATCGGGTTCGGACCTAATGTCCACTCAGTCAGTGACCCACGTGCTACCAATCTGATGAAAGCGTTGACCGCTGCCTTCGAGGGCGACCCCGAATTTGCCAAGCTGCAGAAAGCTTTTTCGGTCGCCTCGGAACTCGTCGCATACCCCCCGGAGTTCATTCTCCTGGTGAGTTTCATCGGTAGAAAGCTTGGGTTGCATCGGCAGGAAATCGCACTGGCGGGTGTCGGAAGATTGATCGGCTGGATAGCCCACGCCAGCGAGCAATACAACCAGCATCATGACGCTCGCCCCCGCGCTCGGTACACGGGGACTCTGCCAAGAGCGACCCACCTCGCCAGTGACTAGACAGAAGCAACCATGGCCGCAAACAGCGATGTGAATTCGGATTGGTGTTGAAGTTCAGCCACATACCCAAGCACCTTGGCCTGCGCCGACTCTTCAAGATGAGGTGAGGCCATCCTCCTGAATTTTCGTTCAAAATCGCTATCGGTCATCGGTGTTTCGACGGACCCCGGCCCGCTGATCATCTCGCTTACGACGATTTCGCCTGACACCAGCGTGGCGCTGACCCGGTTGGCAAGATGACGCGGAAACAACGCGGTGAGCGCGCCATCCTCCACCACGCTGATCTTGCCCATCAGGGCAACCACCATGGGATCAGCCATCTTTTCCGGCGAATAAGAGTCTATGGTGATGTCACCGTCGAGCAGCGCCCGGGCCACGTTGTAGGGCAAGCTGTGATCCGCCGTCTCTCGCGTTTTGGGCAACCATTTTTCAGGGGTGTCAGCCAACACTCGACGGTTGAACTCGGACGTTTGGATAACGATGCAAGCGATATCATCGAGATCGTCAATCCGGGCACGTATGTCCAGGGCTGCCCACACCGCGGTATGCAGCTCACCGTTGGTAGGAAAGGTCTTGGTCAGGGAGCGCCGTATAGCGTAATCACCATTCTCGGGCGTACCAAAACGATCCGTATCCAGGTCGAACGGGCCTGAGACCAATTTAAAGAACCCCATATCCCCCTCGAACACCGGCGACGGGCCGGTCATGCCGTGACGCGATAGCTGGGCAGCGAAGATCGCATTACGTGCAGCGTTTGCGGCCGAGCAGCCCTTCCAGTCCGACAGGGATCCACTGCGAACCTGGCGCATGGCCAGATGAGCGCTCAACGCTATATTGATTGCCTGTGCGGTCTGCGCCACATCCAGCTTCATCAGACTGGAAGCCGCCGCGGCCATCGCCACATTTATGTAATTGACGTGGTCCCAGCCGCGCTTGTTCAGGCTGGCCGCGTCCTGCAGTCGCATCTGGATCTCATAGGCCAGCACAATGGCCGAAATGAGTTCTGCCCCGGTGGCCCCCTCGGCCTCTGCTAGCGCCAGGCAGGCCGGAATATTGTCACTCGGATGGCCCGGCTCCAGCCCCATATAACCATCGTTGTAGTCCAGGAAACGGACCATCACGCCATTGGCAAACGCCGCTATCTCTGGCGTTGTTTGGATAGTTGTTCCGAACACGCTGGACGCCTGCGCGGGATTGGCAACCGCATAACACACAGCGGCATTCACAGGCGCCGCTCCGTAGGCCCCCAATATGCACGCCAGACTGTCAATGAAGCGCTGTCGCACCAGCGCGATGATCTCTTCGGGCAGTCGCTGATGCCTGAATTTATGCGCGTACTCTGCAAGTTGCAGCGCAATAGTCGTATTGCTCATGGTTGCCTCTGTTCTGCACCAGGGTTGGGTCTGCGCCGATGGCGGCGACGGCATCACCTGTTGCCAGGTGACGCGTGCGGTTCTCAGTCCAGAATGACGTCGAGTAAACGTACGTATTGCTGGCCGGCATGCATGTCGCGCTCCACCATCCCGCCTTGCGGCGTAGCGCGAGGGTAGGAAATCTTGACCATTTCCAGGTCAGCAACGGGAATATGTTTCACCCGTGCCGGATCGGTGCCATAGAGCCTTGCGAATTGCGCCGATGAAAGTGCTGCACTTTGTGAGTAACGCTCAAAGTTTTCACGCCCGTCAAAAAATATATCGAAGGTAATCCAGAACGGCCCGGCTTGTTTGGATCGAACATGTCGGCATACATCACGCAACTTAACCATTAACTCAACTCCTTCACAGCCAATGTTGACTCGGAAAGATCGATCCATTGAATACGCACCAACTCAAATGGGTCCTCCAATTGCACTACGTGATTTAACTTGAACTCATAAATCTGACCGCGAGGTATATCAGCCGGGGTGAAAGCAAAGCCGTAAGAAGGCAATTCCTTGCCCATTACGCTGGGGTAGTGAAAAAAGTAGGGATTGCATGCTTGGGCAATCGTATTTGCCATTTCTTGAGTCGCTGCTGTGGCGACAAATAGCATGCCTATTTCCGGCGGAGGCAAAGTTCCAACGGGGGGTTTTACGCCGGTGACGCCGTTCCAGCCATACATTCGCAGCGAGATATGAAACTCTCCCAACTCCTGCGGCGGGATGGATTGACAGGTCCGGGTGTACAGGGCTTCCAGCAGGCGGTCATGAAACCCATCAATATCATTGAGTACATCGGGGTCCTGGATACCCACTAACATGATTGTCTGATAGAGACCGGCCGCGGCGCCCTCCAGCTTCATTGTGTAGGGCATCGTCTCCCATTCAGATCCTACGACACGAACGGCTCGCTCGTTCAGCTTCTGGTAGCGCGCTTGTGCGACGTTCAGGATACCGCCGGGTTCCACCAATCGAAACGGGTCGCTATTTTCATAAAGCATGTGTGCAGAGACGCTATGGGGCGTGCACTGATTGTCTTTACTTAATGGCTCAACGTCGAAACCCTGCGCATCAACGCTGAGCAATATTCCCGAGCCCAATGTCGGGTTAACGGCGCACTGGACACCGCACTCCCCCGTTTTGCCGGCATGCCAGGACGGCCCCCAGGGCGCGCCCTTCCAGATCGGATAACAGGCAATGACCGCCGTGTCGGTCGAACGACCCGCCAAAATGATATCGGCGCCTGCTTCAAGCGCGGCAATGAACGGTTCTACACCCAGCGCCGCCACAATGTGTTCACAGCTGTCCACCGTAGCGTCATCGAGCTCACCGTGAGGCGGCAGCGGTTTGATACGCCCCTGTGCGTTCATCTGCTTAACAGTATCCCTGTCCTGTTCACAATATATGAGCGCAATCTTTGGTGTGACGCCCAACTCTCCTGCAACCTCCAGGACTATATCGCGCGTCCAGTCCAGGTTGAGATCGCCACCGGCCTGTCCTGCCGTGCCGACAATTATCGGCACCCCGGACCAGGCCTGCGCCTTCATTAATATCGTCAAGTCGCGTTTGACCGCCCCGCGGTTATTCTTCGATTTTCCAAGTGCGAGATACGCAGCTCCGCTATCGGTAGAACCGGCGTCCGTGGCAATTGCTTGCGCACCGGCCACCAGTCCATAAGTAATTTCTTCTTCACGAACGCCCGCCCCTAATGAACCACAAGGAACGATCACTTTGACGCAACCTTCAAATACCTGCCCCATAAAACCCTCTTCCGATTCACTCAGTCAGGCAATAATAAGGGCTGTAATCGTGTTGACAAGTGGACAAAAATTATCAATATAGGCCCGTTACCCAATGGGTTGCCGGGCATTCTTTCCGAGCATTCGCCTCCATTAATTCGCTGACCGAAATATACTTTTATCGATTAAGTTCAACACCACTGAAAGTTCGTCTGAGCCTGCACACTTTTCAGAATAAAACTTTGATCTCCAGCGCATTCCGGGAACCCGATGACCGGCAGGACTCATGCGATGATGAACCACCCCGCGCACTCCCGCCGCGTGGCCTTTTATGTACTCCGGGTTATGTTTCGACGGCGCGGGCGCTGGCGGCCACTCCCCGTGCCTGCTGCTGGTTATCGGCATGCTGTCCCAATTGCCATCCCAGATAGGCCCACAGCAGCGCGCAGCCCGCGCCGATCAGAGCCGCCAGGCCAGTGCCCTGCCCCAGCATGTCGAGCAGGCTCTTGGCCCAACCGCTCAGCGCATCACCGCCGCGATAAACCACGGTGTCGATGAAGTTCTTGGCCTTGTACTTGCTCTCGGCATCCAAGGGTGCGAAGAGCATTTCCCTGCCCGGCCGGACGAACGCGTATTCACCGATTCGCCGCACGATCATCAGGGCGGCAAGCAGTGCGAAGCCGGGGGCCAGCGCAAGACCCACGAACCCGATGCACATGAGCAGCGGCACGATCGCCAGTAACGCACGCACCCCCAGCTTCGGCGCAATGCGCCCGGTGATGAACAGCTGAGACACCAGAGCGCCAGCCTGCACGATGAAGTCAATGGTGCCGAAAACCCGGACCTGCGCCTCACGACTCGGAAAATGTTCGGCCACCAGGCGCGCCTGCTCGAAGTAGAGAAAGGTGGTGACCGTCGCCAGTAGCACGACGAACCCGGCGATCCCCAACAGGTAGGGTGACCTGAGCACCGCCGTCAAACCGCTGAACGGATTGCCCTGCAGTGGCTGCCCGGGGCTTTGCGTCGGTGCCGCACCAGGCCGCCCAGCCCCGCCCTTTTCGCGCCAGCCCATCAGCGCCCGCTTCAATACAAATGTGACACCCAGCAACAGCGCGGCCAGAAACATCAAGCCCGAGGCGCCAATGGCCTCAATAAACGCCGCGCTCAGGGCCGGCCCCAGCAGACCGCCGATGCTGGCGCCAGCAGCGATGAAGGCAAACAGCCGCTTGGCCTGTTCACTGTCGAATACATCCGCCATCAGGCTCCAGGCCACGGACACCACGAACAGGTTATAAACCGATATCCATACGTAGAAAGTACGGGCGAGCCAGACGCTGTCCGATTGAAACTCGAACAGTTCAACGAACATCAGCAAGTTGATCCCGAAGAAGCCGTACACCCAATCAACGAGGCGCAGGCGCGGGACCCGGGAACTGACCCAGGCAAACAACGGAACGGCCGCCAGCATCACCAGGAACGTGGCAGTGAACAGCCATTGCAGATTCTCCACGCCCGCCGCGATGCCCATCGATTCACGTATCGGGCGCAGCATGAAGTAGCCGGTAAAGAGGCAGAGAAACAACAAGAACCCGCACAGCGCCGGACGCAGCTCATCGTCACGGGCGTTCACGGCAAGGCTCAGTCGATGCAAGTAGGAAGGCGCACTCATGGAGACTCCTGGAAGGCGACAACAGGCAAGAGAGTGGGCACGCAACGGATTGTCGTGCCCAAGGCATGATCAGCGGTAGGTGACGCCGGTCAGTCGCTCGGAGACGGTCCAGAGCCGTTCGGCATCCGCCTCATGGGTGGCGGCCGGCGGCATCCTGGCGAAGCCCAACGGGCCGCGCTTTTCCTCGTCGCCGGTGGGGCCGTAGTAGGCACCGCCAACCGCCTCAGGCGCGGTGGCGGCATACAGCGTGGGCAGCGCCCCTTGGGCAGCTGAATGGTACTCATCGCGATCCTTGGCCCATCGCTGGCCGAACTCGCTGTTCAGACCCGGACCACGCGCGACCAACTCGGTGACGGCGACGCCTGGATGCGCAGCGATGCTGCGAATGTTCCAACCTGCGGCCTCGCTGCGCTGCTGCAAGGCAAAGGTCCAGTGCAGGATGGCCAGCTTGGACTGCGCGTAGGCGGCCAAAGGTTGGTACTGCTGCTCAGCCTGCAGGTCGTTGAAGTTCATTGTTCCGCGAGCCGCGGCGATGCTCGAAAGGCTCACCACGCGAGCGTCCTGGCTTTGCCGTAACAACGGCACCAGCAGGCCGGTCAGTGCGAAGTGCCCCAGGTAGTTGGTCGCCAACTGGAGCTCGAAGCCATCCGCGGAGGTACCCCGCTCCGGAGGCGCCATGACGGCGGCATTGTTGATCAACACATCCAGGCGCGGCAGTCGCTGGTTCAGACGCTGGGCCAGGCTGCGCACCGATGAAAGATTGGCCAGATCCACGGCCTCGAACTGCACCTTGGCGTCGGGTACGGACGTTTTGATTTGCGCGATGGCCTGCGCGCCACGCTCCGGGTTGCGCGCAGCAATGATGACGTCGGCGCCGGCCCGCGCCAGTGCCAGTGCGTCCTCGTACCCCATGCCGCTCGTGCCGCCGGTGATCAGGACGATTCGACCTTCCTGGGAAGGCATGTCGCGGGTCGACCAGTCCGGTTTCGGCGCGACGCGACTGGACGCATCGATA
The DNA here is from genome assembly GCF_031570495.1 of Pseudomonas sp. JL2. Taxonomy (NCBI): domain Bacteria; kingdom Pseudomonadati; phylum Pseudomonadota; class Gammaproteobacteria; order Pseudomonadales; family Pseudomonadaceae; genus Pseudomonas; species Pseudomonas sp. JL2. The sequence goes on from NZ_JAKUDH010000001.1 coordinate 761,063, forward strand.
CTCACCGCGCTTAGCAGCACGGCGCCAACGGTCAGTGTTCGAGCCAGCTTCACCAGTCGGCTCAGGTTATTTGAAAGGCCCGTTTCGGTTGCTGCTGTTCTGATGCACATGGTTGAGCTCTCTATTTGGATGAAGAACCAGCACTGCCGAACGGTCACTGGAGCACGCACACCTCAGACTGCTTCAGAAAACTGACGCGCTCTGTGACCCCTTGTGTATTCACGTAGGTCATCTTTGCGCGCACGACCTCGCACACCCGCGACTCCGGTTCTTCAATGCGGATGACCCTGGCGATATCCAGCGGCATGCCATATTCGTAGGCAGGCACATCCGCTTTCTCTTCGGCGAACAGAGGCAAACCGCTCAGAGTGATGAATGCCAGAAGACTGGCGATCGACACGTTTTGAATGTTCATAGTGGACTCCACGACTGTCCTTTACCGGGATGGTCGTAGCACTCTAGGGGGAGGTGACTGACGTCAAGGTGACTGCTGACTGACAGGAAGATGTCAAACGCCGGCGAGCCACACCGGCCATCGGTTGACGGCGACTAGCGGGCTGCCTGGCTGGTCAGGGAGAATCCGAAGGTATTGAAGCCATCCTTGCTATGGGCGAACACACGGCCACCGTGCATGGACGCTACTGCCCGCACAATGGAAAGCCCCAGGCCATGGTGTGCGTCGCTTCGCGCCCGGGCGACATCGGCGCGATAGAAACGCTCGAACAAGCGCTGCAGGTGCACCTCGTCAATGGGCTCACCCGCATTGGAAACACTTACCTTGGCCTGCGCGCCAAGACGTTCCAGGCTTACAGTAATGGTGCTCTGCGGCACCGCGTATCGCGCCGCGTTTTGCAGCAGATTGGCCAAAGAGCGGTGAAAAAGGCGTCGGTCGATGCATACGCGCATGTCGCCTTTGATCACCACGTCCAACTGTTTGTCGTGCAAGACAGGCTCCAGGTATTCCACCGTCTTGGACGCCTCCTCGTAGAGCGAGACATCACTGAGCTCGGTCGCACGCTGCCCGCTTTCGGCACCCGCCAGGAACAGCATGTCATTGACGATGGTGCCCATGCGCTCAAGCTCTTCCAGATTCGATTGCAGCAGATCCTGAAGCTCAGCCACATCACGCCCGTGGGCCAACGCGACCTGGGTCTGCCCGATCAGGTTGGTCAGCGGCGTTCGCAGCTCATGGGCGACATTGGCATTGAACCCTTCGAGCTGGCACCAGGCGGCCTCCTGGCGAGCCAGGGCCCCGTTGAACGACACCGCCAGTTCCTGTAACTCGTCGGGCAGTGCCTCGGTGTCCAGTCGCTGCTTTGAATCACCTGGCGGCAGGCTGTTGGCCTGACGGCTCAGGCGCCTGACCGGCCCCAGGCCGAAACGCGCGATCCAGTAACCCAGCAGCGCGACCAGTACGATGCCCAGCGCCGAAGTCAGGATCAACGTCTTGGTGAAATGGTCCAGGGTCTTCATGAACGGCGTTGAATCAAGCCCCACGATAAAGCGCAACTCCGGGCGGTTACCCATGGCAGAGATGGTCTTGACTTGCAGCACCATGGGACGATCCCGTTCAGGTATCGCCATGCTGAAAAATCCATCCGGGCGCTTCGACCAATCCTGGCCGTCCGGCATCGCTCCGCCATAGCTGTAGGCCGGGTCGTCAACCAGGACCCAATAACGCACCCGCTGATCCGTGGGCGTCAGGCCATCGAGCTTTTCACGCAAGCCGACCCAGAATGCCGGTGAATCGTATTTTGTGAGCACGGGATCAAGTACGGAATGGCGCAGGATCAACTCGTTTTGCATCTGATCTTCGAGCGATGTCTTCAATGAGCAGCGCAGCAGCGTCGCGCTGATGGAAATGATCAGCAAGACCGCCAGCGCAAACATCAATGCCAGCCGCTTGGCTATCGACCCCTTCATCACCGGGTACTGCCTTGACTGGCATCGGCTTCACGACTTTCCAGTACATAGCCCATGCCCCGGACCGTATGCAGCAGTTTGCGCGAATAAGGCACATCGACCTTGGCCCGGACGCGCTTGATAGCAACCTCGACCACGTTGGCGTCACTGTCGAAATTCATGTCCCAGACCTGCTCGGCAATCATCAGTTTGGAAAGAATCTCTCCCTGGTGCCGCGCCAGAAGGCTCAACAGACAAAACTCCTTGGCCGTCAGATCCAGCCGCAGCCCGGCCCTGGTCACCTTGCGCGCTTGCAGGTCGACCTCCAGGTCGTCGATGCGCAGATGGGTCAGGTCAGCCGTGTCGGCGGTGCGACGACGGATCAATGCCTGAACGCGGGCGACCAGTTCTGCAAAGGAAAAAGGTTTGCCAAGGTAGTCATCAGCGCCCTCACGCAACCCGCGAACGCGATCATCCACCGTCCCCCTGGCCGACAACATGATGACCGGGGTTTTCTTCTGCTGGCGCAAACCCTCCAGCACGCTGTAACCGTCCTTGCCCGGCAACATGACATCCAGGATCACGACGTCATAGTCCATTTCCAGCGCATAGTGCAGCCCATCGATGCCGTTACTCGCCACATCGACAATGTAGCCGAGCTCACTCAGGCCACGATGCACATAGGAGGACGTCTTTTCTTCGTCCTCGACGATGAGCAAGCGCATCAGGTAACTCCTCTCGGGAAGCGGGACAACCGGGCAATCAGGGATCCAGGTTTGGGTAATTTTTGCACACGACCTGCAAAGTAGCCTGTAGCTACCCTCCACCAGTCTAGACAATCAAGGTGTCCGCAAACTGACCGCTTGCTGACATTCTTGTCAGAATCGACTGACAAGCATATTCAAAGGGCTGCAGGGCACCGGTGCCCACTATCGGATAGGGAATCCTTGGCGACTCTTACCAGGAAGGGATCGATGTCGGTTGATGGTAAGTGTCCAGTAAGAAGAACTTTTCGACGATAGGGTCGCTTTCATCCTATCGATCTGGAGAACCCCATGCATTGCACGCCCCTGTCTGCCGTTTCAAGTGCGATCCGGTTGACTGCCACCACTCAAGCCTTGGTGCTCGGTCTGTGCTCATCCATGGTCGCGCTCGCCGCTGAGTCGGCAAACGCCGAGTCGACTTCATCCTGGGGCCTTGGCATTGGGGCGGTCAGCAGCCAGCAGCCGTACAAGGGCGTCGACCGTGAAACTCAGGCCATACCATTGATCTACTTTGAAAATGACTACGTACGAGTATTCGGCCCTACCGCCGAGATCAAGCTGCCGGGTTTCACTCTCGACGACTCCCAGCAACTGGATCTGAGCATCGTCGGTGAATACGACTTCAGTGGTTATGACGACGACGATGCCCGCTTCCTGGATGGCATGAGTGATCGTAAAGGTGGCTTCTGGGCCGGCGCCAAGGTGCAGTGGCGCAACCCTCTGGCCGATGTCAGCGCCCAGTGGCTGACGGACGTATCGGGCAACAGCAAGGGCCAGCGCTTCACCCTGGGTCTTGAGAGATCCTGGCAATGGGGTGAACACCTCACCCTCACGCCACGAGTGGCGGCGATATGGCAGGACCAAAAGTACGTTGATTATTATTTTGGTGTTCGCGAAAGTGAAGCTCGCATTGATCGAGCGGCCTATGATGGAAAATCCGGCCTCAATACCGAACTTGGCGTTCGTGGAAACTATATGTTCGATGACCATCATTCCGTGTTCCTTGACGTCAAGGCCACCCGCCTCGCCGATGAGATCAAGGACAGCCCGCTGGTAGACCGTTCTACCGACAACAGCGTGCTCTTCGGCTACCTGTACCGCTTCTGATGAGTCGTATTCTGCTGGTCGAAGACCACGAGCGATTGGCGCATCTGGTGTGCAAAGGCCTGGCGAGCGCCGGCATCGCCGTCGATGTGGTCAACCGCATCGATGGCGCGTGGGCGGCTATCGGGCGGGTCCCTTACCAGGCGCTGATTCTTGATCGCGGCTTGCCGGACGGCGACGGGCTCGTCTTGTTGCAGCGCTTGCGCAACGCCGGGCATGGCTTGCCCTGCCTTGTTCTCACGGCGCGCGACGCGCTGCACGACCGTGTCGCAGGCCTGGATGCTGGAGCAGATGATTATCTGCCCAAGCCATTCGCCATGGATGAGATGGTCGCGCGTGTGCGGGCGTTGCTAAGGCGTCCCGTGGACTGTCGTCCACTCGCGCCGAGTCATGGTGACCTGAGCCTGCAACCCGATACCGGCATCATGTGTTGTGCCGGCCAAAGCATTCCTCTCGCGCCGGCGGAAATGCAGATCATGCTGTTGCTATTGCGAAAGCCAGGAGAAATCGTGCGTCGCACCGCGATAGAAGCGGCAGGCTGGGGCTTGAGCGAAGCCGTGACGCCTAACGCACTGGATGTGGCCCTTCACCGGATCCGCCGCAAGCTGCTTACCATCGGCTCCCGCCAACGAATCATCAACCTCAGAGGTCTCGGTTATGCCCTTCGTCAAGAGGACGTGGCGCAATAGCATCAGCTTCAAGGTGCTGCTCGCCTACGTGGTCGGCGTGGGGTTGAGTATTCTGCTGATTGCATTAGGGGTGCTCGCGCTCGTCACCTCAAAGAGCGATATTTTATTGACCACCGACGTCGCCGAGCGCACCCATGAACTGGCCGGCAAGCTCCAGTTCGATGCCACTGGCCGGCCCAACGGCTTCGACAGCAGCGAGGGTGACCGAGTCTGGACCTTCGATAGCCTGGGGCGGGAAATCGGCCACCGCGTGCTGGATTCAACGGGCAATGTGGTCCTGACCTCCACCGACGCGACGTTCTGGTCTTCAGTCGCATCGAATCCTCCATCGCAACAACCGAGATTCAAGTTCGAACGTGAAGGCATCGTCATGTACGCCGCCACCGCGGCTGTCGAGCACCAAGGCAAGACCTGGTATCTGCAATTTGCCGCCAGCGAAAGGCTAATGGATTTGCTCCATGGGGGATTTGCCTTGCCATTCATGGGGGCCGGGATCGCGCTGTTCAGCCTGGTGCTGCTGTTCGTCTTCGGCGCCTGCGCTTATTTCACGTTGGGCTACACCCTCAAACCCTTGCGTGAAGTGTCGGAGTCAGCGGCGGCCATCTCCCCTCGCTCCCTGCACTCGCGGTTGCAGGTAAAAACCGTGCCGTCCGAGGTCGAGCCGCTGGTCACCAGCTTCAACCAGGCGCTTGCGCGCCTGGAGCGAGGTTATCGTGTCCAGCAGGAGTTTCTTGCAACCGCCGCGCACGAGTTGAAAACACCGCTGGCGCTGATTCGCGCGCAAATCGAACTGATGCAAGACAGTCACGCGCACAATGCCCTGCTCGATGATGTGGCGCACATGACACGGCAAGTCCAGCAACTGCTGCTCCTGACCGAAGCCAGTGAGGTTCAGAATTACAGTTTTGCCACGGTGGAAATAGCCGATGTCGCCAGGGAAGCCTGCGGCTATCTGCAGCGTATGGCCGAGGCCGTCGACATACGTCTTGTTCTGGTTGACGAAACGCCTGACGGCGGCCAATGGCAGGCCGATCGAAGCGCGCTCTTCACGTTGCTCAAGAACCTGCTGGAAAATGCCATTCAACACGCCCCCCGCGGTACTGAGGTCAGGATGCACGTCAGCGCGGGCGCACTCAGGGTGCGCGATTGGGGCCCCGGCGTTGATCGCGAGCAATTGCCGCACCTGTTCACGCGCTTCTGGCGTGGGCCACATCGCCGTGATCATGGCGCGGGGCTTGGCCTGACGATCTGCCAGGAAATTGCCCGGGCCCATGGTTGGATGTTGTCTGCAAAGCGCGCGGAGCCGGGCCTGCTGTTTGAGTTGTCTTGGCCGCAGCGGTTGGTTGACCCTATCCGGGTTTGAGTACCCGCCCTCGTGCGAACACCCCGCCCTCGCCCTTCAGATAAACGCCAAGGCAGCCCGAGCATCCACGATAGCAGCCAGATGCTGTGCCAGCCTGGACGGCAGGTAGTCAAAAAAGAACCCCGCGCTTTGCAACTTGCCGGCACGTAGCGGATCCGTTTCAGGCAATGCCCTGGAGACCCGTGCTGCCCGCGCCCAGGACAAGGCCAGCAGCGTTACGCCACACAACTGGAGGAAATCCCCTGCGATTCGATAGGGGTATTCGCGGTCTTCTCGTGTCCGTTCGACCACGTCCTCGACCACAGCCGCCAGCGAGTTGCAGAGATTATCCAGGGCCGCGGCGAACCCCTGGCACTCAACCCAGTCGCCACCCAGCCGCGCCTCTTCGCGCAGCTGCGCCAGCAGCAAGCCAAACGCCTGGCCATGGTCTCCCAGCACCTTGCGCAGCAGTAGGTCATTGGCCTGAATTTCGTTGCTGCCCTCATAGATCATGGCAATGCGGCTGTCACGCAAGGTCTGCTCAATGGCGAACTCGGTGACATAGCCGTAACCGCCGAACACTTGCAAGGAGCTGCTGGCTTGGCGGAAACCCTGTTCGGTAAAGAACGCCTTGATGATCGGCGTCAACAGCTGCGCCAGTTGACTGGCATGCTGCCGGGTCTGTGGATCCACGGCATGTTCGGCCTGATCCAGCAAATGGGCGGCCCAATAGCCAATGGCTCGCATACCCTCGCTGGCAGTGCGCAACTCCAGCAACACCCGGCGCATGGCCGGATGATAGTGAATAGGGTCGGCAGCCTGCGCTTGCACCCCTTCGGGTCTCAGCGGTGCGCGCATCTGCAAGCGCTCGGCGGCATATTTCCTCGCGCTCTGCCACGCCACCTCGGCATGCCCCAGGCCTTGCAGGCCGACATGCAGGCGCGCCGAATTCATCATCACGAACATCGCCGCCAGGCCCTGATTGGCTTCACCGATCAACCAGCCTTGAGCGCCATCGAACACCAGGGAGCAAGTGGCACTTCCCTTGATACCCATCTTGTGTTCAAGACCGTCGCAGCGCACACCGTTGGCCTGGCCAACGTCCAGTCGCTTGGGCACCAGAAACAGCGAGATGCCGCGACTGCCCGACGGCGCATCGGGCAAGCGCGCCAAGACCAAGTGCAAGATATTTTTTGTAAGATCGTGCTCGCCGCCGGAGATAAACAGCTTGTTACCATGCAGGCGGTAGCTGCCATCTACGCCAGGCTCGGCGCGACAGCGCAGCAGACCGACATCGCTGCCTGCCTGGGGCTCGGTCAAACACATGGTAGGCAGGGTTTGGCCACTGACGATCTCGGGCAGATAGCGTTCTTGCAGCCAAGGAGCACCATGGCTCTTGAGGCACAGGTACGCACCGTAGACGATGCCGGTGTACATGGCCCAGGCATGGTTGCTGGCATAGAGCATCTCTTGCAGCGCGGCATCGAGCAATTGCGGCAACCCCTGTCCACCCACCGCCTCGCCACAAGCCAGCGCTGGCCAGCCACCGTCAACGTAGGCCTGATAGGCACGGGCAAAGCCGTCCGGGGTACTGACATGGCCTGCCCTCCAACGGCAACCCTGGCGATCGCCACTGCTGTTCAACGGGGCCAGCACGTTCTGACTGAAGCGCCCCGCCTCCTCCAGCACCTGCATCGCCAGCGGCAGATCAAGCGCATCGAACGCCTGACAGCGACGCCATGTGGCGGGCGCCTGCAACCAGTGCTCAAACACAAATTGCATATCGCGCAGAGGCGCCTGGTAGCTCCACATAAGTCACCTCGTCAGGATATAAAACAGACCACCCGCCACTCAGGGCGGGCAAACACTCAGGTGTGGTAGGTCGGATTCTCGATCAACAGCGCCATGCCCTGGCCACCGCCCACACATGCTGCGGCTATCCCGTAGCGCAGATTGTGCTGGCGCAACTGCCTGGCCAGGGTCATGACCAACCGCAGGCCGGTAGCAGCCAGTGGATGCCCGACGGCCAAAGAGCCCCCCTGGACGTTGAGCTTCGTATGATCCAGCTCCAACTCCTGCGCGACAGCCAGTACCTGGGCCGCCTGGGCTTCGTTGATCTCGAAACGAGCAATGTCATCAAGGCTCAATCCGCTGCGTTGCAGCAACAGACGAATCGCTGGTGCCGGGCCGATGCCCATGAACTCCGGGGCCACACCGACCACCGCGCTGGCCAGCAAGCGAGCCAAGGGCACACGCGTGCAGGCCGAGCCTCGTCCTACCAGGGCCGCCGCCGCACCATCCACGACTGCGCAGCTATTACCGGCGGTTTGTACACCCCCCACATGTAACGCCCGCAGGCGCGATAGAGCCGACAAGTCAGTGGGTCGTGGATGGCTGTCCTGGGTGACGATACCGGTGCCGCGCGGCAGGCTGATGCCCCTTGGCTGATAGCCTTCCAGTTCGAACACCTGGTTATCGATGGGGACGACTTCCTCACACCAGGCACCTGCGCGTTGGGCCTGCAAGGCTCGCTGATGACTGTCGCACGCATAACGGTCCACCGCCTCGCGACACAGATCATAGCGTCGCGCCAGGTTGTCGGCGGTGGCGATCATATCCACCCCGGGGGCCGGGTCGTACAGGGCTTCCCAGAGAAAATCCTTGAATTGCACCCCGCCGCCGAGGCGAAACCCATCCCGGTGGGTGTAGGCGGCGATCGGATTGCGTGACATTGATTCACCGGCCACGCACAAGGCTAACTGAACGTCATCGCGCAACTGTTCAGCAGACTGGCGCAGCAGCTCAAAGCCGGTGGCGCAGATGCGCTGTACCCCCAGCGCAGGAACCGTTTGCGCCACGCCGCTGTACAACCCGATGTGCCGCGGCAACAAATAGGCGTCAAAGCTGGCTTGGGCCATGGAGCCGGCCAGCACGCTGTCTACGGCCAGAGGATCGATGCCGGCCCGGGCCAGCACCTCACGAGCAACCTTGATCCCAAGATCGATAGGCGAAACCTGGGCCAGGGCGCCACCAAGATCAACCCAGGGGGTGCGCACCGCATCGAAAATCGCTACATCGACAAAGGCTGAATATTGCCCTGCACTGCTCACGCCCTGTGTTCCATGGCTTCTGCTCTCTTGTTGCGCACTTGAAGGTGAGCAAAAAACTAACCGGCCATATTAGTTATGTCAATTAACTATTTCCGATACCTATTAAATCTGTATCTGGTCTGCGGGAGAAAAGTCATCGAGCAATTCAATGAAGGATTGTCGCAACCAGCGGTTCGCCGGGTCATGATGGAACCGCGTATGCCAGTAAAGGTGAATGTCGTATCCGCAAATATCCCAAGGCAGCGGCACCAGGCGCACATCGGTGATGTCGGCAAACCTGCGTCCGACTGCCAAGGGTACAGTGGCGATCATGTCGGACTCGGCCACCAGAAATGGCACGCCCATAAACCGTGGCAGGCTGAAACGCACTCGACGGGTGATGCCGTGGCTCGCCAGCTCACGATCCAGTCCACTCATTCCACGCCCGTCAGGCTGGACCGCGACATGCATTGCGCTCTGGTATTGCTCGGCGCTCATGCTGTCACCGATGGTGGGATGATCACGACGAACGATGCAGACAAACGAATGGCGATACAACGCGCGATGCCGGATCGAGGTATTGAGCAAGCGCGGAAAATAGCCGATTGCCGCGTCCACCTCGCCGGCATCCAGCCCCTCCTCCAACTGCTCCGAGGACAACGCCAGGGTACGGATTCTTAACTGGGGCGCCTTACTGTCGAGCATTCGCATCAACCTGGGCAGGAACACCATTTCGCCGATATCCGACATGCACAGCACCAGTTGTCGCTCGGAGTGTTCGGCAACGAAACCGGTGGATGGCAACACCTCGCTGCTGACCATCTCCAGAATCCGTTGCACCGGCTCAGCGATCTGCAGGGCCCTGGCCGTAGGTTGCATGCCACGTGAAGTGCGAATGAACAATGGGTCATCGAACAGCGTGCGCAACTTGGCCAACGCGAAGCTCATGGCTGGCTGGCTAAGCCCCATGAGATCACCGGCCAGGGTCACGCTTTGCTTTTTGCGCAGCGCATCGAAGACTTTCAGCAGGTTGAGATCGACGTCCTTGATATCCATATTTTGGATTTTATCTATAAGTAAAATAAGGTTTTCGGATTCTAGGTCGAAGCCTAGACTCGGTACAAGATCGTTAAGGTAATTAACCGAATCGACATCTAATAAAAACAACGGAGCGAATCATGCCCAAGAAGCTACGCAGTAATTTCCCCTACGGATCCTACTTGTGGGCTGTGCGCGCCGCCCAGTGGCGCGCCTTGGGCATTGAGGAGAGCGAGCTGGAAAAACCGAAAATCGCCATCGTGAACTCGTCCTCGAACCTGGCGATTTGCTTCAGTCATCTGGATGGTATCGCTGCCAGCCTCAAGCAATCGATACGCGATGCCGGTGCGCTGCCCTTCGAAATTCGTACGGCCGCGCCCAGTGACTTCATCACCGGTGCCGGTGCGGGAGGCGCCTATATGCTCGCCGCCCGAGACCTCATCACCAATGACATCGAAGTCGCGGTCGAAGGCGCTCAGCTCGACGGCATGATCTGCCTGGCCTCTTGCGACAAAACAGTACCCGGTCAGTTGATGGCCGCAGCCCGGTTGAACATTCCGACGCTGATCGTAGTGTGCGGATATCAGCCAAGCGGCGAATACAATGGCCAGCACGTCGATATCGAAGATGTATTCATCAGCTCCATGCACGTGGTCACCGGCAAACTGCCAGTCGAGGAACTGGCCGGCATGGCACGCAACGCCATCAGAGGTCCTGGGGTCTGTTCGGGCATGGGCACCGCCAACTCCATGCATCTGGTATGTGAAGCCTTGGGCATGGCCTTGCCCGGCAGTTCCCCTATTGCAGCAAATAGCCCGCAGATGTTCGATTTCGTTCACCAGGCAGGCAAGCGCATTGTGGAAATGATCGAGGAAGATCTCAAACCACGCGACATCCTGACGCCTGCTGCCTTTGCCAACGCCGTTGCGACAATTCTCGCCGCGGGAGGCTCGGTCAACACCATCAAACATATGCAGGCGGTGGCGGCTGAAGGTGGCATTGACGTGGACGTGTACCAACTCTTCAGGGAACTGGGAAAAAAGATACCGGTGCTGGTCGGCGTACGACCAGTGGGCGAACACAGCATTGAGCAAATGGAAGCAGCGGGGGGTGGTCGCGGGCTGCTCAAGCGCCTTGAACCTTTGTTGCACGGTGACGTGCTGACCGTCACCGGCAAAACCCTGACGCAAAACCTGCAGGGGGTGACCGTCAGTGACGACGAGGTGATCCGCCCGTTGCACGCTCCCTTTGCCACGCAACCGGCCATCGTGATGCTGCGCGGCAACATTGCCCCGCAGGCCGGCATCGTCAAATACGGCATCGACCCGCGCAAACCACGCCAGTTCAAGGGCCCCGCGATCTGCTTCGAGCGCTCCGCCGATGCCATCCAAGCGTTGCAGGATGGACGCATTCAGCCCGGCCATGTCGTGGTCATGCGGGGCGCAGGTGTACAGGGCGGGCCCGCCATGGGCGGTGGCGCCTCGAAGGTAGTGTTCGCCATTGACGGGGCCGGGCTGGGTGATCACGTGGCAATGCTGACCGACGGTCACCTCTCGGGGCTGGTGTGCAAAGGCCTGGTCGTGGCGGAGGTGGCTCCTGAGGCAGCCGTCGGTGGCCCCCTCGCACTGGTGGAAGACGGGGACATCATCGACATCGACCTGGATCTCAACACCCTTGACGCCAATATCAGCGAAACACAAATGCAAGCCCGACGCGCCCGCTGGATACCTGCGGCCCCCCAGTTCGGTGGTGGCTGGCTGGATATATACCGCCACAATGTGTCCTCCATGGAACACGGTGCGGTGTTGATAAAGCCACTGGATATCACCCATCCCGGGGAGCAACCGCAATGAAGTTGCGCGACGACGAAAAAGCCATGCTCGCTGGCGATCAAGGTCCGGCGGTGCAAAAAGCCATGGAATTGCTGGTGCGCTATGGCGAAGCCCTGGATGCGCAATGTCTGGTGGATACGCGCAATGTCGCCGGTACCATCGGAGCCACCACGCCCTTTCTGCGTCAGTACGCAGACCAAAATGGCGGCATGGATGCGGTGTTCAGCGAGTTCAACCTCGACAGCGCCGAGTTGGTCAAGATTCCTCGGGTCAAGGTCCCGAGCAGCCACCTGCAGCAAGGCATCGACCCCCGGCATGCTGTACGCCAAGGCATCTCGCCTGACGTGGTCCGCATCTATGAAACAGGTCAGGCTTACAGCAGCGGTCTGGGGGTACAACCCCTGAATACCTGTACGCCCTATCAAGTCGGCAACGTGCCGGTAAAAGGCGAACACTGCGCATGGATGGAATCCTCTGCGGTGATCTATATCAACTCGGTACTCGGTGCCCGCACCAATGCCGAAGGCCGGGAAAGCACGGGCGCGGCGATGCTGACCGGCAAGATCCCCTATTGGGGCCTGCACATCGAGGAAAACCGTCGCGGTACCCACCTGATCCAGCTGGACATAGACGTGAGTACCACGGCTGACTGGGGATTGCTCGGCTACTGGGTCGGCGAGCAGGTGCAGGACCGCATCCCGGTCATCCAAGGCGTGAGTCACCAACCCAACCTGGCTCGCCTCAAGCACTTCGGGGCGGCGGCGGCTTCCAGCGGTGGGGTGGAGATGTATCACCTGGTTGGGGTGACGCCTGAAGCCCAAACCAGCGAGCAGGCGTTTGGCGCGTCCCCTCCCCTGGCCGCAATACGCTTCGGCGAGGCCGAACGGCGCTGGGCCTACGAGCAAGTCAATATCACCGCTCGCGATGACGAGATTGACTTCGTGATGCTCGGTTGCCCGCACTACAGCCTCGAACAGATCTGGGAGGTCTGCCAATTGCTGGAAGGCCAACGCCTGAGTCCGAATACCGAGCTCTGGATATTTACGGCGGCGTCGATCAAGCAACTGGCCGACGTCGCCGGCTACACCCGCATCATCGAACAGGCCGGAGGGCATCTGATGACCGATACCTGCTCAGCCATTGGCAAGGTACTTCCCACGGGCACGCGGGTGGCGGCAGTCGATTCGGCCAAACAGGCGCACTACCTGCCGGCGATCATGGGTATCCAGGCGTGGTTCGGTAGCACCGCCGATTGCGTCCAGGCCGCCATCGAGGGCCGTTGGAAAGGAGTATTGAGATGAGCACAACCTTCACCCTCAAAGGCCGCAAGGTCGTCGGCGGCTGTTTCGAAGGCGAGGCCCTGGTGACCCGGGACCGCATCTCCGGCTGGGGCGGTATCGACCCGCGCAGCGGCACCGTCATCGAGACCCGTCACGAACTCAAGGGCATCAGTTTCGCCGGCAAAGTGCTGGTGTTTCCCGGCGCCAAAGGCTCGTCCGGCTGGTCTTCGCAGTTCCATATCGCCCGTCTCGCCGGCGTAGCCCCTGGCGCCATGTTGTTCAACGAAATGACCGCAAAAATGGGCCTTGGCGCCGTAGTCGTCCATGCGCCCGCCATGACCGACTTCACCGAAGACCCGTTGAGCCGGATTCAAACCGGGGATTGGGTTCGCGTCGACGCCGACGCCGGGACCGTTGAAGTGACTCCGCGTCAGCTGCAAACCGACCAGTTCGTATCGCAACACCCGACCGGGTCGGAGCGAACGCGAGACCTGTCGTAACCGGAATCTGCCAGCCGCAACAACCGCCCCGTGACCCTTGGTCATCGGGCTCGGGATCGGCTGCCCTTTTTACATCTCAAAGGTAGTTTTATGGCTCATGTCATTCGCACGGTACGCCGTACCAGCGCCCCCACCGCTCAACGCTTGCAGGCCGACGTATGCATTGCCGGCGCGGGTATTTCCGGTATTTCCGCCGCTCTGGAGGCCGCTGCGCTCGGCAAACGCGTAGTGCTGTTCGATGCCCTGCCGATGCTCGGCGGCCAGGCGGTCGGCTCAATTATCGGGACCTTCTGCGGACTGTTCTCCAATGGTCCGAACCGCCGGTTGCTGACCCACGGAATCGCCGACGATATCCTGCGTGACCTGGGCGCCTCGGGGGACTTGCACCAGGCCATTGGCCCCCTGACGACTGTTGTTTACTACGACGAAGTTGCCTTGGGTCGATGGATTGGCCAGAAAGTGCTCGACGCCGGGATCACCGTGGTGCTCGGTGCGGTGTTACGCGATGTCGTGCGCGAAGGTCCGCGGATCCGCGAAGTGGAACTGGCCACTCGCTACGGCGATGTGCGTGTCGCAGCCAACGGCTTTATCGACGCCAGCGGAGACGCGGCGTTAGTCTGGAATGCCGGACTTGCCTGTCGCGAGCCGGACACCCCCATCTATGGCACCCAGATGTTCGTCCTTGAGCATATCAATGAAGCGTACTTGCCCACCCGCGCGCAGTTCACCGAACGGGTCAAACAAAAAGCCAAAAGCTACGGTATCGAACGCGACGACGGACTGTTCTTTCAGTTCCCCGGCCGTGGCACCGCAGCCTTCAACATGACTCACATCGAAACGCCTCTGGATCCGGTGGCCGCTTCCCATGTCGCGATCGCCGGACGCCAGCAGGTGGACCAGGTGATCAACTTCCTCAAGTCGGAATACCCCGAGGCCTACAGCAAGGCCAAGGTACGGGCGTACGCGCTGCCAGGTATTCGCCAGACTCGCTGGATCGTCGGACATCACCATCTGACGACTGACGAAGTGCGGGCGGCGACGATATTCCCGGATGCGGTAGCTCGCACCTCCTGGCCGGTGGAATTGCACGGCAATACCAGCGGTTACCAGTGGGAGCCCTTTGGTGACGATCACGTTCACAGTGTGCCGTTGCGCAGCATGCTTGCCCAAGGCAGCGATAACCTGGTCGTGGCCGGTCGCTGCATCGACGCCGATGCGGCCGCGCTGTCGAGTGTCCGGGTGATGGGCCCCTGTATCGCAATGGGGGCCGCTGCGGCCCACGCGCTGGACCTCGCGGGCCCCGATGGCAGGTTGAGTGATATACCTGCCCCGGCATTGCGCGAGCGGCTGGCGTTCAATCTGGAATAGTGCTTAAAGCAGTTCGACGCGCCCACCATCCATAGGGGGGGCGCCACTCCAACAAAAATAAAAAATGCAGTGGAGAACGCACATGTCACAGTCCCGCACCCTGGACGTAGCGGCGCTTATAGAAGGTCGCAAACTTTCACGCTTCAACTACGTGGTGATTCTGGTCTCGGTTCTGATCACCTTCCTCGATGGTTTCGATTTGCTGGTGCTGTCGCACACGGCCTCCTACATTGCCGATGAGGTCGGTCTGGACAAGATCCAGCTGGGTGAGATTTTCTCCATCGGCCTGCTGGGAATGATGCTCGGTGGATTCTTCTTCGGCTACCTGGGTGACCGAATCGGGCGGCGTCCCACCATTCTTCTTTCCACCTGCTCATTTGGCGTGTTGACCTTGCTGTTTGCCTTGGCCAACAGCTATGAATCGCTGATGGTCCTGCGCTTTCTCAACGGCTTCGCCCTAGGTGCCATGCTGCCGTTGTGCTGGGCCTTGAACATTGAGTTCGTACCCAAGCGTTATCGCTCGACGGTGGTGACCATCATCATGGTCGGATTCAGCCTGGGCAGCGCGATGGCCGGCCCGATCACCGTCTGGCTGGCGCCGCATATCGGTTGGCAGGGCGTGTTCGTGTTCGGCGGTGTACTGACCCTGGCCGCCAGCGTGCTCCTGTTTTTCACCCTGCCCGAATCGGTGCGGTTTCTGGCCAGCAAACGCAAAGGCCCGGAAAAAATCACGGCAACGCTCAAGCGTATGGATTCGAGCCTGGATGTGCGACCTGGCGACCGCTTCGTCCTACTGGACGAGCCGGATCTGGGCCGCAAGGAATTTCGGGTCAGCCAGCTGTTTATCGGCCGCCTGAAATGGGTTACCCCGATGATCTGGCTGGGCTACTCCGCCAGTTCCATGGCCATGTACTTTCTCGCCTCGTGGAGTCCACTGGTCTATCAGTACGCAGGCTTTGACCGCGCGACAGCTTCGTGGGTCAGTTCGATCGCCTCGTTCAGCGGCGCAATGGCGGGCTTGGCGATGATGCGTTTCGTCGATACCCGCGGCCCTTACATGGTGATGATCTATCCGCTGCTGGCATTGCCTTTCCTGCTGGTATTGGGCATCACCGGCATGCAGGGCACCGCGTTCCTGATGCTGAGCCTGGTCGGGGCCGTGTTCGTCAAAGGCTCCCACTATGGAATCCTCAGTATCGCCGGGGTCTTCTACCCCAGCGCTATCCGCGCCAATGGCGCGGGCTGGGCCACCTCGATCGCCAAGATCGGCTCGATCCTCGGCCCATTGCTGGGCGCTTATGTACTGAACAGCGGAATGCCAGTGGTCAAGAGCTTCCTGGTCCTGGCCATATGTCCGGCAATGCTGGCCGCCTGTGCATTCGCGATCGGTCACCTGACCCGCCACGACCTTGCGGTGGATCCATTGCCCGCCCCGTCACAGACGTGACCGCCTGCCTCTGATTCACAACACCTTGAGCCACGCCTGCTGCGCCGCGTCGTCACCGACGCGGTCAGGCAAAACTCGCCCTGAATAATCGTCTTCCCTCTCCTGAGAGCAATAAAAAAATGAACAGGAATCTAGCCATCTTCACCGCATTTGCCCTCTTCTGCCACGGCAGCTACGCCCAGGCAGACTTTCTCAAGGACAGCAGCGCGACGTTGACCACGCGCAATTTTTACCTCAATCGCGACTTTCGCCAGAGTGGCGCCCCCCAGGCCAAGGCCGAAGAATGGACCCAAGGTTTCTTCGCCGAACTTCAGTCTGGCTACACCGAAGGTACCGTTGGATTTGGTCTCGACGCCTTGGGTGAACTGGGGATCAAGCTCGACTCGGGCCGAGGTCGACGGGGCACCGCACTGTTGCCCTACGGGCCCGACAGCAACCAGCCTGTCGACGAGTACAGCGAACTGGGGCTGACCGCCAAAATGCGTCTGTCCCAGACCCGGCTCAAGGTAGGAACCCTGATGCCGATTCACCCGCTGGCGTATTACAGCGACACCCGACTATTGCCCTCGACCTTCACCGGTGCCTACCTGACGTCGAACGAAGTCGAGAACCTGACCGTCACCGCAGCGAGATTGACAGAGGCTAACGGTCGCGACTCCTCCAGTAATGACGACATCAGCTATGCCGGCCAGAGCAGCGATCATCTGGACCTGCTCGGCGGAGACTATACGCTGGGCAAGAACCTGACCCTGCGCTACCACCAGGGTGAGCTGCAGGACATCTACCGCCAGCACTTTTCCGGAGTGATTCACGTCCTGCCACTGGGGGAAGGCATGAGCCTGCGCTCCGATTTGCGCTACGTCGACAGTAGCGACACAGGCGCGGCAAAAGCCGGGAAGATCGATAACCGCAACTTCAATGGCATGTTCACTTTGACCGTCGGGGCCCAGCGATTCGCCGCCGCGTTCCAGCACCTATCCGGAGACAGTGTGTTCCCCGTGATCGACACCGGTACTCCGTATGTGGCGAACCTCGTCACCTACAACTCCTTCACCAAAGCCAACGAAAAATCCTGGCAACTGCGTTACGAATATGACTTCGCCGCCCTCGGCATGCCAGGCCTGACGTTCATGACCCGATATGTGAAAGGCAGCGATATCCGCACCAGTACGGTCAACGACGGCACTGAGTGGGAACGTGATACCGACCTGACCTACGTCTTCCAGAGCGGTGCCCTGAAGGGCCTGAACCTGCGCTGGCGCAACGTCACGTACCGCTCTGGGGATGGTCTGACCCAGCAGCTCGATGAAAATCGCCTGATCGTCGGTTACACCTGGAAATTGTGGTGAACACGGCAAGCCGGAACACGCTCACTTGGGTCTTACTGTGTGGAGAGCAATCATGATCCCGTCACGCGCAATTGACGTCGCCGCCTTGATTGAGGGGCGCAAACTGTCGAGTTTCAACTATCTGATCATCTGTGTGTCGGTGCTGATCACCTTCCTCGACGGCTTTGACTTGCTGATGCTCTCCCATACCGCCGCCTACATGGCCGAGGACATTGGCCTGGATAAGTTGCAACTGGGCAACATCTTTTCCATAGGTTTGTTCGGCATGATGTTGGGTGGATTCTTTTTCGGTTATCTGGGTGACCGGATCGGCCGTCGCCCGACCATCATCCTGTCCACCAGCGCCTTTGGCCTGATGACTTTGCTGTTCACCCTAGCCGATAGCTACGCCTCGCTGCTGATCTTGCGCTTTCTCAATGGCTTTGCCTTGGGCGCCATGTTGCCACTCTGCTGGGCTCTGAATATCGAGTTTGTGCCCAAGCGCTACCGTGCAACCGTGATCACAATCATCATGGTTGGCTTCAGCCTGGGTGGCGCGGTTGCCGGCCCCCTGACCGTGTGGATGGCTCCACACTACGGCTGGGCCAGTGTGTTTGCGCTGGGCGGCATTGCAACGTTGCTTTCCAGTGTGCTGTTGTTCTTCACCCTGCCAGAATCGGTGCGATTTCTGGTGAGCAAGCAAAGACGACCCGAAACCGTGGCGCGGATCCTCAGGCGCCTGGATCCGGACATCGATCTTCGCGCCGGGGACCGCTATTTTCTTGCCGATGAAATCGACATCGGTCACCGACCATTCCGTGTCGGACAGTTGTTCATCGGCAAACTGAAATGGATCACTCCCATGATCTGGATTGGCTTTGGAGCAAGCTCCATGGCCATGTATTTTCTCGCGTCATGGAGCCCGCTGGTGTACCAGTACGCCGGCTTCGACCGGGCGACCGCGTCATGGGTGAGCTCCTTCGCCTCGTTCAGCGGCGCCATGGCCGGGCTCGTATTGATGCGAGTGGTCGACACCCGGGGGGCCTACGCCGTGATGATCTATCCCCTGCTGTCGTTACCTTTTCTGCTGGTCCTGGGCATTGGCGAACTGCAAGGAGACGCCTTTATTGCACTGAGCCTGATGGGCGCTATTTTCGTCAAAGGCAGCCACTACGGCATCACCAGCATCGCCGGGGTTTTCTACCCCAGTGCCATTCGCGGCAACGGCGCCGGATGGGCAGCGTCAATGGGTAAGATCGGTTCTGTATGCGGGCCGTTACTCGGGGCCTATGTGCTCAACAGCGGCATGCCCGTGGTGAAGAGCTTCGCAGTACTGGCTCTATGCCCTGCGGTACTTGGAGTGTGTGCCTATGTCGTGGCACGCATTGATCGGCGCTCAACCGTGAGCGCCGAGCTTGTGACCACGTCGCAGCCCTAGAAACACTCAACGCAGCAGCGACGCAGATCATGCAAGTCAAGGAGTCACGTCCACGACTTGCATGTAGCTATCCACCCGAGCAAGGGATCACGCGCTTGACCAGCTTACCGATGGTCATACCCTGGATCAGAATCGAAAACACCACGACCAGGTAGGTCATGCCCACCACGACATCGCGAGCATCCCCCGGTGGCAACGACAACGCCAGGGCCACCGATATCCCGCCGCGCAGCCCACCCCACGTCAGCACGCTCCAGGAGCCTTCAGGTAACCGGAAACGCTGCCCCAGGACCGCTATCGGTACGCCTACCGTCAACAGACGGGAGAACAAGGTCAGCACGATCACCATCAAGCCCGTGACAATGAGCGGACTGGTGAAGTGGATCAGAATCACTTCCAGACCGATCAGTACAAACAGGACCGCGTTGAGTATTTCGTCAATCAACTCCCAGAACATGTCGAGGTTTTTCTCGGTCTGCTCAGACATGGCATAAGAGCGTCCATGGTTACCGACGATCAACCCCATCACCACCATCGCCAACGGGCCGGACACGTGCAAATGAGTGGCCAGGGCATATCCGCCGAGCACAGCGGCCAGGGTGATGAGCACCTCCTCCTGATAGCTGTCGATACTCTTGAGCATGCGGAACGTGACGTACCCAACAACCGCGCCCAAAAGCGCACCGCCGCCCGCCTCCTCCAGCAAGAGCCGCGAAACGCCGGTAACGGAGGGCGCGTCGCCACTGGCGATCATCGCCAGAATCAGTGAGAACAGCACAACGCTGACCCCATCGTTGAACAGCGACTCTCCGGAAATCACCAATTCCACGCTACTTGGAGCACCGGCGGATTTCAGAATGCCCATGACCGCAATCGGATCGGTGGGTGAAATCAGCGCACCGAACACCAGGCAGTAGGCAAGCGGCAACTCCAGGTCGGTAAAAGACAGCAGCCACCATAGCCCGAACCCGATGAACAGCGTCGATACAGTCGTGCCAACCACAGCCAGGGACGCCACCTGCCATCGATAGGCGCGCAGTTGCGACAAGTCGACATGCAGGGCCCCCGCGAACAGCAGCAATGACAGCATGCCCTCCATCAGCAACTCGGAGAAATCGATGGACTCCACCAGTGATTGCTCAAGCGTGTGCAGGGAGTGAAAGCCCAGCGCATCGGAGGCCATGTTCAATAACGATAAGCCCAAGGCAATACCCATCACGCCAATGGCCGGGGGTAGCCCTACGTAGCGCCGATTGAGGTAAGCGAGTACTGCTGTGATACAGAGGAATATCGCAATAATGTCTAGCATTGGGCAGAGGGGTCCATTGGGTACATTTCAAGTGCGGCTAACGTTGCGTTCACAAAGCGCTGCGCCTGGCACCGACAAAAAAACTAAGCCGTTGCGCAAACAAGCCTTGCGGCAAGCGCTCTGAGCCGCTGCTTCTCTTCATCGAGCACCAACGCGGCATCGGCTCGCGCGAGCAAGCGATCAGCCTGCCTGGTCGCGGCTGCGCTGAACAATCCAGGATTGATCTGGCTGAGAGCAATCAGCGCCTTCATCATCCGAATATCCACTTCGACAATGCCGGCGCCATCTCTGGCAATGGGACCAAAAAAATCATCAAACAGGTCGTCAACGTTCAGGCCATGCAGGAACACACGGTCACATTCCGGTTGCGTTACCGCTTCATGAAGCTCAAACGTGCCCCAGCAGGCCAGGCTGCGAACACCACGGCCCAGCACGTCAATGGCCGTTCCGGAGTCGTTGACCGCACTTGATAAAGCCCGTGAGGCGATCTCCGAAAGCACTGACAGCCCGAAACGCGGATCATGTTCAAAGGTTCGTCGAACGCCGATGCTCAGGCAGGCGAGAACTTTACTGACGAGCGGGTCGTCCCCGTCGAGTCCTTCCTCGCTGGCTCGCGCGATATGGACAAGCGGCATGCCCGGGTGGACAAAACTGCCGGGCAAGATCTCCAGGAATATCTGCGCCTCGCCCCCCCTGGCAACCTCATTGAGTGCTTTTACATCGATATGCTGGACATAACCGGTGGTGCCGCTGACGACCGGCCGCGCAGACGACGGCATGACCCAACCGTCGGGGTATGCACAACCGCCAAGAAACGGCCATCGAACTCGATGGTTGATCGCGGCGATAGTCGCCTTCTCTACGCGATCAATCGTCTCGCCGACCCGCCCCAGTTTGGACAGATGATTGATCCAGCGCAAAAGCATGTACACGATCAGAATCACCACGCCGATCGTCACTGCGAACAGCAAGACGCGCCCTTGCCCGCCGTAAGCGCCGGTACTCAGCGCGATAATGCCGACCAGACTGAACAAGAAAGAGCCGATAAAAGTGGCGAGTGCGTTCTGCGTCGTGGTGTCTTCAATCACCAGCGTTGTGGCACGGGGCGTGGCGCCCGTACTTGCTGCACCATACGCCGCAACCATGATGCTCAAAGAGAAGGTGGTCACCGCGAGCATGCTGGAAGCGATGATGCCAAGGATGTTGTCGACGGCATCGGCGCCTATCCGGGCAGACAAAGAGAACGGAATCCATTCCTTGAGCGCGATGGCCAGCAACGCCGTGACCACGCCCAGCAGCGAAAACAACGTAGCCTTGAACCACAGCTGTTTAGTCAGCTGCGTCAACAGCCAGCGCCAGCGAGCAATCATGTTGTCTCCTTCTCAGTACGGTTGCAGGCGGGAAAATACCCGCTCATTCATGCGTGCCGGTTTGAGATCATCCGCCATTCCCAACCATCTGCCACAACGACGCCCCCACCCCGGTAATGCTCTCCCCGGCAATCAACCCCGCCGCCGCGGTGATGGCAAAGCGTTCTGTAAGGCTCGGCCAGCGGCAGCTCACCAGCCAGGTGAGTACCGCGCCGAGGGCCATCATCAGCGACACCGAGGCCGGCAAGACGAACGCCAGGCCCAAAGCCGCCGTGCTTGGCAAGTAACGGGCCCGGTGTGCCGGCATTACGCTGTCGAGGATCCCCAACAGCAAGCCGGCCACGGCACCGATGATGACCGCCCAGCGAATGCTCGCTGACAGTGAATCCAGCCCCAGGGTCAGGGTTTGCGCCACGGCTTTCCAGGTAGCGACCGCCGGGGCCGGCCACTCTTGGGTGAGCAGCATCGATTGTGGGTCCGGGATCAGGGCCAGGTAGGCCAATACCCCAACGATGCTTCCAACGAAAATCCCCAGGGTCTGGGCGATCAACTGCTTGTGCGGTGTGGCGCCAATCGCCCGGCCCACCTTGAAGTCGTTCATCAAGTCCGTGCATTGCCCAGCCGAACCGCCCGCGGTGTTGGCGCTCATCAAATTGATCGGTACCTGCCCCGGGGCGACGATGCCAAAACTCAGTTGGGACAATTGTCCGATGGCGCCGATGGGCGCAATGCCCGTGGCCCCCACCACCCGGGCGGCCACGGCGGCCAGGCAGATGGCCAAGGGAATGGTCAACAACGCCATCCAGGGGTTGATGCCAAACAACAGCGCTTGCAGGCTCACCACCAACACGATCGCCACCAGGAAACCGCTGGCAGGTCCGGTCTTGGGCACCACCCAAGTCGTCCCACCGCCCGCCTTGGTGGACTTGTGCAATGTCCACAAGCGAATCGCCAAAGAGGTCAGGGTCGAGCAGACCATCAGACTCACGCCCGGCCACAGCAGCCACTCCACCAGCGCCGCGAACTGCGGGCCACTGCTGTCCGGCGGCAGTTGCACCAAGCCTTGCTCCAGCAGCCACGGCGCCAATCCACCCCACGCCAACAAGGCGCCAAGCAGCAGGGTCAGGCCAACGCGAATCCCGATGATCCCGCCGAAACCCACCAACAACAGCGAAGGGTCCGCGGTAAACGTCAGGCGTTCCAACTGCGGGGTCGGCGACCAGCGCGGAAAAGCCCAGACGAAGGTATCGACCCACTTGACCAGCCCGGACAGCAGCGCAGCGCTGAGCAGCACCTTCAAGCGCTTCGCCGCTTCGTGGCCTTGGTTGTAGATGTGCAGAAGGGTCTCCAGGGTCGCCATGCCTTCGGGGAATTTCAGTGCTTTGTCATTGAGCAGCGAGGGTCGCAGGTACCAGGCGATCCAGATCCCCAGGAAGCTCACCGAGAACACCCAAGCGATCATCGGGATGACGTCCAACTGTTGACCGGTCAATAAGGTGTAGGCCGGGATGGGCGCAACCAGCCCACCGGAAATGATTGACGCTGCGGCCGAGGCCACGGTCTGGTTGATGTTGCTTTCGTGCAGCGTCCAGGGCTGTTGAGCGGCCGAACGCTTGGCCAGGCCTTGCCAGATGCCATAGCCGATCAGCAAGGCAATGATCGACATGTTGAACGACCAGCCAATCTTGAGACCGGCGTACACATTGGAAGGCGTCAACAGGACACCGATCACGATTCCCGTACTGACCGCTCGCAGACTCAGCTCACGTTCGACAGGGTAATCCAGGGCGATGGTTGGCGAAGTTGGGTGCATGCGAATTCCTTATCGGCAATGAGACAGCGCGATCACTCAACGCGGCGACTTAACAAGTGAGCGCTGCATGGGCGGAAGGTTCACATGACGGGGACAAGCCCTTGCGAGCGCTTAACGCTCATATCGAAGTTTTCCGGGGGCGGTGACGAGGTCGACGAGGGATGATTGCTTGGTTATTTTCCGAGTACCGGACTCAAGCCAGCAGCTCGGTGATCCAGCGGGTTTGCAAAGCGATGTCCTGCACCTTCTGCTCGGGCACGGCTTGTCGCGCCCGGGCGAAGTGAGTCAGGGTCCGCTGTTTGAGGCGCAGCATGCGCTGCCACTTGGCCAGGAACGCCGGGCTGCGGGCGCGCATCTGCAATGGCCCGAAGTACAGCTCCTGCGCGGTGTACGTCACCGGTCCGGCGCGCTCGGCGACGATGATTTCGTAGTAGAAGCGGTTTTCCCGCAGCACTTCTTCGAAGCAGATGCGATAACCATTTTCCATCAGCCATTGACGCAGTGGCTGCTCGCCGCCGTTGGGCTGCAGGATCAGCCGCTCCTTACCGCTCAGGCGCGCCTTGCCGCCGGCGAGAATGTCGCGGATCGTCTCGCCGCCCATGCCGCACAGGCTGACTGCCGTGATCCCATCTTCCGGCTCGATCGCCGCCAGGCCGTCAGCCAGACGCACGACGACTTGCTGGGTAAAACCGTTCTCGCGCACGGTGCGTTCAGCCGAACGAAACGGCGTCAACGCCACCTCGCCAGCCACCGCCGCTGCGATCACACCACGGCGCATCAATGCCACCGGCAGGTAGCCGTGATCCGAGCCGATATCGGCCAGGCGCGCACCTGCGGGTACATGCGCGGCCACACGCTCCAGGCGCTGGGACAATGTCTGTTCGTTCAACGGCTGCTCCTGTTCAATACCGTTGCCCACGGTCCCGTCTTGTATTCGCCTTGGAGCGCGTAACCGCGCAAAAATCACGCGCGAACCTTAAACGCGGACTGCTCCCATTACAATCTTTTCGAGTGAGCCGCTCTCCCGCTCACGCTCCTTTGCCACGCAGCTTTTCCCATAGGGAATACCCACTGAAGCGGCAAAAAACGCCAACGAATTGGCGTCGAAAAATCCAAATCTGAATAAACCTGAACTAACGACATTTTTCCGACGATTGGCCCGTGCAAGCCATTGCTGGGGATTTGAATGCAGGCTCATCATCCGTCTGTCACAGCCAGCATTTTCAGGCCTGACGCAGATGTATTAATCGCATCGCTCTATAGGAGCATTCAGGATGATGACTGTTTATTTTGTGGTTATGGCTATCTGCAGCGGCGTGGAAGGTTGTGTAGAAGAGCGAAAGCCGGGGCCGACTTACGCGTCCAGGGCTGTGTGCATGGACTCAGCCAGGACGATGGCGCCGCGCAAAGGCGTGAAATTCAAATGTCGCAGTGAACGCCTATGGGTGCCTGTTGAGGCGCGCGGTGTGAATCGGCACGAAAGCGTGGTCTCGACCGGAACGCAAACCCAGCCTTAGCAGCATGAGTGGTGAGCCCTCAGCCACTCAACTCGGCTTTAAGCAACGGGTCATTCAGGTAGGCGACATTCAATCTGGTCCAGGGATTTATACGCGACTGCTCCGGTGAAAAAATATGGCCGGGAGCAATCATGAATCCTTTCGGCAGTAGTTGCCGGGTCAGCTCCCTGGCGTCGTCAATGTGGGCGAACCTGGCCCACAAATACAGACTCTGCTCTGGCCGAAAGAACACCTCGGCGCCTATTTCATCGAGCATCTGCAAACCTGCCGCAGTGGCACTCTTGAGTCGCTCCTGGAGGCGGATCTGATGTCGCAGAAAATGCCCCTCGGTCAGGATGACATCGATGGTTCGCTCACACAGCTCCGAGGTGCTGGTATGCAGGAGCATTTTCAGATCACCCAGTTCATCGATGACGTCCTTGCTCCCGGCGATAAACCCCACCCTCAATGCCGCAGAAACCGATTTGGAAAAACTGCCCACGTACAGTGATCGGCTCAACTGATCCAGCGCAGACACCTTGATGGCCGACGCGGGTTTGAAATCTGCCAAAGCGTCGTCGTCCACCAGAATGAAGTTGTGCTCATGGGCCAACTGCACCAGTCGATGAGCCTTGCCGGGGGAAATATCGGAGCCCGTCGGATTGTGCCCAACCGACTGGAGGAAGAACAATTTCGGCTTGTGCAACAGAAGATGCTGCTCCAGCACTTGCAGGTCCGGCCCGTCCGGCAATCGGGGTACGGATAACATTCGCGCCCCTTGCAGTTGCAACTTGCCAAACAGCGGGTAATAACCCGGGTCTTCGACGAAAACGTAATCTGCGGGGGCAATGAAGCGGCGGATGATCAGGTCCAGTGCGTGATTGGCCCCATGGGTCGTGACGATTTGCCGAGCACTGGCGGTGATCGAATAACTCGCCAGTTTTTGCACCAGGTGTTGACGAAGTGCAGCATTGCCCAGCCGGTTGCCGTAGCGAAAAAGCGTGGTCACCCCCATGCGCATGATCTGACGGGTGAACTTGTCCAATCGCAGATCCATCAGCCACTCTACGGGCGGAAAACCTTCCCCAAGCGGCGAGTGACCCGGCTCACGGACAAATTGCTGGCGCATGAGCCAGATGGTGTCCATCGCCCGGGTAAAGGGCAGTGGCTCTTCCGGTTCGCTGCTGCTCGGGGCGCCTCGTGTCACGAAGAAACCCTGCCCGTGACGCGCCTCCACCAGTCCTTGGGAGGCCAGCGATTCATAAGCGTTGATCACTGTGTTTTTCGAATGACCAAACAAGCGCATGCACTCGCGCAGGGACGGCAAACGGTCGCCCACTCGGTAGGTACCGTTGCCGATCTGCGTCACCAAGGAGGCCGTCAGCTCTTGGGCAAGCGTCAGTCGCGCCATTGTACGAAGTCCTGGATGAATTATTCGCAGAGGGTACAGCTTAGGTACTGTCTGTCCAAACTGTACCTTTTTTGCCAGGACACATACGCATAGGGTGGCAGGCATTCGAAAACAATAACTGCAACTGGATTGCTACCATGAGTATCGACTCCCGCCTCCCGATGTTCCGCAGCCTGTCGCCCGCCGAACGCCTGAGCCACTTGCAACAAGTGCTTGAGCTTGCAGAAGATGACGTTGCCCTGCTCCGCGACGCAGGCGCCCTGCCCCTGGAAATAGCCGACGGCATGATTGAGAACGTCATCGGAAAATTTGAGTTGCCCTACGCTGTGGCGAGCAACTTCCAGATCAATGGACGCGACGTCATCGTGCCGTTGGTCGTCGAGGAGCCTTCGGTGGTCGCCGCCGCCTCGTTCATGGCCAAACTGGCGCGCGAAGCCGGTGGTTTTCAGACCTCCAGCTCGCTGCCGCTGATGCGCGCGCAAGTGCAGATCGTGGAAATCGACGATCCCTTCAATGCCCGTTTGAGTCTGTTGCGCCGCAAGGACGAAATCATCGAACTGGCCAACCGCAAGGATCAACTGCTGAGCCAGCTAGGTGGAGGTTGCCGCGACATCGAAGTGCATACCTTCGCCCAGAGCCCTCGCGGCCCCATGCTGGTCGCCCACCTTATCGTGGATGTACGCGATGCGATGGGAGCCAATACCGTGAACACGATGGCTGAAGCGGTGGCCCCGCTGATGGAGCAGATTACCGGCGGCAAGGTACGGCTGCGCATTCTGTCGAACCTCGCCGACCTGCGGCTTGCCCGGGCCCAGATCCGCATTGCACCTGAACATCTCACCACCAAGGCCTACAAGGGCGAGGACGTCATTGAAGGCATCCTCGATGCTTACAACTTTGCGGTCGTGGATCCCTATCGTGCAGCCACTCACAACAAGGGCATCATGAACGGTATCGATCCTTTGATCGTCGCCACCGGCAACGACTGGCGCGCGGTGGAAGCCGGGGCACACGCCTATGCCTGTCGCAACGGGCATTACGGTTCACTGACGACCTGGGAAAAAGATTGCAAGGGCCATCTGGTGGGAACGCTGGAAATGCCCATGCCCGTCGGCCTGGTCGGCGGCGCGACCAAGACTCATCCGCTGGCGCAACTGTCGTTACGCATCCTGAGAGTGAAGAGCGCCCAGGAACTTGCCGAGATAGCGGTAGCGGTCGGCCTCGCGCAAAACCTGGGCGCATTGCGGGCACTGTCTACCGAAGGGATACAACGCGGGCACATGGCTTTGCATGCACGCAACATTGCGCTTTCGGCGGGGGCCAGGGGCGATGAGGTCAATTGGCTGGTCGCGCAGATGGTCGAAGCCCGGGACGTGCGCTCGGACAAAGCCGCTGAACTGCTTGAGCAAAAACGCGCGCAGGAGTCGGGCTCGTAGTCACGAACTCAACCACATCTCTTCACGTTCATAACAATAAAACCCCTCAGGGGAGGTGGGAGAATCCTTATGAAACCCGAACTGTTCGAAGTATGGGGCGACACGGTTGATGGTCGCCACCTGCTCTACTCCATAGGCATCGGTGCAGCCGTCAGCCTCGGCGCTTTTTTTATCGCCCAGCACTTGTTTGTCGGCTGGGTGGATTCCGTGCAGATGGCCCGCGCCTACGCGATGCTGGTAGGTATTGTCGGCTGTCTGGCAGGTGGCGCCATCAGTGCGCTGCTTTTCAAACCCAAGCGCAATGTCATCGAACATCTGGCTGATCCGGCCTGGCGCGCAAAAATCCTGATTGAGTTGCAGAACGAGTACGGCCCACTGGGCAGTCTGGCTGATCTGCCGCCGGCCACGATCGCGGAACTGCGGGAAATGGACCTTTATGAGCTGTTCGCCGATTACGAGAAAAGCCTTGTCGCTCCCGAGAAGAGCCCGGCTGCAACACCCACTGTTGGCGTCGGTGCAGTCAGTCGCGCAGTCAGTGGCAATGGAGGTCAATCATGATCGTTCCACTGATGGATCAGGTCCTGATGGCACTGGGCATGGGGATCCTGGGGGCGGTGATTTTTGCCGGGATCGGGCTGATCTCAGGGAGCGATGAAACCACTACCCTCGCCCCCTTGACCTTGCTGGTCGTCCTGCTGGGCGTGCCTGCCCCCGGCGTGCTGACATTCTTTCTGGCCGGCGCCGTCGCCAAACATATGACCCACGCCGTACCGACGGCGCTACTGGGTATTCCTGGCGACACCATGGCGACGCCACTGATGCGCGAGGCCAACTTTCTGCGCAATCTGGGCGTGCCCCACATTGCCCTGCGCAAGATGATTTCCGGGGCGGTCATTGCCGCGTTGATCGCGGTGCCAATGGCCGTATTGTTCGCGCTGATGCTCGCGCCGTTCGGTGACATGATCAAGCAGGCTGCGCCTTGGGTGTTCCTGCTTGCGGCGGTGGCGATCGCGTGGTTCTCCAAAGGCCGTCTGGCGGCCGTGCTGACGCTGATCCCGTTCGTCATGATCATTGTTGGCCTGCAAACCATGACCGCGCAGTTCGGCGTCAAGCTCAGTGTCAGTTACTTTCTGGGCATCGCGATTGGCCCGTTGATCGCCGCGCTGTTCTCGCTGCTCGCGCCCGCCGAACGGGACACCATGCGACGCCAGCAAGTGCGCACGTTTTCCCTGTCGCCCGACGTAAAAAGCTGGGGTGGATTCTTTCCTAATCCGCTCAAGGTGCTGGACAGCAAGCAGAGCATGTGGACGGCCATTACTGCGGTGATCTCCAGCGCGACCTTTGTGTTCAGCCCGGTGGCCATGACCGTGATCATGGGCGAGCTCGTCGGTTCGAGGGTCAAGCATGTCTACCACCGCCTGACCACTGTCATCACTGCTCGAAACGGCGTTACGGAGTCAACCTACCTGGCCGAAGCATTGATACCGCTGATCGCTTTCGGCCTGCCCCTGAGTCCTGTTGCAGCAGGCCCGGCAGCGCCACTGTTCAACGCCCCGCCGCGCTTCAGCGTCGACGCGACGACAGGCCAGGTGAACAACCTGCATTCACTGCTCAGCACCTGGGAGTTTTTTGGCTACGGCGTGTTGGCGGTGGTCGTGGCCATCCTGATCGCTTATCCCTTCACCATGAATTACGCCCACAGAGCCGCCTCCTACGTGTCGCGCAAGATCAGTCACGAAGCGGTGATCTCGACCTTTGTTGGCCTGATCCTGGTGATCGGCATCTGGGAAGGTGGCCTGCTGGGGTTGCTGGTGATCGTCACCATCGGCCTGCTGGGCGGTTTCCTCTCACGCTTTTTGGGTTTCAACATCGGTGTGCAGTTCATGGGCTACTACACAGCCGTGCTGTCTGTTCCTGCCCTGATTGCCCTGATGAATGCGTGATGTTTTTTAACCCTCTACAACAGTGTTCAGATAACCAACAACGGTGATTCCAATGACCCTGAAAATATCGGTGCTGACGGTAGGTGCGATCATGGCCCTTTCGGTTTGCACGGCGGCGTTTTCCGCCATGAAAAGCCCGCTGGTCGGGACATGGAAAATGGTCAGCGCAACCATTGAACGTCAGGGCACCCGGTCGGATGCGTACGGCCCCAATCCACATGGATGGCTGGTGTTCACTGAAGAATTGACGTTCGTCGAGGTGCTCACCGATCCGCGAGTGCCCGCGTTTCGATCCAACGCTCGGGGCGAAGGAACCGATGAGGAAAACCGGGCAGCGATGGCTGGGAGCATCGGTTTTTTCGGACGATATACCGTCGACCAGAACGGCGAGTTCACCGGCAATACCGTCGAAGGATCTACGTTCCCGAATTGGGTGGGCGCGACACGTACTCAAGATGACCTGCAACTGAAAGTCGACGGCAACCGGATGGTGGAAAACTTCCAGCGCCCCGATGGCACGAAGGTTCACATCATCTGGGAGCGGGTAAAGTAACTCTACGTCGCGAGCAGCCCTGCGGGGCCGACTCAATTCATGAGTGGGCTGAGCACTGCTCAGCCCACGCTTGCGCACTGCTGGTATCCACTCGCCCCACGGCTTACCAGATCGGCACCGTGTAGAGCACCAGGAAGCGGGTCTGGTTTTCATCACGAAATGCCGCGCCGCTCGGGAAGTCGTTGCGATAGATCGACTTGCGCGCCATCAACCCGACATTCTTCAGCGGACCGCTCTGGATCACATACCCCAGCTCCATCTGGAACTCCCGCTCCTTGCGGTCGTCGGCATTGAGCGCCGCCAGCGCGATATTATCACCGCGCACGTAACGCAGCCGGCTCTTCAGGCCGGGCACCCCGGCGGCGGCGAAGTCATAGTCGTAGATTGCCTGCCAGGTCCGTTCCTTGGCATTGAGAAAGTCCGAGCTCATGGTCAATTCACTCATGCCCATCAACTCAGTGCCTGACACATAAGGCGTCGCTGTGTCGCCGCTGGCGTGCATGTAACCCAGGCTCAGGTGATGCCCGCCAAGGCGATAGCCGAACAGCGCCGACAGGTTGCGGTTGTCCACCTTGCCAGCCTTGGCAGTGCCATCTTCGTCGCTGAAGAAACTGCGCAGATCAGTGGTCAGCGTGCCCTCGCCTACCTGCATGTTATGCAGCAAGGCCAGGGTGTTCTGCTGGTACAGGTCGGCCACTTCGGCGTGGTAGGCGCGCAGGCTGAGGTCTTTGTTTACCTGATAATCGCCACCGACATAAGCCATGTGCGATGAGGTGGCCGCACCGTTGAAACGCCCGTTCGGCGAAGCGATGCTCATCGGCTGGTAGTTAGTGGAGTCACGCCTGTTGATGCGATCGATATAGCCGGTATTGAGCGTCAGTCCGTCGATGTCCTTGGAACTGAGCGTGGTGCCGCGAAAAGTCTGCGGCAGCAACCGCGACGGGCTGGCAAAGGCGAACGGCAGGAAAATCGACACATCGCCGGTCTTCACCGTGGTTTGGGCAAAGCGCATTTTGGCAGTCATGGCCAGGCGCGAATATTCATCCGCCGCGCGCTTGTCGCTGCTGGATACCGGCAGTAATTCGGTGCCGCTGCGGTCCGGTGACGAGTCCAGCTTGACCCCGATCAATGCACGGGCGTCCAGGCCGAAGCCGACAGCGCCCGGGGTAAAACCCGACTCCGCATTCATGATGAAACCCTGAGCCCACTCCCGGGCCGCGGTTTTCGCCCCCTCATCCTTGTAATCCCGGTCCAGGTAGAAATTGCGTAAGGTCAATGTGCCGCGGCTATCGTCGATGAAACCTTCCGACAGTGCTGGAGTGGTGACCGCACATAAGCCCAACAGGACGAAACCGCGTGCGCAAAGAGGTAAGTCTGAGGTCGTCGCAAGGACGCCCCGGGGTGAATTCGTCATGTCCTATGTCCACTTATTGTTGTTGTTTTTTTGAACGTGATCGCCAGCCATCCAGCCGCGATCTCGGGCCAGAGAGTGGGAAAAGCCGGAGGTGCCGTCAATCCACAATGGCCGATAATCGAACATTAATATTCGTATCTATTTCCAAGAAAACCTAAAAAACACATGACATCCCGTTGATTTTAATAGGTTTATGTCGATGCATTTGGACATTTTCCGTTAGCATTCACTTTTTAGTTATCTTTGTTAATCTTAATTGCGGCTTTGCATTGCTGGATGCGAGCAAGCCTGCGTGCGCCCGTCAGCACACTCACAAAAACAATAAAGAGGTTTGCCATGGACACTCCATCACGTCGCACGACGCTGACTATTGCCCTGTGTTTTATCGTCGCTCTGATTGAAGGCTTTGACCTGCAAGCTGCCGGCACTGCCGCCGCAGGGTTGCGTCAGACCTTTGCCCTGGACCCGAAAATGATGGGTTGGGTGTTCAGTGCCGGCATCATCGGTTTGCTGCCGGGCGCCTTCTTCGGTGGCTGGATTGCCGATCGCATCGGTCGCAAGAAAATCCTCATCGCAGCGGTGCTGCTGTTTGGCGTGTTCTCGCTCAGCACCGCCTACGTCAGCTCTTTCTCCGGCCTGCTGCTGGTGCGTTTCATGACTGGCCTGGGCCTGGGCGCCGCCCTGCCCAACCTGATCGCCCTGTGTGCCGAAGCCGTGGGAGAGCAACGTCGCGGTACGGCCATCAGCATCATGTATGCCGGCGTGCCATTGGGTGGGGCACTGGCGGCGGTGGTCGCCATGCTGTTTCCCGAACATTGGCAGACGACCTTCATCATCGGCGGCCTTGCCCCATTGCTGGTGGTGCCACTGATGATGGTGCTGCTGCCTGAATCCAACGCCTTTCGCCAACAACAAAACAGCGTCAACCCGACGCGCACTTCAACCGGCCAGGCCTTGTTCGGCGAAGGCCGCGCCAGCGTTACCCTGGCGTTATGGTTGAGCTACTTCTTCACCCTGACCGTGATGTACATGTTGCTCAACTGGCTGCCCTCGTTACTGCTGGAACAAGGTTTCAGCAAACCCCAGGCAGGCCTGGTACAGATGCTCTTCAATATCGGCGGCGCCCTCGGCTCCCTGCTCGGCGGAGTGTTGCTGGATCGCTGCAACGGCATCAAGGTGGTGCTGTTTGTGTACACCGGCTTGCTGGCAGCGCTGGGCGGGGTTGGCCTGTCCGTGGGCATCATCCCCATGGCCATCGCCGGTTTTGCCGCGGGGTTGTTTGTGATGGCTGCGCAACTGGTGCTTTACGCCTTGGCCCCGCCTTCCTACCCAACTTCAGTGCGCGCCACCGGCGTCGGCGCAGCGGTAGCGATCGGTCGTTTGGGCTCGGTGGCCGGGCCTTTGGCGGCCGGGCAGATTCTGGCGGCCGGAGCCGGCACCACCGGTGTCCTGCTGGCCACCTCGCCCGGTTTGGTGATTGCAGCCTTGACGATCATCAGCGTCATTGCCCGCTCGACTTCGTTGAACGTGTCGATGAGTAAGGTCAAGGCCTGAGGCCATCCGAGCGGCGTAGGTAAACAGGTGCTGTTGTGGGGGCTCAAGGTGAAGCTGTTTGAAAGGCGTCAATTCCTGACTTTATCGTCTGCAATAATCTCGAACTCATTCCATACCCCTGCCTCTAATGTGTAGATCAACAGAGGTAACGCGATTATGAACAGCGATAACGGCATCGAATCAGAAGCAACCTCGAGTACCCCGCCGACCGATACGTCTGGCAAACCGGTCGATAAGAATCTTGAGGACAGCGCTACGCCCCCCTCAACTCAAACCAAGGAGCAGGAAGCAGAGGAGCTCAGTCGAAAAATCGCGGAGATCGAGCGCAAGGTGGCTGACGGTCACTAACCGATTACGCCCGCATACACCGATCGATCGACATTGCCACCCGACAGAATCACCCCCACTGTCTCCCCCGCCCGAGCTTCACGTTCCTGAATAAGCGCCGCCAAGGCGGCGGCCCCGGCTCCTTCGGCGAGGTTATGGGTGTCGGTGTAATAGACGCGCATGGCCTCGGCAATTTCCTGTTCGCTGACCGCTACGATCCGTGCGGCCCCGGCTGCGTAGAGGGCAAAAGCTGCGGGGATCGGTTTGCGCACGGCCAGGCCATCGGCGAAGGTATTTGCCGAAGCGGTTTCCTGTATTTCGCCCGCCTCAAAAGATAACTTTGCCGCCGCGGCTTCACGGGACACCACGCCCACCACCTGGGTCTTCAGGCCCAGTGCGTCGCGGGCGGCGATCACGCCACAAATGCCCGATCCGCAGCCAATCGGCACGTAGACGGTATCGAGATGCGGCGCGGCAGTGAACAGTTCCAGGGCGTAAGTGGCCACGCCTTTGACCAGTTCCGTGTGAAACGGTGGCACCAGGAACAGGTCATGCGCTTGCGCCAAACGGGCGGCCTCTTCACGGGCCTCATCAAAATCCCGCCCACACTCAATGACTTCGCCGCCAAAGCCGCGCATGGCAGTGTTCTTTTCCACCGAGTTGCCCTGCGGCACGACAATCAACGCCTTCAAACCCAGCGCGCTCGCCGCCAGCGCCAGGCTCTGGCCATGATTGCCGCGGGTGGCGGTGACGATGCCCTTCGCACCGGGATGTTCACGTTTGAGCCAATGCATGAAGGTGATGCCACCGCGTATCTTGAAAGCGCCGGTGGGGGTGTGGTTCTCGTGCTTGACCCACACCGTGCAGCCCAGCCGCTGAGCCAGCAAGGGCCAGGCATACTGGGCGGTGGCGGGCATCACCTGGTACACATGGCGAGCCGCCT
Source organism: Pseudomonas sp. JL2 (assembly GCF_031570495.1). NCBI lineage: Bacteria > Pseudomonadati > Pseudomonadota > Gammaproteobacteria > Pseudomonadales > Pseudomonadaceae > Pseudomonas > Pseudomonas sp. JL2. Next base: position 795,753 of record NZ_JAKUDH010000001.1, read on the forward strand.
GTTCAATATCGTCACGAGTCAGTCGGTGCATGAAGTTATCTCCCTGAGTGGTTAGCCAGTCTAGGCATCGCCGCCGTGGGTCGGCTTTCAAAAAACCGACCTGACTTTTGCGCCGCTTCTTCACTACTATGGCGCTCATGAACCATCAAAACCGCCTACAGCCATCGCCCTTGTCTGAACCGGTCCGCCGTGTCGAGACTGGGTCCTGGGCGATCGAATTGTTGCCCAGCGCCGCTTACTCGACCCGCTATGTGGCGGCCCAGGCCTCCATCGGGTTTGCCTTCGACAGCCAGCGCGGCCTGCACGCCTTGGGCAGCGACCGGGTGCATCCTTTCGAGGCCATGCCCAACGGCCTGGCATTCGTTCCCGCCGGCTGCGACGTGTTCTCCGAGTCGCTCATGGGCGGTGAATACCTGCGCGTAACGCGGACCGACGGTATCCCCCTGAGCGGGGATCACCCATTCAACAATCACATCGATCAACAGGCCATTGACCTCGCGCTGCGAATGCGCGGCGCGCTGTTACGTGCCTGCGTGGAAGATGACTGGGAAACCTGGGCCTTGGCGCTGGCGCAACGGGCAACCGGTGATAGCGCGTTGTCGACACCGGACCAAGGCGCTATCACTCCCCGGCGCATGCGCCTGCTTGATGAGTTTATCGAAGCAAATCTTGAAGGGCCGCTGGGCGTGTCAGCGATGGCAGGTTTGCTGGGGTTGTCCGAAGGATATTTCATGCGGGCCTTCAAGCTCGCCACGGGCAAAAGCCCGCACAGCTACCTGATCGACCGGCGTCTGGCCAAGGCCCGGGCACTGATGCGTGATTCCACCGCCAGGCTGTCGGAAATCGCCCTCGCCTGCGGGTTCAATTCCCAGGCGCACATGGCAACCACGTTCAAGCAACGGCTCGGGGTGAGCCCGATGCAGTTGCGCTAGACCGCCAAAACACTGCAAGGCACCTGATACAAGATATGCTCGGTGGTGCTGCCAAGCAGTTTCTCTCCGCCTGGATCCTGGACTCTGCCCATCACGATGACGTCCATGTGATGTGTGTTGGCAAACTCACTCAGCGCCGCAACCGGGTGTCCCAGAACGAAATGCCTGCGGCCAGGCGGAACGTTGTATCGACTGGCCAGTTTCAGAAACGATTGTTCCAACGCTTTGCGCTGCCATCGGGTCAGCTCCGACAGCGTTAAGCCTGTATCTGACGCCTGGTAGTCTTGGGATATGTCGTAGGCATACAGCAAGTGCAGTTCAGCATCACACTGTTCGGCGAGACTGCAGGCCTGGCGAATAACGCGATCATTGAGTTCATTTTGTCCAGGCTCGGCCAGCGACGCCTCTACCGCCGCCACGACCTTGCGCGGCAAGGCAGGTCGAACCCCGCCCACCAGATACACCGGTACCGGTGAGTAACGCAGCAGGTGCCAGTCCAACGGGGTGAAAAAAGCACGCTTGAGCACCGACTCATGTTGGATTTCCTTGATCAACAGGTCAGGCTGCAATTCGCTGAAGTGGTCCAGGATGTCCTTTTCCATGTCATCAGCCCACGCCAGCTCGGTGGTCACATCGACCCCTCTGGCATGTAGCTTTTTCGCCTGTTCCCCCAACCAGTCGCGGTGGTCCTGCAGGTAACGCTCGCGTGTCTTTTCACGGTCACCCTCTTCAAGCAGCGACAACAGGTTCAAGGCAGGAATCAACGCCGCTATATGCAAGCGTGCAGCGCTGGCCTTGGCAAGCGCTGCGGCATGGTCGATCACCGGAGAATGGCGCAGGGCCAGGTGGGTGATGAGTAACAGCTGTTGATACCGGCCCATGATCTGCCTCCAGACAGGTGAAACTCAACCTCTGCCACTGCCAGCTACACATTCAGCCGTGACATCTGCGCCGGATCGGGCACCAGCGTCATTTCAGACTGCGCCGTCGGAAGATGCCTGACGTTGATAAATATCAACCGGAGCAAGGCTGCCGTTCTTCACGCCGCCGGCAGGCCACAGCGGCATAGAGGCAGCGGTCTAACCGTATCGTTTGGCCTGCTGCGGCGCTGCGTCGGCTGGCAACTTGATCATCAGGACGCTGCACATGGGGTCTTCGAGTATCCCTTCAGCGGTCAAGCCGATATCAGAGGCCTGCGTATGATGATCGGCCGCACCGATGACCAACAGGTTGTAAGCACTGCGCTGCAGATAAGCATGAATTGCATTCGCCGGAGCGCCGGGAATGAAGTGCCGATGCTGGCTGGCAATACCATGCTGGCTGGCCAAGGCATCGAACGCCTGTACCTGGGCCTCATAGAGGGACAGGTCACCGTGGCTGGCAGCGGCACAGTCGTAAACGCTGATCACGTGCAATGAGGCACCGCAGGCGTTTGCCAAGTGCCTGGCCGCCTCGATGAGCGAATGATTGTCGCGGTTTCCTTTCGCCTGTGACTCCATGTCAACCGCTACCAGAAACTTGCTGGGTGTCTGAATCGGGCCCGGCAACACATAAAGCACGGCAATCGGGCTGACGCTCAAGAGTTCCCAGTCCAGTGCTGACAAACCGCGCTGCGCCAGGCCTGGGCGTTCCTGGATGTCCTTGATGATCAAGTCCGCTTCAACACGCTGCGCATAGGCAACGCATTCGACTGCCGAGGAACTGGCGCATACCAGCTCTGGATGGACATCCACGCCTTTTTCCTGCAGGTGCGCACTTTCACTTTCCAGCCATTTGCGACGCGACGACATTAAGTTATCGCGCACGATGTCGGGCCTCTCGGTGACTGCATGGCCGGGCGGCTCTACACCGTGGGGCTCAGTGAACATCGCCACGTGCAGTGGCACGCCCAGGGCGCGTGCCAGATCGCCGGCATACTCCAATCCGGGAGAGTGAGCTGCCTGAGGGGGGGCAAGAAACAGTAAACGCAATGGATGAGTCATTTCACACCTCGGCATCCGATGATAAAAATGGCGTCCCTGCGCATTCCTGCTTGGGTGGACAGGTGCCGCATAGAGCGGCTTTTTAGTCCTGTTGAACTTCATTCATGGGGCAAGCCCGTGGCCAGTTCGACATTCGGCACCCACAGGGCATCAATGCAGGCCGAAGCGTCCTTCTGCGTCACAGGTTCAAGGGCCAGCGGTTCAAGCAGGCCTCTGTCGACCAATGCCAGACGCATGATTCCGTTTTTGTCGAGAAGCGAACTTGCCAGACATTCACACAAGGAGCGCGGCAGCGCCTCTGGCAGCGGGCCTATATCGGCATTCTCCAGCTCAAGCTCATAACGCTCAGTACAGGTGTCTGCCAGATCCTGCATCGCATGGGTCGCGAAATACGACACCGTGAAATATCCCGAGGTCAGCACCGCCAGAATCGACAGCAAAATGGCTGCCTGACGTTTTCTCGAGCGTGTGCCCCGAAGATGCAAAAACCCGGGCAATGCGGATTTGCTCCGGTCCTGAACCACCTGCGCCCCGCTGATGGGTCTGTTGTTTGTCATGACCGTATCTCTGCCCCATGCTTATCAAAAGAATGGCGCCGATCAACGAATGCCGTTTGATCTGGATCAACCTCGTGCTGCTGTTTGCCATTTTTCTGGCTACAGCAACACGCGGTGGGCGTTCAGGAGTAGACCGTTGCAGGCTTGGTGGCCCTTGCTGGGCCACCCTGCCCGGCCCTGGAAAATCGACGATGACCGCCCACCCCTCCGCCATCAGGCGGGCGACGAACGATCACCAAAGGGCGATATCGTAGGTAAGGTAGATCCGGTTACTGTCCCGTCCCCTCGAGAATTCAGAGCGGTAGACGTAATTGCGCAGCTTCACGCCCAACCCTTTGAAGGAGCCTTGCTGCACCACATAAGCCAGTTCAGCATCGCGCTCCCACTCTTTGATGGTGGTGTTGGACTCTCCATCGTCGCCGCTAAGGTAACGCGTGGAGAACGTCAGGCCGGGGACGCCCAGGGCCGCGAAGTTGTAGCCGTAGTTGAGCATCCATGTCTTCTCGTCTTCCTCTACGAACTTGCCTATGCCGGCGTTGCTGAAAGAATAAACGGACGCGCCGCTGATGTAGGGCAGCCCGGCGTCGCCCTTCAGTGTTTGATAGCCGCCGCCTACGGTATGGCCTGCGACAGCGTAAGTCAGCTGGCCGCTGAGCATATGGTTGTCGATTTTACCGCCATAGGCAGAACCGCTATCAACGCTGCGGAAGTAGCGCAGATCACTGGTCAGCACGCCTGGGCCGAGCGGCAGATCATGTTGGACACCCGCAAAGTTCTGCCGATAGAAGTTCTCCAGTTCGCCATGAAAGTAGCTGAGGCGAATCGTCTTGCCCAACTTGTAATCGGCACCGAGGTAACTGAAGTCCCCTGACTTATCGCCACTGTAGCCGTCTGGCACGATGGGCATACTGTCGCTCGAATCTCGCAACTTGAAACGATCAAGATAGCCGCCCGTCAGGCTAAGGTTATCAATGTCGGTGCTAGTGAACTGGCCGCCCTGGTAGGTCTGAGGCAGCAGTCGGGCATCGTTGTAAATGAGCACCGGCGTTTTAGGGAGCAACGTACCGTACTTGACGGTGGTCTTGGCAAATCGGGCCTTGGCGGTCATCCCGAAGCTCGCAAATTCATCGGCGGCACGACCGTCATCATGCACAGGCAGCAGGCCGGTGCCGCTACGACCGCGGCCGGAGTCGAGCTTGACCCCCAGCAGGCCCAAAGCATCAATACCCAAACCGAGGCTGCCGGTCGTGAATCCCGACTGATAATCAAGCAAAAAGCCTTGGCCCCATTCAGTGCGCTCGCTCTTGGCGGTATTTGCCGCTCGCGCACTCATCCCATGTTCATCGCGGAAATTTTCATTGATGTAAACATTGCGCAATTGCAGCTTGAGTTTGCTGTCGTCGATAAAGCCTTGCGCATTGGCATTGGCCAGCGGCAACAAAGCCAGGAGAGTCAATAAAGCTCCACGGTTATAAACAGAGGTCATATCAAACTACTCATTGTTGTTATTTGGAATGCAGCTGACCGTCCGCCCCACTGGCATGGGGCGTCAGGTGTCAAAGAGGTTTGGAGAATCAGGAGAACAGACTGATTGCCCCAGTCAGCAAGGCCAACGCAGTCACGACCAGGGAAGTGAGCACCGCCCATTTGACGGTGGCTTTCTGGAAGTCGCCCAGATCACGGTCCACCATGCCGACCAGCAGCAGGGTCGAGGCCACCAACGGACTCATCAGGTGCACCGGCTGGCCGAGAATGGAGGCCCGTGCAATCTCGACCGGATCAATGCCATAGGCCGCTGCGGCGTTGGCCAGGATCGGCACGACACCGAAGTAGTAGGCATCGTTGGACAACACGAAGGTCAGCGGCATGCTGGTAATGGCAACCACCAGCGGGAACAGATGGCCCCAGGATGGCGGAATCCAGTCGACCAGGGTTTGCGCCAGCGCATCGACCATTTTCGTCCCGGAGAAGATCCCGGCAAAGATACCCGCGGCAAACACCAGCAGAACCACGGTCATGGCGTTGCCCGAATGAGCGAGAATTCGTTCTTTCTGAATATCCAGTTGCGGATAGTTGATCATCAACGCCAGAACAAAACCGATCAGGAACAGGATCGCCGAGTGCATGAGGCCCATGACCAGCGCAACCATCACCGCCGTCACCAGCAGCAGGTTGACGTAGGCCAGTTTCGGGCGCTTGTGCGGCGTGTCTTCAATAATCGCCTTGATGTAGCAATTACCCCCACCGCTTTGCAGATGGGTGTTGCCGATGCGCTTGCGTTCGGCACGCCCCAGCAGGAACGCCGTGAACACCACCCACATCGCACCGCCGATCATGGTCGGCAGCAAGGGTACGAAATACTCGCCGGCATCCAGGCCCAGCGCTGCGATCGCACGGGTCGCCGGGCCGCCCCAGGGCGTCATGCCGCTCATGATGCTCAACGAGAGCATGGAAATGGTCGCCAGGATCATCGGGTTCATGCCGATGCGCTTGTACAGCGGCAACATCGCTGCACAGGTGATCATGTACGTGGTCGTGCCGTCACCGTCCAGCGCCACCAACAGCGACAGCAGCGCCGTGCCCACGGCGATTTTCATCGGATCACCGTTAACTCGCTTGAGGATCTTGCGGATCAGCGGGTCGAACAGACCGGCATCGATCATCAGGCCGAAAAACAGAATTGCGAACAACAGCAGCGCCGCCGACGGCGCGACCATCTTCAAGCCGTCCAGCATCATCTTGCCGGTGGTACCGCCAAACCCGCCGATCACGGCGAAGACTATTGGCACCACCGTCAGGGCGACGATCGGTGACAAACGTTTGGTCATTATCAGGAAGGTGAAGACCACCACCATGGCCAAGCCAAGTAAAGCGAGCATAAGTCAGATCTCTTGTTGTTATGAGTAGCTTGGCCGACATTCAGGCGCACGCCATCCCACTCGCCAGGCGACACTCGAATGATTGCCTGGCGCAGGTGTTCAGGAAGATAACGCGGTGATGTCGGGTCAGCCGTGACCGGTTAGATGTGATTCGCGACCTTTGTGTCGTCCCAGGCGTGCTCCGTTGCCTGGACGTGCCTCGGGGAGGGTTTGCCATCCAGGGTCTGCAACAGCACATCGCGGTCGCAGGCATTCTCCGAGATGGAGATCACCACGGTCGCCACTGCGTTGCTCGCCAGGCTGGTCAGCGCCCGCGCCTCGGACATGAACCGGTCGATCCCGATCAACAGGGCCAAACCGGCCAGAGGAATATCGTGGATGACGGTCAGGGTCGAGGCCAACGCGACAAAGCCGCTGCCGGTAACACCTGCGGCGCCCTTGGAAGACAGCAACATGATCGCCAGCATGGTGATGACCTGGGTCAGCGTCAGGTCGATGTTGCAGGCCTGTGCAATGAAAATGGCCGCCAGCGACAGGTAGATCGCCGTGCCATCGAGGTTGAACGAGTAACCGGTTGGCAGCACCAGCCCCACGACTCCCTTCTTGCAACCCAGGGCCTGGAGCTTTTCCAACATCCGCGGCATCACCGGTTCAGTCGAAGAAGTGCCCAGCACCACCAGGAATTCCTCGCGCAGATAACGCAACAGCTTCCACAAACTGAAGCCGTGTGCACGGCAAATGCTGCCCAACACAACGAAGACGAAGAAGGCGCAAGCGACGTACAGGGTCATGATCAGCTTGGCCAGCGAGCCCAGCGACGTGATGCCGTACTGCCCGACAGTGAAGGCCAAGGCTCCGAAAGCGCCGATCGGAGCAAAACGCATCAGGTAGGAGAATATCTTGAACACCATGTGCGAAGCTGATTCCAGCACATCCAGCACCGGCTTGCCGCGCTCGCCCAAGGACGACAGGGCAAAGCCGCAGAGCACTGCGATAAACAGCACCGGCAGCACCTCGCCTTTATTGAAAGCGCCAATAAAGGTGTCGGGAATGATGTGCATGAAGAAGTCCACCACACTCAGCTTCGCAGCGGAGTCGGTGTATTGCGACAGGCCCTGGGTGCTCAACTGGGTCGGGTCTATGTTCATGCCTGCACCGGGCTTGAACAGGTAGACCGACACAAGGCCAATGATCAGGCTGATCACCGTCAGCGCCAGGAACAGCAGCATGGTCTTGCTCAACAAGCGCCCCAGCGAGCGCTTGTCACTCATGCCGGCGATGCCGGTGACAATCGTGCAGAACACCACCGGCGCGATCATCATCTTGATCAACTTGATGAAAGCATCACCCAGCGGCTTCAAGGCAATCGCCTGTTGCGACCAGAAGTGCCCGACCAGCACGCCCAGCAGCACGGCGCAGATGATCTGGAAGTAGAGCGATTTAACAACTTTCATGGCATCACCCATTTTTAGAATTGTTCTGATGCAAACGACAATGACTGCCTGGACTATCCGGCCAGCCGGTGTGAAGCGGTGGCGTAGACGAAACCTGAGAAAAGCCGGCGGGCGGTACGCACCACCGAGGCACGAATGGTCTCACCCTTTTCGCCGGTATAGGACAGCACGACATCGATACCGCCGCTCGGGTGCTCAATACGAACCTGCTGCAGACGCGGCTCGCTGATGCCGCCGAGCAACTGCGCCACTACGCTGCCTTCAGTCACGCAAGCGGTAGCCAGACCGATGGAGCCGGTGATCGCCAAGGCGCGATGACAGTTGTGCGGCATGAAATAGCGCACCTGGACCGTCCCGCCCGACTTGGCAGGAGACACCAGCACCGGCTTGGGGATGACCTTGTCACTGACATCACCCAGGCCCATGGCCAGGCCGGCTTTGAGTCGCAGGGACTCCAGGCGTTGCAGGAACGCCTTATCGGCGTCCAGTTCAGCGGGGCTTTCATCGCCGCGCTTGCCAAGCTGACTGGCCTCGACGATCAGCATCGGCATCGCCATGTCGATACAGGTCACCGGGATACCATCGATCAGGTCCAGCGGTTGCCCCGTCGGGAAGAGCTTGCCGGTCTTGCTGCCAGCCGCATCCAGAAAGGTCAGTTGCACCGGAGCCGCCGTGCCAGGCACGCCGTCGATGGCGGTGTCCCCTTCATAGCTGACCTTGCCCTCAGGGGTTTGCACCTCTGAATTTACGAAGGTCCCGGTATTGAGGTTGCGGATCCGCACGCGGGTCAGATCGCCGGAAGGCTTGACCAGCCCCTGCTCGATGGCGAACGGGCCGACGGCGCACAGCATATTGCCGCAGTTGGGCGCGGTATCGACCCGGCGCTGGGAAACCATGACCTGGACGAACAGATAGTCGACATCCGCGTCCGGGTGCAACGATGGGCTGACGATTGCCACTTTGCTGGTTTGCGGGCTGCCGCCACCGATGCCGTCGATTTCCAGCTCATGGCCGGACCCCATCAGGTTGAGCAGCAGCTCATCACGTTCGGCGATGGCACTGGGCAGGTCCCAGGCAAGAAATACGGGCCCTTTGGAAGTACCACCGCGCATCAGCACACAAGGAATTCGCTGCATGAACACTAACTCTTGTTGATCAATCTGGATAATTGATGTTCTGGACACAAGAGTGGCAGGGTTCTAAAAGTGTTTCCAATGCAAAGATCAGAGCAATTATTGCGTTTCACGAATGAATTAATTTACGATGATTTCCCAGCGCATCGCTCTTGCCCGGTGAGAAAGAACATGGAATACGAGCTTCAGGACATACGATCTTTCGTGAAAATCGCTGAACTAGGCAGTTTTCATGAAGCCGCCGATGCGTTGCATCTCTCTCAACCGGCCCTGAGCCGGCGCATGAAAAAACTCGAGGAAGGCCTGGGGACCGCCTTGCTGGATCGCACCACCCGCAAGGTCAGCCTGACGAGCGTCGGGCGCGATTTCCTGCCCAAGGCGCGGCGCTTGCTGGATGATTTCGACGACTCGATTCTCAATATTCGCGAACTGGCGGAGCGCCAGATCGGTCGGGTGACCTTGGCCTGCATCCCCACCGCGGCCTTCTATTTCCTGCCTTCGGTGATCCGCCTCTATAACGAGCGCTACCCCAAAATCCGCATCCGCCTGCTCGACCTCAGCGCAAACGAAGGGCTCGAGGCGGTACTGCGTGGCGAAGCCGATTTCGGTATCAATATGATGAGTGGCCAGCACCCGGATATCGAGTTCGTGCCATTGGTCAACGAACCTTTCGTTTTAGCTTGTCGACGCGACCATGAACTGGCCAGACGCAGCTCGGTAAGCTGGTCTGAGCTCAGCGATTACCGACTGATCGGTGTCGGTCGTCTCAGCGGCAACCGAATGCTGCTGGACCACGCCTTGTCGGGTTTGAGCTGGCGTCCGCAGTGGTTCTACGAAGTGCAGCACTTGTCTACATCGTTGGGGTTGGTCGAGGCCGGCCTCGGGGTGTCGGCCATGCCCAGCCTCGCAATGCCAGCCGAGGATCACCCGACATTGGTCAGCGTGCCGTTGATTGATCCGGTGGTAAACCGATCGCTGGGCCTGGTCTATCGAAGGGGCGCATCGCTCTCCCCGGCCGCGGAAAAATTTGTCTCGATATTGCTTGAACAATGGGAACACTGATTTTTCGGGGTCCATGATCAGGACTGGATGAGAAACGGGCCGATCTCAGTCAACCTCCGTGCTCATTGCAAGCGCTTGATATTGCTCCAGCTCAGCCAGCCGTTGGACCAGGGCATTGCGAACACGCTCGTAAGCCCCGCTGCCTAGCAGTAGACGCCTGGGTGCGGGATCGACGTCGACAATCTCGAGCATGATCCTGGCCATTTTCTGCGGGTCTCCGGTAAGCGGGAAAGTACCCTCGGCGATTGCTTTACGCACTTCACCGGCAGGCGTTTGCTCGTACTCAGCCATCGCGGGCGGACGAACCAGCGCGGCGCCGAAATTAGTTCGTGTCGGGCCCGGCTCTACCAGGGTGAACTCGATCCCAAAAGGCGCAACCTCCAGAGCGACCGACTCAACGAATCCCTCAATGGCCCATTTGCTTGCGTGGTAAAGGCTGAAGTTCGGGTAAGCGAGCTGCCCGCCCTCCGAGGACACTTGAAGAATTCGACCGCCCCCCTGTTTGCGCAGAAACGGTAGGCAGGCACGGATGAGTTGAATAGAACCGAGCAGATTCGTTTGCAACTGCTGGTTGATCTGTTCATCGCTGGCTTCCTCCGCCGCACCAAACAACGCGTAGCCCGCACTGCTCACCACAACATCAATACGTCCTAGCTCGGTGAACGCCTGATGAACCACAGCGCGGATGGCCAATGCGTCGTTTACATCGAGCAACGCTGTCCACAGTTGCTCGCCGTAGCGTGTCTTCAAGTGACTCAAGGCCTGAGGCTTACGCAAAGTAGCCGCCACACGGTCCCCCCGTTCCAGCAATTGTTCGACCACCGCCAGACCAATGCCGGACGAACTTCCAGTCACTAACCAAGTTTTGCTCATGTGCTTGATCTCCGAATGAAGGGTGAGTTGCCATCGATGTGAGACCAAACTACGTCAGCCGGACTGCTGCTACTATGGGGCAGAATTCGGATGAGCTAATGAAATATAGCCATGAATCAATTGCCCCTTTCGCTTGCCGATTTACGCGCGCTGACCCGCATCGTTGCTCATCGCAGCTTTCGTAAAGCGGCCGATGAGTTGGGCCTGTCAGCCTCTACCCTGAGTCATATGATGAAAACGCTGGAGGCCGGTCTTGGGGTGCGTTTGCTGCACCGCACCACGCGCAGCGTTTCACCGACGGCAGCGGGAGAGCGTCTGCTAAGACGACTGGCGCCTGTGTTGCGCGAATTCGAGCTGGCGATTGAGGAAGTCAATGAATACCGGGATCTTCCCAGCGGCACTTTACGGATCAATGCCAGCGAACAGGCCGCGCGCGTTTTGATGAAAGCTGCCCTTCCGATATTCCTGGAACGCTTCCCCCAGATGTCGGTTGACCTCGTGACCGAGGGCCGTCTGATCGATATCGTGGCCGAGGGCTTCGACGCCGGTATCCGTTTAGGTGAAGCGATCCCCCAAGACATGATCGCCGTGCCGATAGGAACGGATACGCGATTTATTACCGTGGCGTCCCCCCAATACCTGAAGACTCATCCTGTCCCCCTTACGCCGGATGATCTGCCAGGACATCAATGCATCTGCATCCGGATGCCCAGTGGTAAACCTTATAGATGGGAATTCTCCAGGAACGGACAATCCTTGGTCATCGAGCCCAAAGGACAGCTAACCCTCGATAATGCCGAAATCATGGTCGATGCAGCCATATCCGGGCTCGGCATCGCTTACGTGCCAGAGCAGACGGTATCGCAACCTTTGGCAGACGCCCGTCTGGTCGAGGTCCTCGCGGATTGGTGCCCCAGGATTCCTGGGCTGTTTCTGTATTATCCGGGGCACCGCTATATCCCATCAGGCTTGCAGGCCTTCATCGAGGTCTTGCGCGAGTCTCATTGATTGTCCGCGACTGTGCATTCGAACATAACGGCATGCGCCCTTGCGAGGTGAACGCGCGACGGCCTCAAGGCCGACGCGTCGGTTGCGATCCGGCCCTTGTTTGAGCTGACTCAAGCCTTCTGCTCTTGCTGCAAGCGCTTGAGCAGCGCGTTGGCGGCGGCTTCGGAAGAAGCCGGGTTCTGGCCGGTGATCAGATGGCCATCCTCGACCACGTAACTCGCCCAGTCTGCCGCCTTTGAATACTCGCCACCTCTGGCTTTGAGCATGTCCTCCACCAGAAATGGCACCACCTGGGTCAATCCCACGGCCTCTTCTTCAGAGTTGGTGAACCCGGTCACTTTCTTGCCCTTGACCACTGGATGGCCATCCGGCGCCTTGACGTTCTTGAGCACCCCAGGCGCGTGACAGACGGCCGCGATGGGTTTATTCGCGGCGTAAAAGGCTTCGAGGAGGGTCTTGGAATCAGTGTCCTCGGCCAGATCCCACAGCGGCCCATGACCTCCGGGATAGAACACGGCATCGAAGTCGTAGGGATCAATTTCGCCCAGCGGCACCGTGTCGGCCAACGCTGCCTGGGCCCGGGTATCGGCGCTGAAGCGGCGAGTGGCGTCCGTCTGGGCCTGTTCCTCGTCGCTCTTGGGGTCCAGCGGCGGTTGCCCTCCCTTTGGTGAGGCGAGCGTAACCGTCACTTTGGCGTCGACAAACACGTAATAGGGCGCGGCGAATTCTTCCAGCCAAAACCCCGTTTTCTTGCCGGTGTCACCCAACTGATCGTGGAATGTCAGGACCATTAGAATGTTCATGTAAACCTATCCTCCAAGTCGGAATGAGCGGCGTATGTTCGCCCTGCATTACGTCAGAGGCCGCGTGGTAGTAGACGTTCAAGTGGGTGAAGCGAATCCTCATGAAACGGTCGTTGATCCCAGCGTTACTCCCCCCATCAGCCCCGCTGCCGAGGAGTTCGGGGCCCGTTATTGAGTTGCCGAACCGGTTCACCGCTGCTAGAAATGAAAGACCTTGGCCTTGTCTCTGCCAGCGCCACAATCCAGGACAGCCTCGCGGGCATCATCCGTTGACCCCATTCATACCTCACAGGGAGCTTCACCGTGTTTCCGATGGATATCTGGTTCACCTACACCGCAGCCTGCGTGCTGCTGGTCTTGTCACCCGGTCCTGACAATCTGCTGGCCATAGGACGGGGGCTGAGCCAGGGTCGCCTGGCCGCCATCGTGTCCGGCCTGTCGTCTGGGCTGGGCATTTTGTTTCACGTCACCACCGCCTCGTTGGGGCTGACGCTGTTGATCCAGACCTCGACGGTTGCCTTCTGGGTCGTCAAATTGGTAGGGGCGGCCTATCTGGTCTGGCTCGGGATCAAGGTGCTGCGCTCCAGAAGCCTGATAACCTTCGCGCCCGCCGCACGACAGCCACTGCGAAGCATTTTGCTTACAGGCTTTCTTTCGGCGGCGCTAAACCCCAAACCCGGGTTGTTCGTCCTGGCGTTCATCCCTCAATTCATCAACCCCGCGCTCGGCTCGGTCACCGTACAGATGCTGGTCTACGGGTTCTGGTTCGCCCTGCTGACGGCCGTGGGGTTCTCGTTGATGGGGGTCTTCGCCACGCGCCTGTCGCAATACATCTGTCAACGCCCTCGCCTTGCCAACGGACTGAACCTGGGCGCGGGATTGACCTTCATCGTCTCAGGCCTGTCCATCGCCGCCCTCAGGCAGAAATAACCGCCCGTTCCACGCACCTAGCCACCAACCAGCGAAGTCGCCAGCAATGCCTGCAGCCCCATCGGCTTGGCGAAATAATAACCTTGGGCCTGCCCTGCCCCCATCTCCCGCAGCAAGAGCAACGTCGCTTCATCTTCGACACCTTCGGCCACCACGCTAAGGTCCAGTGATTCGGCCATACGCACGATCGCCCGGACGATCGCGCGACTGCGGGGGCTGGTGGTCAGTTCGAAAATGAACGACTTGTCGATCTTCAAACCGCTGAAACGGTATTGATGCACATAGCTCAGGGAGGAAAATCCTGCGCCAAAGTCATCGAGCACCACCGACATGCCGTTGTCGGCCAATTGCTGCATGGTCAGTCGGGCAATGGCGGGCTCGGCCACCAGCGCACCTTCGGTCAACTCCAGGCAGATCCGCGACGGCGCGACGTTGTAACGGGCCAACAGTGCCAGCACATCATCGGCAAAATCCGGGCGCGTCATGCTGTAGCTGGAGCAATTGACATGCACCGGTGGCCAATTGGCGTGTTGCGGTAGTGCAAGGATCGCCACGATGCTGGTGAGCATGTACAGATCCAGTCGACCGATCAGACGCAACCCCTCGACATCGGGCAGAAACTCGCCCGGCGCGATGATCCGGCCACCCGGTTGATGCCAGCGGATCAGCGCTTCAAGGGCCACCAGCTCGCCGCTTTCGACGCTGACAATCGGCTGGAAATACGGCAGCAGTTCGTCGGTACGCTTGAGCGCATTGCGCAGGTGCCCTTCACGCTCAACCTGGTCCGAGACTTCACGACGCACTTCCTGGTTGAACACCGCGTAACTGTCGCGCCCGGCATTCTTGACCCGGTACATCGCCGCATCGGCATCGCGCAGCAAGTCCGCGGGTTCGTGGTGAAACTGACTGTCGGCGCTGACAATACCGATGCTGCAAGACGAAAACACTTCGTGGCCATTGATGAGAAACGGCAGGTCGAACACCGACAGAATCCGCTCGGCGATTTCGATCACCGCCTCCAGTGTCGCCTCGGGCGCCAGCACTGAAAACTCATCGCCCCCCAGGCGGGCCAGCATGTCGGTGTCACGCAGGCAACTGCGCAAGCGGTGGGCGGCCTGCATCAACAGCAAATCGCCAAAATGGTGGCCGAAGCTGTCGTTGACCATCTTGAAGCGGTCGAGGTCGATGAACATCACCGACAGTTGCCCGCCTTCGCTCTCGAACCGCGCCCAGGCCAGATTGAGGCGCTGCTGCAGGTAGGAGCGATTCGGCAGCCCGGTCAGCGCATCATGGGCGTTTTCGTGTTGCAGCTTGGCGTTGGCGTGATCCAGTTCGCGGGTGCGGTCCTGCACCCTGGCTTCGAGCTTGAGGTTGGCGGCATGGATCGCTTCTGCGGCCGTGCGGCGCGACAATGCCGTATCAATGTGCCGTGACACGAACGTCAGCAGTTCCTGGTCGCGCAAGGTGTAGCGCACCTGGGAGGTATAGCTTTGCACCGCCAGCACACCCCGTACCACATCGCCATCGAACAACGGAATGCCCAGCCAGGAATGGAAGCGGACCGACTCGTAGGCCACTTCGAGTTCACCCTGTGCAGACAACCGATCCGCGTCGAAAGGATCAATCAGGCAAGGACGACGCTGGCGGATAACGTACTCGGTCAGGCCCCGGCACCCACGGCGTGCCTCAGGCAGGGTGGTTTTGCGCTCATCGACATAATACGGAAAGGTCACTTCACCGATCGCGTCGTCGAACAGCGCGATGTAGAAGTTCTCCGCGAACAGCAGATCCCCGACAATGCCATGCAAGGTTTGGAACAGCTCCGCCATGTCGCCAGGCTGGCTCGACAGTTCTGCAATCTGGAATAGCGCACTCTGCAGGTGTTCGGCGCGCTCTCGATCTGCCACTTCCTGCCTCAGCGCGTCATTGACTGCCGACAGTTCCAGCGTGCGACGCATCACCGTCTCTTCCATGCCCTCACGGTGCAGAATCCGGTCCAGCGCCATGGCCACGTGCCGGGCCACCACCAGAAACAGCGCGCGGTCTTCGGCGCTGTAGGTGCGTGCCACGTCGTAGACCTGCATGGCAAGCATGCCAAACACTTCATCGGCGGCATTTTTCAGCGGAGCGCCCATCCAGAATTCGGGACGATCACCTACGCAATAGAAACGACCCTCGGCCTGAGCGGCGCAAATGCCGGCGGCATCGATCAGCAACGGCTGGCCCGAGGTCAGCACCTGGCCGGTCAACGACAGACGCGAAGGGTCAAGGTATTCGTAGTGTTGGGACTCCACGGCATCGACGTCGATGATGTCGACGTAGTACGGGTAGTCGATTTTTCCGCTGTGGGGGTCATACAGCGCGAGATAAAAGTTCTCGGCATCGATCAGGCTGGCGAGCAGCCGATGAACCCCCACCAGGAACACGGAGCGGTCGCGGGTGGAACTGGCCAGGTAGGTAATTTCATACAGCACACGCTGAGTAATCTGGGCCCGGGCCAGGGTATTGGTCTGTACCTGGATGCCCAGGCATCGGGCAAACTCGGCGAGGGCCGGCTCCTCGGTATCGGTGACTGGCGCCAGTAGCCAACCCAGCACACTTTCGCCCCGACCGGTCGGCCAGCGGCACAACCGTCTGGTCCGGCAGAAGGTCTCGAACTCGGCGTTCGCAACGCTGGCCGGCCACTGTTGCCCTGGGTCGCCCTGCCCCAGCAGATGCAGTTGTTCACCGGCGCGATAAACCACCCACTGGGTGGTGTGGGCCCAGGTGCGCGCTGATTCCAGCAATTGTTCGATCGCGTCTTCCTTGCCAACGTATGCCATGCCGGCCGCATCCGGGTTTTCTTGCAGGTGAATTGCCACACCGTAATGGTTCGATGGCTGCGGGGGATCGCTCAATGGGCGAAAACTCATCAGCGCTCCCTGCGCCACAGTGGCGAGATTGAATGACTGATTGCCAGGCAATATGCCAGTGAGCCTTCGGTGTATAGCGTCCAGAGGGTTTTTTCAATCGTTTTTATTCACTTGAGTGCTATCACGACGCAATGAGTGTTTCATCGGTCATGGAGTGTTGCCTGCGGCGGCGCTCGTCCTCCCGGGTTCTCAACCATACGCCCCGGGAGTCCCTGCAAGCACGGCCGGTTCATCGTGCCTACCACACAGCAATATGAGAATCCGCCCTGGGCTCGGTGCCGCCGCACAGGACACCGCTGACCGGGTCGCGGAGAATGATCTGGCCTCGTCCGTAATCAGTCCGGTCACTGGCGATCTGCACTTCATGACCGCGCCGCGCCAAGGCATTGGCCAAGTCGCCGGAGGCACCCTGCTCGATGCCAACTTTCATCTCACCAAGCCACTGCCAGCGCGGAGCGTCCAGCGCCGCTTGCGGGTTCAGGCCGAAGTCCACCAGGTTCATCACCATCTGCACATGGCCTTGGGGCTGCATGTAACCGCCCATCACGCCGAAAGGGCCAAGGGCCTGGCCATTCTGGGTGAGGAAACCAGGGATGATGGTGTGAAAAGTCTTCTTGCCCGGGACCAGGCAATTGGCGTGGCTCGGATCCAGGCTGAATTCCTGTCCGCGATTCTGCAAGGCAATCCCGCTGTCGGGCAGCACCACGCCGGAGCCGAATCCGTGATAGTTGCTCTGGATGAACGAGACCATGTTGCCTTCCCCGTCAGCAGTCGCCAGGTACACCGTGCCGCTGGCGTGGGGATCGCCGGGTTTGGGTGCCTGGGCCTGTTCACTGATCTGGGCGCGACGGCAGGCGCTGTACTCCTCGCTCAACAGGTCAGTCACCGCCACACGCATGTGCAGAGGGTCGGTGATGTAGTGCAGGCCGTCGCTGTAGGCCAACTTCATGGCCTCCAGTTGGCGATGCCAGGTCTGCTGGCTGTCGCGGTGATCGAAGCTGAAGCCCTCCAGTATTTTCAGCGTCATCAAGGCCACCAGCCCCTGTCCGCTCGGCGGGATTTCCCAGACATCGACGCCTCGATAGTTGACGTGGATCGGTGCCACCCATTGGGCGCGATAATCCTGCAGGTCCGTGGCGCGAAGGTAGCCGCCGCTGGCCCGGGAGTGGGCATCCAGGCGTTCGGCCAAGACGCCGCGATACAGGCTCTCGCAGCGGGTGGCAGCCAATTCTTCAAGGGTACGGGCCTGAGCAGGGTTGCGGAAAATCTCCCCGGCCCGTGGTGCGCGACCGTCAATCAGAAAGGTCTGGAACCAGGCATCCAGGACCTGATCACGGTGAGGCGCGAATTCGTTCAAAGCGATCTGCCATTGATGGGCAACCACCGGCGACAGCGCAAAACCATCCCGCGCCAGGCTGATCGCCGGCTGCAGCAACACGGCAAAGGGCAGCTTGCCAAAGCGTTGCGACAACTCGGCCCAGGCCGATGGGCAACCCGGGACGGTTACCGGCGTCCAGCCATAGAGCGGCATCCGTTCATGGCCGGCCGCCTTGACCGCCTCGATACTCAGGGCCGCCGGTGCATGGCCGTTGCCGTTGAGGCCATGTAACTGGCCCTTGCACCAGACCAAGGCAAAAGCATCGCCACCGATGCCACAACCCGTGGGCTCGACCACCGTCAGCGCCGCCGCCGTGGCGATGGCCGCATCAATGGCGTTGCCGCCCTTTTGCATGATCTCGATGCCCGCTTGGGCAGCCAGAGGCTGGGACGCGGCGACCATGCCCCGGCGGGCAAAAACGCTCTGGCGTTGCGACGGATAAGGGTACTCGTGAGCAGAAAATTTCAGCATGGCAAAGACTCTTCAACACAAGGATTCATTGGCGGGGCTCAGGGCGAACACCCCGGAACGGTCATAACACGCGACTGAGGAAAGCCCGGGTTCGCGGGTGCGTGGGATGGCTGAAGATCTGCTCCGGCGGGCCTTGCTCGATGAGTTCACCTTGGTCCAGCACCACCACACGGTCTGCCACTTCGCGGGCAAAGCCCATTTCATGGGTGACCACGACCATGGTCATGCCCTCCTCTGCCAGCGCTTTCATTACTTGCAGCACCTCGCCAACGGTTTCCGGGTCGAGGGCGCTGGTGGGTTCATCGAACAGCATGGCCTGGGGTTTCATCGCCAGCGCCCGGGCAATCGCCACCCGTTGCTGCTGGCCGCCGGAGAGCATCGACGGGTAGTGGTTGGCCTTGTCCGCCAGACCGACCCGCTCCAGCAGGTTGCGGGCCTGTTCCAGCGCCGCGGCGCGAGGCATCCCGAGCACCTGGATCGGCGCCTCGATGATGTTCTCCAGGGCCGTCATGTGGGGGAACAGGTTGAAGCGCTGAAACACCATGCCGATGTCCCGGCGCTGGCGGGCGATGTTGCGCTCCGACTCACGCACCAGGCTGCCGTCAGCGCGCTCGCGATAGCCCATGGCCCGGCCATTGACGCGGATGCGCCCGCCCTGGATGTCTTCCAGCAGATTGATGCAGCGGATAAAGGTGGTCTTGCCCGAGCCGGAGGCACCGATCAGCACCACCACTTCGCCGCGCCGTACTTGCAGGGATATGCCCTTGAGGATCTGTAGCTCGCCAAAGGACTTGTGCACATCCAGTGCCTCGATGATCAGCTCTTCACTTTTGTGCGCCATGGCTAACGTGCCCTCAACAGGTTCAGGGTGCTGCGTCCGAACATCCGCGTCGACGCCGGCGGTGGTGACGAGGGTCGGTCCGATTGGCCGAAACGGGCTTCCAGCCAGCGCTGGAAAAAGCCCCAGAGAGTGGTCAACAAGAGGAAATAGATCGCCACCACCAGGTACAACTCGAACACCCGAAACGTCGCCGACGTGACCATTTGGGTACTGAGCAACAGTTCCTGTACGCCGATCACGCTGACCAACGTGGTGTTCTTGAGCATCACGTTGAACTCGTTGCCCAGTGGCGGGACGATGACCCGGAAAGCCTGGGGCAAGACAATGCGGCGCATCAGCTTGGCGAACGTCATGCCCAGGGAACGCCCGGCTTCGTACTGGCCCTTGTCCACCGCGCCGATGCCGGCCCGGATGATCTCGGCCATATAGGCACCTTCGTTGAGCCCCAGGGCAATGATCGCCGCCTGGATATTGCCGGGAATCACCAGGCCGAACAGATCGATGTCTTCGAAGCGGAAAATCCCCCCTGCCGCCAGTGCTGTATAGAGAAAGACAATCTGCACCAGCAACGGCGTGCCCCGCATCAGCCACACATAAAAACGCACCGGTAGATGCAGCAACGGATTGCTCGACAACCGTAGCAACGCCGCGGCCAGTCCCAGGAAGCAGCCCAGCAGCATCGCCAACACACTGATCACGCAGGTCAGCCAGAGCCCGGTGAGGTAAACATCACTGGGCTGCAACAGGTACTGCCAAAACACATCCCAATTGAAGTTCATCAACGCTCACCTCAATCAAGAGTGTCACTGGCGACATGCCATTTGCTGAGCAGTTGGCTGTAGCTGCCATCACTGCGCATGTCGTTGATCACCTGCTGCACTGCGGCGCTCAGTTGCGTGTCGTCCTTGCGAATACCCAGTCCGGTAAGAATCCGGCTGAAGGCAGGCACCCCTTCCTCAAACAAATCGGGGGCCATGGTGGCGTAATATCCGGCGGTTTCCACCGTGGTGCCGTAGGCATCGACCTGGCTGATGCGCAAGGCCTGGAATGCATCGGTATCGGTGTTGTAGACCACCAGTTTCATTCCAGGCTTGCCAGCCTTGGCCAGCGCTTCATTCTCGGCGTCGAGCAGGGTCTTGATGGTGGAGCCATTGAGCACCGCGACTTTATGCCCGGACAGGTCCGACAGCGTCTTGATTGCCTTCGGATTACCCTTGGGCACGACCACCGCCTGGCTGGAGTACATGTAGTTGACGATATCGATCACCTCACGGCGCTCGGGCTTGTCAAACAACTGGTCGACGATCATGTCGCACTGCTTGGCGAGCAAAGCCGGGAGCAGCCCGGAAAAGGGAATCACCCGCCACTCGACTTTCTTGTCGCCCAGCCGCTTGGCGATTTCCAGGCCCAGGTCAACGGTCAAGCCCCTGGGTTTCTGCGCTTCATCGAAGGACACCAGGGGCGGCGAATCCATGCCTGAGCAATAGACGAGTTTTTCGACCTTGAGCAAGCGCTCCGGAACAACGGGCGCGGCAACCGCCCACTGAGCACAGAATCCCAAGGACAGGGCGGCAACCAACAGGCGAGGCTTATGCATGACCAGACACTCCAGTTCAGTTAGTAACGGGCAGTACTCAAAGTCAAAACAACGGCAGGCTCGGGGCCCGCTCTGGTTATTTTTTCGATTGCAGAAATTGGATCAACTCAGGAACGGTGCCTTCGATGTGCGCGCGCACCACTGCCTCGGCCTTATCGGCGTCGCCAGTACGAATCGCCTCAAGAATCACCGCGTGTTCCTGGCGCGCACTCAGCGGTTTTTCCACGTGCTCAAGCCATAGGCGCATGGGCGCCTCGATCAAGGAATAGAGGGCACTGATCTGCTTCAGCAACCGGGGACGACCGCTGAGGCTGCACAGGTATTCATGAAAGGCGCGATGCCGGCTGACCCACTCGGCGCTTTCCTCGCGGTAATCGTCCATCTCGTCCAGCAGACGCTCCAAGGCTGCCAATTGGCGCTCGCCTATCCTGGCTACCGCGACACGGATCGCCAGGCCTTCGAGGACGCTGCGCATCTCGAAGACTTCGTGCAGCTCATCGATATCCAGCCCACTGACAACGGCCCCGCGATTGGGCCTAAGGGTCACCAGGCCCTGGGCGTCCAATCGACGGAACGCCTCGCGCACCGGCATCCGGCTCATACCGATCTCGCTGGCGATGTCTTCAGCGATCAGCCGGTCACCCTTGCGCAATCGTCCGCCGCAAATGGCGCCCAGCAGGAAGTTGTAAGCCTCCTCCTCGGCCGTCATCGGCGGGCGTTCAACGTAACTCGGAGCAAATTGCATGGCAGCACCCTTTGAATTTTTGTATCCAATTATCCATAAATTCAAAAAAAGCAGAATGCGTGCCAACTGAATGGATCGATGTGCAAGTGATTGATTTGAAGGAAAGGGTCTTGCTATGGGGCGTGCACGGGCCCGGCGTCAATTGGGTAGACGTGCTACCAAATGGCTCAAGCGACGCCCATTAGTGTGCACAGTGGTAGCCAGGTAACACTCAATCAGCCAGCCCTGGGAGTGTCCGAAGGTGACTCACCAAACAGCGCTCGGTAATGAGCGGCGAAGTGGCTCAGATGGAAGAAGCCCATGGCAACGGCGATCTCACCGACATTCAGCGTGGTCGCACGGGTCGTGATCAAGCGCCGCCGTACGGCATTGAGCCTCAAGTTACGCAGGTACTCGACCGGACGCATCCCGGTTACCGCCTGGAAACTATTCTGCAGGGTCCGGCGACTCACCCGTAATTGCTCGCACAGATCAAGAATGCTCAGCGATGTGTCACCACTGTCTACGACCAGTTCCTGGCAACGTTTGACCAGATAGGCACTGACAGCGACGTTGCCGCGACGGCCACGAACCTCGTCAGAGGCGTGACTGAACAGATCGAGGAATGCGTTAAGCAGCACCTCCTCCAACATTTTTTCCGAGGCTGGAGTGATGGCGTCCGCTTGTTCCAGAAGGTGACGGAACAACGGATGGATCCTTTGCTGCACGCTCAGCAACACCGCCTCATCCACGCTGATCTGCGATTCGCTTTTCAAACGCTTGAGCTGTTCGCCCGACAATTCGTGAGCCGCCAGTTTGGCGAAACGAACAGTGTCGACGTTGACCGCAAAGAAGTGCGTACCTTCCGGGGCATGCAAGACAAAGTCCTCTCCATCTCGCAGCAGCACCACACTGTGGGCGCCCACCTGATGCCCTTGGACCACCGGCGCGCTGCCCAGCGACATGGCAATGCACAATCGCCCTTTTGGTGCACAACCTCGCTGCACCACACGTTTATCCAACACTTCCTGGAAAATCTGAAAACGGTCGGCGCAAATCTGTCGCAGCTCACTGGAAAGACATCCACGACCAAGCTGGTCATAGACCTGTTGCCAGCCCAGGATGGAACCGGCGTGTTGCTGGGGATCATTGAAGGTACGGACTTCGGCGAGCATGGTCATCGTTCCTCAGAGGCGCTGTTCTTATTGTCGGCCTGTCTTAAGTGGCTCGATCCTCCCTGACGATGGCTGGGGTTTATGCCTGGAAAGCCAAAGCCAGTTCCGTGCCAAGCATATGCAACCGGTACTCGCCCGCCTGGATAGCCATGGGTGGCAACAACGCTCCGGACAGCACGACCTGACCCGCTTCAACACATTGTCCGTCGGCCAGCAGGCGCCGGATTAGCCAGCACAGGTTTGTCTGGGGCGTGTCCTCGCGCGCCAGGGCATCGCCTTCGCCGCAGGGCGCCCCGTCGCATTCCAGGCGATAGGTCACGTGGGCCAATAGCTCAGGATGAAACCTGATCCGCGAGCCAAGGCAATAAAGTCCCGCGGCGGCATTGTCGGCAAGAAACGCCCCGACACCGAAACGCCAGCCCTGCCAGCGACAATCGGCAATCTCGAACGCCGGCGCGACCTCGGACACGGCGGCCAGAATGTCCTCGTCGCTGTAGAAACCTGACTCCAGGGTACGCCCCAGGACAAATGCCAACTCGATTTCCAGCTTGGGCTGGATCAGCCGTGCAAGCGGCACCGTACTGCCGGGCTCCACCGCCATGGCATCGGTCAGCCCGCCCAATACCGGTTCATCGATACCGAAACGGTCCTGGGCGGCGCGGCCAGCGAAGGCCACCTTCCATCCGGTCAACTGCTCACCAGCGACCTGGCGTCGGCGCAATGCCTCGCGCTGCAAAGTGTAGCCCGCCGACAGGTCGAAGGCCTGAAGCTCCAACGAAGGCAAGGCGTGTACGGCGTGTGCGGCATCATGAAGCCGGACAAGCAGATCATCTTCGCGCCTCATGAGAGTTGCTCCGCCAGTTTGCGCAATACGCCTTCGAGCCGCTCGGGTGTGGTGATCGCGGCGACAAAACGATCCGGCCGCACTACCACGATGCAGTCACGCACCTTGGCAAACCACTCGCCCAGGCGGTTATCAACGTCCTCGACGCAAAGGGCACCATTGGCAGACAAGGGTTGGTTGCGCCCCACGCCACTGCGCGAACGATTGATCTGGATGAAGCGCGTGTCCCAGCGCGCCCAATAGGCAGCGGTTTGCTCGCTGAGCGGTTCGCTCGGATTGACCCGATACCCCAGCACCGCATAGGAATGCCCCAACACCTCGTCCAGACGCCGGCGCTGGCCCTGGGCATCTTCGATAGAGGGTTGGATGAACAACTGCCCGACCAGATCATCCTCATGCAGCTCGGCGCGCTCGTGATACACCAGGCCTTTGGTGATGGTCGCCTTGGGTTTGAACTTGAACTCCAACAAGTGCGAACGCAGGTTGTCGACGCTGTTGACGGCCTGGAACAACCAGTCCCGGACACCGGCCATCAGCGGGTTGGTCAGCCCCAGGACGGCGCCCATGTTGTCGGCCAACGCGATGAGATCGGTCGCATGCCCACGGCGTTCCTGATCGTAACTGGCAAGAATCGCCGGCGACGCTCGCCCTTGGAGAATCGCCGCAAGCTTCCAAGTGACGTTGGCGACATCTCGCAAGCCCGAATTGAGCCCCTGCCCGGCCCATGGCGGGGAAATATGCGCCGCATCCCCCACCAGTGCCACCCGGCCCTGGACAAAGCGCGCCGCGACCCGGGAGTTATGGGTGTAGGCGCGGATCCGGATGATTTCCAGTTGATCGACCGCATCGCCGATATGCCCACGGATCAAGTCCCGGATCGTTGCCTCCTCGCACATCCTGGTCTCGTCTTCGCCCTCCAGGAGCATGAACTCCCAGCGCCGTTGCTGATATGGCAGGTAGATGCAGACAAAGGGCCGCTGAGGGTCGGCATGCAGGGCCGTATAAGGTGCATCCAGGGTGTCGTTGGCCGTGTCGATCACCACCCATTTGCGTGGATGAGTCAGCCCCAGCAATTCGATACCGAGCTTCTTGCGCACGCTGGAACGTCCGCCATCGGCGCCGATCACGTACTGCGCCTGCAATTGATAGAGCTCGCCCCCGGCATCGCGCACCTGCAAGGTCACGCCCTCGGCATCCTGCTCCAGGTCGAGCATTTCATGGCCCTGGCGCAACTCGACACTGGCGTGCTTGCCCAATTGTTCGCGCAACGTCGTTTCAAGCAACTGTTGCATGAAGATATTGCGCATCGGCCAGCCATAGTTTGCCGTGCTCGGCTTGACCTCGGCAAAACAGACGCCTCGCGCATTGTAGTAACGCAAGGGCACGTTGCAGATCATGTCGCGCGCGGCCAACTCGGCGATGCCGATGCCCTGCAACACACGCAGCGCCTCGTCATCCATGCCCACCGCGCGCGGATACGGCAGGACGCCGTCAGCCAATTCAAGGACGACGCAGTCGACTCCGTACAGCCCCATGTAATGGGCAGCCGTGATCCCGTTCGGGCCGCCACCGACGATGACAACCTGGGTTTTCTCCTGCTTCATCGCTATTCACCGCTTTGTTGTTGTGGTTGTAGGCGTTGGTCGTACAAATAATCCATGACGACAAGGTTGAACATTTCGCTCTGGTCATCATGGACGTAATGACTGGCGTCGGCGATTTCCTCTGCCCGCACCCATGGACTGGTCTGTTTGATCGCCTCAAGGGTCGCCAAGGGCAGGAAATCGGAACGCGCACCGCGAATGAACAGCGTCGGGCAATCCAGTGCCCGTACCGCAGGCCAAAGGTCAGTCGGGGCAATACTCAGGCGCGCCTGGGCAATGCCTTGCTGGTCGTGACGCCATTCGATTCCGGCCAGTGTTTCCTTCATGGAGTACATCAGCCTGGAGGCCAGCCCCTCCAGCGACAGGCCAGGTCGAGCCTGGCGCCAGAATTGCGCGGCACTCTCCCAGTCAGCAAACACCAGCGGTGTCTGGCTCATCTCGCGCCGAATGCGCTCGGCACCATCACCACTGACCGACGAGCCCGGACCGATGTCCTCGATCACCAAGGCTTGCAGTCGGCCCGGATTGAGTCGCGCATACTCCAGTGCATTGGTTCCGCCGAGGGAATGCCCCACCAGGACAAACCGCTGCAGTCCCAAGTGCGCCACCAGATCTTCAAGATCACTGACATAAGCTTCGGTTCGGTAACTGGAGGGATCCGCCCAGTCACTGTAACCGCGACCGCGCTGGTCAAGGGCATAGCAACAGTACTG
This sequence comes from Pseudomonas sp. JL2, assembly GCF_031570495.1. Taxonomy (NCBI): domain Bacteria; kingdom Pseudomonadati; phylum Pseudomonadota; class Gammaproteobacteria; order Pseudomonadales; family Pseudomonadaceae; genus Pseudomonas; species Pseudomonas sp. JL2. The sequence goes on from NZ_JAKUDH010000001.1 coordinate 821,625, forward strand.
CTCCCCCAGCGCATTAGCCAGGCCATCCCAGGTCTGGGCATAGGAGCGCAGCCCGTGCAACAACACCACCGCGATGCCCGACGGGTTGCCCCACGACAGATAGTGCAGGCGCATCTGCGAGCGATTGGTGAAGAAGTGGCTGTTTGCAGACATTCGTTTGGTCTCCACGGTCAACCCACCTCAATGCAGGCCATCATTGCCCTTGATGTCGGCAGCCTGGAGACCACCCAGGCGCGCATGCAAACGCCCGCGAGTGGCGAAGGCCCAGATGATGATCAACTCGTCCGCCGAGGGGCCATCACCGAACGAAAGCGAAATGCTGTCGTAGTGAGAGCGGACATACAGCGCATCCTTATGGGCCAGCGGGACATCGATGGTCACGCCAGGCCCGCCACGCTTGCCCGTGGAAGGCACCCAGGATTTGCCACCGCCCAATGCCACCCGAATCGGATCCGCTGCTGGATTGGTGAGCAGTGCATTGCCATGTTCGTACTCGCCCTGGCTGCCCACCAGACACGCCTTGCCATAACTGACAATCTCACGCTGGCCAGCCAGTGCCTGGATGCGACGACCAAACTCCTGCCCCAACAAAGGTGATGGCTCGACCAGCTCGGCCAGGCTTTCGCTGTAGCGCCCGGCATAGGGATTGGCGATCACGGCGCCAATGGCGTATTTGAACAACGGTTCACCATCGGCCAACTGGCCACTTTCGTTGGCCAGGGTTTCCTCGACGAAGCTATACCATTTGCGGATGTGGTAACTGGCGAAATTTGCGGTTTTCATCGGACAGGTCTCTTTCAAAGTGGGTCGAGATCAAAATTTCGGCTGGGCGCTCCGGCTGCCTTGAAACGGGCCTTGCCTCGCGCGTCGTCATGTTCGGTCTCGAGAAAAAATTCCATGCGATTGCCATCGGGATCGTTGAAGTACACGCCGTTACCGATTTCGTGATCAGTGATCTTCACCACCTCAACCCCTTTGGCAAGCAACATGCCGTAGAGCTGGCGCAGGGTGGTCATGTCGCCGGCGATTTCCAGCCCGTAGTGCTGCAAGCCCAGGCCGCCCTGATGGGCCCCCGGCTCTGCGCGGATCAAAGCGATATCGTGATGCTTGGCACCAAACGCCATCATGACCCAGCTATCACCCCGGGCGCTTTCGTGCATACCCAGAACATCGGCGTACCAACGTGCCGAGGTTTCAGGGTCGCTGACAAACAGCGACAGGTGAGTTCGAACGACCTCGATTTTCATCGTGCGATACCTCAGTTCTGTTTGACGATGGATTGATGCCCGGACTTGATCTGCGCCACGGCGGGCGTCCAGAGCACATCAGCGATTTCACTGAACTCACGCCACTGCTTCTGCCAGCCGTCCCCACCGTTCTCGGAGGTGAACAGGTGTCCGTATTTGGTCCCGGCAACGATCTGCCGAGGATTGCCAGGGTTGAAGGCAATGGCCCAGACACACGAGTTGGGTTGTTGTGGCAGCGGCAGCACCTCCCAGCTGAGGGCCGCATCCCGAGAGATGAGTACCTTGCTGGTCGTGCCAGGCGTACCGTCGGAAATACTCAGGTAGAGGGTGCTTTCACTGCCCAGCGGTGCGTTCATGGCGCGCACGTAGTACAGGCCGAACGTTTCCCGGGCAATGATGCCAGTCCAGGTTTGCCCTTCATCGAGGCTGCGGTAAACGGCGTTGACGCACACCACCACGATGACCTTCTGGCCATGGTTGGGCAGGACCAGGATGTTGTGGACGTCCGAGTTGAAGTCCCACAGCAGCCGATCATCGACACGGGTCCAGGAATCACCGCCATCACGGCTGTGGAACAACCCGCCCTCCTCCAGGCCGAACCAGAGCTGGTCGCGATCAGTCGGGTCATAAGCGAAAGCCAGCAAGCGCGGCCGACTGACACCTTCGCAGAACTCCGGAATATCCACCGGCGCGCGCTCCCAGCTCAGGCCGGCGTCGAGGGTGCGCCACAGCACGGCGCGCGAAGGTGCGCCAGTACCGACGAAGATGCGCTGCGCATTCTGTGGATCCACGGCAACCTTCCACACGGTCTGCCCGTTGAATGGCGAATCCACTCGCTGCCAATGGCCTCCGGTGTCATGACTGACACACAGGCCGACGTCGGTCCCGGCATAGATCACTTCAGGCGCATCGGGATGAACGCTCAGCGATCGAGTGATTGCATCAAACTCCAGATCCTGTCCCAGACCCAGGCGATGCCAGGTATGACCATCGTCGGCGCTGCGGATCACCGCTTGTCCCACAGTGGCGACCAAAAGGGTTCCGTTACTCATCACTGTTGCTCCTCAAATGAAGATGCCACGGGTCAGGCCGCCATCGATACCAATGGACTCTCCCGTCACGGCGCCCGCCTTGGGCGACGCCAGGAAACCGATCAGCCAGCCCATTTCGATGGGCGCCAACGTGCGGCGGATCGGCGTTGCGTCGATGTAGCCCTGCTCCACCTGTTCCGGCGTCTTGCCCTGCTTGACGCCTTCGCGCTCGTACAGCTCCTGGATGTGCGGGGTATCCACCACACCGGGGTGAATCAGATTGACGGTGATGCCCGAGGGGCCCAGTTGATCGGAGAGCGTTTTGGTCATGTGGGCGATGGCCAGGTTGCGCATGCCCGAAAGGACCTTGCTGCCGCGCCCGGTCAAGCCACCGATGTTGATGATGCGACCAAAGCCCCCGGCCTTCATATGTGGGGTCACCGCCTTGGCACACCGGAAATACCCGATCACCTTGGTGTTGAGGTCGGAGAGCAACTCATCGTCGCCCGCATGTTCAATGTCATTGCGCACCACGCCGGACGGTGCGGCGGCGCCGTTGACCAGGATGTCGATGCGGCCAAAGTGCTTATGGGCGGCTTCCACCATGTCGGACACGGCCGACATCTGATTGGTGTCACAGAACAGCGGCAGCACTTCGTTGCCGGTCTGTGCGCTGATTTCTTCGGCGGCCTGCTGGAGATACTCCATGCGCCGCGCACAGATCACCACCTTGCATCCCTCCTGGGACAGAAAACGCGCGACTTCCTTGCCGATGCCCATACCACCGCCCGTGACGATCGCCACGCGGCCTTGCAATTCCAGATCCATAGCAGTTCCTCTTGTGATTGTTCGGCTCAGGCGAGATCGACGAAGACACTTTTGGTTTCGGTGTAGGCATCGATCACGTTCTTACCCATTTCCCGGCCCCATCCGGATTGTTTGTAACCACCAAACGGCGAGGCCGGGTCTACGACGTTCCAGCAATTGATCCACACCGATCCGGCCTTCAGTTGTGCCGCCACGCGATGGGCTGAACGCAAGTCGCGGGTCCACAGACCGGCCGCCAGGCCGTAGGGCGAGTCGTTGGCGCGCAGCACCAGTTCATCGATTTCGGTCCAGCTCATGACGGTCAGCACAGGGCCGAAGATTTCTTCCCGGGCGACACAGGCGCGCTCGGCGCGGTCGAGAAACACGCTGGGGCGGATGAAGTGGCCGCGCTCCAGATGGGCCGGCCGGTCGCCGCCGCAAATCAGTTCGGCACCTTCTTCCTGGCCCCGTTGCAGGTAGCCACGCACCGTGCCCAACTGCCGGGCCGAGACCAGCGGGCCCATGCTGCTGGCCGGATCCAGCCCTGGCCCCAGCACATGGGCGGCGGCATGTCGCTGGAGTTCTTCAAGTACCTGGTCAAGAACACTGGCGTGCACATACAGGCGCGAGCCGGCGGTGCAGACCTGGCCCTGGTTGTAGAAAATGCCATCGGCGGCGCCTTTGGCCGCACGGACGATATCGGCGTCCGGCAAGATGATGTTGGGCGACTTGCCCCCCAGCTCCAGGGACACTTTCTTCATGTTGCCGGTGGCCGCCTGGGCAATCAGCCGCCCCACCTGGGTCGAGCCGGTGAAGGCGATCTTGTCCACGTCCGGGTGCTGGGCCAGCGGTCCGCCGGTATGCACGCCCAGGCCGGTGATCAGGTTGACCACCCCGGCCGGAAAACCAGCGGCTTCGATCAGTTGCACCAGGCGAATCGCAACCAGAGGCGTCTGTTCGGCGGGCTTGAGTACCGCGACACAGCCGGTCGCCAACACCGGACCGAGCTTCCACACGCACATGGTCAACGGGAAGTTCCACGGCACGATCAACGCGCAGACACCCACCGGCTCACGCAAGGTGTAATTGAGCATCGGCGCGCCACTGGAGGGCGATACCGGGAGCGTGCTGCCTTCGATCTTGGTCGGCCAGCCAGCGAAGTAACGGATGATGTTGGCCGCGCTGGCCGCTTCACCCCGGGCCGCGGCGATCGGCTTGCCGTTTTCCAGGGTGATCAGTTGCGCCAGCTCCTCGCGGTGCTGGTCGAGCAGTTCAGCCAGACGAAACAACAGCAGGCCGCGCTGGGCCGGCGACTGCTGCGCCCAAGTCCCCGTAAAGGCCGCGCGGGCGGCAGCGACGGCGGCATCCACATCGCGTTCGCCGCCTTCGGCAACTTCAGCGAGGGTGTGTTCAGTGGCCGGGTTCTCCACGGCAAACCGGCGACCATTGGCGGCGTCCTGCCAGGTGCCGCCGATAAACAGGCGCCCAGGTTGTGACAGGAATTGTTCGACGGCAGGTAACAATTGGATCTGACTCATAGCTCCTCCTTTACAGCGCCATTTCAATCAGGCACGGACCGCCATCGGCCTTGGCGTTGGCCAGGGCGCGCTGCAATTCAGCATTGGTGTGTACGGTGCTGGCCGGCAGGCCGTAGCCTTTGGCCAGGGCTTTCCAATCGATGCGAGGACGGTCCAGCACCGTCAGGCTCAGGGCCTCAGGGCCCAGCTCGGTCATACCAAAGCGGCGCAACTCGTTCTGCAGGATCGCGTAGCGATGGTTGGCGGCAATCAGAATCACCACCGGCAGTTGCTCCCGGGCAATACTCCACAAAGTCTGGATGGTGTACTGGGCACTGCCGTCCGATTGCAGGCAGAACACCGTATTGCCGCGCTCCGCCAGGGCGGCGCCAAATCCCACCGGGATGCCTTGGCCGATGGCCCCACCGGTGTTGGTCAACACCCGATGCCGTGCGGCATGGGCCGAAGCGGTGAAGAACGGATAACCGCAGGTCCCACCCTCCACGGAGACGATGCAATCGTCCGGCAGCGAGGCGGCCAACACCTGCCCGATCGACTGCGGCGTCAGCTCGGCACTGCCCGCTGGTAGCTCGATAGCCCGCGACGTGGGCACATAAGCCGGAGCCTCAAGCGCATCAGCCAGCGCAGTGAGCGCACCCGCAACGTCGTCCCCTACTTCTGCCAGGTAAAGCAGGCGATCACGTTCCGCCAGGCGCGAAGGAATGCCTTCGTAACCGAAGTAACTGATCGGATCCGGGACCCCGGCGCAAACCACGGCGTCGTATTGGTCAAGGATCTCAATGGCAACCTCGGGGAAATACGGCAAGCGATCCAGATCAGGCAAACCACCACCGCGATAGCTCAGGCGCGGAAAGGTTTCGGCGAACATCCGCACACCCGGCAGTTGGGCCAAACGCCCCGCCGCTTCGAGGCCAGCGACGGACAAGCCCTGATCACCCACGATAAACACCAGGCGCTGGCCATTGCGCATTGCCTGGGCCACGGCTTCGATCCGGTCACCGGCAAAACGACGAACCGGGGCCTGCAACGCGGTGAAGGCGCGCTCGCGCTCCACCTCGTTGGCTTGCAAGTCCATCGGCAGGATCAGGCTGGAAATCTGCCCCTTGGCTTGCCAGGCCGCACGCACGGCTTCCTGGAAATCTTCCCCCACACCTGACGCGGTGCGCGATGTGCGCACCCACCCGGAAACACTCCCGGCCAGCGCCTGGATATCACTGGCCAGCGGCGGATCGTAATTGACGTGCCATGACGCGTGATCGCCGATGACATTAACGATCGGGGTATTGGCGCGACGGGCGTTGTGCAGGTTGGCAATACCATTGGCAAAGCCAGGCCCCAGGTGGGTCAGGGTCATCGCCGGCTTGCCGGCAATCCGGCCGTAGCCGTCCGCAGCACCGGTGCATACCCCCTCGAACAAGGACAACACCGGCTTGAGGGCAGGTGCGCTGGCCATGGCGGCCACCAAGGGGATTTCGGTCGTTCCGGGATTGGCGAAGCAGTATTCGATACCGCTCGCCACCGCCGCCTTCACTATCAGTTGCGCACCATTCATTTCCAGCCCTCTCGCTCGAGCGTTTGCAGTGGCTGAGATTTATCACACATGAAGATCGACAAAACAAGCTGTTTTTCTGCATTAAAATCATATTTTGAGATTAATGCATTTTTTATCAGATCAAAATATTGGAAATCCACTCATATTTCTCAAGCAATGGATTACCGTGACAAGGCGCTCCTGAGCGAGCACGCGGGCTTTTCATCACCGCCGCGGCTACCTATAGTGCTCACCCAACGCCCCCTACGCGCCATTCCCCCTTTAGGAGCGAAATGAGCAGTCTGAGCAAAATGCTGAGTGTCCTGGACCTGTTCGGCCCGGCCACACTGAAGATCGACCCCGATACCATCGCCGAGCGCATGGGCCTGTCACGGGCGACCGTGTACCGCTACGTCAAGGACTTGTGCGATGCCGGCCTGCTGGTGCGGGTGGATGCCGGCAGCTACGGCCTGGGGCCACGCATCATTGAGCTGGACTGGATGATGCGCCAGTACGACCCGATCCTGGTGGCAGGCCGCGAGCTGATGCACGAGCTGTCCGATGCCACCGGCCTGGCGGTGTTCGCCAGCGTTTTCTACGACGGGCGCATCATCAACACCTACATCGCCGAACCCAGTGACACCTATCAGTTTTCATTCGGCCGCGGCCAACCGCTGCCGTTTTTTCGCGGTGCGCAATCCAAGGTGTTGATCGCCTTCCAGAAGGGTCGGCGCCTGCAACGCCTGTTCGACGAACACCTGGCCCACGACCCCGACAGCGGCCACGACTGGACAAGCTTCTCCAAGGCCGCGAAAAAGATCCGCAAAGACGGCTATTGCATGACCCACGACGAACTCAACCTGGGGCTCACCGGTATCGCAGCGCCGATCTTCAACCCGGAGCTCGACGAAGTGGTGGGCAGCCTTTCGGCCGTGGGCAGCACCGACAGTTTCAAGCTACTGCGCCAGGAAACCGTGGTTGAAATGGTGATGGACACCACCCGGAGGATTGCCGAGCGGATGCAACATCCGCCTGCGGCTGGCCACGGGATGTGACGGCGGTTGATTGATCGTTCCCACGCCCTGCGTGGGAACGCATCCCGTGACGCTCTGCGTCACCTTCCAGAAGCGGAACGCGGAGCGTCCCTGGCGACATTCCCACGCAGGAGCGTGGGAACGATCGACAGATTGGGTTGGCTGTATGGCTACTGCGCAGCCTAGCGGGGATAAATCCCCTCGCCACAGGGTTTACCGAACAACCCCTGTTTCAGAACGGCACGGCCACACTCACCTGGCTGTACACGTTAGTGCCGTTGCCTGTCACTTGATTGCCCCCCGTCGTGGCGTCCCGATCCGGTTTGTAGAGACCTATCAGCGGGGTGACGATCAAGTGCTCATTGACCACCCACTCGGCATAAACATCCAGCTCACGGGCGTCGAGGTTGAGGGCATTGCTTTTACGCACTGTGTTGTAGTCGAAGTACAACGCACCGAGGGTCAGGTTTTCCAATGGTGTGGCCTTCAGACCGACATGGTGGACCCCCGTATTGCTGTTGAAGGGCCCGGCATAGTTACCCGCGACTTCGCCCTGGAACCAGGTGCCATAGCCGGTACTTTGCCCGGTGAACAATGAGTCCCACTTCTGCGAATAGCGGGTGTAGCGATAGGTCAGCTTCGGCGCCCAGGCAACGCTTGCAAAGGTATATCCGGCCTCGGCGTACCAGGCCTTCTCAGGTCCGGCTTCCTTGTCTTGCCAGGCGTATTCAAATGCCAGGCTGGCATTTTCGATACCCGCATCGCCTTCACCGCGAATGCTGTAGACATCCATACCCTTGCGCTGCTTCTGGAAATCGCTGGCCCAGCGGTCATTAACGTCGATGCCGTGTATCCACGTCAGGCCCAACGTACCGGCCTTGGCGGTGTAATCCAGCGTAGCGGCGGTGAGTTCGGTTTCGGCCTGGGCGCGGTTATCGGACTTGAGCCACGCCACGCTGCCATGCATGCCTTCCTGCCCACCCAGACGCAGAACGGCGGTTTGATCGAACGCGTGCCGAGCCGCCAGGTAATAGGCGCCCCCTCGATTCAAGCGGCCATCGGCAGGCCCCTTGCCCAGGTTTGGCCCGTCATCGTTGATCAGGAAACCTCGCCCCACCTTGACCACCTGGCGTCCGCCAGAGATATCGACACCGTCCTGTCCCAACACGGGAAAAAGATCCGCGGAACGCCAGCCCAGGTAAGCGTCTTCAATCTTCGTCGTGCGCTCGCTCCCAAGCGTATTCCCGGAAGGGTCGCCATCGCCCCACGTGGTGGAACTGACCAGGCTGAACGCACCATAGACGGTGCCACGGCCGGCCAGGCCCTGGTCGCCGCTGACACCATACTTGATGAAGCCTTCGCGCCAGGTTGAACCGCCGGGCCTGCCGTCGTAGTTCTTGCGACTGTTGAAATGACCGAACACCGCCAGCATGTCGGCGTTGAGGTGAGTGTCTTCATCGGCATACAACTCATAGGCTTGAACCTGACTCGTGGCACAAAGCGCCAGCGTACAGGCAAGGCCACTGCCGAAAAAATCCATACGCGATAGAGACCGCATGGCTGGAGCTCCTTGTGGTGCGCCTTTGAAGGCTGTCTTTATATTCAGGAGCCGGCGCAAGACACTGCGCCGGCGAACAGGCTAGCGGCAGTCGGCGAGCGCGCTGTCCAACGCGCCGACCATAAGGGCGGCCTCGTCGCTGGTGAGGGTCAGCGGTGGCGACATCACGATTTTGTTGCCGATCGGGCGCACCAGTACGCCGGCCCGGCGCGCCTGCTCGGCAATGCGCGAGGCCAGGCCGTTGGCCGGGTCAAGCGGCTCGCGCGTAACCTTGTCCGCCACCAGGTCCACGGCAATCATCAAGCCCTTACCACGCACTTCACCCACCACCGCATAACGCTCGGTCAGCGGTTGTAGTTGCTCCAGCAACTGGGCACCGACTTTTCCGGCATTGCCCGGCAGGTCCTCGGCTTCGACAATATCCAGTACCGCCAGGGCCGCGGCACACGCGGTTGGATGACCGCTGTAGGTGTAGCCGTGCATGATCACACTGCTGAAGCCCGGGCCATTCTCGATGGCATCGACCATGCGCTGGTTGAAGACCGTGGCGCCCATGGGGATGTAGCCGGCAGTGATGCCCTTGGCCAGGCACAGTACGTCGGGCGCGACACCCCAGCCACGACTGCCGAGCATGCAGCCGGTGCGGCCGAAGCCGGTCACCACTTCATCGGCGATCAACAGGATGCCGTGGCGATCGCAGACTTCGCGCAGCTGCTTCCAGTAGTGTGCGGGCGGCACGATCACGCCGCCGGCGCCTTGTACCGGTTCGGCAATCAGCGCGGCAATGGTCTGTGGGCCAAGCAGCGCGATCTGGTCTTCCAACTGGCGAATGCAATGAGCGGTCAACTCTTGCGGATCGCGACAGTCCCAGGGGTTGCGGTACAGCCAGGGCGTATCGAGCAGATGACAGCCGGCCAATAGCGGCCCGTGGTTGTAGTGATAGACCCCATTGCCGCCCACCGATGTACCGCCCACGTGCACGCCATGGTAGCCATTGCGCAACGACAGAAAGCGCGTGCGCCCTGGCTCGCCGCTGGCAATCCAGTATTGGCGGGCCATTTTCAGTGCCGTCTCGACCGCATCGGAACCGCCGGAACTGAACAACACCCGCGCCATGTTCTCCTGGGCGAACATCGACGTCAGTCGCTCGGCCAGATCGAACACCCGGGGATGGGCAATGCCGTCGAAGGTCTGGTAATAAGCCAGCTCGTCCAGTTGCGCAGCGATGGCCGCTTTCACTGAAGCCCGGTTATGGCCCACGTTCACGTTCCACAGGCCGCCGACTCCATCGAGCATGCGATGGCCCTCGATATCGGTGATGTAGTTACCGTCGCCACGGGCGATGATCAACGTTTTGGAGCGATTGGCTGGCGCCGCAGAGCTCATCGGGTGCCAGAACTTCTTCTGTGCTGTCTTGTATTGCTCGTACATGGTTGCAGTCCTCATTCTGTTTCACGCTTGCGTACGTACAGCAGTTGCTGGCCAGTAAATTCCAACAACCCTTCAAGGCCGAACTCGACACCGAATCCGGACATCTTGCTGCCGCCAAATGGCGTATTGGGCTGAATTTGTGCGTGGCAATTCACCCAGGCCACGCCGCTTTCAAGGCGACTGGCCAATGCCTGTGCCTGCTCGACATCGGGGCCCCAGACCGACCCGCCCAACCCCATGTCGCTGGCATTGGCGCGGCGCAGGACGTCCTCGACATCCTGGTAGGCAATCAGGGGCAGCACCGGACCGAACTGTTCTTCGTCCACCAGTCGGTGTCCGTCGGTCACGTCGGCGACCAGGGTCGGCGGATAGAAAAAGCCCGGTCGGTCCAGGCGGGCACCGCCGCACAACACCCGCGCCCCATGGGCACGGGCATCCGCCACCAGTTCCTCCACCAGCGCTAGCTGTTCGAGGTTCTGCACCGGTCCAAACGTGACCCCAGGCGCCAAACCATCCCCTACCACCTGACGCCGAGCGATCAGAGCCAGGGCCTCGGCAAAGGCCTCGTACTGGGATTGGTGGATGTACAAACGCTTGAGGGCGGCGCAGGTCTGCCCCATGTTCAGGAAGGCCGCCTGGAAAATGTCATCGGCGACCTCCTCGACCGGCGTGCCGGGCAGCACGATGGCGGCATCGTTACCGCCCAGCTCCAGGGTCAGACGCTTGAGGTTGCTGGCGGCGCCGCGCATCACGCTTTGGCCGGTGGCGGTCGAGCCGGTGAAGACAATCTTCTGGATACCGGCGTGCGCGGTGATCGCACTGCCGAACCCTTGCTCACCGGTCACGCTATTGATCACGCCCCGAGGCACATGGCGCGCGATGATCTCCACCAGGCGCAGGGTGCTCAACGGGGTCAGGCTGGACGGCTTGCTGATCACGCAGTTGCCGGCACGCAGCGCCGGCATGATGTGCCAGACGGCAATCATGAACGGCCAGTTCCAGGGCGTGATCGACGCGACGACACCCAACGGCTTGCGGTGCAGTTCAATGCGCTGGCTCAGGGTTTCTTCCACCAGCTCCACGGGGATCTGCTGCTCGGCGGTGTAGCGCGTCCAGGCCACCGCGCCCATCACTTCAAAGAGCGCCAGTTCCAGCGGCTTGCCCTGCTCCAGAACAATCAGTCGGGCCAACGACTCGGCGTCCTGCTCGATCTGCGCCGCGATGCTCAGCAGGCGCTGGCGGCGGTCTTCGTGGGTGCTGTGGCGCCACTCGACAAAGGCAGACTGCGCCGCTTCGACGGCAAGGTCCAGCTGGGCCAGGGAACCGGCCGAGCACCGGGCGAACACCGTACCGGTCGCCGGATTGACCACATCGAAGTGACCGTTATCGCCGTCGACCCCGGCCCCATTGATGAGCATTTGATAATCGTGCATGACACCTTCCTTTCACGCGCTGTCGGACCGTCCCGAACGACAGCGCAGTTGTTTTTTGTGGGGTTTGACGATGTCGCGGACGCCCTAGAGCTTGTGGCTGCCCAGCGCCATGAACCGCTCGGGCGAGGCCTTGCGCAATCGGGCGGCGAGGAACACGCCGACGATCAGTGCGGCGGGAATGATCGCGCAAAGACCGTAGGACAAGAGCTGGCTGGCGCCGGTCAGCACGTCGAAATGAATCACTGCAAGGACCAGGACCGCCAGCAATGCCAGGCACGAAAAACCCGGCAGAATCCGACCGCGCCAGAGGCCCAGCTTCAGTTCCGGGTGCGCGCGGAAATAGACAAATACCGCTGCAGAGGTCAGGGCCATGAGCAAGATCACGCACAGCGTCGCCAGATTGGAAAACCAAGCGAATAACTGAAGGATCGGATCGGCATCCAGCGCGGCGAAGATCAGCACCACCACCGCCGCGATCAGGCTTTGCAGGACTGAGCCCATGTGCGGACTCTGGTGCACGCGATGGGTGGTGCCCAACCGGCTGTGCAGCAAACCGTCACGCCCGATGGCATAGAAGTAACGCGCCGCGGCGTTGTGGAACGCCAACAGCCCGGCGTAGATGCTGACCATGAACAGCACGCGGATGATCTGGGTCAGGTGCGGGCCGACAAAATGATCGGACATGCCATAGATGAACGTGGTCGGATCCTGCAGTGCCTGCAAGGTCGGCACGATCTTGTCGGCCCCTACCCCAATCACCATCGCCCAGACCGACAGGGCATAGAAAGCACCGATCAGCAGCACCGAGCTGTAGGTTGCGATGGGTATCGTACGGTGCGGATTCTTGGCCTCTTCGCCATAGATAGTCGTGGCCTCGAAGCCGATAAACGCTGCAAAGCAGAACAGCAAGCCGATGGATGGCGTACCACTGAACACATGGCTGCGGTCGAAGGAATCGAGATTGATACCGCTGTCACCACCGGTTTTCAGAATGGCGAAATCCAGCGTCAGGATCGCCAGGTACTCGGCAATGACCACTACCGACAGCACCCGGGCCGACAGGTCGATCTTGCGATAACCCAGAATCGCAATGCTCGCCATCGCCAGGAGCGAATACGTCCACCACGGCAAATCCAGGCCAAAGACGCTGGCCATCGTGCCGCTGACCACGCCGCCGAACATGCCGTACAGGCCGACCTGGAGAATGTTGTAGGCAAACATCGCCAGCACCCCCGCCGCACCACCGGCCAAGCCACCCAAACCGCGCGAGGTGAACGCATAGAACCCACCGGCGTTGGTCATGTGCCGGGACATGGCGGTGTAGCCCACCGAGAACGCCAGTAACACCAGTAGCGCCAGGATCAGCAAGGCCGGTGTGCCGGCGCCATTGCCTAGCATGATGCCAATGGGGAAACCGCCGGCGATGACGCTCAAGGGGCTCGCCGCCGAAATCACAAAGAAAATAATGAAGCCAACGCCCAGGGCGCCTCGCTTCAGCTCCGTCGAGCTGCTGATCGGGAAAGACACACTCATTTCTATTGACCTTATTGTATGAGGCAGTCGCTGTAGGATCGGGGCGCGGCCAGCTTCACCGCTGTCCAGATGCTTATTGTTTTGGTTGCACGCTGGATTCGATGCTAGGCCCTTGCCAAAACCCTTCGCTATCCCAAAACGGCAGCATCCGAAGCCGCGCCCTAAAACAGGTCAGCCCATTAAGGCCGACGACATACCTGTGGCGAGGGAGCTTGCTCCCGCTGGGCTGCGAAGCGGCCCCTGTTTTCTGGGCCTGCTGCGCAGTCCAGCGGGAGCAAGCTCCCTCGCCACGGGTTCTGCGTTTTCTGGAGTGATCCGCATTAGCCCAAACGGCTGCCGATTCGGGATAACGGGCAGGCGCTTCCTGCCGCAAGATAACCTCGCCCACCGTTCAGACAGCGCTGGGCCCAAAACAATAAAAGCCCCCACGCGCAGGAAAACTTCAGCATGTTCTTCGCTCGTCTCTCTATCCAATGGCGGATCACGCTCCTGAGTGGGCTGTGCCTGCTGGCCGTCGTCGGGGCATTGACCGGTGCCTCCCTGTATCAGAACCAGCAAGGTGCCACGCTGCTCAAGCAGCAAAGCAGTCAACTGCTGGGGCGCTCGGCCCTGGAAGGTTTGCAGGCACAGGCCCTGGCCCATGGTCAGCGGGTGGAGCGCTTTTTCAGCGAAACAGCGATCTATGGGGAAGGTTTCGCCCAACAGGTCCTGCAACTGCGCGCCCAGGCGTGGAACGGGCGACTGACGCCAGCGCAGTTGCGCCGGGACCTGATCGCCACGACCCGCCAGGCCCTTCAGAACCGTGAAAAAGTCCTCGGCCTCTACGTGGTGCTGCTTCCCGACGCGCTGGTCGGTGAAGATGCCGGTTTCATTAGCCAACGCGATCTGGCCGGCAATGAAAAAGGTCGCTTTGCCCTGTACTGGTCGCAAAGCCAACCCGGCCATCTGGTGCAAGAGGTGCTCAGCGAAGCCCAGATCAGCGCCAACACCGCGCCACCAGGCAGCGAACCGGCCAACGCCTGGTACGTCTGCCCGCAGACCCAGGGGCGCACCTGTGTGACAGAGCCCTACGCGATCGAAGTCGAAGGCCAGGAGACATTGATGAGCAGCATCTCCATACCGCTGCTGGACCAGGGCAAAGTCATCGGTGTCGTCGGCATAGACATCAGCCTCGATACCCTTCAGCAACTCGCCGCCAGCCTTGCCAACGACTTGTACCCCGGTCATAGCGAAATCAACATTCTTTCCCCATCCGGGCAAATTGCCGGCCACAGCGGCGCGGTTGACGGCACCTCGGTCGACGTTCGGCAAGCCGTGCAAACCGTTCCCGCCAATGCGCCCTGGCAATTGCAGATACGCGTACCTGAAGCGCTTGTACAAGCGCCGGCCCTGCACATGCAGGCCCAGTTGGACGACAAGTATCGCCAGGCCAACTGGTTCAACCTCAGCCTGGGATTGCTGGCTGCCGGCTTGGGACTGTTGCTCATCTGGCTCACTGCTTACGGCGTGACCCGGCCGCTGCTGAGGGTGGCGCATCTGCTCGATGCGATTGTCGAAGGCGACGGTGACCTCACCCAGCGCCTGCCCAACGACCGTCACGATGAATTGGGCCATCTGGCGCAGGGCTTCAACCGCTTTCTCGACAAGTTGCAGCCTATTATCCGCGATATCCAGCAAGCCTCCCTGGACACCCGCAACACCGCCGATACGTCGGCGCAGGTGGCCCAGGCAGTCAGTGCGGGGATGCATACGCAGTACCGGGAAGTCGAACTGGCAGCGACCGCCCTGCATGAAATGAGCACCAGCGCCCAGGAAGTAGCTCGTCATTCCCACCAGGCGGCTGATGCCGCCAGCGTCGCCGAAAACGCAAGTCGATCGGGACGGGAATTGTTCGCCAACGCGGTCAACAGCATCGACAGCCTCGACCGACGCCTGGAAACCACCCTCGAACAAGTGCAGGCGCTGGCCGGCAACAGCCAACACATCGGCCAAGTGCTGGACGTGATCTGCTCCATTGCCCAACAGACAAACCTGCTGGCCTTGAATGCCGCCATCGAAGCGGCCAGGGCGGGTGAACAGGGACGCGGCTTCGCCGTGGTAGCCGACGAAGTTCGTCATTTGGCCAGCAACACCCAGAACTCGGTCGAGCAGATACGCACGGTGATCGAAGCGCTACAACAATTGAGCCAGGAGGTCGTGCACAGCACCCAACTGAGCCGAGAACAGGCCAGGGACAGCGTCACTCAAGTCGAAAAGACCCATGTGGCGCTGCAGCGCATCACCGAAGCCGTGGAAGTGATCGAACACATGAACCAACAGATCGCCAGCGCGGCCCTGGAGCAAAGCACTGTCGTGGAAGACATCAGCCATCGCGTCAGTGACATTCGCGGGATCAGCGAGACCTTGAGTAGCCGGATGGAGGAAGCCTCACAGGCCAGCCACTCGTTGCATGCCATGGCCAACCATCAACAGCAGTTGGTGGGGCACTTTCGTATTTAAGTGATTACACAATTTCACAGAGCGCCTACAAAGCTTCACCCCTGCCATGAGCCTGGATCCCTACCATGGGCGGCTCAATAGTGGGGAAGTACCATGTCCAAGATTCCTTTCGTCACACTGGGCCTGTTGGTCGGGGCACTGCTGCTCAGTGGCTGTGATAGCGCCTCGACCCCGCAAGCCGCCGCCCCGCTGCCCAGTGTGCGTGTCGAAACCGTCCAGGCACGGCCCCTGTCGATCAGTAACGAGCTGAGCGGTCGGATCGTCGCGCCACGGGTTGCCGAAGTCCGGGCGCGGGTGGCCGGCGTGGTCTTGCAACGGGTGTTTCATGAGGGCCGCGACGTAAAGCAGGGCGATGTGCTGTTTCGCATCGATCCGGCGCCGTTCAAGGCTGACCTGGACAGTGCCCAGGCGGCGTTGCGCAAGGCCGAGGCCAATGCGTTCCAGGCCCGCTTGCAAGCCCAGCGTTACGCGCAGTTGATCGATGACAAGGCGATCAGTGGCCAGGACTACGACAACGCCCGGGCCAGCGTGCGCCAGACCGCCGCTGACGTCGCTGCCAGCAAGGCTGCGGTGGAACGGGCGAAACTGAACCTGGGCTATGCCACGGTGACCGCGCCGATTTCCGGGCGCATCGGGCGCGCCCTGGTGACGGAGGGCGCCTTGGTCGGGCAGAACGAAAGCACGCCGTTGGCGTTGATCCAGCAACTGGACCCGATCCACGCCGACCTCACGCAATCGACCCGCGAACTCAACGACCTGCGCCGCGCTTTTCGCGCAGGGCTTTTGCAAGCGGTCGGCCAGGACCAGGCCAAAGCCACCTTGATCCAAGACGACGGCAGCCCTTATCCGCTGCCCGGCAAGTTGCTGTTCACCGACCTCAGCGTCGACCCGAGCACCGGCCAGATCACCCTGCGCAGCGAGTTCCCCAACCCGGACCTGGACCTGCTGCCGGGCAGCTTCATCCGCGTGCGCCTCGAACAGGCGATCAGCAACCAAGGCATCACCGTGCCGCAACGGGCCATCCAGCGAGACAGCGCCGGAGTCGCCCAGGTGTTGCTGCTGGACGCCGAGCAGAAGGTCAGCCAGCAACCGGTGCAATTGGGCGCCGTGCAAAACGATCGCTGGGTCGTCACCCACGGTTTGAAACCCGGCGACCGCATCGTCATCGAAGGACTGCAACACGCCCGCCCCGGCGAGCACGTCCGGATCGACGATTCCCCACTCCCCCTCGCCCAGGTTCCCGGGCCACAGGCAGGACACTAAGCCATGCCGCAATTCTTCATCGACCGTCCGGTGTTCGCCTGGGTCGTTGCCTTGTTCATCCTGTTGTCCGGTGTCCTGGCCATTCCACAGTTGCCGGTGGCGCAGTACCCGGTCGTGGCCCCGCCACAAATCGAGATCTACACCGTCTACCCGGGCGCTTCAGCGCAAACCGTGGATGAAAGCGTGGTCAGCCTGATCGAGGAAGAACTCAACGGCGTCGACAACCTGTTGTATTTCGAATCCCAAAGCAGCCTGGGCAGCGCCACCATCACGGCGACCTTCCAACCCGGTACCAACCCGGAACTGGCCCAGGTCGACGTGCAGAACCGCCTCAAGGCAGTGGAGTCGCGCCTGCCGCAAGCGGTCACGCAGCAGGGCTTGCAAGTGGACAAAGTCTCCGCAGGCTTCCTGCTGCTGATCACCCTCACCTCCAGCGACGGCAAGCTCGACGACGTGGCGCTCAGCGATTACCTGGCACGCAACGTGATGAACGAGATCAAGCGCCTGGACGGGGTCGGTAAGGCCCAGCTGTACGGGGCCGAGCGAGCTATGCGGATCTGGATCGATCCGCAGAAACTCGTCGGTTTCAACCTGACCCCGGCCGACGTCAATGCCGCCATCGTGGCGCAGAACGCCCAGGTGTCGGCGGGCAGCCTGGGAGAATTACCGAGCCGCAGCACTCAGGAAATCACCGCGACTATCGTCGTCAAAGGCCAGCTCAACACGCCCCAAGAGTTTGCCGACATTGTGCTCAAGGCCAACCCCGATGGCTCGACGGTGCGCATCGCCGACGTGGCCCGGGTGGAAATCGGCAGCCAGGAATACCAGTTCTCCACGCGCCTGAACGGCAAGCCGTCCACCGCCGTGGCCGTGCAACTGTCGCCGGGGGCCAATGCCTTGAACACCGCGACCCTGGTGCGCAACAAGATGGACGAGCTGTCGCGCTACTTCCCGGCCGGGGTGGAATACAAGATTCCCTACGACACCTCGCCGTTCGTCAAAGTCTCCATCACCAAGGTGATCTACACCCTCGGCGAGGCGATGCTGCTGGTGTTCGCGGTGATGTTCCTGTTCTTGCAGAACATCCGCTACACCCTGATCCCGACCCTGGTGGTGCCGGTGGCGTTGATGGGCACCTTCGCAACGATGCTCGCGCTGGGGTTCTCGATCAACGTGCTGACCATGTTCGGCATGGTCCTGGCCATCGGCATCCTGGTGGACGACGCCATCGTAGTGGTGGAGAACGTCGAGCGGATCATGGCTCAGGAAGGCTTGTCGCCCAAGGAGGCCACGCGCAAGGCCATGGGGCAGATCACCGGTGCCATCATCGGCATTACCCTGGTGCTGGTGGCGGTGTTCATTCCGATGGCGTTCATGCAGGGCTCGGTGGGGGTGATTTACCAGCAGTTCTCGCTGTCGATGGCGACGTCGATCCTGTTCTCGGCCTTTCTCGCCCTGACCTTGACCCCGGCGCTTTGCGCGACCTTGCTCAAACCAGTCGCCAAAGGTGATCACCACGCCAAAAGCGGTTTCTTCGGCTGGTTCAACCGTGGCTTCGATCGATTCGGCGACCGCTATCAAGGCTGGGTGGCCTATGCGCTGAAACGCAGCGGCCGTTATCTGCTGATCTACGGCGTGCTGCTGGTGGGCATGGGCCTGCTGTTCAGTCGCCTGCCCTCCTCGTTCCTGCCGGTGGAAGACCAGGGCTACACCATCACCGACATCCAGCTGCCGCCGGGTGCCAGCAAACACCGTACGGTGCAGGTGGTGGAGCAGATCGAAGCCCATAACGCCGGCGAGCCGGGGGTCGGCGACAGCACGATCATCCTCGGTTTCAGCTTCTCCGGCAGTGGCCAGAACGCGGCGCTGGCCTTCACCACCCTCAAGGACTGGTCGCAACGCGGTGCCGAGGATTCGGCAGCGTCGATTGCCGACCGTGCCAACCTGGCGCTGGGTCAAATCAAGGACGCCATGGCCTTCTCGCTGCTGCCACCGCCCGTGGATGGCCTGGGCACTTCCAGCGGTTTCGAGTTCCGTTTGCAGGACCGGGGTGGCCTCGGCCATGCCACCTTGATGCAGGCCCGCAGCGAATTGCTCGCCGCCGCCGAGAAAAGCCCGATGCTGATGAATGTGCGCGAAAGCGCCCTGGCCGAAGCGCCGCAAGTGCAATTGGAGGTCGACCGCAAGCAAGCCAATGCCCTGGGCATTTCCTTTGCCGATGTCGGCAGCGTGTTGTCCACGGCGGTGGGATCGGCCTACATCAACGACTTCCCCAACCAGGGCCGCATGCAACGGGTGGTGGTCCAGGCCGAGGGTGATCAGCGCAGCCAGGTCGAGGATTTGCTGAAGATCCACGTGCGCAACAACAGCGGGAAGATGGTCCCGTTATCCGCATTCGTCCAGGCTCGCTGGACCCAGGGACCGGCACAACTGACCCGCTATAACGGTTATCCAGCGGTGAGCATTTCCGGCGAACCGGCACCGGGCTACAGCACCGGGCAAGCCATGGCCGAAATCGAACGGCTGGTGGCCCAGGGGCCGACAGGCCTGGGCCAGGAATGGACCGGGCTGTCCTTGCAGGAACGTTTGTCCGGCAGCCAGGCGCCGATCCTGTTGGGCCTGTCGCTGCTGGTGGTGTTCCTGTGCCTGGCGGCGCTGTACGAGAGCTGGTCGATCCCGACCTCGGTGCTGCTGGTGGTGCCGCTGGGTGTGCTCGGTGCGGTACTGGCCGTGTCGTTGCGCGGCATGCCCAACGATGTGTTCTTCAAGATCGGGCTGATCACCATCATCGGTCTCTCGGCAAAGAACGCGATCCTCATCATCGAGTTCGCCAAGAGCCTGTACGACGACGGCCACGACCTGATCGACGCCACGCTTGAGGCCGCACGCCTGCGCCTGCGGCCGATCATCATGACCTCGCTGGCCTTCATCCTTGGGGTAGTGCCGTTGGCGATTGCCAGCGGTGCCAGCTCGGCGAGCCAGCAGGCCATCGGCACGGGGGTGATCGGCGGGATGATCACCGCCACGCTGGCGGTGGTGTTCGTGCCGGTGTTTTTCGTGGTGGTGATGAAGCGTGTCAGGCGTGTTGATTCCAAGTGAGGCTGGGCCGGAGCACCGCTATCGCGAGCTTGCTCGCGATAGCGGCCTTACAGCTGGCCTTGTTCACGAGTACATATCCATTGCTGCGGTAACGGCTACTTAGGGTTCCGCCCTTACGGCGGCTCACTTTTGAGAAGCGCAAAAGTAAGCAAAACGCTTTTGCCCCACCACTCGGTGCCTCGCCTAGGCTCGGCATGCCCGAACGCAGACATTGCTCCGTGGGCCCGCCGCGCTGGGCCATCCATGGCCCAGCGCGGCTATCCCGGCATCCATGCCGGGATGCCCACTCCACAATGCCTGCGTTCGGCCAGCGTGGTTAACGGGGCGCCGAGATCAACGTCCGTCGCGAGGCGGCCTGACAGCCGACCTGTTTCTTGGTGAGACCGCGTTCCCCCTGTGGGAGCGAGCCTGCTCGCGAAGGCGGCAGTGAGCCCAGCCGTCAGTCCGCCTGCACCGTGACTTGACGCTGTTCACCCAGGCCCTCGATCCCCAGGCGCATGGTCTGGCCCGGCCGCAGGAACACCGGGTTGGGCTTGATGCCCAAGCCTACACCGGGGGGTGTGCCGGTCGAGATGACGTCGCCGGGTTGCAGGCTCATGCAGCGGCTCAGGTAGGCAATCAGTTGCGGCACGCTGAAGATCAGCGTCCGGGTATTGCCGTTCTGATAGCGGTGCCCGTCGACCTCCAGCCACAGATCCAGCGTATGCGGGTCGGCGATTTCGTCCCGGGTCACCAACCACGGTCCAAGAGGGCCAAAGGTGTCGAAGCCTTTGCCCTTGTCCCAGGTGCCGCCGCGCTCCAGTTGCCACTCACGCTCTGACACGTCGTTGATGACGCAATAACCGGCGACATGCTCCAGGGCGTTGGCTTCGTCGATGTAACGACCGCCTTTACCGATGACCACGCCAAGTTCGACTTCCCAGTCGGTCTTGAGTGAGCCACGCGGGATCTGGATGTCGTCGTTCGGTCCGCAGATGGCGCTGGTCCACTTGTTGAAGATGATCGGCTCTTTCGGCACCTCCATGTTCGACTCGGCCGCATGGTCGGCATAGTTCAGGCCGATGCAGATGAATTTGCCGACCTGCCCGACACAGGCACCGATCCGAGGCTGGCCGGCAACCAGGGGCAGGCTGTACGGATCGAGGGCTGCTAGCGCTGCCAGGCTGTCCGGGCCCAGGGCCTGTCCGGCGATGTCCGGCACATGGCCCGACAGGTCGCGGATCTGATGATCGGCATCCAGCAGGCCGGGTTTCTCCGAACCTTTTTCGCCGTAACGCAACAGTTTCATGGAGTTCTCCTGTTCAGATTCAAAGTGAAAACCGGGTTCAGATACTCATGCCGCCATCGATAACATGCACGCCACCGGTGGTGAAGCTCGACGCATCGCTGCCCAGGTACACGGCCAACTGCGCGATTTCTTCGGTACTGCCGATACGGCCCATGGGCTGACGTTCGAGGAACTGCCGGTAAACCTGGGTCTCATCCACACCTTGTTGCGCAGCCTGGGCCGCGATGCGCTGTCGGAGCGACGGCGAGTCCACGGTACCAGGGCATATGGCGTTACAACGGATGCCCTGAGTGACGAAGTCGATAGCCACAGCCTTCGTCAAGCCCACTACCGCCGCCTTGCTGGCCGCATAGGCAAAACGGTTGGGCACGCCTTTGATGCTGGAGGCCACCGACGACATGTTGATGATCGAACCGCCGCCCCGCGCCTGCATGCCTGGCAGAAATGCGCGGATCATCCGGTACATGGCCGTGACGTTGAGGTCCAGCGAACGCGCCCAGGCGGCTTCGTCGCACTCCAGGATGTTGCCGCTGTGAACGTAACCGGCGCAATTGAAGAGCACGTCCAGCCCACCGATACGCTCGCAGGCAGCGCTGATGGCAACGGTCGACGTGACGTCCAGGTTGATGGCAGTAATCCCTTCAATGCCAGTGAGGGCATGGATATCGATGTCACTGGCGAACACCTCGGCGCCGGCCCGGGCGAAAGCAATGGCGCTGGCCAAACCAATGCCCTGCCCCGCTGCCGTCACCAACACCCGCTTATTTTGCAGATTCATGCAGTCTCCAGTTGCACTGCCGTGTCGGCGTGCTTGGGAGTCCTGCCGAGCATCGAGGCAGGGATAGCCAGGATCAGTCCGCCGCTGACCAAAAGACACAGGGCGAGTACATAGGTGCCGTTGTTGATGTTGCCCGTGAGGGTTTCCGCCACGGCGGTGATCATCGAACCGGTGAACCCCGACAGGTTACCGATGGCGTTGATCATGCCGATGCCGGCCGCGGCGGCGACGCCCGACAGCACGGTCCCCGGCAAGGTCCAGAAAATCGGCATCAAGCTGAGGATTCCCGAGGCGGAGACGCTGAGGAAAAGCACGGACAACACCAGGTTGTCAGCGAAGAAGGCACTGAGGATCAAGCCGACGCCGCCAATGAACGCCGGGATCGCCGCGTGCAGGCGCCGCTCACCGGTGCGGTTGGAGTGCCGGGCATTGAGCAGCATCGCCACCACTGCCACCGAGTACGGGATGGCGGTCAGCAAACCGATGTGCAAACTGTTCGTGATACCGGTGCTCTTGATGATCGAGGGCATCCAGAACGCCAGGCCGTAGAAGCCGGTATTGAAGGTCAGCAGAATCAGCACCAGCAACCACACCCGAGGGTTGAAAAACACTTCGCTCAGCCGTGTGGCCTTGCCCTGGTTGTCGGTTTGCAGATTGGCCTTGAGCATGGCTTTTTCCGCGACGCTAAGCCATTTGGCTTTATCGATGTTGTCGGCCAGACAGACGATCACCACAAACGCCATGATGATCGAAGGGATGCCTTCAATGAGCAGCATCCATTGCCAGCCGGACAGGCCTTGCACCCCTTGCATGCTGTTCATCAGCCAACCGGAGAGAATGCCACCCAAGGTCAGACTGACCGGCAGTGCCAGCAGGAAGCCGGACATCACCCGGCTCTGCCGGTGGGTCGGAAACCAGTAATTGAGGTAGAGAATCACGCCAGGGAAAAAGCCCGCTTCGCAGATGCCCAACAGGAAACGCAGCACGTAGAACATCGTGCTCGATTCGAGGTGGAAGAAGGCCGCCAGCGGCACGGTGTAGGCCACGGCCATGGAGATCACCGCCCAACTGAGCATGATCCGGGCGATCCAGAACCGTGCGCCAAAGCGATGCAGCAACAGGTTGCTGGGCACTTCGAAGAGAAAATAGCCCCAGAAGAACATACTGGCGCCCAAGGCATACACGGTGTTGCTGAATTGCAGCTCGTTGAGCATATCGAGCTTGGCAAAACCGATGTTCACCCGGTCGAGGTAGGCAGCCATGTAACACAAGAGCAGGACCGGCAGGATGCGCCAGATAACCTTGCGGTAGGTCCGGTCCTCAAAATCGAGTTCACTGGCTTGCGACTGCGCGGGTAAATGCTCGGATACGGTTTGCATGAGGTCACCCCTGGGCATGTGGGCATGCCTGATTGTTTTTATTGAGTGGGTCACTCTACTGTCGGGAATTGATTCTTTCCCAATGGCATTTTTGGATTAACTGATAACGAGTCGTTATCGAGATAACCATCGGCCGGTGCCGAACTTGTGCCGAGGAGATTTATCTGTGGGAGCAAGGCTTGCCCGCGATGAAGACGACGCGGTCAGCGAGTACGAGGCGCCGGCATCGCGGGCAAGCCTTGCTCCCGCAGATTCACCGACTTTCTTGAGTGGACGATGTGGCAGCCAGACGCGCGTTTTCCTTGAGAATGTCAGCGAACTCCAGCGCCGCCCCCACCAGTTGCTCACCCTTGCGCGTGAGGATGCCGTAATCCTGCGGCACCAGGTGCAAGGGCGTATCGAGGGTTATCAACTGGCCGCTTTCCAGCAGCGGGTTGACCATGGCATTGGGCAGCATGCCGATCATGGGTCCGCGTTGTAGAACCTGGAGGAAAGTCTGCATAGAGATGGTGTCGATGGTATTGCGCGGCATCCCCACCCCGGCCTCGGCAAAGGCCAGTTCCATGCGTGCACGAATCGGTGTGCCTACCGGGTAGAGAATCCAGGGCAGGTCCACCAGTTGCTGCAAGGAAGTGGGCCCCGCGTTTGCCAGCGGATGTCGGCTGTTGACCACGATGCAGAACGGCTCCGGGGCCAACGCCTGGAAGTCATAGCGTTGCTGCTGGCTTTGATCGGTAAAGCGGGCCACCGCAAGATCAAGGGTTTTTTCTTCGAGCATCTCCATCAAATGGTTACTGGTCTGCTCAACGACCTCAATCGATAGCAGCGGCCACCTTTGCTTGATCTGCAGGATCGCCTCGGGCAAGGCCACCGCCGTGGCGGCGAAAATCCCGCCGACCTTGAGATAACCGTGACCGCCCTCGCGCAGGCTGCTGATTTGCTCAACGAACGAACGTGCATCATTCAAAGCTATTTGCGCATAACGCAACACATGCTCCCCCAGCGCCGTGGGCGGCATGCTTCGGGGCAGCCGTTCGAATAATGCAAAGCCCAGCAGGCTTTCTATTTCCTTGAGCATCTTGCTGATGGCCGGCTGACTCAGGTTCATCTGCTGGGCAGCCAAATGCATATTGCGTGTGCGCCCCAAGGTATCGATCAACATCAGGTGGCGAAATTTGAGCCAGCCGCAGACGCTGGAAAAGGACAGATCTGACATGGGCGTTCCTCGGATCAGCAATAACCTGACGTTATCAAATACTGAATATATCTCATTGGAGTTTATCGACCACCCACCCTAGCGTGAAGGCTTTACGAATCAGGAAACCTTTCCATGTCGCTACTGCTTACTCCCGAAAATACCCTGCCGGTCGATGGCGTGGCCGGCACCCTGATTGGTCGCGCCTGGGTGCCGGGCCGGATTGCCGGGCCTTCGCCCATTGTGCTGCGCAGCGACGGGGTGTTTGATCTGTCGGAGCGTTTTGCGACCTTGAGTGACTTGCTGGAAACAGAATCACCACTGGCTGCGGTGCGGCAGACACCCGGTACCTTCATCACCACTGTCCAGGCCCTGCTGGCCAACACCGGCCTCGACGCCGACCCGTCCAAACCGTCGTTGTTGCCGCCCCTGGATTTGCAAGTCATCAAGGCCGCCGGCGTGACCTTCGCCGCCAGCATGATCGAGCGAGTGATCGAGGAACAGGCCGGCGGCGACTCAACGAAAGCCCAAGCCATACGTGCCACCGTGCAAAGCGTGATCGGCGACAACTTGCGTTCGATCGTGCCAGGCTCGGAGCAGGCCATGCGCCTGAAGGCCTTGCTCATCGAACAGGGCATGTGGTCACAGTATCTGGAAGTCGGCATCGGCCCGGATGCGGAAATCTTCACCAAGGCACCAGTTCTCGCCGCCGTCGGCAGCGGCAGCCGCATCGGCATTCATCCCGGCTCCCAATGGAACAATCCGGAGCCGGAAGTGGTGCTGGCGGTGAACAGCCGTGGCCAGATCCACGGCGCCACTTTGGGCAACGATGTCAATCTGCGGGACTTCGAAGGCCGTAGCGCGCTGCTGCTGAGCAAGGCCAAGGACAACAATGCCTCCTGCGCCATCGGGCCGTTCATTCGCCTGTTCGACGAGCACTTCAGCCTGGATGATGTGCGGGCCTGCGTGGTCGATCTGCAGGTACAAGGCGAAGACGGTTACCGGATGCATGGATCGAGCTCCATGAGCCAGATCAGCCGCGACCCGCAGGACCTGGCGGGCCAGACGCTCAACGCCAATCACCAATACCCGGACGGTTTTCTGCTGTTTCTCGGTACCCTGTTCGCCCCCACAGAAGACCGTGATCATGCCGGCGGCGGGTTTACCCACAAACTGGGTGACCGGGTCAGTATCAGCAGCCCATTGCTTGGCAGCCTGCATAACCAGGTGACCCACAGCTCTGACGCCGCACCCTGGACCTTTGGCGTCAGCGCTCTGCTGCGCAATCTCGCCTCCCGGGGGTTGCTCGCCCGCTGACGCAGAACCGTTTGCCGATTCGCCTAATTACAAGAGAGAAATGAATCATGACCGACACGCCAAAACGCCGACTGCGCAGCGAGCAGTGGTTCAATGATCCTGCCCACGCCGACATGACCGCCCTGTATGTCGAACGCTACATGAACTACGGGATGACCCGCCAAGAGCTGCAATCGGGACGCCCGATCATCGGCATCGCCCAGACCGGCAGCGACCTGACGCCCTGCAACCGTCATCACCTGGAGCTGGCGCAACGGGTCAAAGCCGGTATTCGTGATGCCGGCGGCATTCCCATGGAGTTCCCGGTGCATCCGATCGCCGAGCAGTCGCGCCGCCCCACTGCGGCGCTGGACCGGAACCTGGCCTACCTGGGGCTGGTGGAGATCCTCCATGGTTATCCATTGGACGGCGTGGTGCTCACCACCGGTTGCGACAAGACCACCCCGGCCTGCCTGATGGCCGCGGCAACAACCGACCTGCCGGCGATTGTCCTGTCCGGCGGGCCGATGCTCGACGGTCACCACAAAGGCGAGTTGATCGGCTCCGGCACCGTGCTCTGGCATGCGCGCAATCTGATGGCCGCCGGCGAGATCGACTACGAAGGTTTCATGGAAATGACCACTGCGGCATCGCCGTCGGTGGGGCACTGCAACACCATGGGCACTGCCTTGTCGATGAACGCCTTGGCCGAAGCCCTGGGTATGTCGCTGCCCGGTTGTGCGAGCATTCCAGCGCCCTACCGCGAACGTGGGCAAATGGCTTATGCCACCGGCAAGCGTATCTGCGAACTGGTGCTGCAAGACGTCCGCCCTTCGCAGATCATGACCCGCGAGGCCTTCGAGAACGCTATTGCCGTCGCCTCGGCACTGGGCGCTTCGAGCAACTGTCCGCCACACCTGATCGCCATCGCGCGGCACATGGGCGTCGAACTGAGCCTGGATGACTGGCAACGGATCGGCGAGGACGTGCCGCTGCTGGTCAATTGCATGCCGGCGGGCAAGTACCTGGGTGAAGGTTTCCACCGGGCCGGCGGCGTCCCAGCGGTCATGCATGAACTGCAAAAAGCCGGGCGGCTGCACGAAGACTGCGCCACGGTCAGCGGCAAGACCATCGGCGAAATCGTGCGCAGCAGCCTGACCAGCAACCCCGATGTAATCTACCCCTTCGACACCCCGCTCAAGCACCGTGCCGGATTCATCGTGCTCAGCGGCAATTTCTTCGACAGCGCGATCATGAAAATGTCGGTGGTGGGCGAAGCGTTCCGCAAGACCTACCTGTCCGAACCCGGTGCCGAGGATAGCTTCGAAGCCCGCGCCATCGTGTTCGAAGGACCGGAGGACTACCACGCCCGGATCGACGACCCGGCGTTGGACATCGACGAACGCTGCATCCTGGTCATCCGCGGTGTTGGCACCGTGGGTTACCCCGGCAGTGCCGAAGTGGTGAACATGGCCCCGCCGGCCGCGCTGATCAAACAAGGCATCGACTCCCTGCCCTGCCTCGGTGATGGGCGCCAGAGCGGCACATCGGCGAGCCCGTCGATCCTCAACATTTCCCCTGAGGCAGCGGTGGGAGGTGGCCTGGCCTTGCTGAAAACCAACGACCGCCTGAAAGTGGATCTGAACACACGAACCGTGAACCTGCTGATCGACGAAGCCGAGATGACCCGGCGCCGACTCGAATGGACACCGAATATCCCGCCTTCGCAAACGCCCTGGCAGGAGCTGTATCGGCAGTTGGTGGGCCAGCTATCCACGGGGGGCTGCCTTGAGCCTGCCACGTTGCATCTCAGAGTAATTGCCCGCAGTGGTGAGCCGCGCCACTCTCACTGACGAGGGCCGCCTGTTCGTTGCCCCACTACCGCGCCGCCAGGATGTGAGCAGCTGGCTATCCGACGTTCAGCGTCGGCTAGCCTGGCCATCGGCCAGAAGCCCTACCGCGACCAAACGCTTACAAAATGACAACCGGCACCTCATCAAGTCAGAGCCCCTTCCAAAACGCCCATAACCTACTAAGGTTTTAATCGCCTGCTGAATCGGCGCGATTGCCACCAGATGACCACCGTGCGACTTCCAGGGAAGGAGAAACCGTATGAATGCCAGATCGGATCCAGGCGGTGACGGCATCGTCCTTACACTGGGGGCCACCGAAAGCGTCGACAGTGTGGCCTACGCCTACGGGCATGCGCGCGAGACACTCTGGGATCACCCGCGCAATGCCGATCTGCGCCGTCAACACCCGGACGGGACGGCGCTCGCGGCGGGTGATTCGTTGTTCGTCCCGCCGCGTGTGAAAGCGACCTTCGAACAGAACGCCACCGGGCAAAGACACACCTTCCGCGTACTGAACACCCCTGCCATGCTCAGGTTTCGCCCTTATGCCCTCGCAGGACAGGGCCTGGCCCGGCACTTTCAGGTATTGCGCGGTGACACGCTGCTGGGCAGTGGCGAAGCCGAAGCCAACGGCGATATCGTCTGGCCTCTGGAGCCCACCGCCGACGACATCACCGTGCGCGTAACCTTTGACGGCTTCTCCCGCGATTATCATCTGAGGCTGCGCGCGCTCGACCCGATCAGTACCCTCAAAGGCGTGCAGCAGCGTCTGCGTGGCCTTGGCTACTTCAACGGCGACTGCGATGGTCAGATGGATGACGCGACCCGTGTGGCCATCGGTGCGTTCAAGATGCAGGCCGGATTGCCCGACGACAATGAGTTACTCAGCGATGCCGTACGCACCGCGCTCCACGGCTACCACGGCGAGGCCCCCGTATGATCAGGGTTCGCAAAACGCCTACGGCCCCTCCCGCGCTACAGCGCTCGCACGATGCCATGAAAAACAACGTCCTGCAGGCTGTTCAGGCTGGCGCTTCGGTGGTCCTCTGCACCAAAGGCACCAACACCGCCAAAACAAAAAGTGTTCCCAAAGGCTCGGTGAAGGTCGTCATCGATGACGACCAATACAAACCGCCCCACGCCAAAGCGCTGCTCAAGGTCGACCAATATGGCAAGTGCGCCTTTTGCGAGGCACGCTTCATGGACACCGCAGGCGGGGATGTTGAACATTTCCGGCCGAAAAAACGCCACGACGGTTTCGTTCCAGTGAACGACAAGGCAATGGATAACCTCGGTTATTTTCAGTACGTGTACGACTGGAGCAACCACTTGTGGTCATGCAAGGAGTGCAACGAGACCTACAAGAAGAACTACTTTGACGTGATACCGGACAATCTGGCGCAACCGCCGCCGAGACTGGAAGACTTCAACACCGAGGATGAGTTCTGGGACGCCATTGGCGAATGGGGCCGGTTCAGGCCACCGCGCCACGACGCGTGGGACGACCCGCACAACGCCGAGAAACCGGTGTTGATCAATCCTGTCACCGAGAATCCCCGCGAGCACATCAACTTCAATTGCGCGACAGGACTGGCCATCCCCGCCCCTCTGAATGACCTCAACCAACAAATGCAGCCCACCAGCGACAGGGGTGGCAAGAATATCCTTGTGCTCGGTCTGAACCGCAAGGAGCTTGTGTTCGCCCGCATGCGGCATCTGACAATGTTGCGAGGGGTTTTTCTGGAGATGACCCACAGCCTCGACCTGACGATCGAATTCCTGAAATGGCAACGTGGAGAAGAGTGGTTCAAGACCTTGCAGGAACCGACATTGCGCCATCTGGTGAAATACCCCGACGCTTATCAGGTATCGGACAATCCAACGCGCTGCGCTATCGAGTTTTTGTTCTATTCGACAACGCCCCAGGCACCGTTCTCTGGATTGGCAATGGACGCCTTTGCCTGCTGGAGCCTGGAACTGGCTCGGCACGTGATGCAGTTGCGCGAGCACATCACTCAACTGCAGGCCGCACAAAGCGGGATAGCCCCGGCCACCCGCAGCGTCCACGAACTCCCCCGGCTCAGTCTGCATGCGACCATCCTCGCTACCTACAAGGCGGACATGAAGGCGCTGCAAGCATTGCGCGACACCCTTGAGGTGTATGCTCCGCTATGGAATGCCGGCTTTGAGCAAACGCACATCGAATACGTCTGCCGGGATCGCCTGGAAAAAGTCATGGCTGAACACGCCCAATTTTTCCTGTGGCAAAAGAACTATACCCGTTACGACCCGGCTTTCGTCGCCGGCTATCTGACCCACGAACGCAACTTCCTGGATGTCTACAACGCCCTGGAAACCTATGAGTGCGACAAGAGTACATGGAGCAATGCGATAGACGCGATGAGGCGAAACCTCAATAGATACGGGCCGGATCTCGCAGAAGACCTCACGCCCCATTGCAATCAGGTCGTCGCCCGACTCAAGGTGGTGACGCAAGCGTTCGACCAGGATCGAAACCTGACTCAGACAGCGCCCTGGTGCAACGAAGTGGTCAAGATAGGACAGGATGCTGAACAGCTTACCGCTGAGCTCGACCGCCGTTGCCAAGCCTGTGGGAACGAAGATGCCAGCAACAGCACCACTGAAATGCGCACCACGCTGACGAAAATCGCCAACGCCGTCGCCAAGCTGAAAGCGGGCGACATTCCCCGAGAAGTGATGCCACTTGAATTGCCAACTGCGCCGAAGCCCTGGATCACGCCAAAGGCCACCGGGCTGCGCAAGCGCGCCGGCATGCCCCAAGACCTGGACGCCGCGTGGAAGCACATTCGTTTGCGATCCAATTCATGAGCCGCGGCATCGCTCGACGGCACGCTGATCGAGTTTGGGAAACGTCACCTGACAGTTGCCGGGATCAACCCCTTCCGCTCTCGCCCGGCCGAGTTCGTCAAGCACACCGCTGCGCTGGGTCCCATTGGGCAGCACAATGACGTAGGGCTCCCCGCTGACGGGCTGCCCCTGCATATCCAGTAACTCGATCTCCACAAAGGTCAGCGCAACCGGCTCAAGTGGATTGACGGACTCGGACGAGGCTTTTACCCGCGCACGCTTGTGAGCCGCGGCGGACACCGGTGCAACAACCGCTTCCACAGCGCCCGAGGCCGGTAAGCGAACGGGCATCGGTCGTTGATGTGGAGACACGTAAGCACACAACTCGCCACTCGACAGCTTGCCCGCGACCTGACGGCGAATCTCGTCATCGTCCAGCAGATGGACCAGAATCCCCTGGGCGGACAATAGCGCGCGCAGACGGGCTACTTCACCGCTCCCGGCAAAATGTCGGCGAATAAAGCGCTCTGCCTGCCACGGTTCACGCACATCGATCCTGGTCGCCGGGCTTCCCTCTCGCAGCGCGGACTGGCCATCAGCAAGGTTGGATCGAGTACCCAGCTCGATGCGATCGGCCCCGTCAAAAAAACAAATCCGCATAGGCTGCCAGTCCCGGACAGGAGGATGAAGAGGCAGTGTAGATGATCCAGCACCGGTGATTTGTGCCTATTCGGCAAGCTTGGTTGCAAGGTCGCAGGCC
This sequence comes from Pseudomonas sp. JL2, assembly GCF_031570495.1. Taxonomy (NCBI): domain Bacteria; kingdom Pseudomonadati; phylum Pseudomonadota; class Gammaproteobacteria; order Pseudomonadales; family Pseudomonadaceae; genus Pseudomonas; species Pseudomonas sp. JL2. The sequence continues at coordinate 853,007 of NZ_JAKUDH010000001.1, forward strand.
ATCCATGGCAAGGCGCCCAGAGATTCAGTTGAACGGACTGCGTGGGGACTCAGAGCTTGTGACTACCCAATGCCAGGTACCGCTGCGGTGACGCCTTACGAAGTCGGGCCGCCAAAAACACACCCGCCAACAGGGCCATGGGAATAATCGCGCAGAGACCGTATGACAAGGCCTTGCTGGCGCCCGTCAACACATCGAAGTGCATGACCGCGATGACCAGCACCGACAATAGGGCAAGACAAGAAAAACCGGGGAAGATCCGCCCACGCCAAACGCCCAGCTTGAGCTCAGGGTGGCGTCGGAAGAAGACCAATACCGCTGCCGAAGTGATCGCCATCAGTAAAATCACGCAAAGCGTCGCCAGGCTGGAAAACCAGGCAAAAAGTTGCAGAATCGGATCGGCATCCATGGCGGCGAAAATCAGCACGACCACGGCAGAGATCAGGCTCTGCAATGCCGACCCCATATGGGGGCTTTGGTGGACGCGATGGGTAGTCCCCAACTGACGCGGCAACAGGCCGTCACGCCCGATGGCGTAGAAATAACGCGCCGCTGCATTATGAAAAGCCAGCAGGCCGGCGTAGATACTGACCATGAACAGCACCCGGATAATCTGAGTCAGGTACGGGCCGACGAAATGGTCGGACATGCCATAAATGAACGTCGTCGGGTCTTGCAAGGCCTGCAGCGTGGGCACAATCTTGTCCGCCCCTACGCCCACCACCATCGCCCAGACCGACAGCGCGTAGAAACCACCAATCAGCAATACCGAGCAGTAAGTGGCAATCGGAATGGTACGTTGCGGGTTCTTGGCCTCTTCGCCATAAATAGTCGTGGCCTCAAAGCCGATGAACGCTGCGAAGCAGAACAGCAAGCCGATGGACGGCGTGCCGCTGAACACATGGCTGCGATCAAACGAGTCCAGATTGATGCCGCTGTCGCCACCGGTTTTCAGAATGGCGAAATCCAGGGTCAGGATTGCCAGGTACTCGGCAATGACCACCACCGACAGCACCCGCGCCGACAGGTCGATCTTGCGATAACCCAGAATCGCAATGCTGGCCATCGCCATCAATGAGTAGGACCACCAGGGCAACTCCAGGCCGAAGACGCTGGCCATCGTGCCGCTGACCACGCCGCCGAACATGCCGTACAGACCGACCTGGAGAATGTTGTAGGCAAACATCGCCAGCACCCCGGCCGCTCCTCCGGCCATGCCCCCCAGACCTCGGGAGGTGAACGCATAGAAACCACCGGCGTTGGTGAGATGTCGGGACATGGTGGTGTAGCCCACTGAAAACGCCAGTAACACCAGCAGAGCCAGAAGCAACAAGGCCGGTGTCCCGGCACCATTGCCTAGCATGATGCCTATGGGGAAGCCCCCGGCGATGACACTCAACGGGCTCGCCGCCGAAACCACGAAGAAGATGATGAAGCCGACACCCAGGGCGCCACGCTTGAGCTCCGTGGAGCTATTGACCGGGGTAAATACACTCATGTTATTGACCTTCTTGTATGAGGCAGCCGCTGTGAGATCGGTGAGGTCAACCGCTACCGTCACCCAATAGCTTGTCGCGTTATCGCACGCTGGGTTCGATCCTATGCCCGCCCATGAGCACCCCACTATCCCAAATCGGTAACTCGCAGAACTCGCCTCAAAAAAGCCAGCCATCCACCCGGCCTTTATCACCTCATTGCAAAGCGATACGTGTCGTCAGCTGCGCCGCCGCGCCCATCACCAGGTCACACAGGTAGCTGCGCTGAAACGCGTGGAACCGCTCACTGCGCCCAACCAGGGTCATGCTCCCGAGTATTCGTCGCTTTTCGTCGAAGATCGGCGCCGCGACGCCACTGCGTCCCGGGTACAGCTCACTTTCGCTGATGCAATAACCTTGTTTGCGAATGGCAAGCAAGCTCTTGGTAAACGGCTTCCATTCCAGCCCCAGATGCAGCAATTGGTCCTGGTTCGCGTGGGCATCATAGAGGCGTCGTATCTGGCGTGGCAGCAGATAAGCCAATACGACCCGGGAGGTCGCGCTGTGGAAAAGGTCGATCGGTCGTCCCTTGCCACCTCCGACCGGACCAGCATCGGAGCCACGCTGGATCAGCACGTTGACCACCGAGTCGCCATGCCACTCGCTGACCAACGCATCCAGGCCGGTGTCGGCGACCAGTTTGTCGACCAGGTCCCGACTGCACGCCAGCAGCGGATCGTAGTTCGCCATCTGATGCTCCAGCGTGATGATTCGCGGGCCCAGCGCGTAACCACGCGGCAAGCGCTTCAACAAGCCGGCATCGCCCAGTTCACGCAGATAGCGGTAGGCAGTGGCGGGCGTGTAGCCAAGCTCCCGGCAAATGATCTCCACGTCGATGAGCGGCTGCTCCGGGCGAAAGAGGTCGAAGACCTGAAGCAGGCGGCGAAGACTATTCATGTTTTCTTGAGATCCTGATGAAGTGACAGCTGCCCCGCCGGGTACAGCGGGGTTTTGGTTCAGGCGCGCGCGCAGACAGGGATGGCAGCACGGGCGGTTTGGGAGGGCAACTCTGCGAACAACGCCTGGTACTCCTCGGCAAAATGGCTGAGGTGGTAGAAGCCCCATTGGGCGGCGGCATCGCCGATCGAGAGATGGGAGGCCGGGGTAGACATCAAGGCGCGGCGCACTCCGTTGAGCCGAACCGAACGCAAATAGTTCAGCGGTGTGGTCTCGGCCACCGAGCGGAAGCTGTTCTGCACGGTGCGCCGACTCACCTGGAGGCGTTGGCACAACTCGATCACGCTGGGCACATTGAGCATCTCGACAGTCGTCAGACGGTGGCATTTCTCGACAATAAAGCTGCGCGTGGAGCTGGGGCTGCGCTGCTGTTTGTCGCAGGCCGGGTCGGTGAGCAGCTGCAGCAACTCACCGAGCATTGCCTGCTCCAACCCCTGCTCGCCCGCGCTGTCGAGCGCCTCGTCGCCTATGGCCAGAGAGAGCACCGCCAGCAATCGACGCCGGGCCTGGGCGAAGCGCTGCGCGGACACCCGGATCACCGGCTGGCGCAGCAACCGGCTGATTTCCCTGGCCGACGCTGTTTGCTCCAGCGCCTGCTCGAACCATTCGCGTTCGAATGTGATGGACAACAGTTCCATGCCCATCGGCATATGGAACATGAACTCCTCGCCGCCGTGCAGAAAGAACAGGCTACTGTCGTCCACCTCGCGACCTTGCATCCGCGTCGAACCCGGCACGTTGATCGGCACGGCAAAGCACATCTTGCCGCGCGGAGCCACGCCGTGCTGCACCACACGCTGGTTGATCTGCTCGCTGAACACGTGGCAACGCGCGGTGCTCAGCTGCATCAAAGAACTTTCGGCAAGGCCGGCGGTTAACTGGCTGTAGTCCTGGTTCCACTCCTGAATGGTGGCCGCATGGACATGGATATCGCGAAAATGGCTGATCTGGTGGTTTTTCATGATGCGCGAAAACCTCGGCCGATATTATTGTTTTTTGCTCGCATTTCTTTGCGATATTCGCACATAGATAAAATAGCGCATAGCTAATTCTCGTATCTGCCACTCGTCGAAACCGGCGGGTGGGGTCGGCTCGTCAATTTGCCGATTCGGGATAACGGCCAAGGACGCTCCATGAGAATGATCGGCACACTGAAAACGCCATCCAGAGAGTTCGTCATGAGTGAATCCAAACTAGAATCCTTACACTTCGCGGATGCCCCGCGGATTATTTCCAGCACACTGCCCGGCCCCCTGACCCGCGAGGCCCTGGCGTTATCGGCGCGTACCGAGTCGATGGCGCGTGGCGGCGGCCGTATGCCCATCGCCATGGACCGCGCGTTCGGCGCGACTTTCAAGGACCCGGATGGCAACACCTATATCGATCTGTCCGCAGGCGTGGGCGTCAGCAGCGTAGGCCGCTGCCACCCCAAGGTGGTACAAGCGATCCGCGAACAGTCCGAGGTGCTGATGCATGCCCTGGAAATCAACAGCACCCGGCGCACCGAACTGGCCGCCAAGCTCTCGGAAATCGCTCCCGATGGCCTGCGCGGCGACTGCATCACCTTCTTCACGCAAAGCGGCAGCGATGCGCTGGAGGCCGCGATCAAGTTCGCCAAACGCATCACCGGGCGCCACCAGATCCTCGCTTTCCACGGCGGCTACCATGGCGTGTGGAACGCCTCCGGCGCCCTGACTACCGGCACGGCCTACCGCAAGGGCTACGGTCCGATGATGGGTGGCGTGATTCACGCACCTTACCCCTATGCCTACCGCTTTCCCTTCGACACCACGCACAAAAGCGCCGAGCAGATCGCCGGCGACTACGTGGACTATCTGCTGAACAGCCCCTACACCGCCGCCGATGACGTGGCGGCCGTGATCGTGGAACCGGTACAGGGCGAAGGCGGCTACGTGCCGCCCTCGCCAGAGTTCCTGCAACTGTTGCGCAAGGCCTGCGATCGCGCCGGCGCGCTGCTGATCGTGGATGAAGTACAGTCCGGCGCCGGGCGTACCGGCAAGATGTGGGCAGTCGAACATTCCGGCGTAAAGCCCGACATGCTGACCTTCGGCAAAGGCATCGGCAGCGACCTGCCAATGGCAGGGCTGATCATGCGCTCGGACCTCGCGGCCTTGATTCCCGACGGTTCGATGCCCAATACCTTCGCCGCCAACTCATTGTCCGCGGCCGTGGCGCTGACCAATATCAGCATCCTGCAGGACCCGGAACTTGGTCTGCTCGAGCGTGCCCACACCCTGGGACTGGAGGCGCAGGAACGTATCCGTGGCTTCAACAGCCCGTTCGTTGGCGAAGTCCGCGGCCGCGGCCTGATGATCGGTATCGAACTCGTCGAAGACCCCATCACCAAGACACCGCTGGAAGGCGCCAAGATCGGTCAGCTCATGGGCTACCTGATGAACCACGGTGTGCTGATGATCCCGTGCGGACGCTACAGCAACGTGATGCGCGTGATGCCCTCGCTGACGATCCCGCGCTCACTGTTCTTCAAGGCCCTAGACATCTTCGGCGACGCCCTGGCCTCCCTCAAGGCATGAGGTGTGGCACCTCCGACCATTCCCCATCACGCATGGACACCTACATGACTCAGTACCTGAAACACTTCATCCAGGGTGCGCCCTTCGAAGCCAGCGACGGAGGTCGTATTCCTCTTATCAACCCCGTGACCGAACAGGTCAACGGCAGCTGCGCAAGCGGTACCGCCGAGGATGTGGACCGCGCCGTGGCAGCGGCGCACGCCCAACTTGAGGGGGGCGCCTGGAGCCGCCTGGACGGCGCCCAGCGCGGTCGCCTGTTGTCGAAACTGGCTGACCTGGTGGAGCGCGACAGCGAATTGCTGGCCGATATGGACGCCAACGCCATCGGTCGCTCACCGCTCGAACCACGCCGGATGGACCTGCCCAACGCAATCGCCAACCTGCGCGCCGCCGCCGGCTGGGCCAACCAGCTTGAAGGACGCACCATTCCCACCGGCGGCTACTTCGGCAGCAAAACCCTCTCGTACACCGTACGTGAGCCGGTAGGTGTGGTCGGTGCCATCGTGCCGTGGAACTCACCGCTGATGATCACCGTGTGGAAGCTCGCCGCCTTGCTGGCGGCAGGCTGCACCGTGGTCATCAAACCCTCGGAAGAAACCCCACAATCGGCCCTGCACCTGGCAGCGCTGGCTCAAGAAGCGGGCTTTCCTGACGGCGTGATTAACGTGGTCACCGGCTACGGTGCGCAGGTGGGTCGCGCCTTGTGCGAACACCCGCACGTGGCCAAGATCAGTTTCACCGGCAGCCCCGAGGCCGGACGCGAGATCCAGCGCACCGCCGGGGTGCTGTTCAAGCGCGTGGCGCTGGAACTGGGCGGCAAAAGCCCACAGATTGTGTTCGACGATGCGCCCTTCGATGACGCGCTGTTTGGCTGCTCACTGGGTCTGTTCGTCAACCAGGGGCAGATCTGTGCCGCCGGCTCGCGCATCCTGGTACACCGCAGCCTCGCCGAGCGCTTCGCCGCGGCGCTTGCCGAGGCCGCGCGCGCGGTCAAGGTAGGCGACCCTCGCGAGCCTGGCGTACAGATGGGGCCGGTAGCCAAGAAAGCGCAGTTCGATCGCGTCAACCGTTACATCCAGATGGGTATCGACCAAGGCGCCTCTTTGTTGGCCGGCGGTGTATCCACCCCGGAGCAAGGCTGGTTCGTGCGACCGACGATCTTCGCCAACGCCCGCAATGACATGACGATTGCCCAGGACGAAATTTTCGGCCCCGTCGGCACGGTCATCACGTTCGACAGCGAAGAAGAGGCTGTGGCACTGGCCAACGATAGCGCCTACGGCTTGGCGGCCACGGTCTGGACGACCGATCTGGTACGTGCGCACCGCGTGGCCGCTGCGGTAAAGGCCGGCGCCATCGGCGTCAACTGCTGGAGCCCGCTGGACGCCAACCTGCCATGGGGCGGCGTCAAGGCCAGCGGCATTGGTCGTGAAGGTGGGCTTGCCGGTGCGCTGGCCTACACCGAGGAGAAAGTCATCACCGTGCTACTGCCCACCTGAGAAAACTCACTGCACCTGCCCTCTCAGGGCCTTGGGTCCCGAGGGGGTATGAATCGTGCATTTTCGATGCCTTGATGATCAATGAAGAGACTGCGATGAACACCTTAAAACAAGCGGCAATTGATCGGTATCCGACCTCCCTGCGCATGCTGCACTGGGTGCGTGCCATCGTCATAGCCGGCCTGCTCTGGGCCGGCTGGTATATGACCGGGCTCGATGATGAAGTGGCGAGCAAGTATGAGCTCTATTACCCATGGCACAAATCCTTCGGGGTGCTGGCATTCCTGTTGGTATTGGTCCAGATCGCCCTGCGTTGGCGTACCCCCACGCTTCCGCAACCACCGCAAACACTGGCCGGGCATGAGCGATTCCTGTCGCGTTTTGTGCAACGTTCCATGTACGTACTGATCGTGGCCGTACCGCTGATGGGCTATTCGATGTCGAGCAGCTACACCATGAGCGACGGCGTGTTCTTTTTTGGCGTGAACCTCCCGGAGCTGCTGGCGAAGAATGACGATTTGTTCGTCGTGTTCCAATGGCTGCACAAAGTGCTGGCTTATACCCTGCTGGCGCTGATCGTGTTGCACGTCGCAGGTGCACTCAAGCATCGGTTCTTCGATAGCGACCCTCGCAACGACGTCCTGCGCCGCATGCTGTGACTGAATCACGACTCGGTGAATGCAGGGATGCGCCACCGCTGGTGACGCCCCCTGGTCTAACTATTCTTACGTCGCAAACAGCAGCTCAGAATGCGACCCAAACAATGAATTGGAAGTAGGTGTTGAGCGATGCGCTACCACTCTGGTTGCCTCCGTTGCCGAGCCACTTGTCAGGCTTGTAGAAACCAACGAGCGGCGAGAGCGTGATGTTATCCGTCACCATCCAATCCAGAAACAGATTGACCTCGCGCGCACTGTAATCCTGATCTTGCCGATCAGAGAGCTGATGGTAGTCGAAGTACATTGCGTTAAGGGTCAACTTATCGGTCGGGTTGACTGAGAGCAGCACGTCGCTGATACGCATGTTCGAGGTGACTGAGCCGGCGTAGTTCACACCGATCTCACCCTGGTAACGTTTGCGGTAGCCGCCCTGAAACAGGAAGTCCCACCCTTCGGAGTAACGCGCGTAGCGATAGCTCACCGTCGGTTGCCATTTGACATCGGCGAAGGTGTAGCCCGCATCAAAGAACATCGCCCGCTGCGAGCCCGAACGTTTTTCCTGGCGCGCCACCTCGAACGCGAAGTCGGCATTCTCGATGCCAGCATTGCCCTGGCCACGGATGCTGTAGATATCCATGCCCTTGCGCTCACCCCGATCGGCAAAAACGTATCGCTCTTCGACATCCAGGCCACGCACGTACGTCGAACCGATCGAGCCAATGGGCGTCGTGTAGTCGATGGTGGCGGCCGCCACTTCCGTCTTCGACTGCCCGGGATTATCCGATTTCAACCATATCAGGCTACCGTGAAGGCCCTGCGTACCACCCACCTTGAGGACAGCGGTGTTCCCGAACGCCAATCGCGGGCCCAGGTAAAAGGCTCCGCCGCGATTGAACCGGCCATCCGCTACGCCCTCGATAGGGTTGAAGGCATTTCCGGGGGCGAACCCATCATCGGTGATCAGAAAGCCGTCCACCGTAACGACCTGTCGGCCAAAGGAGAAATCAACGCCGTCCATGCCCAGCGCCGGAATCAGATCACCCGACTTCCAGCCCAGGTAGGCGTCTTCCACGGCTGTTTCCCTTTCATTCCCGGCGGTGAGTGATCCTGCGTCCCCATCACCCCATGATCCCGTACTGATCAGACTGAACCCGCCGTAGATCGAACCTGCACCGATCTTATCCGTCGTGCCGTTTACACCATACTTGGCGAAGCCTTCCTGCCATCGCATCCTGCCGGGCTCTGCTTCGGGGTCGCCGATGTAGTTCTTTTCGCTGCCGAACCAGCCAAATCCCGCCCATAGCTCGGCGTTCAGCACGGTGGCACCGTCATTTTCATTGTAGAGCTCGTAGCCATGAGCCTGGGGCTCAAACGCACAGAGTGCGACCAGCGAAAGCAATGGGGCGTAAGGGGGGGTGCGCATGACGTCTCTCCTGTTTTTATATTTATGAGGCGAGGCGCGAGTGTTCCGCCTGGGTTGCGCAAGCGGTAACCCAAATCAGCACTTGCAGGGGCTCGATGCCCGTTTCTTCGTGCGCGTTATCCCTTCTCTGCAATAAACATTTCCACGACGGGCAGCAGTTGCCGTTTTGGGCTACGGCCCCTGCTCCCACCCCCCTATGCTGGGCCCATAAGAACGTATAAAAACCGAGGCACTCGCCATGACACCTTTGTCGTCCCCGCTATTACGCAAGGGGCTTGGTCTGCTGACCATTGCCGCCTGCATCGCCCTACCCTCCGTGGTCTCTGCCCACCATTCGTTCGCGATTTTCGACCAGACCAAAACGATCACGCTCAAGGGCGTGGTCGGACGCTTCGTCTGGAGCAACCCCCACGTCTCGATTTATTTCGATTCGCCAGGCCCCCCGCCTCAGCAATTCAAGATCGAGACCGGCAGTGTCAACGCCTTAAGCCGCACCGGCTGGAAGTCCGACTTGATCAAGGCCGGCGATGCCGCCGAGATCACCTTCAAGCCGCTGAAAAACGGTGATCCGGGCGGGCTGCTCGTGGAGATCAAGATCGGTGACGTGGTGCTGTCCGGTGGAGGCTGAGAAACCGCATTCCTACGCCATGAGACCTGAATGAACAGACCAACGGGATGGAGACGCTTTCAATGAAACCGACACGAACCTTGAACCTGACAAGCTTCTTCCTGGGCGTGCTACTCATGACTGTCGCCGGGGTGAGCAGCGCGGCCGCCTCTAAAACCCAGGACGCCAAACACGGCGCGGGCACACGCCCCGACATCAGCGGCACGTGGGAGCGGACTCCGGACGACTGGTTCGGAGAGGACCCGGACAATCCGGTGCACCCCGGTGGCCCGATGGACCTGAAGGAGCCCTATGCCAGCGAATACGTCGCGTTGAAAAAGCGCCAGGCCGCCGCGAACGAGGCCGGCACGCCACTGGCCACCACCAGCTCCATGTGCCTGCCCGAAGGCATGCCGGTATTGATGGCGGCGCTCTTCCCCATCCAACTCATTCATGACGATAAGCAAGTGGTGGTGCTCGGCGAATATCTCCAGCAAGTGCGCCGCATCATCCTCAACGAAGCCATGCCTGCGCTGGATACGCTGGACCCCAGCTACCAGGGCTACTCGCGCGGCCGCTGGGAGGGCGACACGCTGGTGGTGCAAACACAAGGCGTGCGCACAGATGTGGCCTTCTACGACGTTCCGCACAGCAAGGAAATGAAAATCACCGAGCGCATCAGACTGAAGGCGCCGGATCGCCTGGAGAACCAGGTAGTGATCGAGGACCCGCAGGTACTCAACAGCCCTTACCGTTTCACGTTCGACTACAAGCGCTCCGACTACCGCATTCACGAATATGTCTGCGAGAACAACCAGATCGTGATCGACAGCGAGGGCAAGACGAGCCTCAAACGCGACTGAACCGATGCCCTCATCGATAACCACTTGGAGGTGACCTAATGGAACGACTGATCACAATCAGCATCCTGCGGCCGTCGATGCAAAGCGCCTTTCTGTCACTCGTGTTGATCTCCAGCGCGTCCGCCGAGGTGCCCCGGATGCCCACGGCCATTGCGGTGCCGCCGTCCGGCCAACTGCCTCTGTCATCGGCAGAGCGCGCGGGCACCGAACACAGCGACCTCGACCGCTACGGTTACGTCGAGGAGGAGTTCTACCTGCAAGGCATTGCCCCGGCAATCACTGCCGCGGGCAAGCCTTTGCTCGAGGCGCCTTATACCACCCGTATCCTGATTCGCAAGCCGACGGACCCGGCACGCTTCAACGGCACCGTCGTGATCGAGCCGTTCAGTTGGTTCGGCGAGCGTGCTGCCGGCTGGATCCTGACCCGCGATTACTTGCTGCGACGCGGCTACGCGTATGTCGGGTACACGCTGAATATCAACCAACCGCCAGTCGATCCCAAGTTCCTTTCAGACACCCCGGCCGCCGAGGCCGAACAGATCGCCCAGTACGGGCGGATCGTGAACTTCGAGTTCATGCGCCGCTTCGACTACGCCCGCTATGCGCCGCTGGGCGCCTACTACGATCCGCAACGTTTCATCCGCGGTGACGCGCCGGACCCGTTCGCGCCGCAATCCCAGGGCATCGGTGCGCAGCTGGCGCTATTACTCAAGAGCAATGGGCCACAAGGCCCGTTGGCAGGTCTGGACGTGCAACGCGTGTATGTCGACAGCTGGGCCGTCACCGCCCAAGTCTGGATGGACTACCTCGACCAGGGCCGGCACCAGCAATGGCGAATGCCCGACGCAAGCGCGCTGATCGATGGCTACATGACCGGTCGCATGGCCTACGGCGAAGTGGGCGGCGACGTCATTCGAGTGCCGCGCCAGATGCCCGACGGCGTGCCGTTCGTGACCGTATACAGCCAGTCGGAACTGATGCACGACGTGATCGAAGGCATCGACCTGCCGCCGGACACCGACAGCCCGCAGTTGCGTTATTACGAAGTGACCGGCATGCCGCATTTGCGCCTGGCCGACCTCGGCACCGAGCACACCGAGCACCTCGCTGCCGACATCGGCAAAGGCGATGACCCACAGTGCCGGACGCTGTACGACGAGCCGGTGGAAATGGTGGTGTCGGCGTTACTCGATGGCATGGACAAATGGGTACGCGAGGGCAAGCCGATGCCAAAGGCACCCAGGGTCGTGCGCGACGGCAAGGTGGCAGCGCGCGACCCTGCTACCGGCAATCTGCAAGGGGGCGTACGCCCGCCGTGGGTCCAGGTGCCGAGTGCGACCTACCTCACCGATCAAGAGACCGGCTGCGGCCTGATCTACGACACGAAGGTGGCTTATTCGCAGGATGCGCTGCGCCGGCGCTATGGAAGTTTCAGCCACTACCAAAAGGCATTCGAAGACGCCAAGGGCGTGTCGATCAAGCAAGGGTATCTGCTGCCGGAAGATGCGGCAGGCCTGCACACGATCGCAACACCTGAAGATTTCTAACCCTCTGACCCTGCGGGAGAGCAACAAATGTCCTCCATACCTGTCATTGCCTGGCTCTATGCGACACCGGTGAGCACCGCCATCAGGGACTTGCTCTGGGTGGTGCCCACTGTGCAGAGCATTCATATCATTGCCATCGCGGTGATCTTCGGCTCCGCCGTCATTTCCGACCTGCGCCTGGCCGGCGTACTCGCCACGGACGAGCCTTTGCGCGGCGTGGTTCAACGCTACTACCCGTGGATGCGCAATGCGCTTGTCGTCCTGCTTGCCACGGGGTTGATCATGGCCATCGGCGAACCGGACCGCGTTCTCCTCAACAACACGTTCTGGCTGAAGATGGCCCTGGTCATCGGCGCGTTCACCCTGGCCTGGCGGCTGCGGCGACCCTTTCTGCGCCCTGCCGTCCCTGCACACAGTGACGACGACAAGCCGCCGGTCAAGGCGCTGGTCTGGCTGTCGATCGCCTTGTGGTGCGTCGTGATCATCTGCGGTCGCTGGATCGCCTACTCGATCTAAACGTTTTCAACCCAGTTCTCAGGTATCCGTCATGGACATTCAATCAATACTGCAAGCCATCGAGGCCAGTTCGCTCGCCACCTTTGTCCGTGAATCGGACACGGCTTTTCCGGCCCTGGAATCGGTGCATGTGATCGGCATCGCCCTGGTGTTCGGGAGTATCGCAGTGGTGGACTTGCGCCTGCTCGGCATTGCCTCCCACCGCAGCAGCGCGCGAAGGCTGATCCGGGAGCTGCTGCCGTACACCTGGGCTGCCTTCGTGGCGTGCGTGATCACCGGTTCGCTCATGTTTGCCGCCAATGCCATCACCTATGCGCAGAACTCCGTGTTCCTGTGGAAGATGGGCGTGTTGATGCTGGCGGGCCTGAACATGGTGATATTCCATCTGGGCGCCTTTCGCCGCATCGACGAATGGGACGCCGTGCTGCCACCCCCCGGCCAGGCGCGTATCGCCGGGTTCAGTTCGATGGCGTTGTGGATCGGTGTGATCTGCCTTGGCCGCTGGATTGCGTTTATCTGATGGCCCGGCTATCGCCACGCAGGCACCACCCCAACGGCACACCCGGCGATGCCGCCAGCAGTGCATTCACGCTTGTGCACCCGCGCTCCGGCCGATGGGAAACCGCGGGCATGCTGCTTGCTGCACTGATCATCATCGCCAGCGTGGCCGGTTATATGTTGTTGCGGCCACAGAAAGTCGGCCCACCCACCGCGCTGAGCTGGCAGGTGCGTTCCTTCGATGGCCTGAGTTCGGTCGATCAGGCCATCCATAGTGCGCTGTTGCCTGCCGGTGAAGAAATCATCTGGAACAACAACGACACCGGCGGCTGGATCACCCTGGATCGTGCCCAAGAGCTTGTGCTGCCGCCCTTCTATCGGGACGCATTCTGGAAGGCCAATGGTCAGGTGCACTGGCAACTGATCCTGCCCGGCACCCACCTGTCCCATAGGCAGCCTGCCGACAAACACACCGACAACGACGCCCATGCCGACGCCGCCGCGGTTCCCGCGCCTCTCCCCTCCAGCGAGGTGTCGCAAGCCACTCAGGGCCAGGGCGCCACGGTCTATTACGGCTCCGGCGGCAGCGTGCCGGGCCAGAGCGCCTACCTGCTCGTCATCGGTCATGCCCATGCCGGGGTGATGTGGGCCAACCAGGCGACGATCTGGATCCATCCCAATCCGAACGCGCCCTACCCCTCCATCGTCAAGGCCGAGTCGCTGGTCGGCGACGGCTGGCGACAAGTCATTCCTTACGACGGCACCAGTGAAATCGAACGCGTAAAAGGAACCCAGCCATGAATGCCTTTATAAAACACCGCACACTGTTGCGCCGTTGCCTGGCGTTGCTGCTGATCCCCGCCATCGCCTGCGCCAGCCCGGAACACCCCGCCGGCAAGCGGCTCAAAGTCGGCGTCACATTGCATCCCTACTACAGCTTCGTGGCCAACATTGTTGGTGATCGGGCGGACGTCGTTGCGCTGATCCCGGCGCAGGCCAATCCGCATAATTACCAGCCGCAACCCGACGACATTACCCGCGCGATGAACATCGATGTGCTGGTAGTCAACGGCATTGGCCACGATGAATGGGCCTTCGAGATCATCAAGGCCGCCGGCCGTCGCGAGACGCTGCCGATCATTCAGGCCAATGCCTCGGTGGCACTCATTCCCATCGGCGGCGACCAGGGCGGCGTCAAGGTGGTGAACCCACATACCTTCGTCTCCACCACGGCGGCGATACAACAGGTGTTCGAGATCGCCCGCCGCCTGGGCGAGCGCGATCCGGACAACGCGGCGGCCTATAGGCAGAACGCCCTGGCGTATGCCGGACGGATCCGCGCCCTGCGCGCGCGCTTCATGAGTCGCTTTGCCGCGCTGGATCTTTCGCCGTTTCGTTGCGCGACGTTGCACGGCGGTTACGACTACATGATGCAAGAGTTCGGCCTGTTTGTGAGCGCCGTGATTGAACCGCGTCACGGTGTGGCGCCGACTGCGCGCCAGTTGGCCACCACGATCGACACCATCAGGAAGGCCAATGTAAGGGTGCTTTTCGCCGAAAAGAACTTTTCCATGGATCTGGCCAAACCGATTGAGGCAGCCACCGGAGTAAAAGTCTTCACCCTGTCCCACATCACCGGCAGCACCTACAGCGCGGACGAATTCGAGGTAGCCATAGGCGAAAACCTTGAAACGTTGGCCGAAGCCGTCGAGTTCACGCAACGATGAAGAAGGATCAAGCGATGCGCGGACCTGCCGTGATGTTCGATAACGTCTCGCTGCAACTGGGCGGTACACAGGTGCTCGATGCGGTGAGCTTTCGGGTGGAAGCCGGTGCGCTGCACTGCCTGGTCGGCCCGAACGGAGGGGGCAAGACCTCACTTGTGCGCGCGCTGCTGGGCCAGATGCCGCATTCCGGGGTTATCCGCTTCGAGGGTGTCGCCAAGCCGGTGGGCTACGTGCCGCAACTGCTGGATTTCGACCGCAACGTGCCGATGACGGTCAACGATGTGATGGCACTGCTCACTCAGCGCCGGCCGGCTTTCCTGGGCTCAAGTCGCTCCGCCAGGGCGGCGCAGGCCGAGGCCCTGGCGCGTACCGGTGTGGCCGGAATAGGCACAAAACCATTTGGCAGCCTGTCCGGTGGGCAGCGCCAGCGCGTGCTGCTGGCCCAGGCGATCAGCCCCGCGCCGTGGCTGCTGGTCCTCGATGAACCCACCGCCGGTATCGACGAAGCCGGTGTGCGCCTGGTGGAAGCACTGGTGGCCGAGTTGCACGACTGCGGCGTCACCGTCCTGTGGATCAACCACGATCTCGAACAGGTCAAGCGTATCGCCCAGTCTGTGACCGTTATCAATCAAAGGGTGCTGTTTCATGGCCCGGCCGATCAGATCGACTGCCGACTGGAGGATATTCGATGAGTGCCTTGTACGACTTCATCCGCGATCACCTCCAGACGCTCGCCGCGCGCCAGATGCTGCCGCAACCGTTCGAATACGAGTTCGTGATCAATGCGCTGATGTGCGCCGTTCTGATCGGACCCTTGTTGGGTGTGCTGGGCTCAATGGTGATGATCAAGCGCATGGCTTTCTTCAGCCAGTCCGTTGGCAATGCTGCGATGACTGGCGTTGCCATTGGCGTGCTGATTGGCGAGTCCTATACCTCTCCTTACCTGTCGATGTTCGGCTTCTGCCTGCTGTTTGCGCTGACGCTGAAATACACCCAGCACCGCACGACGCTGGCCAACGACACACTGATCGGGGTGTTCCTGTCCATTTCGCTGGCAGTCGGCGCCTCGTTGCTGCTGTTCGTGTCGGCGAAGATCAACACCCACGTGATGGAAAGCGTGCTGTTCGGCTCCATCTTGGCCGTGGACCACACCGACATGAATGTGCTGCTCGGCGTAACGGTCATTTGCGCCCTCATCGGGCTGCCCCTTTACAACGGCATGTTGCTGTCCAGCCTCAATCCGAGCCTGGCACATGCGCGCGGCGTGCCGGTGCGCAGCGTCGAGTACCTGTTTGTGGTGTTGGTCACTCTGGTGACGGTGGCCTGCCTGAAAATCATCGGTGCGGTATTGGTCGAGGCCCTTCTGCTGATACCCGCCGCGGCGGCCCGCAACGTCACCCGCTCACTTGCGGCACTGGTCACGCTGGCCATCCTGATTGCGACGTTTTCCTGCGTGGTCGGCATCCTGGCGCCTATGCAATTCCACATCCCGGTGCCGACCGGCGGTGCGATCGTGCTGGTCGCCGCTCTGGTGTTTGTCTTGACCACCATCATCCGTGCGACCTCGTCGCGATTCAGAGGGACCAGCGTATGAAATGGCTTTGCCTGTCACGTGGATCCTGGCTGGCGGTGTTGGCCCTGCTGCTGGGCACCCAGTTTCCGGTCTTTGCCGATACCGGCCGCCAGCGGGTGCTCGTTGCGCTGCCGGCGGTGTACGCACTTACGTCGGCGCTCAGCGAAGGCACGCTCATCCAGGTCATGCGGCTACCGCCGGACAGCCCCGTACCCATGGAGAGCCTGGCCAATGCGCTGTCGCGTCTCGATCCGGCCGTGTTCCAGCAAGCCGACGCCGTGGTGACCCTGAGTCATCTCTGGCGTGCGGACCCATTGTATGCAACGGCCCGGCGCCACAACCTGCGCATCATCGAGATCGATGCCTCGCGTTCATGGGACACGATCAAGCCCGGCGTGGCCGTGATGCGCGTGCCACCGAACGACGTGCCCTGGGCCGTCGCGAGCAACATCGACAGCGGCCCGTCGCCCTACGCCTGGCTCGGTCCCGTCAACGGCATGCGCATGTCGGCGCTGATCGCTGCCGACCTGACACGCCTGTCCCCCGCCGATGCGCCTCGAATCGAGAGCAACCTCGCCGCACTTGAAAGCCGCCTGCGCCGGCTCAAGGCCGACTACGGCGCGCGGATGGTAGCGCTGCCGGATGTGCGCGTGCTGTCGCTGGCGAACGAGTTCACCTACCTGTTTGGCGAGTTCGGCATCTTTGTCGACGGCTGGTTCGTGCGCCAGGACCTTGACTGGAGCGACGCCGATCGCACCGCACTGACCCGATACCTGCGCGAGCGTGACATCCGCGTAGTGGTCCACAAGTGGATACCGGATGAAAAGATCGCCAGGGCCATCCAGGACGGCGGCGCACGGTTGCTGCTACTGGACACCGGCAACCCGGGAGAACTCGCCGACGCAGCCGGCGACTACATCGCACTTCTGCGCTCGAACCTGGAGGCGTTGCTGGCGGCCTTCTCCCCGGCTGGCAACGACACTACAAGCGGCGATGATCAATCGCCATCCCATGATCAACCTCGTGCGCTGAGACCAAAGATCCTATGAGCCACATAACTTCAACCATTCGAATATCGATGGCAGGCACCCTCTTGCTCTGCCAGACAGCGTTGGCCCATGGGCCCGTGCTCGACTGCTACATCGAGCGCGATGACCAGGTGAAGTGCGAGGCCGGGTTCACCGATGGCAGCTCGGCCGCCGGCAGAAAAATCCATATCCAAAACCCAAGCGACAAGGTGTTGCTCGAAGGCGAGGTCGGCAAGGACAACACCTACACCTTCCAGCCCCCCACCGGAAACTACTCCGTGGTGTTCCTCGGTGGAGCCGGCCATGACGTAACCATTCAGTCCTCCGACATATCAAGGTGAAAATGACCATGACGTTCAAACGAAAACTGCTCCAAGCCATTGCCGCGACTACATTCAGTGGCTTGACCGGCGCTGCACAGGCGCACTTCCAGATGCTCTACCTAGAGGAAACAGCGCTGCAGCGTGCGGAAAAACTGGAGTTCGCGCTAGTGTTCACTCATCCCTTCTCCGGCGGCCCCACCATGGCCATGGATGAACCCCGGGCCTTTAACCACACCAGCGCGCACGGCGGGGAAAAAATCAATCTGCTCGAATACTTACGTCCAGTCGAGTGGCAGAGTCGCGATAACCGGTCGACGGCCTATCGAGCATCGATCCCACGTGAGCTGGTGCGCTCACTGGGTGACCATATCTTCGTACTCGAGCCCGAGCCTTATCTGGAAACCGAAGAAGGTGTCTACATCCAGCAATTCACCAAGCTGATCGTGAACGTGGGTGGAGTACCCGGTCACTGGGCAGAACCACAAGGGTTGCCGGTTGAGATCCAGCCTCTGAACAAACCTTATGCCAACTGGACCGGCGGAGTATTCCGCGCCTTGGTGCTGGCCGACGGCAAGCCCGTCCCGTTCGCCGAGATCGAAATCGAATACCTCAACCATTCCGTTGATGTCGAGAAAAACGCCTTCGGCGAGCAGGACTACATAACGGCTCCTCAGGCTTCCTTCAAAGCCCTTAGCACCTACTCGGATTCCCAAGGCATCGTGACTATTGGCCTGCCCCGCGCCGGGTGGTGGGGTATCGCAGCACTCGACATCGGGACAACGAAAACCCACAAAGGCAAAGCCCTGTCGCAAGACGCAGTGCTGTGGGTGCAGGCCAGAGACATGAAATGACACAAACCCAACCGTTGCGCGTAATGCCTTGGAGTCGATCATCCTTGTTTCCAGGTCGAACGCGCCTTGGTTATGCCAATCCCGAAACCGTTGATCACCGTTGACGCCTCCCCGCTATTCGCAACGCTTCAAGTTCTTCGCTCCCGTAGCCGAATTCTGCGAGAATTTCGGCGCATAACGCGCTCTGCCTGTCACGGCTCACGCACGTCAATGCAGCTTATTCCCCCTCGTAGTTGACCATCCAGGCAATCCCGAAACGGTCTTCGAACATGGCAAAACGTTCCGCCCAAAAGGTCTTCGCCAAGGGCATCTGCACGGTGCCACCTGCACTCAAGCCATTGAACAGCCGTTCGGCCTCTTCCACGCTGTCGACGTTGAGGGAAACCGACACGCCTTGCGGCTGGCGATACGGCTGGCCTGGCGGGCAGTCGGAAGCCATCAGGCTGAAATTGCCCACGGTCAGGCAGGTGTGCATGATCAGGTCGGCGTCCTTGGGCATGCCGACGTCCTCCGGCGCCTCGGCAAAGGACATGGAAAACAGCTCGCCGCCAAGGACGTCCTTGTACAACGCAAAGGCTTCCTTGCAGCGGCCGTTGAAGGTCAGGTAAGGGATGATTCTCATGCTCGCAACTCCTGTAGTCGGCTTCACGATTGATTGGACAACTGCGCCCGCAGACGCTCTTCCTGCTCGCGCAACTCGGGGGTAAAGCTCTCGCCAAAATCCTCGGCTTCGAAGATCTGGCGGATCTCGATTTCACTGTCACTGATCATCGGGTTCGGGCAGCGTTTGACCCAGTCGATGGCTTCCTGCAGCGACTGGACCTGGAAGATCCAGAAGCCGGCAATCAATTCCCTGGTTTGCGCAAAAGGCCCCTCGACGACGGTCCGGTTCTTGCCGGAAAACTGCACACGCACACCCTTGGCACTGGGATGCAGCCCTTCTCCGGCGAGCATCACCCCGGCCTTGAGCAATTCTTCATTGTAGGCGCCCATGGCGGCGAGCAATTCTTCGCTGGGCATCTGTCCGGCTTCCGATTCCGGGCTGGCTTTGACGATCACCATAAATCGCATGCGCTTGTCTCCTGAGAGTGGATGGATTAAGCCGCCCTTGTGGTGGCTCTGCGGACTAATCGAATGGCAAGGGTCGAAATCGACAGCCTGACGCAATTATTTTTTTGGCAGACCGTTGCGGCTTCAGCCATGGATCACTCGGAGCAACGGCGCAGCCTTTCACACCATCCGAATGAACACTGCAAACCGCAGAAACGCTTAAACAGCCGTCATGCCCGACGATAGATGCTGGGCGTGACCCCCACTTCGCGGCGAAACACCTGGGAAAAATGGCTGGGGCTCGAATAGCCGACCTCCAACCCGACATCGATGATGCTTCGGTCCGTCTCCAGCAGCAGATGCCGGGCGCGGCTCATGCGCAAGCGAATGAAGTACTGCGAGGGTGAAAGCCCGGTGGCGCGTTTGAACATGCGGCTGAAGTGGTACTCGCTCAGTTGCGCAACCCGAGCAAGGTTCGCGAGGCTGAAATCGGCGGCAAGCCCCTCGGTCATTGCCTCGATAACGCGGCGCAGTTTGTAGGCCTGCAACGCGTTGTTGCGCCGGGCACTGCGGTTTGGGTCAAGGTAGCGCCGCACCAAATGCACGGCCAGCGCCTGAGCCAGGCTGTGGGCAAACAAGGGGCTGGGCTGGCGCTCGTCGATGAGTTCCTGGCGCAGTTGCTCCAACAGGAAACTGATTCGTTCATCCCGGTCACCGGAAACATCGAGGAAGCTGACCGGGTCGGCGTGTTCGCCCAGTACCTCGCGCGCGGCTTGATCAATCAATGGCAGGCCGAGATACAGGTGCATCACCTCAAAAGCGTCGCAGCCTTGGGTCTGCCAGCGCATCTCGTAGGGTTCGCCAGTGTTGGTGAGAAAGAAGTCGCCGGTCTTGACGTCGGACGCTACCCATTCCCCACCCAGAACGCGCTCCTCGACCCGAGCCGCGCCCGCCAGCACCCACACCAGCAGAGGCTCGACCACCGCAGGCACCAGGATGGGCTCGACGATGCTGTGATGGCTGAACCGCAACATCACCACGTCCTGCATCTGCGGGCGCGGCGGTAACGTCTGCGGCGTTCCCGGCAAATAGTGCAGCATCGATTCGCCCGTAATGCGTTGAGCATCGCTGGCGAGGTTTTGCGGATCGGGTTGGTGCACAGGATGCTCCATCGACAAAGCCCTCTGACGAGGGCTGGTGCCAACAGGATAACGCGGCGGCGGCCATGAGCAAGGTTGCGCGACAGACCGTGTGCGCCGGAGCCTCGCATGCTGGAGCAAAACCCCAACAGTCCAGGCAAGCCTGCGAAAGCCCGAACATGCACATTGAGAGACAGTGAAGCCGTCGATAACGACAGCGCCTCACGGGCGCGGAGCCGGCGAATGTCTCCTCGGCTCGCAATACAGGAGAGCATCATGACTGATATCACCTACAGCATTCCCCACGAAGTCGCAGGCAAAGTCGCGCTGGTCACCGGCGCGGCCAGTGGCATCGGCAAAGCCATCGCACTGTTGCTGCACGCTCGTGGCGCCAAGGTCGTTGCTGAAGACCTGAACCCCACCGTCGAAGAGCTCGCCCGTCCCGGGCTGGTGCCGCTGGTGGCGGACATCAGCGAAGACGGAGCCGCCGAGCGCGCGGTCGGCCTGGCCGTCGAGCAGTTCGGCCGGCTGGATATCCTGGTCAACAACGCCGGGATCATCATCAACAAGCTTGTCATCGACATGACCCGTGAAGACTGGGAGCGCATTCAGGCAGTCAACGCCACCGCGGCCTTCATGCATTGCCGCGAGGCGGTGAAAGCGATGATTCCCAACAGATCCGGGGCAATCGTCAACATCGCCTCTTACGCATCCTACTTCGCCTTTCCGACGATCGCAGCCTACACCGCGTCCAAGGGCGCGCTGGCCCAGTTGACCCGCACGCTGGCGCTCGAAGTGATCGAGCATGGCATCCGCGTCAATGCCATCGGCGTCGGCGATGTGGTGACCAACATCCTTAATGACGTGGTCGACGACGGCCCGGGCTTTCTGGCCAAGCACGGCGAAGCGGCACCCATCGGCCGCGCTGCGCAGCCGGAGGAAATTGCCGAAATCGTCGCCTTCCTCGCCTCGGACCGCGCGAGTTTCATGGTCGGCTCGGTGGTTATGGCCGATGGCGGCATGACAGTCACCGCGGGCTAATGCGGCGTTGTCGCTGCACACCCCGGGCAAGGATGCCCTCGGCCGGTGTCTGTTGACTTTGGTCTGGATCGATAAGCCGGTTCGGTGTCGGTTACGCCATACAGGATCAGGCAAACCCGCGACATTTTTGACATAACGGCCAAGCGGATCCACTCCCTACTCTGGACTCACGAAACGGATGACACCGGACGGCCCGGACAGGGCCATCCGAACTCGCTGTTCAAATGTGAGGGCAGAACATGAAAAGCATCAGCCGATTGTTGATCGGTACCGCTTTGAGCGCCGTTGTCGTCTCGGCTGATCTAACCGCAGAAGGAGAATGGAACATGCAACGTATTCAACCTACTACCGCCAGTCACCCCTACACCGGCATGTGGATCACCGCTGATGGGAAAATTCGCCATGACCTGTTGCCAAATGGGCGCTACGACGAGGCTCGCGGAAATCGCGAAAGCGCTTATCAGGGGCGTTACGAGGTGGAAGGCGATTACATCCGCTACTGGGACGACACGGGCTTCACTGCCGATGGAACGTTTCGGGACGGCGTCCTCTACCACGCCGGGATGGTGCTCTATCGCAAGTGACAGAGACGCCCGGCTCCTTTTGACCGGGCGTTTCTCGTCTCGCCAGCATGAAGGATGCATAAAACCACCCTCGAGCGGAGACTGGTCGTCCGTTTCATCGCCAGCGTTGCGCCACCGGCTAAGAACGGAACGCATCAACCTTGAGCCCATACCGACTCATCTTGTTGTACAACCCACCACGCGACACATTCAGCCGTTGAGCCGCCAGGCGGATGTTTCCGCGCGTGTCTGTGAGGGCGGCAATGATTGCATTCATTTCATGGGTGCCAAGGTCCGGCGCCGTCCGAGGTTCAGGGACGCTCGCCCACGTCGATAGTCGCCCTCGCTGCCTGATCTCCAGCGCAAGATCGCTCGGCTGGATCAGTTCGCTCATCGCCAGGTTGGTCGCCCGTTCAATGACGTTTTCCAGCTCGCGAACATTGCCCGGCCAATCGTAGGCGCCAAGCATATCCAGTGCCACGGGAGAAAGGTCCTGCGTCGATTTGCGGAGCGACCGGGCACAACGCGCGAGAAAATGCCGCGCCAGCAACGGCACGTCTTCGCGGCGCATTCGCAGTGGCGGCACGGTCAGGTTCAGGACGTTGAGCCGGTAGTAAAGGTCCTCACGAAAGGCGCCCTCGGCCACCGCCTGGCTCAGGTTGCGGTGAGTGGCGGCAATGATGCGAACGTTGACCCGCAGCGATTTTTTTGCCCCCACCCGTGTCACCTCGCCTTCCTGCAGGACGCGCAGCAAGCTGACCTGCGCATCAAAGGACATGTCACCGATTTCGTCGAGGAAAATCGTCCCGCCATCGGCCAATTCGAACTTGCCTGCCGAGCCACCGCGAGCCGATCCGGTGAAAGCGCCTTCGACATGACCGAACAGTTCGCTCTGCACCAGGTCACGGGGAATGGCGCCGCAATTGACCGCCACGAAAGGACCGCCACAACGGTCGCTGGCATTATGGATCGCCTGGGCGAACAGCTCCTTGCCTGTGCCGCTCTCGCCGAGGATCAGCGTGGTCGAATCACTGCGACTGGCAATCCGTGCCAGGTGCACTGCATCCTGAATCGCCCGTGAATGGCCCAGGATGGTTTCGAAGGTGTAGCTGGCCTGGGTGCCCATGATCCGCCGGGTGATTTCCCGAATGCGTCGGTTTTCGCGCAACGAAACAATCCGCCCGCCTTGTTCCAGCGGGCAGACCGACACCAGGCAGGCCAGATGACTGTGGTCGTGCAGTTCAAAGGTGCAATCCAGGTCCCGTACGCCCTCCCCGCTGGCAAGCAGGACGGCATCGGTCAACTCACTTTGTCCCAGGCTCTTGAAGGGACTGCCGAGCAAGTCATGGCCTACGCGGAACAACTGCCGGGCGTAATGGTTGAGCGCCTTGATGCAGCCCTGCTCATCCAATACCACCAAGCCCTCGTTGAGCACTTCAAGCACGGTTTGTTGCTCTTCCAGCAAGGCCTGCAGCGCCATCTGCCTCGAGACCGCCTCGGCTGCGGCCTGGACGGTGCCCAGCGTATGGAAATGAAACCAGCCTGGCTCCGCCGTCAAGGTCAACATACCCAAGGTTCGGCCCTGGGCATCCCGGATAGGCGCGGCGGCGCAATGCATGCGGCGCTGGCGCAGGCCAAGCCCGAAGTTCTCCTCGGCCAGCACATAGACCAAACGGTCTTCAACGATCGCCAGCCCGGTGCAATTGGTGCCCTGAACCGACTCCAGCAGCCGACTGCCTATGGGGGTGAGATCCAGGCCACAAAAGTACAAAGTCGTGCCTTGGGTATCGGTCAGATTGATATGGCCCTTGGGGTTGTAGGCGAGCAAACCGCGCATGACCTGCGCCGCTGCGGCGATCAGCACCCGGTTGGCTGCCAGTGTTGCGGCGAGCTCGTCGGGCGCGACAAAACGGTACTCGCCGTCTTCCGGGTCAAGGTCGGCATGGACGCTGCGCAACCAGGACTCCCAAATCACCCGCCTGATTCCGGCAGGGCGATCGATAACCCCTTGCAAGCACGCTCGCCAGGCCTCATCCAGCGCAGTGCCGGGCCCTTCGTTCAACGACGCAGGGCCAAGCGCGGTGAGGTAATCGCGGTCTTCGGCGCTCAAGGCTGCAGGTTGCTGATTCATTATTCGGCCATATGTTCATATTTTCGACATGCCAGTATAGACATGTAATCAAAATGAACATCAATTCAACCGACTATGAATAAAACCTGTTCAATATCAATCAGTTAATTATTGGCACAGCGCTTGCTCCCTGCTTACCCCAGACGAGGACATTCTTAGCGCCGAGTCGTAAAAACAATAAAAGGAGTCATGTTCATGAGTACATCCAGGATCATCCGCCTTGGCCTTATCGGCGCCGGCCGCATGGGCAGTTTTCACGGCCTCACCGCCGCCCGTCACATCCCCGGCGCGTGCCTCGCTGCCATCGCCGACCCTACTCCCGGCCAAGCCGCGCGCCTGGCGGCAGAACTGGACGTGCAGAAGGTCTATGCCGATCCACAGCAACTGCTTGATGACCCGGACATCGACGCCGTGTTGATTGCCGCCCCGGCGCGCAGCCATGCCGAACTGGTGATCAGTGCGGCCCGGGCCGGCAAAAGTGTGTTCTGTGAAAAACCGATGGCGATCACCCTGGACGAAGCCGATCGCGCCATCGCTGCGGCTGCCGATGCACGGGTGACACTCCAGGTCGGCTTCAACCGGCGCTTTGCCAGAAGTTTCCGCACCGCTCATCTGGACGTGGTTGCCGGCCGGATCGGTACGCCACAACTGCTGCGCTCGCTGACCCGCGACCCGGCGCTGAACAACCCCGCCGCGTCACCGCAATGGGTGATCTTCCTCGAAACTTTGATCCATGACTTCGATACCCTGCGCTACCTGAATCCGGGCGCCGAGGCGGTTGAAGTTTTTGTGATGGCCGATGCCCTGATCGCACCGGCCTACAAAGACAAAGGATTTCTCGACACCGCGGTGGTCACGATCCGTTTCGACAACGGGGCCATCGCCACGGCCGAAGCGAATTTCCAGGCGGTCTATGGCTACGACGTCCGGGGCGAAGTGTTCGGCAGCGCTGGCATGCTGACCATGGGCAACGTCAACGACTCCGACCTGCTGCGCTACCTGGCCAATGGGGTTCAGGCCGACACCCAGCGCATGGACACCGACTTGCTGCGTGATGCCTATGTGGCTGAGCTCAACCACTTTGTCAGTTGCGTACGCAGTGGCGAAAAACCTCTGGCCAGCGGTGAAGACGCCCGGGCGGCACTGGCCATTGCTCGCGCTTGTATCGAGTCCTTCCAACTGGGCAAACCGGTGCGCGTACAAGGAGCTCATTCATGAGTTTCATACCGTTCAAACTGGCGATCAGCGCCGAGATGGTCTTTCTCGACCTGCCCTTTACCGAGCGGGTCAAACGCATCCACGCGCTGGGCTTCAGCGTCGAGATATGGAACTGGACGACCAAAGACCTCCAGGCTCTCGTCGCGACTGGCGCGGATTTCACCTCCATGACCGGCTACATCTCGGGCAACCTGACCGATCCCGAGGGTATCCAGCAATTGCTCGACAGCGCCCAGGAATCTCTAGCCGTCGCAGCCCAATTGGGTTGCCCGAGCCTGAACCTGCACGGCACCGGCCTGGGTGATCAAGGATTGCCAGTCAAACCCGTTGCCCAGACCACCGGCCGCATGTGGTTGAGCGCCTGCAAGACACTGGAAAAAATAGCCCGCCTGGGCGAAGACGCGGGCCGGGTATTCCTGCTGGAAAACCTCAACACTGAAGTCGACCACCCGGGCACGCCTTTCGCCCGCGCTGACGATACCCTGGCACTGATCGAGGCCGTGGGCAGCCCGCACCTGAAGATGAACCTGGACCTCTATCACGCACAGATCGGCGAAGGAAACCTGATCGAACTGATCCAGCGCGCCGGCAGCGCCATCGGCGAAATCCAGGTCGCCGACGTCCCGGGCCGCATGGAACCCGGCACCGGTGAAATCCACTATCGCGCCATTGCCAGGGCCTTGTTCGGCATGGGATACAGCGGTGTCGTCGGCCTCGAAGGCTGGGCCAGCGGTGACAGCGAAGTCGCGCTTGAGCGTTTCAGACAGGCCTTCACGCTTGATGGATGAGGCCGGCACTGGATTCATTTAAAACCCGCGGCAAATTTCTTGGTGACGTTCAACTCATAACAACAAAAGGAAAACCATCATGCGTCGTTGCTCACTGCTTTTCGCCACCCTGCTATTGCTCTTGAGCCAATGGGCCATCGCCGACTATCGCATCGGCGTCAGCATCGCCAGGGTCGACGACAACTTCATGACCTACGTGCGTAACGGCCTGGACGAGGCCGCGAAAAAGGAAAACGTGCAGATTCAATTCGAGGACGCCCAGGGCGATGTAGTGCGCCAACTCAACCAGGTCCAGGGCTTTATCAACCAGAAAGTGGATGCGGTCATTGTCCTGCCGGTGGACACCTCCGCCACGGCCAACATCACCCGCGCCGCGGTCGAAGCGAAGACACCATTGGTCTACGTCAACCGTCACCCCGACGAGCGTACCTTGCCCAAAGGCGTGGTCACGGTGGCGTCCAATGACATTGAGGCCGGACAGCTGCAAATGCGCTATCTGGCCGAAAAGCTCGGAGGCAAGGGCAACCTTGCGATCATCATGGGCGACCTGGCGCAAAACGCCACCCACGACCGCACCGAAGGTGTCAAACAGGTGCTCAAGGATTATCCCGGGATCAAGGTTGTCGAGCAGCAAAGTGCCGAGTGGCAGCGCAGCAAAGGGATGGACCTGACCAGCAACTGGTTGCTGGCGGGTAGCCGTTTCGATGCCATCGTCGCCAACAATGACGAGATGGCCATCGGTGCAGCCATGGCGTTGCAGCAGGCCGGCAAAGCCAAGGGCGAGATCGCGATTGTCGGCATCGACGGCTTGCCTGACGGCCTGGCGGCAATCAAGCGCGGGATGCTGGTCGCCTCGGTATTCCAGGACCCCAAGGCCCAGGCGAGCAGCGCGGTACAAGCAGCACTCAAGATGATCAAGGGAGAGCCGGTGGAAACGGACGTCTGGGTACCCTTTCAGTTGATCAAGCCTGAGCAATTGGCGGTGTTTGAACAACATTACAAGTAGCGAAAAGCTCAACACTTCGCCGCGATCCCGGCAAGGGATCAGCGGCGATTCACAACCCCAAACCCTATTGAGCAACACAGCGCGTCATATAAAACCCGCCGAGTCACTGCCCCACCCTGGCCCAGAATTCTTCGGCAGATGGACTGAGTGACGCTACTGGACGGGTCAGATGAATTTCCAGCGGTATATCCCAGCTTTCGTCGAGCGCTCTGACCAGGCGCCCATCCAGTATTTCTTGCTCGGTGAGGCTCCTGGGCAACCAGGCCACGCCTTTGCTTTCCAGGGCCATGGACATTAG
Organism: Pseudomonas sp. JL2; assembly: GCF_031570495.1. Lineage (NCBI taxonomy): Bacteria > Pseudomonadati > Pseudomonadota > Gammaproteobacteria > Pseudomonadales > Pseudomonadaceae > Pseudomonas > Pseudomonas sp. JL2. The sequence goes on from NZ_JAKUDH010000001.1 coordinate 880,402, forward strand.
CACCGCTGCAAGGTGGCTGCTAAAAAGTGGTTTGAGGTGAAGGTAATCTTCTTTGCCACGCAGTCTGTGCGCGACGATACGCCCCAAACCGGATTCATGGGTGTAAGCGAGGTACGGCAATGCCGCAGGCGAGGTGCCGAAGTTAGCGCAGGCACTCGCAAGAGGAACGAGAACGTCTTCACCCACCTTCTTGCCGATGAACTGATCAGGGGCCAGTAGCGGTGGAACATCGGGATGGCGGTGGCAGAGCAGAAACTGAACCTGGCCATGTATCAGCATCTGCTCACAGGCAGCCATGCTGTCTGAGTGCAGTTGCACAGCCTCAATGGGGGCACCGTTCTCTGAGCTTCGCAGCCACTTGGGAAAAAATGTAAACGACAGGGAGTGAGTTGCCGCGAATTGAAGCGACTTGGCGGCCATTCCAGCAACCTCTTGAGCCTCGTTGCGCATTCTGTACAAGCGCCTGGCAGCCTCTTGGGCACTTGGCAAAATTTGCCTGCCAGCTTCAGTAAGCGTCGCTCCTTGAGGCGTTCGAACGAACAACTGCACCCCCATCCAACTCTCTAACGAGCGCACTCTGCGGCTGAATGCCGGCTGGGTAACGTGCCGCGCTTCAGCCGCCCGAACAAAGCTGCCGTACTCCGCAAGCGCTGAAAAATCTTCAAGCCAGACAAGTTCCAAGGGCCATGCCTCCTGTGCATAGGGTGCGGCATTAATAGCATTGGGCGGGTGCCATCGCAAAGCCTAACGTGGGCCTACAAACAACAAGAGGACCCCGTCATGCGCATCGTAGACATTCGTGAAAAAACTGTTTCCATTGCCTCCCCAATCGCTAACGCCTACATCGATTTTTCGAAAATGACCTGCTCGGTTGTCGCGGTCATCACTGATGTAATTCGTGATGGGAAGCCTGTCATTGGCTACGGTTTCAACTCCAATGGTCGCTATGGCCAGGGCGCACTGATGCGTGATCGTTTCCTGGCGCGTATCACGCAAGCGGATCCAGACACGCTCGTCGACCATGAAAACAACAACCTGGATCCGTTCGCCATCTGGAAAACCTTGATGACCAACGAAAAGCCAGGCGGCCATGGCGAGCGCTCTGTCGCCGTTGGCACCATCGACATGGCGGTATGGGATGCCGTCGCCAAGATTGAAGGCAAACCGCTGTATCGCCTGCTGGCCGACCGTTACCGTAACGGCGTGGCCGATGACAAGGTCTGGGTCTATGCAGCGGGCGGCTACTACTACCCTGGCAAAGACCAGACCAAGCTCAAGGCAGAAATGCAGAGCTATCTGGATCGTGGCTACGACGTCGTCAAGATGAAGATTGGTGCGGTACCGCTGGACGAAGATATCCGTCGCATCGAAGCGGTACTTGAAGTGGTTGGCGACGGCCGTCGGTTGGCGGTCGACGCCAATGGTCGTTTCGATCTTCAGACCGGTATTGCGTACGCTGAAGCCATCAAGAAGTACAACCTCTTCTGGTACGAAGAGGTTGGCGATCCGCTGGACTACGCACTCCAGGCCGAGCTTGCCAATCACTATGAACTGCCCATGGCTACCGGTGAAAACCTGTTCTCTCACCAGGATGCCCGTAACCTGCTGCGCCACGGTGGCATGCGCCCCGATCGCGACTACCTCCAGTTCGACTGTGCTCTGTCCTACGGGCTCGTGGAGTACATGCGCACCCTGAAGGTGATGGAAGAAATGGGTTGGTCTTCCCGCCGCGTAGTGCCCCATGGCGGTCACCAGATGTCCCTGAACATCGCAGCGGGTCTGCACCTGGGCGGCAACGAATCTTACCCGGATGTGTTCCAGCCGTTCGGCGGCTTCGCTGACGGCATCCGCGTGGAAAACGGCTATGTCGGTCTGCCGGATATTCCAGGTGTTGGCTTCGAGGCCAAGTCCGCTTTGTACGCAGTGATGCGTGAGTTGGGCGAAGGCTGATCAACCTCGATCTGCGGTCTCTTTGAAAGAGGCCGCAGCCCCCCGGCGTCACCCACTGACGCCGAGCCACATGCCCATCACAACAATAAAATGAGGTGCTTCCGTGGAAATCTCCAAGTCCCGCTGGTATGGCCAGCTGTATGTGCAAGTGCTGATCGGCATCGTGATCGGTGCAGCAATCGGTTACTTCGTGCCTGATATCGGAGCCAAGCTGCAACCCTTTGCCGATGGCTTCATCAAACTGATCAAAATGCTGTTGGCGCCCATTATTTTCGGTACGGTCGTTGTGGGTATCGCAAAGATGGGCAATATCAAAGAAGTCGGCCGGATTGGCGTGAAAGCGCTGATCTACTTCGAGATTCTTTCAACCATCGCCCTGGTCGTCGGCCTCATTGTGGTCAACATCGTGAAGCCTGGCGTCGGTATGAACATCAACGCCAGCGCGCTTGATGGAGGTGCCATTAGCAAATACAGCCAAGCTGCCAGTGAGCAAGGCGGCACCATTGATTTCTTTCTCAATATCATCCCGCAAACCTTCATCGGCGCATTCTCCAATGGCGTCATGCTTCAGGTCATCCTGCTTTCGGTATTGATGGGTGTCGCCCTGGTTCAAATGGGTGAAACCAGCAAGCCACTGATCAACACCCTTGACCTGTTCCTGCAAGGCCTGTTCAAGATCGTTGCAATGGTCATGCGCTTGGCGCCGATTGGCGCGGGTGCCGGCATGGCTTTCACGATCGGCAAATACGGGATTGGCACCTTGCTGTCACTCGGCCAGTTGCTGGTCGCGCTCTACATCACGACCTTGTTTTTCATCGTGGTCGTGCTGGGTACGGTTGCTCGATGGTCGGGCATGCCGCTTCTGCAATTTCTTCGTTATTTCAAAGATGAAATCCTCATCACCCTTGGCACCTGCTCAACCGAAGCCGTGCTGCCACGAATGATGGTGAAACTTGAAAAGCTTGGCTGCAAAAAATCGGTAGTGGGCATGGTGTTGCCTACGGGGTACACCTTCAATGCGGACGGCACCTGTATCTATCTCACCATGGCCGCCATCTTCATCGCACAGGCGACCAATACGCCACTGACCTTTGTGGATCAGATGATTCTGCTAGGCGTGTTCCTGCTGACTTCAAAAGGCTCGGCTGGGGTGGCGGGTGCGGGGTTTGTGACACTGGCTGCAACGCTCACAACCATTCACTCCATTCCTCTGGTCGGCCTCGTTTTGCTCCTGGGCATTGACCGGTTCCTCAACGAAGCGCGAGCCGTGACCAACCTGATCGGTAACGGTATCGGCACCATCGCCATTGCCAAGTGGGACAACTCGTTCGATGTCGAGGCCTGCGAGCGTGAGATTGCCGCTATGAAACACCAAAAGGCGACAAGAAAGGCATTGCTGGCGCAAAAATAATCCGTAAGGCGCTCCGGTCATTCCGTTTAAACCACGGCATGACCGGTAGTGGTTTGCGTTTGGACGAAAGCTACACGTTATTCTTCAGGCTTTCAGGGCTACCTGCGCATAGACCATCCATCACCAAGTCCATCAATCTGGCGAGACGTGGGCGCCATTCGCTCTGGGAATCTATTTGCCATATTCCAGCAGTGGCTAGAAAAAAGTCGTCGTGGGTAACCCCGCTACGAATCGTTCCGGCCTTTTCATTAGCCCTCAAAAGCAACTCGGCGGCTGCCTGGACCGGCGCGTATCCCGACTTCCCAGGAAATTCGTAAGTAGAGGCTGCTTGCCGTATCGCGGTCGCAAGTCCCGCCTTGGTCATTGCATATTCAACGAGGCAGTCCATCCACTCTCGGAGGGCCTCCTTAGGGGGTTTTGTGGCGAGCAGCTGTTCGGCCAACGAGGCCACTTGCTGCATTTCGAATTGGTAGACCTCGAATACCAGCGCCTCTCTGTTGGCGAAATGGCGATAGAACGTGCCCTGTCCCACTCCAGCCTTCTTCGCAATCGCACTCAGCGGGACCGCAGGATCGAGTGTCAGCTCTGCCACAGCGACCTTCAGAATTCGTTCTCGATTTTTCTTGGCGTCAGAACGCATCGCCACTTCGTCATTCCTGGGCAAAGTTATTTCCTTCGCTGCATTGCAAATCGGACAGTTGTCCGGTAATTTTCAACACAAGTGGACAACTGTCCGCTTTTGTTCTCTTACTGGAGTTTACTATGAACAGCACGGGCAACACGATTCTGGTTACCGGCAGCACTTCAGGCATAGGCCTTGGCCTGGCGCTCAGGCTTCACAAGGCGGGCAATCAGGTAATCATCGCGGGACGTCGCAAGGCTCTGCTGGACAAGATCATGTCCGAACACCCAGGCATTGAATCCGTCTTGCTGGACGTCTGCGATCCACAATCCATCCAGCGCACCCGCGAAGCACTTGCGATCAGTCACCCGAATCTGAACGTGCTCATAAACAACGCGGGGATCATGCACTGGGAGGATCTGACTGATTCCCAATACCTGAGCACAGCCGAAGATATCGTGACAACGAACTTACTGGGCACGATCCGCATGGTGTATGCATTTACTCCCCAGTTGCTCAAGCAGCCCAGTGCCACGATTATCAATGTCAGTTCGGCGTTGGCCTTCGTCCCGCTGCCTGCGACACCGACCTACAGCGCAACCAAAGCGGCAGTTCATTCATTCACTCAAAGTCTTCGAGTGCAGCTGGAGAACTCATCAGTCGAGGTCATCGAGCTTGCGCCACCGGGAGTGCGTACCACTTTGCTTGGACAGGAAAATGACGAACACGCCATGCCCTTGGACGAGTTCCTGAATGAAATCTTCGCACTGCTCGAGATCGCTCCGATCCCACAAGAACTGGTCGTCGAGCGCGCCAAGCCACTACGGTTTGCTGAAGCGAACGGTTCACATGCTGAGGTACTCGAAATGCTTGCGGGATACAAACCACCGACAGAATGATCTCAACCGTGCGGATGACACCTGAAGTATTGCTGGATCTTCGCCACACACTTAATTCGTTCGCACACCCAGGCAACGGTAATTGAATATTGTTTGTATGCGAGGAGGTTATTGACATGAAAATCGGAATTATCGGCGCGGGCAACATTGGGGCTACTCTTGCCCGTAAGCTCGCTGCATGCGGCCATGAAGTGAAACTGGCCAACTCGAAGAGCCCTCAGAGTATTCAGGACCTCGCCAACGAAATCGGTGTACGGGCGGTGACCAAGGAAGACGCTGTGTCGGATGTGGATGCGGTTATCCTCTCGATCCCCTTCGCGAAGTACCCCGATCTGCGCCAAACGTTAAGTCATGTTCCCGAGAAGGTCGTCGTCATTGACACGTCCAATTACTATCCGGGACGAGACGGGGCGATCAAGGAGGTAGACGACGGCAAGCCCGAGAGCATCTGGGTAAGCGAGCAGATTGGTCGCCCGGTCGTCAAGGCATGGAACGCCGTTCTCGCAGCGACTCTTGCCGACAAAGGCGAACCAGCCGGGTCTTCAACACGCATCGCCTTACCCGTGGCTGGGGATGACCCCTATGCCGAGGCGATCGCGCAGGATCTTGTCGAGGATACCGGGTTCACCGCGCTTGCCGCTGGCAGTCTTGAGAGTTCATGGCATCAGCAACCAGGCACGCCTGCATACTGCACCGAACTAACCCTGCCGGAGCTAAAATCGGCCTTGTGTGCGGCTGATAAAATCAGGGCGCCTCAAAACCGGGACGCACTTCTGGCCAGATTCATGGCTCCCGGTGGTCAGTTTACACATGAGCAAATTGTTGCCACGAATCGTGCAATGACAGCCTGACTATCGAGCTGCTGAATCGCGCGGCCACCGCCAGATTAGGCGGTAGCCGTCGCTCAATCTCAACGCCGGCAAAGCACAATCCGTTACGGCGGGCGCGCATCGGCGGATCAAATGATTATTGCGCGGAGCCTTCGCTGAGGGTGCTCGCGGCCTGAAACAGGATCTGCCCCACAAAATCGATCTCCTGCTCAGTGATGATCAGCGGCGGCAAGAAGCGCACCGTCGCCCCATGGCGCCCGCCAAGCTCGACGATCAAGCCGTGCTTCAGGCAAGCCTGCTGGAAGGCCTTGGCCCGGGCTGTGTCCACCGGCGGATGGCCCTGTACATCAAGGGTGCCCTGCGGGTCGACGATTTCCATCCCGAGCATCAGGCCGCGACCCCGTACATCGCCGATCCAGGCGAACTCGTTTTGCAGCGCCTGCAGTTGTTTTTGCAGATAAGCGCCGACCTTTTCAGCGTGCTGAACCAGGCCTTCATCGCGGATGAAACGCAAGGTCGCGGTACCGGCCGCCATCGCCAACTGATTGCCGCGGAATGTGCCGGCGTGGGCACCCGGCTGCCAGACGTCCAGCGACTCGTGGTAGACCATGACCGACAGCGGCAACCCGCCACCGATGGCTTTGGACAGGGTGATGACATCCGGCGTGATACCCGATTGCTCGAAGCCAAACATCCGGCCACTGCGGGCAATGCCGCACTGGATCTCGTCGACGATCAGCGGGATGCCGTGGGCCTGGGTCAATCGGCGCAGTTCCTGCAGCCAGCGGTCCGGCGCGGCAATGACCCCACCCTCCCCTTGAATCGGCTCCAGGATCAGCGCCGCCGGTGCGGTCACCCCGCTTTCAGGGTCGTTGAGCAAGTGATCCAGGTAACGCACGTTCAACGTGACTGCCTGATCGCCGGCCACCCCGAACGGGCAACGATAATCGTGCGGGAACGGCAGGCGCTGCACACCTGGCATCAATGCGCCGAGGGCATTTTTCGGTGACAGGTTGCCGCTGATGGCCAGCGTACCCAGGGTCATACCGTGATAGGCCCCTTCGAACGCCAGGACCGAATGCCGCCCAGTGGCGGTGCGGGTCAGCTTGAGCGCGGCCTCGACCGCATCGGCCCCACTCGGGCCGCAGAACTGGATGCGTGCATGGCGAGCGAACTCGCTAGGCAGGCAAGCGAAAATCTCTTGGACGAATGCGTCCTTCACGGGGGTCATGAGGTCCAGGGTGTGCATCGGCACACCGGCTGCCATGACCTGAGTGATGGCTTCGATAATCACCGGATGGTTGTGGCCCAGCGCCAGGGTGCCGGCACCGGCCAGGCAATCGACAAACACTTGCCCCCGGCTGTCCTGCACATAAATGCCATGGGCCCTCTCAAGCACCAGCGGAATGCGTCGCGGGTAACTGCGGGCGTTGGATTCCTGCTGTTGCTGACGTTCCAGCAGTGGGGTCGGATCGAGGCAGTAAGGACTCGACAGACCGGTGTGCAACAGGCGCAGCTGTTGCGCGCCACCCGCTGTGACATTCGAAAAAGCACTCATGATTTCCTCCATGGAGGCTGGGTTTGGAAGGGAACGAACAGCCTGGAAACAAACATCCGATACGTTGCAGGACAGGCGCGAGGAGATTGCCTCCCCGCGCCTTTGGGTTTTACATGTCGTAGCGCAAAATCATCCCCACCGTGCGCGGCGCGCCGACGTCGATGATGTCGTCGCTGCGGTTGTTGGTGACGTATTCCTTGTCGAAGGCGTTCTTCACGTAAGCAGACACCGCGACGTTCTTGGTGACTTTGTACTCGGTGTTGAAGTTCACCAATACATAGTTGTCGCTGCGGCGCTCCCCGGTGACCTTGCCGTTGGCATCGAACTGATATTCCGAAGGCGCGGTGCTTTGGTAGACAACGTCAGTACCGAATATCAGACGATCGTCGAAGCGATAGACACCGCCCACCGACATCTTGTATTTCGGCGAGGAAAGGAACGATTCACCGCTCATGTCCTGACCGCTGCCTGTGACGAAGTCCTTGTATTTGCTATCGGTAACGGAGCCACCGACATTCAAGGTCAGCTGTTCGGTGATGTCCTTCTCTACGAAGATTTCCATGCCCTTGATGTCGCTGCGACCGGCGTTGAAGACATCAATGACGGAGCTTCCGCTCTGCCGCACGCTGACTTGCTGGTCCTTCCAATCCGTGTAATACAGGTTGGCGCGGGTACGCAGGGTCTGGTCAAAGAACGAACCGCGGTAGGACAGCTCGTAGTTGGTGGTGTATTCCGGATCGTAGGCTTGGTGACCGCTACCGGAACGCAGGTTGACGCCACCGCCGCGGTAGCCTTTTTGCACCATGAAACCGAGGTATTGGTTCGCGGCCAGCTCATAGTCGATGCCGAGTTTCGGCAGCACGGCGTCAAATGACTTTTTGACTTTGGCGGGCTCGGAGAAATCGTCCTGCTCGACGTCGGTGTCGTTGGTCTCGTGGTCGTAACGCAGGCCGGTGATCAAGGTCCAGCGCGGTGCGAATGTCCAGTTGACTTCACCGAACACGGCCTTGTTCTCGATCGTGGTATCGCCCTTGACCGTACCGAACAGCACATCATCGAAAAACAGCCGGTCGTGGAAGTCGTTGCTGTTGTGGCCGTAGTACGCACCCACAAAGCTCTTCACCGTGTCCGAGGTGTAATTCAAGCGCAGTTCCTGACTGAACAGGTTACCGTCTTGCTTGCGCAGAACGACCTCGTTGTCCACGGCATTCTGGTCGAAGTCCAGACGGTTGCTGTAGTCGGTACTGGTATTGGCGGTCATGCTCGTCAGCGACCAGTCGTCGTTCAGACGATAATCCACCTTGGCGCTGAGGGTGTCCTGCTTGAGGTTGTCGAAGGCCTTGGTGTTGGACGCGATATCGTAGTAGCTCGGCTTGCCGTTGACGCGCATGGTCGAACGGTCGCCCTGGCGGTGCTCGCTGTGGGCGTAGGTCAGCAGGACATCGGTGTCGTCGTTGGGCAGGATCAGCAATTTGCCGCGGGTGTTGCTGGTGCGACGCGGGTTGGCGTCGTCATTGAGCGCGGTGTTGCGGATATAGCCGTCACCTTCGCCATAGTCCACGGCGATACGCCCGGCGATCTTGTCGTCGACGATAGAGCCACCACCGGCCACCGCCGCCCCGCGCTCACCGTAATTGCCCACATTGGTTTGTGCCGAGAAGCTCGGTTCGAAAGTTGGGTTCTTGGTCCGGATAACCACCGCACCGGCCAGGGAGTTACGGCCCTGGGTGGTGGATTGCGGGCCAAGGAATACTTCGACCTGCTCGGCATCCCAGAGCGGGACCGGGCTGAGGGTCAGCGCACGGTTCGGCTGTACGGCACCGTCGACATAAACGGATACGGCACCATTGAGGGTCGCTGGACCCTGATCGTCAAAACCGGACACCGGCACACCACGGATACCCCAGTTTTCATTGCCGGCCTGGCTATAGACACCGGGCGTACGGGCGAATACATCCACCAGGTCCTTGTCGCCGTGCTCTCGCAGATTCTTGTCGGTGAGGACCACGACGCTGGACTGGGTCTGTTCAAGCGTGCGGTCGATTTTTTCACCTGTCACGGTGATCGGAGCAATCTCCATCGTGCCGGCTTCTTCGGCCGCCCATGCAGCGTTGCTCAGGCCTATGGCCGACCCTACAGCCAACGCAATTGTGTTCTTTTTGAAATTCACGCCCCGCTCCCCTGCGACAGATATTTTTAGGTTTTTTGAGCTGGCCGAAGGCTGTATGGCGCCAGCGGAGCGGAGTCTAATCCAAAAAAAAAATTAAATAAATAGTATTGATAATCTATCTCATTTGTACCTAGTATGACGTCTTGTATTGATCTGAATACATTACAGACGAGTCCTACACAACCGACCGCTGCCCTGCTTTCAAGGTCTTGTGACTGGTCGAAGAAGATATAAGAGGATGCACAAGGATGACCTCAATCGAACACCTGAACGGGCGTTCCGAGCTTTTTTCAATGGCGCCCACGGATGCAAGCGCCCAGTCGCTACCCCTGCTGGTACAGGGGGCATCGGGACAGTCGATCCACGATCTGGACGCCTCGATTCGTGACCGCCTGGCTCATGCCCTGACCACGGTTGGCGGCGTGTTGTTTCGCGGTTTCACGGTCGCCACGCCCATCGATTTCAAGCGCTTCGCTGCCAGCTTCGGGGCACAGTTGGCCAGTTACGAATTCGGCTCCACGCCGCGCAGCAAAGTCTTCGCCGGGGTCTATAGCTCCACGGAATACCCGGCCCATCAATTCATACCCTTGCACAACGAGCAGGCCTACACCCGCCCTTGGCCTTCGCGCATCTGGTTTCACTGTATCAAGGCCAGTGAAACCGGCGGCGAGACCCCGATTGCCGACAGCCGCCTGATCTACCAGCGCATGCCCGCCGAGATCCGCGAGCTGTTCGCCAGCCGCGAGTTGCTCTACGTACGCAACTACAGCGGCGCCCTGGACCTGCCTTGGGAAAAAGTCTTCAACACCCAGGACCGTGCCCAGGTCGAACGCTACTGTCGGGACAACGACATCGAGTGGGAATGGAAAGCCGATGGCGACCTGCGCACCCGCCAGCGTTGCGCCGCCGTGCAGCAGCATCCCGATACCGGTGAATGGGTCTGGTTCAACCAGGCGCACCTGTTCCATGTCTCGGCCATCGAACCGAGCGTACGCGCCAGCCTGCTGGCAGCGGTGGGTGAAGAGAACCTGCCGCGCCATGTCTATTTCGGCGACGGCTCGGCCATTGCCGACGACATGCTCGACACCGTGCGCGAGGTTTACCGCGAGACTGCCATCAGCTTCCCCTGGCAACCGGGCGATATCCTGATGCTCGACAACCGACTGGTGGCACACGGTCGCAATCCTTTCACCGGTGACCGCAAAGTCATCGTGGCCATGGCGTGAATTGCACATGTTTTCATTCAAACATTGGATCGAGGTGCTGGAAGCCAACGCCCAGCACTTCCCTCAGCGTGCTGCCCTGCATTTCTTGCCGGACGGTGTAAACATCGGCGAAACCCTGACCTTTGCCCAACTGCACGAGCAGTCCCAGTCCCTGGCGGCCGCGCTGCAAGCGCGTTATGCGCCGGGTGATCGCGTGCTGTTGATGCTGCCCAGCAGCCTCGACTACGCCCGCGCCTTCTGTGCCTGCCTATATGCGGGCCTGATTGCCGTGCCGTTGTTTCCGCCACCGTCGCGCAAACCGCGCCACCTCGACCGCGTCCGCAACGTGGTAGTGGATGCCGAGCCGGCGCTGATTCTGGCACCGGCGGATCATTGCGAAAGCCTGCAGGAACTGGTGGAGGGCCGCGTCGAGGTGCTGACCGTCCAGCACCTGGGCACACCACCGACCAGCCAGTGGCAACGCCCGGCTATCGACGGTTCGACCGTAGCCTTCCTGCAATACACCTCAGGCTCGACCGGCTCGCCAAAAGGCGTCGAGGTGCGTCAGCGCAACCTGATCGCCAACGTCGAACTGATGCGCCAGGCGTACGATTTCGACGAGCACGGCGCCATGGTCAACTGGCTGCCGCTGTATCACGACATGGGCCTGATCGGCGGCATGCTGGCTCCGCTCTACAGCGGCATGCCGTGCTACCTGATGGCTTCCCAGACCTTCGTCAATGCGCCGTCGACCTGGCTGCAGGCATTGAGTCGCTACCGGGCCACCGCCAGCTTCGCCCCCAACTTCGCCTATGCCCTGTGCAACCGCGTGGTCAGCGACAACCTGATCGCACAGCTGGACCTGAGCAACTGGAAACACGCCATCAACGGCGCAGAGCCGATCCATCCCGGCACCCTGGAAGCCTTCGCCCAGCGTTTTGCCGCCTGCGGCCTGAACCCGTTGGCCATCAGCCCCGGTTATGGCCAGGCCGAAGCAACGCTGTGCGTCAGCGCCACGCCGGCCGATGCGCTGCCGGTGGTGCTGCGCCTGGACAAAGCCGTGCTGGAGAGCGGTCGCGTGGCCCTGGCCGCTGCCGATGCCGCCGCGGTGGAGTTCGTCGCCTGCGGTTATCCGCAAGCCTTGCACAGCATCGCCATCGTCGACCCGCACACTTTCGAGCGCTGCGCCGCCGATCACATCGGCGAAGTCTGGCTCAAGGGTCCGAGCAACGCCGAATCCTACTGGAAGAATCTTGAGGCCACTCGTGAAGCCTTTGAGGCACGGATAGTCGGCTCATCGGAACATTACCTGCGCTCCGGCGACCTGGGCTTCATGCACGAAGGCCAGGTGGTGATCTGCGGGCGGCTCAAGGACCTGTTGATTCTCAATGGGCGCAACCTTTACCCCCACGACATCGAATTCGCCATTACCGACGCCGAGCCGGGCATCCGTACCGGACGCATCGCCGCCTTCGCGCAAATGGACCCGGCACTGGGCCGCGAGAAACTGGTGATTGTCGCCGAGCCGCAGCGCAAGTTCGTCGACCCGGCGCATCATCCGGCGCTGTTCGCGTCGATGCAAAACGCTGTGCGCGAAGCCGCCGACTGCGGCATCGACCAGATTGTGCTGGTGCAAGCCGGCACCATCCCGATGACCACCAGCGGCAAGATCGCCCGCCAAGGTGCGCGCAAACAACTGGCCGCCGGCACGTTGAGCATCATCGCCCAGAGCGGTGGAACGCTGGCCTCGAACGACGAGCCCCTTGACCTTGCCCAGCTCAATAACCTGGCGACCGAAACGTCGCAACAGGCCCAAGCCGCCTGCCGCCAATGGCTGGAACAGACGCTGCACGCGGTCAACCCGTATTTTTCCGCCGACTTTAACCTCAGCCTGATCGGCCAGGGCCTGGATTCCATCGGCGTGGCCGACTTTTCCACGCGCCTGCACAGGGACCTGGGCTGGAACCTCGATACCCAAAGCCTGTTCGGGGAAACCACCCTGGGGCAATGGGCGCTGGCCCTGCACGCTTTCCTCAATGATCCAACGCCAACGGCCAATGCTCCCACCGAGCAGACCAACCCCAGTCAGGGGCATCAGTCGTTCGCCCAGCGTCGCTTGTGGTTCCTGCGCCAACTGAACCCGGACGACACCCGCCACAACCTGGTACTGCACCTGCGCCTGCAAGGTCCGCTGGACATCGAGACGTTGGCCCTGCGCCTGAACACGCTGGTCGAGCGTCACGGCGTGTTGCGCACGGTGTACCGCGACAGTGTCGATGGCCCGCAACAACAGGTGTTGCCGGCCACGGCTGTGGCGCTGGTCCATCATGATGTGCGTGAGCAGAACCAAGCGCAGCAACAGCAGACGTTGGACGAACGCCTGGCCCAAGAACACGCCACCCCTGTCGATCTGCAAGCCGGCCCAGTGCTGCGAGCGCAGTTACTCAGCCGCCATGACCAACAGCATGACCTACTGTTGACGCTGCACCACATCGCCTTCGACGGACGCTCGGCGCAAATATTGTTGGCAGAACTGGCGGGTTCGGCGGACGCCGCGCTGCCGGGGCAATACCTGGCTTTCGCCCAATGGGAAGCCCTGCACTGGAGCGAACAGCGAATCGCCACCGAGCAAGGCTTCTGGCGCGAACACCTGGCCGGCATGCCGCAAACGTTGGAACTGGGTGGCAGCGGCCAGGCCCCGGGCGAATACAGCCTGGACTTCAACGTGCCGCAGACCGGCTGTGAGCGCTTGGCAGCGCTGGCCCGTGAACAAGGCATGACGTTGTTCATGTTGTTGCTGGCCAGCTACCAACTGGTCCTCAAGCAACTGGGCGGCCAGCCGCAGTTCCTGTTGGGCACCGACGTCAGCGGCCGACCGCTGGCAGAGCACAACGACGTCATCGGTTTCTTCGTCAACCAGTTGACCCTGCGCTGTGACTTGCGCGGCGAAGCGACCCTGGCCGGTTTCCTTGAGCAGGTTCGCGATGAGTCGCGCCTGGCCTATGCCCATCAAGGCCTGCCTTTTGATCTGGTGGTCTCGGCACTCGCGCCGCAGCGCCGCCCCGGTCACTCGCCGCTGTTCCAGGTCAAGCTCAACTATCAACCGTCACGGGTGACCCCGACCGCCATCGCTGGCGCGCAGTTGTCCGCGCTGGACGTGGCCCAGGCACCGGGGGATTTCCACCTGGTGCTCGACCTGGTGCACGGCGACGAAGGCCTCGCCGCGACCCTCAAGTATCGCGGCGAATACTTCGACCGGGACCGTGCCTTGCGCCTGCAACACCTGTGGACGCGCCTGCTGGAGCAGATGCACAGCCTGCTGGACGAGCCGTTGCCGGCACTGGCCGAGCGCATCGACAGCTGGGATCAGGCCTTTACCCGGGAGCGACAGCAGTCCCAGGCGCTGGCCGGTCGCAGCCAGATGATGCAAGCCAAACGTCGCTCCTTGTCCCTTTAACCGAGTCGGATGCCGTTATGTCTATCGTGCCCCCATCGCCACGCGCCCTTGGCGCCGTGCGTCGCAAAGCCATGAACGTCTCGGAACAACAGTTGGTCACCGAGCGCCTGCTCAGTCCGGACCACGCGCTGCCCCTGGTGATCGAACCGGCGGTCAGCGGCGTTGACCTGATCGCCTGGGCCGCCCGGGAACGCGAGTCGCTGGAAAAGAAACTGCTGCAGTACGGCGCCCTGCTGTTTCGCGGCTTCAACGTCGCGTCTGTCGAGCAGTTCGACCAGGTGATCGCCGCCCTCTCCCCCGGAGCGCTGGAATACATGTTCCGCGCGTCCCCCCGGACACGGGTCGGCGGCAACATCTACACCTCGACCGACTACCCGGCCGACCAGATGATTTTCCCCCACAACGAACACTCCTACTCGCCGCGCTTCCCGCTACGGTTGTTCTTCTACTGCCAACTGCCGTCCGAGACCGGCGGTGAAACACCGATCGGCTCGACCCGCGCCGTAAAGGCCAGGATCAGCCCGCAGATCGAAGCGCGGTTCCGGGAAAAAGGCGTGCTGTACGTTCGCAACTACGGCGACGGTTTCGGCCTGCCGTGGCAGAGCGTGTTCCAGTCCGAAGACCGCCGCGAAGTGGAAGCCTACTGCGCCAGCGTCGGCATCGAAGTGGAATGGAAAGACAACAATCGCCTGCGCACCCGCCAACGCGGGCCGGCCGTGGTGCGCCACCCGCGCACCGGCGAAGAGGTCTGGTTCAACCACGCCACGTTCTTCCACATCAGCACCCTGCCCGAGCGAATCCGCGATTCGCTGCAAAGCAACTTCAACGACCTCGACCTGCCCACCAACACCTTTTACGGCGATGGCGAACCGATCGAGCCGCAGGTCCTGGAATCGCTACGCGCGGCCTACCTCGACTCGCTGGTGCGCTTCAGTTGGCAGCAGGGGGACGTGTTGTTCATCGACAACATGCTCGCCGTGCACGGTCGCGAACCCTTTACCGGCAAGCGCGCCATCATGACCGGCATGGCTGAAGCCCTGCTGTCGAGCGACGTTGCCGTCTGACATTCAACGGGTCCACCCGCCGTTCGCAGGCGGCTTGCCTGACACGAGTCCAGCAAGCCCCGACGTCTGTGCGGTGATCCAGGCTCAAGCCCTTTTCCAGTCGAGATGAACATGAGCGGACTTCAAGGTTTTCGTATTTCGCCGCAACAGGCATCGGTTTACCCCCACACCCACGGCGCAGCGCAGCACCCGTTCAGCTGTCATTTGCAATGGTCGCTGTCACAACCGCTGGACGTCGATGCACTGAACAACCGCCTGCAGGCACTGGTGGCCGGCAGCGAAATCCTGCGCACACGCCTGATGCCCGTGCCAGGCCTGCGCCACCCGGTGCAGGTGATTGACGAAGCCGGCTCACTGGCGGTGAACCTCCAGGACCTGCGCCAGCACAGCCGCGCTGATCAGGACGCCGCGCTCGCTCAGCTCGCCACCCAGCCCCGTGACTGGACAACCCCGCTGTGGGTGACCCTGGTGCGCCTGTCCGATGAGCAAGGCGTGCTGGACCTCGCGGCGGCCAGCAGCCACTTCGACCTCGCCAGCCTGAAATGGCTGGCCGCTGCATTGCTGCAAGACACTGCCACGGACCTGTCCGAAACCCTGCAGTACGCCGATTACGCCGAATGGCGCTGGAGCCTGGTGGAAGACGCACCGGATCATCCGGGCGTGAGCTTCTGGAAACCTGCGGGCGACACCGAACAGGCCACCTTGCAGCTGCCGCTGGAATCGCCCCTCGATGGTGGATTTGCGCCGACCCGACTGGAGCTGACGCTGCCGGCCGACCCCGCCCGTCACCCGGCCCTGACCCCGGAACTGCTGCTGGCGGCATGGGCAGCGGTCCTGGGACGACTGGCCGGCCAGCAACAGGTGCCACTCACTCTGATCCATGAAAGTCGCGGCGCGGAACTGGAGAACACCCTGGGCCTGTTCGAACAGTGCCTGCCCGTGAGCATCGAACTGGATGCCCAGGCGACTCTGCTGGAGCAAAGCACGCAAGTGGCCGCCACCCTGGAACGGCTGATTGGCTGGCAAGACTATTACACCGGCGACCACCACGCCGGATACGCTTTTGCCTGGCGCTCCGGCGATGCCCGGGAGCGCCACGCCAGTGCGGTCATGAACCCGTTGAAGGCTTGCCTGAACGTCCGCCAGTTGCCCGACAGCCTGCACGCGCAGGTGGTCTACGACCGCCATGTCCTCAGCGCCGACGCTGTGGGCTGCCTCGCCGAACAATGGCTGCAACTGCTGCACGGCGCCCTGGCCGAACCGCAACGGGGCTGGGCCCAATTGCCCCTGGGTGGCGCGCTGCAATCGCAGTTGATCGGTGCCGGCGCGAGCGCACCCTCCATCGAACCGGTGACGCTGGTGGAATTGATTGCCCGTCAGGTTCGCCAACAACCGAACGCCATCGCCCTCAGCGACAAGGACGGCGACCTGAGCTACAGCCGCCTCGACGCCTGCGCCACGCAACTGGCCCATCAACTGGTCGCCGCCGGCATCGGTCCAGGGGTGCCCGTCGGCATCCTGTTCGCCCGCAGTAACGCGGCCATTGTCGCCATGCTCGCCGTCTTGAAAGCCGGTGGCGCCTACGTGCCCGTCGATCCGACCTACCCGGCCGACCGCCGCGCCTACATGCTCGCCGACAGCGCCATCGCCCACATCGTGGTCAGCGCCGAACTGGCCGACAGCGTGCCGGCCAACCTGCAACGCTTCGTGCTGGGAGAGCTGACAACACAGGACCTCGGCGACTGTCCGGCACTGCCCTTGCCGGACGCCAACGACCTCGCCTACCTGATCTACACCTCCGGCTCTACCGGTGCGCCGAAAGCCGTGGAAATCAGCCACGGCGCCTTGAGTTTCTCAACCCAAGTGCGCATGGCAGCCTATGAGACTCCGGTGCGCGCCTACCTGTTGTTGTCGTCGTTTGCCTTCGACAGTTCGGTCGCCGGGATTTTCTGGACCCTGGCCCAAGGCGGACGCCTGGTGTTGCCCGCCCCAGGCGAAGAGCTGGAGATGGCCCGCCTGGCGCAGTTGATTGCCCAGCACCAGGTCAGCCACGGCCTGTCGCTACCGTCGCTGTACCAAGCCCTGCTCGATCAATTGCAGCGCAGCGGGGGAACCGACAGCCTCGCCTGCTGGATCGTCGCGGGTGAGGCTTGCCCGCCGTCGCTGATCGCGCAACACAGCAAGACCCTGCCACACGCACATCTGGTGAACGAATACGGCCCCACTGAGGCCACCGTCTGGGCCACCTATGAGGTGCTGGACCCACGCCGGAACGTCAGCATCGGCCGTCCGATCGCCGGCATGGACCTGCGCCTGCTGAATGAATTCGACACGGCTTGCGGCATTGGCGAACCGGGTGAAATCGTCCTCGCCGGCCCCACCCTGGCCCGCGGCTATCGCCACAAACCCGAAGAAACCGCCAAGGCCTTCGTCACCCTGACCGACGGCACTCGCGCCTACCGCACCGGCGACCTGGCGTGCTGGCTAGCCGACGGGCGCCTGGCATTCCTGGGGCGCAAGGACCATCAGGTCAAGGTGCGCGGCTACCGCATCGAACTGGGCGAAATCGAACGCCAATTGTGCAGCCACAGCGACGTGCGCGAAGCCGCGGTGATCGTCCAGGAACATGCCGCCGGCAAGCGCCTGCTCGCCTATATCCTGGCCGCCCACGGCTACGCACCGGACTCGGAGGCGATCAAGCGTTTCCTCGGCGAACGCCTGCCGTCGTACATGGTGCCGGCCCTGGTGCTGACCCTGACGAGCTTTCCCCGCACGCCCAACGGCAAGCTCGACACCCGCCAGTTGCCCGACCCGGAGCAGCTCGACGAAAGCGCCCACGTGGCGCCGCGCAACGCCATGGAAACCACCCTGCAAGCCATCGTCGCCAAGGTCTTGAAACTCTCGACGGTGAGCGTCACCGACAATTTCTTCGCCATCGGCGGCGACTCGATCCTGAGCCTGCAAGTGGTGGCCCAGGCCCATGAGCAAGGCATCGCGCTGTCGGCCAAGCAAGTCTTCGAACGCCAGACCGTCGCAGCCATGGCCGAGGTCGCGCAACCGCTGGATCCGAGCGCCGCCGAGCCGCAAGCCGACAGCACCGAATTCAGCGCCTCGGGCCTGTCCGATGACGAAATGCAAGCGCTGATGGCCGAACTGGACGAGGCCGACCTGTGAGCGGTTCTTCTCGTCAGCACGCCATCACCGTCGCCCCTATTTACGCAGGATCCTTTTAATGACCAGCGAAAAAACCACCGGCAACCCGATCGAAGACATTTACCCGCTGTCGCCGCTGCAACAAGGGATGCTGTTCCACTCCCTGCTGCACGAAGACTCCGGTGTGTACCTGATGCAGGATCGCTACCGCATCGGCGGGGCCATTGATGAAGGCGCGTTCCTCGAATCCTGGCGCCAGGTGGTGGCGCTGCACCCTTCCCTGCGCGCCAGTTTCCAGTGGAAAAGCCAGAAGCAACCGGTGCAGGTGATCCATCGTCAGGTCAAGGTACCGCTGGACACCCTCGATTTGCGCGGGCTCGCCCCCCATGAGCAGGAAGCGCGGATCCGCACCCTGCTGGAAGACGAGCAGAAAGTCGGCTTCAACCTGTCCAAGCCACCGCTGATTCGCTTTCGACTGGTGCGCCTGGCTGACGAGTCCTACGAATTCATTCGCAGCTTCCACCACATCCTGATGGACGCCTGGTGCATTTCCCTGGTGACCGTGGACTTCCTCAAAGTCTACGAAGCACTGTGCAACGACCGCACGCCAGAGCTGAAAAGCCCTCGGCCGTTTCGCGATTACATCCAGTGGCTGCAACGCCAGGATGCGGGCAAGGCCGAGCAATTCTGGCGCGGCCAGTTGCAAGGGCTAAACGCGCCCACACCACTGACCGTGGACAACGGCGTGACCCGCGACCGCTACACCGATGCGGTGCTGGTGGACGACCAACTGATTCACCTGAACGAGCAGGAAACCCAGGCGCTGGCGGCGTTCTGCCGCAATCGGCGGATCACCCCGAACACGTTTTTCCAGGGCGTCTGGTCACTGCTGCTGTCGCGCTACAGCGGGCAACAGGACGTGGTCTTCGGCGTCACCGTGGCCGGGCGTCCGGCCGACCTGACCGGCGTCGCACAAATGATCGGCCTGTTCATCAACACCTTGCCACTGCGGGTGTCGGTGGACCCGAATGCCACGCTCGGCAATTGGCTGGGCGACCTGCAAAAGCTCAACGTCGACATGCGCGACTTCGAGCACACGCCGTTGACCGACATCCAGGGCTGGAGCGATTTCCCCCGGGGCGAGACCCTGTTCGACAGCATCCTGGTATTCGAAAACGCGCCCATCGACGAACAGATCCTCGAAGGCGGCTTCCAGTTCAGCCTCGAAGGTATGGACCACAGCGTGCACACCCACTACGGCTTGACCGTGGTGATCCTGCCGGAGGAACAGCTGGGCATCCGCGTGTCGTATGACCGCGAACGTTTCGAGGCCGCCACCGTGCAGCGCCTGCTGGGCCACATCGCCAGCCTGGTGCGCAGCATGCTCGCCGCCCCCGACGCGCCGTTGGCCAGCTTCGAACTGCTGGCCGCCGAGGAGCGCCAACAGTTGCTGGGCGAGTGGGCACTCAACCGCCACGATTTCCCGCTGGATCAAAGCTACGCCGAGCTGTTTGCCGCCCAGGTCGCCCAGCGCGGTGATCAGGTCGCCGCGATCTGCGCCGGTGAGTCACTGACCTACGCCGAGCTGGACCTGCGTTCCACGCGCCTGGCTCATGCCCTGCGCGAGGCCGGCGCCGGCGCAGATCAACTGGTCGCGCTGGTGGCCCCTCGTGGCCTGGCGCTGTTGACCATGATGCTGGCCGTGTTCAAGGCGGGCGCAGCGATGCTGCCCCTTGAGGTCAATCACCCGCCCGAGCGCCTGCGGGAAATCCTCGGGCTGTCCCGCGCGCCTCTGCTGGTGGCGAGCGAAGCCTGCAGCGGCCTGCTCGATCAACTGCTCAGCGACCTCGACCGGGCGCCCGAGGCGCTGTTCGCCGAGGCCTGCTGGACGTCGGGCAACGACGCGCCTCTGCCGGTGCTCGCCGGTCCGGACAGCCTGGCCTACGTGCTGTTCACCTCCGGTTCGACCGGCACTCCGAAGGGTGTGATGATCGAACAGCGCGGCATGCTCAACAACATCTTCGGCAAAGTACCGGCCCTGGGCCTCAGCGCCGCCGACCGGATACCCCAGACCGCCTCGGTGGCGTTCGACATTTCGGTGTGGCAGTTCCTCGCCGCGCCGGTGCTCGGTGCCACCGTGCACATTCTTCCGGATGAGGTCGCCCACGACCCGCAACGCCTGCTGCAAGTGCTCGCCAGCGAGCGCCTGAACGTGCTGGAAATCGTCCCGAGCCTGATGCGCACCTTGCTCGCACTGTGCCCATGCGATTTGCAACTGCCGGACCTGCGCTGGGTATTGCCCACCGGTGAAGCCCTGCCGCCGACCGTGGCCCGCGACTGGTTCGCCCGGTTCCCCGACATTGCCTTGATGAACGCCTACGGGCCGGCCGAATGCGCCGACGACGTGGCCTTCCAGCCGATCTTCGAAGCACCGGGGGCCGAAGTCAGTCACATGCCCATCGGCCAGCCGACCGCCAACAACCGCCTGTATGTGCTGGACGAAGCCCTGCGCCCGGTGCCGGTTGGCGTGGCCGGGGAAATTTGTGTCGGGGGCGTCGGCGTCGGCCGCGGCTATCTGCACGACCCGCAACGCACCGCTGACGCCTTTATCGACCATCCTCAACTCGAAGGTCGCCTGTACCGCACCGGTGACCTGGGACGCTGGCGTGCAGACGGGGTGATCGAATACCTCGGCCGCCGCGACCAGCAGGTCAAACTGCGCGGGCACCGGATCGAGCTGACGGAAATCGAACACCGTCTCGCGCAGCACCCGAACGTGCGGGAAGCCGCAGTCCTGCTGCGGGAAAACACCGTCGGCGAAGCCTGGCTGGTGGCGTACTGGGCGGCCCATGACCAGGCCCTGGGCAGCGACGGCCTGAGCGAGCACCTGCGCGCGCAACTGCCGCCGTACATGGTGCCGGCGGCCTTCGTCTGCCTGGACAAGCTGCCCCTGAACAACAACGGCAAGGTCGATCGCAAGGCCCTCGCCGCCCGTGAGCTGGACTGGCAGGCCGACACCCAGCACAGCATCGCCCCGCGCAACGCGCTGGAAACCAGCGTGGCGTCTGTCTGGGCCGAGGTCCTGGGGCGCGACACAGTAGGCGTGGAAGACAACTTCTTCACCCTCGGTGGGCATTCACTACTGGCGACCCAGATCGTGGCCCGCCTGCGCACCCAATTCAAGCTCGACCTGCCGTTGCGGGTGTTGTTCGAACAGCCGACCGTGGCCTTGCTGGCCGAAGCCATCGCCGCCCGCCAGGCCGAGGCCGCCGCACCACACGCCAACGCGCTCAGCGTGCCCAAGGCCCAGCCTCGTCCGCCGCTGCTACCGCTGTCGTTCTCGCAACAGCGTCTGTGGTTCATCGAACAACTGACGCCGGGCACCACCCTGTTCAACATCCCGTTCGCCCTGCACCTCAAGGGGGAACTCGACATCCAGGCGCTGCACGCCAGCCTGAACGACCTGCTGGTGCGCCACGAAATCCTGCGCACCGGCATCCACAGCATCGACGGTGTGCCGTGCCAGCGCATCAGCCCAACCCTGGATATCGCGCTGCCCTTCGAAGACTTGTCGAGCCTGACCGCCACCGCCCGCGCCGGCGCGCAGTTCAATGCCTTGCAAGACACCTTCGAGCAACCGTTCGACCTGACCTGCCCTCCGTTGCTGCGGGCGCGCTTGCTGCGCCTGGCGCCGGACGAGCATGTGCTGGGCATCGCCCTGCATCACCTGGTCTCGGACGCCTGGTCGGCCACCATCGCCCTGCGCGAGCTGGCCCTGGGTTATGAAGCCCGTTGCAACGGCGCGCCCGCCGCCCTGCCGGCCCTGCCACTGCAATACGCTGACTTCGCCCTCTGGCAGCGCGAACACCTGCAAGGCGCCGAACTCAAGCGCCAACTCGATTACTGGACCACCACCCTGGACCGTCGCGACAACGACTCCAGCCCGCTGCTGGCCTTGCCCACCGATCATCCACGGCCATCGGTGCAAAGTTACCGCGCCGGGATCGTGCAGCGTGAACTCAGCGCCGACCTCAGTGGTCGAGTGCAAGCCTTTGCCGGTCGCCTCGGCACCACGCCGTTCACCGTGCTGTTCGCCGGCTTCACCGTGCTGATGCACCGTTTGAGCGGCGATGCCACGGTGCTTGTCGGCACCCCGGTCACCCACCGGGAACAACCGGGCACCGAAGGCCTTCTGGGCATCTTGCTGAACAACCTGGCGATCCGCGCCGACTTCGAGCCGCAAGCCGGCTTCACCGCCCTGGTCAAACAAGTGGCCGAGCGTCTGCGCAGTGGCTTGCTGCATCAGGACCTGCCGTTCGAACAATTGGTCGACAGCCTGCAACTGCCACGCAGCCTCAGCCATGCGCCGCTGTACCAGGTGATGGTCGCTCAGCAACTGGCTATGGAGTCGCGGTTGCGCTTCCCCGGGCTGGAATTCGAAGCCCTGGACACGCCGCTGCGGCACTCCGAATGCGATCTGGACCTGCACGTGCTGTGCCCGGCCAATGCGCCGATCCAGCTGGAGCTGATGTTCGCCCTCGACCTGTTCGTCGCCGACAGCGCCCGCCAGACTCTCGCGCGCCTGGAGCATCTGCTCGAACACATGCTCGCCGAGCCACAGCGCCCGGTCGCCGCCTTGCCGCTGCTAATGGACGCGGAGTGGCAACGCACCGTGGTCGAGTGGAACCGCACCGAGATGCAGGTGCCGACGCACCTGGCCTTTGCCCAGTTGTTTGAACAACAGGCCGAGCGCACCCCGGAACGCGACGCCCTGTGTTTCGAAGGCCGCAGCCTGAGCTACGGCGAACTGAATCGGCGCGCCAATCAGGTGGCGCATTACCTGCGCAGCTGTGGTGTCGGTGCCAACCGCCCGGTGGCGCTGTGTGTCGAGCGTTCGCTGGAACTGCTGGTCGGCCTGCTGGGCATTCTCAAGTCCGGCGGCGCTTATGTACCGCTGGACCCGACCTACCCGGTGGATCGCCTGGCGTACATGCTTGAAGACGCGCAGCCGGCACTGTTCCTCGGCCAGCAGGGTTTGCTGGAACAGCTGGGCGCCGAACTGCCACGCTTGCGCCTGGACAGCGACGCAGCGCTGTTCGCCAACCAGCCGGACAGCAACCCTGCCCCGCTCGCCGGCCCGCAAGACCTGGCCTACATCATGTACACCTCCGGCTCGACCGGTAAGCCCAAGGGCACCCTGGTAACCAACGGCTCGGTGGTCAACCTGGCCTGGGCGCGCATCCATGGCTTGTATCGCCGCTACACCGACCAGCCGATGCGCACCAGCTTCAACTACTCGTTCGCCTTCGACAGCTCGGTGGCCGAGCTGATCCTGCTGCTCGACGGCCACAGCCTGTACCTGACCCCGGAAGACGTGCGCTACGACCCCGAGGCCCTGGCTGGGTTCTTCCGCGACACCCGTCTGGAAGCCTTCGAGTGCACCCCGGCACAGCTCAAGGCCTTGCTTGAAAGTGACGGCGTTCGTCGTGGCGAGGTGTACCTGCCGCGCTTCGTGCTGTTCGGTGGCGATGCGGTGGATGCGCAGCTATGGCAACGCTTGCCGTCAATTGCCGGCAGCCGCTTCTTCAACACCTACGGCCCAACCGAATGCACGGTCGATGCAACCGGTTGCGCGGTGGATGACTTCCCGCTGCGGCCGATCATTGGCCGGCCGATCGCCAACGTGCGCACTTACGTGCTCGATGCTTTCCTCAACCCGATGCCGGTGGGCGTCCCGGGGGAACTGCACATCGGCGGTGCGGGCGTGACCCTGGGCTATCTCAACCGTGCCGAACAGACGGCGAAGGTGTTCATCGAAGACCCGTTCTCGTCGCTGCCCGGTGCGCGGATGTACAAGTCCGGCGACCTGGTGCGCTGGCTGCCCGACGGCCAGCTCGAATACCTGGGACGCATGGATCATCAAGTGAAGATTCGTGGCTTCCGCGTCGAACTGGGGGAAATTGAAACCCTGATCGGCGCCCAACCGGGCGTGCGCCAGGCCGTGGTATTGGCCCGTGAAGACGTGCCCGGCGACAAGCGCCTGGTGGCCTATGTGACCTGCGATCAGCAGGCCGATATTCACGCTTGGCGCAAAGCCATTGGCGCCGCCCTGCCCGACTACATGGTGCCGTCGGCATTCGTGCTGCTCGATGAGTTGCCGCTGACCGACAACGGCAAACTCAACCGCAAGGCTTTGCCGGCCCCGGACATCCAAGCCGCGCCAGACGCTCTGCAGCCACCGCGCAGCGCCGCCGAACAGCAACTGGCCGCCCTGTGGGCCGAGTTGCTGAACGTGCCGTCGTCGCAGATCGGCCGTGACAGCCACTTCTTCTACCTCGGCGGCCACTCGCTGCTGGCGGCGGCGCTGTTTGCCCGCCTGCGTCAACAGTTCGCCAGCGTGCCACCGTTGCGCTCGGTGTTCGAACACCCGACCCTGGAAGCCTTGGCCGCGCTGCTGGGCGATCCCCTGCAAGCCCCGGCGGCGACCTTCGCTGCACCGGCACGTCCGGCGCGCCTGCCGCTGTCGTTCGAACAGCAACGCTTGTGGTTCCTCGAACAATTGAGCGCCGGCGGTGGTGAATACAACGTGGTCAGCGCCGTGCAACTGGACGGCGAACTCAATGTCCAGGCCCTGCAAACGGCCCTGGACGGCGTGGTCCAGCGCCACGAGATTCTGCGCAGCCGCATCGTGCGCGATAGCGACGGTGAGTTGGCGCTGATCGTCGAACCGCAAGTCGCTATCACCCTGCAAGTCACGCCACTGCAGGCCGCCAGCGACGAGCAGTGGCAACAACTGACCGACGCGGCGATCCACGCGCAAACTGGCCGCCGTTTCGACCTCGCCGCCGAAGTGCCCGTGCGTGCCACACTGCTGCAACGCAGCGGCGGCGCCCAGTCGCTGCTGTTGCTCAGCCTGCACCACTGCGCCACCGATGACGCCTCCAGCCAGAACCTGCTGGATGAACTGCGACAGTTCTACACCGCCCAGTGCCAGGACACTCCGGCGGCACTCCCGGCGCTGGCGCTGCAATACCCCGATTATGCCCTCTGGCAACGCGAGCCCAGTCAACAGACCGCGTTCAGCAGCCAACTGGAATACTGGCGCAACCAACTGGAGGACGGCGACTACCTGCTGGACCTGCCGACCGAACAGGGCCGTCCGAACCAGCTCGCCCCAGCGGCCGGCGCAGTGCAACTGCAATTGCCGTCTGCCCTGGTGGCACGCCTGCGGCAGTTCGCCCAGCAACGCGGCGCCACGCTGTACATGCTCATGCTCGGTGCGGCGCAGTTGCTCTTGGGGCGCTACGCCAACCAGCGCGACGTACGGGTCGGCAGCCCGGTGGCCCAGCGTCCATTCGCCGAGCTGCAACCGCTGATCGGCTGCTTCGTCAACACCGTGGTCATGCGCGCCGATCTGGATCCGACGCTGGATTTCGAAGGTTTGCTGGGCCAGGTGCGCAACCGTGTGCTGGATGCCCAGCAGCATCAGGACGTGCCGTTCGACCAGGTCGTGGAGCACCTGAAACCTTCGCGCAGCCTCGGCCAGACGCCGCTCTTCCAAGTGCTGTTCGCCATGCAGAACGCCGATTCGTCGAGCCAGCCATGGCCGCAGTTGCAGGTCAGCGAACGGGCGGTGACCGCCCAGGCCACCAAGTACGACCTGAACTGGGAAGTGCACGACGGCGAGGTGCTGTCTGTGTTGCTGGAGTACCGCGCCGCGCTGTTCAGCGAAACCACGGCCCGGCGTTGGCTGGAACAATGGCAACAACTGCTGGAAACCATGCTCGAAGCACCACAGACCCGTCTCGGCGACTGGTCACCGTTGCCAGCGGCAGAACGTCAGCGTCAACTGGTCGAATGGAACGCCACCGAGCGCAACTACAGCGGCCCGACCGACCTGCACACCGCGCTCAGTCAACAAGCCGCCCTGAGCCCCAACGCCCCGGCATTGGTGTTCGAAGGCCAGCGCCTGAGCTATGCCGAGCTGGATCAACGGGCGCAAACCGTTGCCCGGGCCCTGCGTGCGGCCGGCGTGGGCAGCGACAGCATCGTGCCGCTGTGCATGGAGCGTTCGGTGGAAATGGTTGTGGCCTTGCTTGGCATCGTCCATGCCGGCGCCGCGTGGTTGCCGCTGGACCCGGAATTGCCGGCTGCACGCCTGGCGTTCCTGATCGAAGACGCCGATGCCAAGGTCACCTTGACCCAGGCGCAGTGGCTGGCGCGCCTGCCCGCCGGGCATCAGGCCTGGACCCTCGACACTCTGCCCCAGGCCCCAGCGTTCGAGCCGATCAGCGTCGAAGCTCACGACCT